>NZ_JBIBUO010000007.1:14608-451174 GCF_043079545.1 Streptomyces sp. NPDC015171
GCCACGGTCGACGCCGGAGCCCGGCCGACACGGGGCCACGGTCGACGCCGGAGCCCGGCCGACACGGGGCCACGGTCGACGCCGGAGCCCGGCCGACACGGGGCCACGGTCGACGCCGGAGCCCGGCCGACGGCGGAGCCCGGCCGACGGCGAGCAGACGGCGGCGGTGTCCTGGGCGGGGCCGCGCCGACGCGGGTCGCGGGGCCGGTGGCGGCCCGGTGGTGGACCGGTAGCGGCCCAGGGCGGACCGAGCCCGCAGGACCGCACCGACGGCACCCGGGGAGGGACCCTGGATGTCCCGGCGGGATCGGCTCCGCCCGGCATAGGCATTCCCGGCTCCGGCTCCGCCCGGCATGGGCATTCCGGGCTCCGGCTCCGGCACCCGTGCCCCAGGGACATCCGGGCGGCGCCCCGGGAGAGCGCCGGGGAACCCCGGCAGGCCGGGGGATGCCCGGCATCCCGGGCATCCGGCCCCCGGACCGGCTCCGCTGAGCAAGCCCCCCAGCCACCCGCAACAGACGGATCACCCCCGCCCTTGGCACGCCCACCAGCGCCCCCTCAGGCCCTGGGCGCCAGGGAGCCCGGGGGCGGGGCCGGGTAAGGGCCGCCCCTAGGTGCCCGACGGGCTCGGGGTCCCGCTGTCCGTCGGGGTGGGAGTCGGGGTCGGAGTCGAAGGGTCGGACGGGGGCGGGGTCGTCGGCGTGGGGGTCGGGTCCGTGGGCGGCGGAGACGAGCTGGTGGGGGGCTCGGCGGGGGGTGTGCTGGGCGGGGCCGGAGTGCCCGGGTCGGTGGACGGGGGGCGCGGGGTCGGGCGGCTCGGTGCCGTGCCGTAGCCCACGATGGAGACCACCGAGCCCGCCGGGGCCACCGCCACCCGCGCGTGCCAGGGGCCGGACGGCTCGCGCAGATGGTCGACGTACACCTTGATCGTCAACGTCCCGCCGGGCCGCAGGGTTCCCGAGGACTGGCTGAAGTAGAGCCAGCCGGCCGACGTGGACACCGACCAGCGGACCTCGGAGCCGCCGGAGGCCGCGAGGGTGATCAGGGTCGTGTCGCCGTCGTTGGCGGCGACGACGGACAGCCGGCCGGCGCCCTGCCCGCCCGCTCCGCCGACGCTGACGACCTCCACGGAGACGTCCGCCTTGCCGTCCTTCCCGGCGCGGGCGCCCGGCTTCACTCTGGCGTTGCCCGCGTTCTCGTAGCCGCCCGCCGTGTCGCTGCCGAGCACGTCGGGGCCCTGTGCCTCGGGGGCGGTCGCGGCGGGGCCGCCGCCGTCGCCGCCCGGTCCGCCCCGGTAGGCGGCCCAGAGGGCGAGGACGGGCGCGGCGACGACCGTGGCGACGACCGTCGTCGTGACGGCACGCGCGCGGAGCCGGTCGCGGCGGGCCGCGCGGTCCTTGGGGTCCATCGGGAAGCCGCGCCGGTCGAAGCGGGGCAGCGTCGCGCCCCGCGCGCGCGAGTGGTGCGCCAGTGCCATGTGCAGGGCCGCGCGCGGGGCCGCGACGACGGGCAGCTCGGCGGGGGTGACCGTGGCCCCGGGCCAGTGGCCGGGGGCGGCGCGCTCGGCGGTGCGGCGGCAGCGCGGGCAGTCGTCGACGTGCCGGACCAGCTCGCGGCGCAGGGCCGTGCTGAGGACCATCCGGCTGTCGCCGGTGAGGTGGGCCACGCTCGGGCAGCCGCCCGTCTCGACCACGGCGAGGGCCGCGCGGGTGCGCTCGACCTCGCAGGCGGCGGAGGCGAGCAGCTCGCGCGTGGCGGCGGGCTCCATGCCGAGGACGGAGGCGACCTCGTGGGCGGTGAGGTGGTGCCGGACGGCCAGCTCCAGCGCCTCGCGCTGCTCGGGGGTGGTGCCGGCCGCTTCGGGCCAGGCCAGCAGGGCGAGTTCGCGGCGCCGCCGCTCCTGGGTCTCCGGGGCGACGGGCGGATCCGGGACCGCTTTCCCGCGGCCCTCGCCGACTCCCGCCACCGGCGCGGGTGCCCCCATCGGCACGGGTCCCCCCATCGGGGCGGCTCCCGTCACCGTCCCCTTGCCGGGCCCCGCCGCCGTCGCGGCGCCCGGCCACTTCACGGCCCCCGCACCGGCGCCCCGCCCGGTTCCGGAGCGCCCCGCCGCGTGCGTGCCCTGACGTTTCTGCCTGGCCTCGGCCAGCTTGCGCAGGCACGCCCAGCGGGCCAGTGCGTACAGCCAGGCGCGGCGGTCGCCCGGGGCCTCGGGGCCCCGGTTGCCGCGCCGCTCGGCCAGGGCGACGACGTCGCCGAGGGCGGCGGTGGCCGCGTCGTGGTCGCACAGCACCGACAGACAGTAGGTGAACAGACCGTCCAGGTACGGCTCGTAGCGGGCCGGCGGACGCTGGGCGAGGGTGCGCGCGGCGGTGCGGTCACGCGCCTCGCGACGTGCCCGGTGCGCGCCTGTGGTGCGGGTCGTGGTCTCCGGACTGCTGCTCATCACCCGTGCGACCGTAGGCGGCGGCGGAGTGCCCGTTCTGGAACCTTGAGCACTTTTAATCCGTACGGGTGAAACGATCCCTCATAAGGGGACAGGAACCCTTTATTCCGCGGCTGGATCCTGGCGGGTGGTGGCCGAGAACGGTCCACCCACACGCGGCCCCCGGCGTCGTTGTCAGTGCCGCGGGCTACGGTTTCCGCATGGCTGCCCGTACCAAGACCACCAAGGACCGCCCGTCCTACCGCTGCACCGAGTGCGGCTGGCAGACGGCCAAGTGGCTCGGCCGCTGCCCCGAGTGCCAGGCCTGGGGCACGGTCGAGGAGTACGGCGCACCCGCGGTCCGCACCACGGCACCGGGCCGGGTGACCTCCTCCGCGCTGCCCATCGGCCAGGTCGACGGCCGGCAGGCCACCGCCCGCTCGACCGGCGTGCCCGAGCTGGACCGGGTGCTCGGCGGCGGTCTGGTGCCCGGCGCGGTCGTCCTGCTCGCGGGCGAGCCGGGCGTCGGCAAGTCCACCCTGCTGCTGGACGTCGCCGCCAAGTCGGCGAGCGCCGAGCACCGCACCCTCTATGTCACCGGCGAGGAGTCGGCGAGCCAGGTGCGGCTGCGCGCCGACCGCATCGGCGCCCTGGACGACGATCTGTACCTGGCCGCCGAGACCGACCTGTCCGCCGTCCTCGGGCATCTGGACGAGGTCAAGCCGTCCCTGCTGATCCTCGACTCGGTGCAGACGGTGGCCTCCCCGGAGATCGACGGGGCGCCCGGCGGCATGGCCCAGGTCCGCGAGGTCGCCGGCGCCCTGATCCGCGCCTCCAAGGAGCGCGGGATGTCCACGCTCCTGGTCGGCCATGTCACCAAGGACGGCGCCATCGCCGGCCCCCGTCTGCTGGAACACCTGGTCGACGTCGTCCTGCACTTCGAGGGCGACCGGCACGCGCGCCTGCGCCTGGTGCGCGGCGTGAAGAACCGGTACGGGGCGACGGACGAGGTCGGCTGCTTCGAGCTGCACGACGAGGGCATCATCGGCCTCGCCGACCCCAGCGGCCTGTTCCTGACCCGCCGGGCCGAGCCGGTCCCGGGCACCTGCCTGACCGTCACCCTGGAGGGCCGCCGCCCGCTGGTGGCCGAGGTGCAGGCGCTGACCGTCGACTCCCAGATCCCCTCCCCGCGCCGTACGACGTCCGGTCTGGAGACCTCGCGGGTGTCGATGATGCTGGCGGTGCTGGAGCAGCGCGGCCGGATCAGCGCGCTGGGCAAGCGGGACATCTACTCCGCGACGGTCGGCGGCGTGAAGCTGTCGGAGCCGGCCGCCGACCTCGCCATCGCGCTCGCCCTCGCCTCCGCCGCCAGCGACACCCCGCTGCCGAAGAACCTGGTGGCAATCGGCGAGGTGGGGCTCGCGGGCGAGGTCAGACGGGTCACGGGCGTGCAGCGCAGGCTCTCCGAGGCGCATCGGCTGGGCTTCACCCACGCGCTCGTACCGGCCGATCCCGGGAAGGTGCCGCCCGGCATGAAGGTCCTGGAAGTCGCCGACATGGGGGAAGCCCTCCGGGTCCTGCCGCGCTCCCGTCGCCGAGAGGCCCCACGGGAGGCGGAGGAGCGCCGGTAGACTTTGCCCAGGTCTCGCCCGTCCGTACGAACAGAGTGCGCGACAGGAGCGCGTCAGAACCTGCGACCGGAGGAGTGCAGTGGCAGCCAACGACCGGGCAGCAGCTCCCGGAAAGTCCGGTGGGAGTGCCGGTACCGATGGCCTGATGCGCGCCTCGCTGAGCGCCGTGGCTCCGGGAACGGGCCTGCGCGACGGCCTGGAGCGGATTCTCCGCGGCAACACCGGCGGCCTGATCGTGCTCGGCTCCGACAAGACGGTCGAGGCGATGTGCACGGGCGGTTTCGTGCTGGACGTCGAGTTCACCGCGACCCGGCTGCGGGAGCTGTGCAAGCTGGACGGCGGCATCGTGCTGTCGTCGGACCTGTCGAAGATCCTGCGCGCGGGTGTCCAGCTGGTCCCGGACCCGACGATCCCCACGGAGGAGACCGGCACCCGGCACCGCACGGCGGACCGGGTCAGCAAGCAGGTCGGCTTCCCGGTCGTCTCCGTCTCCCAGTCGATGCGCCTGATCGCCCTGTACGTCGACGGTCAGCGCCGCGTCCTCGAGGACTCCGCGGCGATCCTCTCCCGCGCGAACCAGGCCCTGGCCACCCTGGAGCGGTACAAGCTGCGTCTCGACGAGGTCGCGGGCACGCTGTCGGCGCTGGAGATCGAGGACCTGGTGACCGTCCGGGACGTCTCGGCGGTCGCGCAGCGACTGGAGATGGTGCGCCGCATCGCCACCGAAATCGCCGAATACGTGGTCGAGCTGGGCACCGACGGCCGTCTTCTCGCCCTCCAGCTGGAGGAACTGATCGCCGGGGTCGAGCCCGACCGCGAGCTGGTCGTCCGGGACTACGTCCCCGAGCCGACGGCCAAGCGGTCCCGCACGGTCGACGAGGCGCTGGCCGAGCTGGACGCCCTGAGCCACGCGGAGCTGCTCGAACTCGGCACGGTGGCGCGGGCGCTGGGGTACACCGGCTCGCCCGAGACTCTGGACTCCGCGGTGTCCCCGCGCGGCTTCCGGCTGCTGGCGAAGGTGCCGCGGCTGCCGGGCGCGATCATCGACCGTCTGGTGGAGCACTTCGGCGGCCTGCAGAAGCTGCTCGCCGCCAGCGTGGACGACCTGCAGACCGTGGACGGCGTGGGCGAGGCCCGGGCGAGGAGCGTACGGGAAGGACTGTCGCGCCTGGCCGAGTCCTCGATCCTGGAGCGGTACGTCTGAGTCGTGGCCGGTGCGGGACGCGCGGCGTCCTCAGTCGGCCGCCAGGACGAACGACGCCTGCATCTTCCCGTACCCGGGCGCCTTGGCCTCCAGCAGGTAGGTGTCCGGCTTCGCCTTGCCCGCGGGGGGCGTCGCGCACTGCGGCGCGCTCGGCTTCCGGTCCCACTTCACGCTGTACGTGATGCTCTGGCCGGCCGGCACCTTGAACACCAGGCGGCCCGCGCTCTTGGGGCAGTCGGCCGAGGACCAGTACGCGTCGTCCCCGTCCGCCGGCGTGACCGTCAACACCACGTTCTTCGGCCCGAGATCGACCTTGCAGTCGGCCGAGGAGCTGTTCCTCGCGGTGAGTTCGAACGTCGGCGTCTGGTCCGGCGAGAAGGAGTTGTGCGCGCTGCGCAGGCTCAACGCCACCGCGCCGGCCGTGCAGTCGGGCAATGCCGAGGACGCCGGGAGCGCGTCGCCCGTACCGACGGCGCCGGAGCCGGACGCGGCGCCCGGGCCGCCGCCGGAGCCGGAGGAGCCGGAGGAGCCGCCGGCCGAGCCCGCCGAGCCGTCGCCCCCGCCGGAGCCGGAGCCGCCGGAGTCCGAGCCGCCCGACTCGTCGCGCCCGCCCGGGTGTTGGCTGATGGCGGAGCCGGACGGGGACGGCCCAGGGGTGATGGTGTGCGTGGGGTTCTTGCCGTCGGACGCGTCGCTGTTCTTCTTGCCGCCCCCGCCGCCGGCGGTGACGATCAAGGCGACCACCAGCGCCAGCACAGCGAGCAGGGACAGCATGACCACCCTCCTACGCCAGTAGATGGAGGAGGGAAGCGGCCCGACCGGATTGCGCAGAGATCCCACGGCCCAAACTGTACGAGAGATCGGCGCGCTCGCTTGCGCCACCCGCCGCGCCCGCGCCAACTTTTCCGGATCATCATCCCGGTAACTGGCCACGACGGCACGGTTCTTCGCATTCCGCCACGCTGGGTGATGGTGTGATCACACGCTCTGCCCGCCATCCCATGGCAGGATCGGAAAGGCCATGACTGAGATGCTCCACGCCCCCGTGATCGCCTGGTTCGACGCCCATGCCCGCGACCTCCCCTGGCGCCGCCCGGAGGCGGGCCCGTGGGGCGTGATGGTCAGCGAGTTCATGCTCCAGCAGACCCCGGTCAGCCGGGTGCTGCCCGTCTACGAGGAGTGGCTGGCCCGCTGGCCGCGCCCCGCCGACCTCGCCAAGGACGCGCCCGGCGAGGCGGTGCGCGCCTGGGGCCGGCTCGGCTATCCGCGCCGCGCCCTGCGCCTGCACGGCGCCGCCGTCGCCATAACGGAACGGCACGGCGGGGACGTGCCGACGGACCACGCGCACCTGCTGGCACTGCCCGGCATCGGCGAGTACACGGCCGCCGCCGTGGCCTCGTTCGCGTACGGGCAGCGGCACGCGGTGCTGGACACCAATGTGCGCCGGGTCTTCGCACGGGCGGTGACGGGCGTGCAGTACCCGCCGAACGCGACCACGGCCGCCGAGCGGCGGCTGGCCCGCGAGCTGCTCCCGCAGGAGGAGAGCACGGCCGCCCGCTGGGCCGCCGCCTCCATGGAGCTGGGCGCGCTGGTGTGCACGGCGAAGAACGAGGAGTGCGCGCGGTGCCCGATCGCCGCGCAGTGCGCCTGGCGGCTGGCCGGCAAGCCGGAGCACGCGGGGCCGCCGCGCCGGGGGCAGACGTACGCCGGGACGGACCGGCAGGTGCGCGGCAAGCTGCTGGCCGTGCTGCGGGAGGCGCACACCCCGGTGCCGCAGACGGTGCTCGACCGGGTGTGGCACGAGCCGGTGCAGCGGGCCCGCGCGCTCGACGGGCTGGTCTCGGACGGCCTGGTGGAGCCGCTGCCGGGCGCCCTGTACCGGCTGCCGCTGAGCTGACGGACAGCCAAGTCACCGTTACGACGGCTCCGTTACCCGCCCATCCGACCGACAAAGGCCCTCATAAAGGGACATAGCGGCCTAGCTCACTACCCCATTCCCTGGCCCGTTACACAACCGACGGATAGCCGATTGCTAGCCGCAGGCTGGATCGGACAGCGCCGTGACAACCGCTCCGTAACTTCTTCCTCGTGCCCGGCGGACCACCGGGCGCGGGGACAGCGGGACTTCCGGCAGGCGCCGGAGGGCAACGGGGAATGGAGGCGGTTGATCATGGCGCAGGGCGAGGTGCTCGAATTCGAGGAGTACGTCCGCACCCGGCAGGACGCGCTGCTGCGCAGCGCCCGCCGGCTGGTGCCGGACCCGGTCGACGCCCAGGACCTGCTGCAGACGGCGCTGGTGCGCACGTACGGCCGCTGGGAGGGCATCGCCGACAAGCGGCTGGCCGACGCCTATCTGCGCCGTGTCATGATCAACACCCGTACCGAGTGGTGGCGGGCGCGCAAGCTGGAGGAAGTCCCGACCGAGCAGCTGCCGGACGCCTGCGTGGACGACTCCACCGAGCAGCACGCCGACCGGGCCCTGCTGATGGACGTCATGAAGGTGCTCGCACCGAAGCAGCGCAGTGTCGTGGTGCTGCGACACTGGGAGCAGATGTCCACAGAGGAGACGGCCGCTGCCCTCGGCATGTCGGCCGGTACGGTCAAGAGCACGCTGCACCGGGCGCTCGCCCGGCTCCGTGAGGAGCTGGAGGCCCGCGATCTGGACGCACGCGCGCTGGAGCGTGAGGAGCGGGAGCGTTGCGCGGCCTGACCGGTGCCGGACCCGATCGGGTCCGCGGCAGTTCCCGGGCGGTGATCACGGTGGGGGCCGTGCTCGCCGCCATCGCCCTTTTCGTCGCGGCCTGCGGCACGGGGGGCACCGGCGCCCGCGACGAGGGCCCGGCCCACGCGTCGGCGGTCGCGGGAGCGGCCCCTTCCCCCTCCCCGACCCCGTCCACCGCCTACCGGCGGGTGGACGCGGTCTCGCTGCTCAAGAAGGACCCCGCGGTGTCCCCGACCCTGAAGCGGGAGCTGAAGCCGTGCAGCGAGGACGACGACTACCCCGTCGACGTCACGTACGGCGATCTGACCGGCGGATCCGTCAATGACGTCGTCGTCAACATCGTGACCTGCGGCGACTGGATCGGGCTCGGCACCTATGTGTACCGGGACGTGGACGGCACGTACAAGAATGTGTTCAAGGCCGAGGAGTCGCCGGTCTACGCGGAGATCGACGGCACCGACCTGACCGTGACCAAGCAGGTGTACGAGACGGACGACCCGGTATCGAACCCGTCCCGGGAGACCGTGATCACGTACAGCTGGAAGGCGGGCCGGTTCGCCCGGGTCAACAGCCACGAGACCGACTACAGCAAGGCCGGCGGCGACACGGTGTCCGCCCCGGAGAACTGACCCCCCACCCGCCCCCCACACCCTGAGGACTGAGAGCACCGGGATGGCAGACCAGACCCACGTCCTGTTCGTCGAGGACGACGACGTCATCCGCGAGGCCACCCAGCTCGCCCTGGAGCGGGACGGTTTCGCGGTCACCGCCATGCCGGACGGCCTCTCGGGCCTTGAGGCGTTCCGGGCCGACCGCCCCGACATCGCCCTGCTGGACGTCATGGTGCCCGGCCTGGACGGGGTCAGTCTGTGCCGCCGCATCCGGGACGAGTCGACCGTGCCGGTGATCATGCTGTCGGCGCGCGCCGACTCCATCGATGTCGTCCTCGGCCTGGAGGCGGGCGCCGACGACTACGTGACCAAGCCGTTCGACGGCGCCGTGCTGGTCGCGCGGATCCGGGCCGTGCTGCGCCGCTTCGGGCACGCGGGCGGCAGCTCCCAGGCCCGGGCCGACGCGGACCCGGTGACCGGCGGCGCGCTCGCCTTCGGGGACCTGGAGATCGACACCGAGGGCATGGAGGTGCGCCGGGCCGGACAGCCGGTCGCGCTCACCCCGACCGAGATGCGGCTGCTGCTGGAGTTCTCCTCGGCGCCGGGCACCGTGCTCTCCCGCGACAAGCTGCTGGAGCGCGTCTGGGACTACGGCTGGGGCGGGGACACCCGGGTCGTCGACGTCCATGTGCAGCGGCTGCGCCAGAAGATCGGCCAGGACCGGATCGAGACCGTCCGCGGCTTCGGTTACAAGCTGAAGGCCTGAGCGGGGAGCGGCGGCATGCGGGGGATTCTCCGGTATCCGGTCCGGCGTATGGAGCGCGCGGGCCTGCACACCGGTCTCAGATGGAAGCTCAGCGCGGCGATCGCGCTGGTGGCCGGGCTCGTGGCGATCGCGCTGAGCCTGGTCGTGCACAACGCGGCCCGGGTCTCGATGCTCGACAACGCGCGCGACCTGGCCAATCAGCGTGTCCAGGTCGCCCAGCGCAACTACGAGCTGAGCCGGCGGCCGAACTTTCCCAACATCAAGATCGACGACCCCGAGCTGCCGGCCGCGCTGCGCGAGAAGGCCGAGCAGGGCCGCAAGGCCAGCGATGTCACCGACAACGACGGGGTGCCGGACATCTGGGCCGCGGTGCCGACCAAGGACGGTCGGGTGCTGTCCCTGCACAGCCATATGCCGGACCGTTCCACCGATGTGCTGAAGGACCTCGACCAGGCGCTGGTCATCGGTTCCGTCGCGGTCGTGCTCGGCGGCAGCGCGCTCGGCGTGCTGATCGGCGGGCAGCTGTCCCGGCGGCTGCGCAAGGCGGCGGCCGCCGCGAACCAGGTCGCCAAGGGCGAGACCGACGTCCGGGTGCGGGAGGCCATCGGCGGGGTCGTACGGGACGAGACCGACGATCTCGCGCGCGCGGTGGACGCCATGGGGGACGCGCTGCGGCAGCGTCTGGAGGCCGAGCGCCGGGTCACCGCCGACATCGCGCACGAGCTGCGCACCCCGGTGACGGGTCTGCTGACGGCCGCCGAGCTGCTGCCGCCGGGCCGGCCCACGGAGCTGGTCCTGGACCGGGCGAAGGCGATGCGCACCCTCGTCGAGGACGTCCTGGAGGTGGCCCGCCTCGACAGCGCCTCGGAACGGGCCGAGCTGCAGGACATCCTGCTCGGCGAGTTCGTCGTGCGCCGGGTGGCGGCCAAGGATCCGGAGATCACCGTGCACGTGGTGCACGAGTCGGAGGTCACCACCGACCCGCGGCGGCTGGAGCGGGTGCTGTTCAACCTGCTGGCCAACGCCGCCCGGCACGGCAAGCCGCCGATCGAGGTCACCGTGGAGGGCCGGGTCATCCGGGTCCGCGACCACGGTCCCGGCTTCCCGGAGGCGCTGCTCGCCGAGGGGCCGAGCCGCTTCCGCACCGGCAGCATGGACCGCGCCGGTACGGGCCACGGGCTGGGCCTGACCATCGCGGCGGGCCAGGCCCGGGTGCTCGGCGCCCGGCTGACGTTCCGCAACGTACGGCCGGCGGGCGCACCCGACCACATCCCGGCGGAGGGCGCGGTGGCCGTGCTGTGGCTGCCGGAACACGCCCCGACCAACACCGGCAGCTATCCGATGCTGCCGCAGTCCGGGAGCGGCCGGCAGCTCGCCGACTGATCCGCGCGGGGCGGGTGCCCCACTCGTTCGCTCCGCCCGGGCCGGGGCCCGAGCGCGGGGCGGCGCTCCCGGATCCGGCGGCGCGGCGGGCTCCCCGTACGGCGGCTCCTGCGGCTCCCGGAGGAGCTCCGCTCCCGTCCGGCGTCGGGACCGGGGCGCGGGGCGGCGGGAACGCACGAAGGACATCCCGACGGACGGCGCGGTGGCCGTGCTGTGGCTGCCGGAGCACGCCCCGACCAACACCGGCAGCTATCCGATGCTGCCGCAGTCCGGAAGCGGCCGGCAGCTCACCGACTGATCCGCGCGGGGCGGGTGCCCCACTCGCTCGGTCCGTCCGGGCCGGGGCCCGAGCGCGGGGCGGCGCCCCCGGATCCGGCGGCGCGGCGGGCTCCCCGTACGGCGGCTCCTGCGGCTCCTGGAGGAACTGCACTCCCGTCCGGGGCCGGGGCGGCGGGAACGCACGAAGGCCCCGGCGGCGGACACGCACCGGGGCCTTCGGGTCGCGGGGAAGGGTCAGACGGCCTCGACCATGGCCGCCGGCGCCGCGCCGGCACCGTCCGCACCGTCGGCCGGAGCCTGCTGGGGACCGCCCTTCAGCGGCACTTCCTTCACGAACAGCGACGCGATCAGCACCAGCACCGCGATGCCGGCGCCGAGCAGGAACGCGGAGTGCGTGCCCTGGGACACCGCGTGCTGGTAGGCCTCGCGGGCCGCCGCCGGCAGCTTCGCCAGGCTCGCCGCGTCCAGCTGCGCCGACTTCTCGGTGATCTTCGAGCCCAGCGCGCCGGCCCGCTCGGACATGACGTCCTGCACCCGGTGGTTGAACAGCGCGCCCATGATGGCCACGCCGAAGGAGGAGCCGAGCGTACGGAACAGGGTGGCGGACGAGGACGCCACGCCCATGTCCTTCATCTGCACGCTGTTCTGCGCGACCAGCATGGTGATCTGCATCAGGCAGCCCATGCCGGCGCCGACCACGGCCATGTAGATGCCGGACGTCAGCCGGGTGGTGCTGGTGTCCATCGTCGACAGCAGGTACAGGCCGACGATCATCAGCGCGCCGCCGGCGATCGGGAAGACCTTGTAGCGCCCGCTGTTGGTGGTGACCCGCCCGGCGACCATCGAGGTCACCAGCATCGCGCCGAGCATCGGCAGGAGCAGCAGGCCGGAGTTGGTCGCCGAGGCACCCTGCACCGCCTGCTGGTACAGCGGCAGGAACAGCGTGGCGCCGAACATCACGAAGCCGGTGACGAAGCCGATGAGCGACATCAGGGTGAAGTTGCGGCTCTTGAAGATGTGCAGCGGCAGCACCGGCTCGGCGGCCCGGGTCTGCCAGAACACGAACCCGATCAGCGAGGCCACGCCGATGCCGGCCAGCTCCATGATCCGCGCGGAGGTCCAGGCGTACTCGGTGCCGCCCCAGGTGGTGACCAGCACGATGGAGGTGATGCCGACGGTCAGCAGGACGACGCCGAGGTAGTCGATGCCCGCCTTGGCCCGCTTCTTCGGCAGGTGCAGCACGGCGGTGACCAGCGCGAGCGCGACCGCGCCGAGCGGCAGGTTGATGTAGAAGGCCCAGCGCCAGCCCCAGTTGTCGGTGATGGTGCCGCCGACCAGCGGGCCGCCGATCATCGCCAGCGCCATGACGCCGGCCATCATGCCCTGGTACTTGCCGCGCTCGCGGGGCGGCACGAGGTCGCCGATGATCGCCATGACGCCGACCATCAGACCGCCGGCACCGAGGCCCTGTACGGCCCGGAACCCGATCAGCTGGCCCATGTCCTGGGCCATGCCGCTCAGCGCCGAGCCGATCAGGAAGATCACGATCGAGCTGAGGAAGGCGCCCTTGCGCCCGTACATGTCGCCGACCTTGCCCCAGATCGGGGTGGAGGCCGCGGTGGCCAGGGTGTAGCCGGTGACGACCCAGGAGAGGTGTTCGAGGCCGCCCAGATCACCGACGATCGTGGGCATCGCCGTACCCACGATCATGTTGTCGAGCATCGCGAGCATCATCGCGATCATGAGTGCAAGCAGCACCACTCGCACACTTTTGGGCTGTTTGCCCTCTACATTGCTTTTGACCGTGTCCGCCATCGTCTTCCCATTCCCCCTGCGGCGCTTACTTACTTGCCGCCCGGCTAGTACTCACTACACTGGGGAAGGTAGACGCGCTACTAGCCGGGCGTCAAGTAAGTTTCCGCAGAAGCGCGAGGAGTACGAGGATGGGCGTCACCATGGACGGCACCAAGCAGCAGCGCCGCGGCAACACCCGCCAGCGCATCCAGGACGTGGCGCTCGAACTCTTCGCGGAACAGGGCTATGAGAAGACCTCCCTGCGGGAGATCGCCGAGCGTCTGGACGTCACCAAGGCAGCCCTGTACTACCACTTCAAGACGAAGGAAGAGATCATCGTCAGCCTCTTCGAGGATCTGACGAAGCCGATCGAGGACCTGATCGAGTGGGGCCGGCAGCAGCCGCACACCCTGGAGACCAAGCGGGAGATCGTCTGCCGCTACAGCCAGGCGCTCGCGGGCGCGGAACCGCTCTTCCGCTTCATGCAGGAGAACCAGGCGACGGTACGGGAACTGCGCATCGGCGACACCTTCAAGGACCGGATGCGCGGCCTGCGGGCCATCCTCATCAACCCCGAGGCGCAGCTCGTGGACCAGGTGCGCTCGCTCAGCGCGATGTTCACGCTGCACGCCGGCATGTTCGTGATGCAGGACCTGGAAGGCGACCCCGAGAAGAAGCGCGAAGCCGTTCTCGAGGTCGCCCTGGACCTGGTCACCCAGGCGCACGAGCACGACCGGGACCGGAACTAGCTCAGACCGTCACACCCTTGGCGCGCAGGAACGTGACCGGGTCGATGGCGGAGCCGTAGTTCGGGGTCGTACGGATCTCGAAGTGCAGGTGCGGGCCGGTCGAGTTGCCGGTGCTGCCCGAGAGGGCGAGGTGCTGGCCGGTCGCGACGACCTGGCCGATGCGGACGTCGACCCGGGACAGGTGCGCGTACTGCGAGTAGGTGCCGTTGCCGTGCTTGACGACGATGGCGTTGCCGTAGGCCGGGCCGTCACCGGCGCCGTTGGGGCCGGCCTTGACGACGGTGCCGCCGTGCGCGGCGACGACCTCGGTGCCGGTCGGCACGGCGAAGTCCTGGCCGCTGTGCTTGGCGGCCCAGTGGCTGCCGGACTGGGCGAAGCCGGCGGAGAGCGTGTACTGCTTCACCGGGTCGACCCAGGACGCGGCGGAAGCGGTGGCGGCGCTCGCGACTCCGGTCCCCAGCACGGCCGTGGCGCCGATTCCGGCAGCCAGGACGGCCACGCGGTTGCGCTGCGAGGACGTACGGGTGGAGCGGGACGTGAAGCGTCGGATCATCGGGACCTCGTGAACTCGGGAATCAGGTCGACCACCCGGCGTACTGGCGTCCGATCGAACGCTCTGCCGTAGCGGCAATACCTTGGTAAACCGAGCACTCCGCCGCTGACAAACCCCCTCTTCTACGACACCTATTAGTAGATGACCGCAAAACCACCCAAGTCTTGACAGTCCCCTCCGGCCCGAGAGCGCAGGCCGGACGACGTCGCGGTTTCACGCTGGGTTCCGAAATAAATGTCCTTTTTGTCCACGCGGCGAATCCCACTATCCGCGTTAGTACCGGACATTTCGCCTGTGCCGCTTATCACCGGGCCGATAAACCAGCGCACCCATAAATGTGACGCAGCCCTCTATCCACCTACCGTTCAGTAACCCTACGGTTCCCCTCGCGCCACTCTCGCAACAGATCATGCCCCTGACATTCAGGCCACGTGCGGCTCGCCGTACGGACGTGAGAGGACCCCCACCGATGACCACACGCCCCTGGGCCCGCAGCATCTCCGTGACCGCTGTCTCCGTGGCCGCCCTCGCCGCGCTGGCCGCCCCGGCCCAGGCCGCCCAGGCCCCGCAGGCCGTGCCGGCCGCCGCGGTGTCCGGCACGGCAGCGAAGGTCGACTACGGCACCTGGCAGAAGGACTGCCAGGCCGTCATGGACCAGGCCCTGCCGTACCTGAAGGACCGGATCGCAGCCGCCGGGCCCGGCGAGAAGCAGGCGATCGTCTTCGACATCGACAACACCACGCTGGAGACCGACTTCGGCTTCAGCTTCCCGCAGCCGGCCAACAAGCCCGTCCTGAACGTGGCCAAGTACGCCCAGGACCACGGCGTCTCCCTGTTCTTCGTCACGGCCCGCCCCGGCATCATCTACCTGCCGACCGAGTACAACCTGGAGCACGACGGCTACCAGGTCGCCGGCCTGCGCGTGCGCGGCCTGTTCGACCTCTTCAAGGACGTCGCCGCCTACAAGACCGCCCAGCGCGCCGACATCGAGAACGACGGCTACACGATCATCGCGAACATCGGCAACAACGCCACGGACCTCTCCGGCGGCCACGCCGAGAAGACCTACAAGCTGCCTGACTACAACGGCCAGTTGTCCTAACGCGCGCCGCATGGGCTGGCTAGGCTCCCTCCGTACGTCGTACGCACACGGGGGTGGCGGATGGAGCCGGCCGTACTGGGCAGCAAGCTGGCCTCCAGCTTGCTCGGCCCGCTGGTGAGGAAGCTGTTCGTACAGGACGGTCCCGGCGCGGGACTGGTCGACAGACCGGTGCGGCTCTCGGCGCTGGTGTCGTTCCGGGGCGAACGGCGCACCCTGGGCGAGAAGCAGGTACGCACCCTCGCCGGCCGGCTGGTGAAGGAGGCCCTGGCCTCCCCGGGCGAGCGGCCCTTCCCGCCCGGCGAGGAGACGGCCGTCACCGACGCCCTGACCCGCCGGCTGCTCGCCCTGGGCGACCTGGACATGGACGACGTCCAGGCCGTCCGGCTCGGCAGCCGGGAACTCGCCCGGCTGCTGCACCGCCACGCCCCGCCCCCGGACGGCCTCTCCGCCGACGCCCTGGCCTTCCTCGACTCGGCGACCCAGTGGGCCTGCCTGCACATCCTGGAGTTCTTCACCCGCCGCTCCACCTTCGTGGCCCGGACCCTGGTGGAGCAGACCAGGAGCCAGCGGGAACTGATCGGCAAGGTCGACGAACTGATCGCCCGCACCCCGCGCCCCGGCGCCCTGGACCTCGCCTTCGAACGCCGGTACCTGCCCTATGTCGCCGACCGGCACAACCACATCACCATCTACGGCATCGACCTGCGCGACTCCCCCGACCGCTGGCCCCTCGAGGTCGCCTATCTGAGCCTGGAGGCGACGGCGACGGAGGAGCCCTCGCCCGACCGCTCGCCGGGCGACGGTCCGAGGACCCCCGTCACGCTCCAGCTGTCGGCCGAGGAGGCCATGCGCAGCCACGACCGGGTGCTGCTGCGCGGCGACGCGGGCTCCGGCAAGACGACGCTGGTGCAGTGGCTCGCGGTGACGGCCGCCGCGGCGGGCGACCGCGTCCCGTACGTCCTCCCCCTGCGCACCCTCGTGCGGGCGGGCGCCCTGCCGGCGCCGGCCGTGTTCCTCACGGCCGTCGGCTGCCCGCTGTCCCCGCCCGAGGGCTGGGCCGAGCGCGTCCTGACGGCGGGCCGCGGCCTGGTCCTCATCGACGGCCTGGACGAGATCCCGGCCACCGACCGCCACCGCACCCGCGACTGGCTCCAGTCCCTCATCCGCGCCTTCCCCGGCAACCGCTGGCTCCTCACCTCCCGTCCCACCGCCGTACGGCCCGACTGGCTGGCCGAGGAGGGCTTCCGGGAACTGTCCCTGGCCCCCATGCGCCGCTCCGAGGTGACCACCTTCGTACGGCGCTGGCACGAGGCGGCCCGGGCACCGGAGTACGAGACGGCGCTGCTCGACGCCCTGCACACCAAGCGCGACCTGGCCCGCCTGGCCACCAACCCCCTGATGTGCGGCCTGATCTGCGCCCTCCACCGCGAACGGCGCGGCTACCTCCCCACCGGCCGCAAGGAGTTGTACGACGCCGCCCTCACGATGCTGCTGACCCGCCGTGACCGGGAGCGGGGCATGGCCGCTGTGGACGGCCTGGAGCTGGGCGAGGAGGCCCAGCTGGAGCTGCTCCAGCGCCTCGCCTACGCCCTGGTGCTGAGCGGCCGTACGGAGATGGACACCGAGACGGCCGAGTCCATCGTCGAACGCTGCCTGCCGACCGTGGCCGCGGCAGCGGGGCAGGGGGACGCGCCGACGGTGCTCCGGCTCCTGCTGCTGCGCAGCGGCCTGCTGCGCCAGCCGGCCGACGGCGTCGTGGACTTCGTGCACCGCACCTTCCAGGACTACCTGGGCGGCCGGTACGCGGTGGAGGAGGGCCATGTCGACGTCCTCGCCGGGCACGCCGACGACACCCAGTGGGAGGATGTGATCCGCCTGGCGGTGGCCCACGCCCGGCCGCGGGAACGGGCGACGCTGCTACGGCGCATGCTCGCCCGGAACACCGCCCGGCTGGACCTGCTCGCCCTGGCCTGCCTCGAACACGCGGCGGCACTCGACCCCGGCGTGCGCGCCGAGGTGGAGGCCCGAGCCGCGGCACTGATCCCGCCGCGCACGGCGGAGGACGCGAAGATGCTGGCGGACGCCGGGCCGCTGGTGCTGGAACTGCTGCCGGGGCCGGAGGGGCTCAGTGACGACGCGGCCCTGGGAGTCACGATCACCGCGTCCGTGCTGGGCACCGAGGCGCCCGCGGAGGCACTGGGCGTACTGCGCCGGTTCCGCGGCCACCGGGACCTCTCCGTGCGGCGGCAACTCGTCGGCACCTGGGGAAGGTTCGACACCGAGGAGTACGCGGCCGAGGTGCTGGACCATGTGAGCCGGGACAGTCTGTACGTGTCCTGCGTCTCCGCCGAGCAGCGTGCGGCGCTGCGCCGGATGCGCCCCTGGCAGGGCGTGATGATGTCGGGCGCCCTGACCGCGCGGGAGATCGCCGACGCCGTCACGGCACCCGAGGAGGTCTTCGACCTGAACCTGGAGGACAACCCCGCGCTCGGTGACCTCGGCGAGCTGCTGGCGTTCCGGTCGCTGTCCGGCCTGTGGCTGCAGAACTGTCCCGGCGTCACGGGACTGACCCCGCTCAGGGGCCTGCCGCTCACCGGCCTCTCCTTCGGTCCGATCGCCGACTGCACGGGCCTGCGGGAGCTGTGGTCGCTCAGCTGGCTCTCGCTCGACCAGCGCCTCGCGGGTGACAGCCTCGCCGACGGCCTGCCGGTGGAAGCACCGCTGGAGCACCTCTACGTCGGCCAGGACACCCTGGAGTCCGTAGGACTGCGCGGTGTCGGCCGGTGGCCCACGCTCACCTCCCTGGGCCTCGCGACGTCGCGGCAGCCGCCGTCCGCCGAGGAGTGGCGCGAGCTCACCGCCCTCCCCGACCTGCACAGCCTCACCCTCCACGACACGGGCCCGATCGCCTACCACGGCATGCCGGAGCTTCCCGGGATCGACCGGCTGCGCATCGCCCCCGGCATGCACCCCGAGGCGCTCCAGAACCTCTCCGACCGGCTGCCGAACCTGCGGAAGCTGCTCCTCAGCGGCTCCGACCCGCGCGTCCCCCTCTACACCGGCCTCTTCCCCGGCGCGGACCTCGTCGTCGACGGATCCTGACCGGGGAACGCCGAAGGGGCCGGCGCTCCGAAAAGCACCGGCCCCTTCGTACCACCCGTCGGGCGAACGCTTACGCGTCCTTGCTCAGGTTGGGTCCGGCCCCGCCGGCGGCCTGCTCGATCGGCGGGACGTCGGGCAGCGCCGACTTCTCCTCACCCCGGAAGGTGAAGGTGGCGGTGTCGCCCTCGCCCTCGGTGTCCACGACCACGATGTGGCCGGGGCGCAGCTCGCCGAAGAGGATCTTCTCCGAGAGGGTGTCCTCGATCTCGCGCTGGATGGTGCGGCGCAGCGGCCGGGCACCCAGCACGGGGTCGTAGCCCTTCTTCGACAGCAGCTCCTTGGCGGACTGGGAGAGCTCGATGCCCATGTCCCGGTCCTTCAGGCGCTCGTCCACCTTGCCGACCATCAGGTCGACGATCCGCAGGATGTCCGCCTGGGTCAGCTGCGGGAAGACGACCACGTCGTCGACGCGGTTGAGGAACTCGGGCCGGAAGTGCTGCTTCAGCTCGTCCGAGACCTTGTTCTTCATGCGCTCGTAGTTGGTCTTCGTGTCGCCGGAGGCGGCGAAGCCCAGGTTGAAGCCCTTGGAGATGTCCCGGGTGCCGAGGTTGGTCGTCATGATGATGACCGTGTTCTTGAAGTCCACGACCCGGCCCTGGGAGTCGGTCAGGCGACCGTCCTCCAGGATCTGCAGCAGCGAGTTGAAGATGTCCGGGTGGGCCTTCTCGACCTCGTCGAAGAGGACGACGGAGAACGGCTTGCGGCGGACCTTCTCGGTCAGCTGGCCGCCCTCTTCGTAGCCCACGTAACCGGGGGGCGAACCGAAGAGGCGCGAGACCGTGTGCTTCTCGCTGAACTCCGACATGTCGAGGGAGATCAGCGCGTCCTCGTCGCCGAAGAGGAACTCGGCGAGCGCCTTGGACAGCTCGGTCTTACCGACACCGGACGGGCCGGCGAAGATGAACGAACCACCGGGACGCTTGGGGTCCTTCAGACCGGCGCGCGTACGGCGGATCGCCTTGGACAGCGCCTTGACGGCGTCGACCTGGCCGATGACCCGCTTGTGGAGCTCGTCCTCCATGCGGAGCAGGCGGCTGGACTCCTCCTCGGTCAGCTTGAAGACCGGGATGCCGGTGGCGGTGGCGAGGACCTCGGCGATCAGCTCGCCGTCGACCTCGGCGACGACGTCCATGTCGCCGGCCTTCCACTCCTTCTCCCGCTTGGCCTTCCCGGCGAGGAGCTGCTTCTCCTTGTCGCGCAGGGAGGCGGCCTTCTCGAAGTCCTGCGAGTCGATCGCGGACTCCTTGTCCCGGCGGACACCGGCGATCTTCTCGTCGAACTCGCGCAGGTCCGGCGGAGCGGTCATCCGGCGGATGCGCATCCGGGAACCGGCCTCGTCGATCAGGTCGATCGCCTTGTCCGGCAGGAAGCGGTCCGAGATGTACCGGTCGGCCAGGGTGGCGGCCTGGACCAGCGCCTCGTCCGTGATGGACACGCGGTGGTGCGCCTCGTAGCGGTCGCGCAGGCCCTTGAGGATCTCGATCGTGTGCGGCAGGGACGGCTCGGCGACCTGGATGGGCTGGAAACGGCGCTCCAGGGCCGCGTCCTTCTCCAGGTGCTTGCGGTACTCGTCCAGCGTGGTCGCACCGATGGTCTGCAGCTCGCCGCGGGCCAGCATCGGCTTCAGGATGGAGGCCGCGTCGATGGCGCCCTCGGCGGCACCCGCACCGACCAGCGTGTGCAGCTCGTCGATGAACAGGATGATGTCGCCGCGGGTGCGGATCTCCTTGAGGACCTTCTTCAGGCGCTCCTCGAAGTCACCGCGGTAGCGGGAGCCGGCGACCAGGGCGCCGAGGTCCAGCGTGTAGAGGTGCTTGTCCTTGAGGGTCTCGGGCACCTCGCCCTTGACGATGGCCTGGGCGAGGCCCTCGACGACGGCGGTCTTGCCGACGCCGGGCTCACCGATCAGCACCGGGTTGTTCTTGGTGCGGCGGGACAGCACCTGCATGACCCGCTCGATCTCCTTCTCGCGCCCGATGACCGGGTCGAGCTTGGACTCACGAGCGGCCTGGGTGAGGTTCCGGCCGAACTGGTCCAGGACGAGAGAGGTCGAGGGCGTGCCCTCGGCCGGGCCGCCGGCGGTGGCGGTCTCCTTGCCCTGGTAACCGGAGAGCAGCTGGATGACCTGCTGCCGCACCCGGTTGAGGTCTGCGCCCAGCTTGACCAGGACCTGGGCGGCGACGCCCTCGCCCTCACGGATCAGGCCGAGCAGGATGTGCTCCGTGCCGATGTAGTTGTGGCCCAGCTGAAGGGCCTCGCGGAGCGAGAGCTCCAGGACCTTCTTGGCACGGGGGGTGAAGGGGATGTGGCCGGACGGGGCCTGCTGGCCCTGACCGATGATCTCCTCCACCTGCTGGCGGACCGCCTCAAGCGAAATGCCGAGGCTCTCCAGGGCCTTAGCGGCGACACCTTCGCCCTCGTGGATGAGACCCAGGAGGATGTGCTCGGTGCCGATGTAGTTGTGGTTGAGCATCCGGGCTTCTTCCTGAGCCAGGACGACAACCCGCCGCGCGCGGTCGGTGAACCTCTCGAACATCGTTAATCGCTCCTCAGAGCGGTCAGGCAGTGGGGGGAACTTCCCCTCCCTGTCCTTCCGCAGCTTAGTCCCGCAAGCGGGGACCGCTCATTCCAACTGCCGACACCGTCGATGGCCTCCTGACCCCGAACGCCGACATCTGCTCCAACCCGATGGTGCGAGACGATGTTCCCGCAGGCCAGGCAGTTACCCCAGTCGCCAGTACGCCGATGGCGAACGTGAGACGTCCCGTCCTGCGCGTCGCCCCCTCCCACTAGGCATGTCTTACCCGCAGGGACGGACACTCCATGCGGCGCGCACCGGTTCCCTCCGCTATGGGCGAACAACCTCGCGCCCCTCCGGACCCCCGCACGCCCCCTCATACGGCACTCTGCGCAGCTGTAGAGGCACCCAGCGTAACCTGAAGGGGCCTTTGGGGGTTGCACTTGGCATGGTCGGCTCGGTCTCGGTCTCCATGACTTCCACGGCCCCCCTTCCCCGCCGGCCGTTCGACTCGGGCGCTCCGGCCGGGCTCGATCCGTCCGCCGGCCCCGACGCCCGGGCCCGGCACTGGTACGAGAACGATCTGGGCTGGCCGACAGTGCCCGCAGGGCCGCTCCGGCTGCTCACGGGGGTGCGCTTCGACGTGCTGGACGTACCGGCCGAGGCGGGCGCCGAGGCGCTCCGGCATCTCGCGCCGGGCTCTCCGGTGGCCCTGCGGGGCGACCGGATGGAGCTGCTGGTGGCCGTCGGCGGCGCGGAGGAACTGCCCGGGCTGCTGGACTGGCTGGAATGGGGCCCCGTACCCCTGGACCTGCGGGTCCTCGGGGCGGGCGACCTGCTGGAAGCGCCTGTGCCGCCGGCTGGCGTCGTCGCCGTGCGGCCCGGATCCGGGGGGCGGGAATCCGTGCGGCCAGAATCCCTGCGGATCGAATCTCCGCCAGATTCGCCGCGGGCGGAATCTCCGCGGACCGATTCCCGGCGGGTCGATTCCCCGCGTAGCGAATCCCCGCCGGCCCCGTTCCCGCTCGCCGAATGTCCGCGGGCCGGGTCCGCGCAGGGGGCCGCCGTGTGGCTGCGGCCCCCTCGTCCCGGCGCCGAGGCCGAAGCCTCGCTGCCGGCCATGCCGGGCGTGGGGCGCGAGGGGAGCGCCCCCGATCTCGTACGACTGGTGGACACGGTGGCAGCGCAGTGTCACCGGGTCCGGCTGCGGCGCGCGTGCGCCGGACATCCCGCCGGCCGGCGGAATCAGCCGTTGGCCTTCTCGTAGGCCTCGCGGATGGACGCGGGAACACGGCCGCGGTCGTTGACCTCGAAACCGTTCTCCTTCGCCCACGCGCGGATCGCCGCGGTGTCCTGGTTGCCGCCGACCGCGGCACGCGCCTTTCCACGTCCACCGGAGGCACGGCCGCCGGTACGGCGTCCGCCCTTCACATAGGGATCAAGAAGCGTGCGCAGCTTGTCCGCATTGCCGGTCGTGAGATCGATCTCGTACGTCTTGCCGTCCAGCGCGAACGTCACCGTCTCGTCCGCCTCGCCGCCGTCGAGGTCGTCGACAAGAAGGACCTGAACCTTCTGTGCCACCGCATTTCCTTTCATCGATAACGTTGAGGGTCAGGGGTGTGCGGCGTCCGCCGTTTCGCCGCCCCTGTTATATGCAGTACTGCAGTACGTCGGAAAGCAAACCGCTTTTGCCGGAAAAACACAAACCCTCGGGAGTGCGGCAGCGGCCCGCCCGCGTCCGGAAACATGCGCGTTTCGGACATAGGGCACCGGGGCAATGACGATCACAGATGCAGAAGCATCCGGCTGTTGCCCAAGGTGTTCGGCTTCACTCGTTCGAGACCGAGGAACTCGGCGACACCCTCGTCATAGGAACGCAACAGCTCCGCGTACACATCAGTGTCGACCGGTGTCTCCCCGATCTCCACGAAGCCGTGCTTCCCGAAGAAGTCCACTTCGAAGGTGAGGCAGAAAACGCGCCGAACACCGAGCCAGCGCGCGGTCTGGAGCAACTTCTCCAGCAACTGATGTCCGACCCCGGCGCCCTTGAGACCGGGCTTCACCGCCAGAGTGCGGACTTCCGCGAGGTCCTCCCACATGACGTGCAGCGCACCGCAGCCGACCACCTCGGCGTTGTCGTCGCGTTCCGCGACCCAGAACTCCTGGATGTCCTCGTAAAGCATGACGTTGGCTTTGTCGAGCAGGATCCGGTCACGGACGTAGGCGTCGAGGAGGCGGCGCACCACGGGGACATCGCTGGTCCTGGCCCGCCGGACGGTGATGGCTTTTGCGGAGACTTCGGGACGCTCTGCTGACATGAGCGGACGCTATCGCCCGGCGGCGTCCTCCGCCGAGCCGGGGTTCTCCTCTTGGCGTGCTTCCGGCGGTTCCTGTTGCCGCGCTTGTGGAGCTTCCTGGGTTTCTTCCGGCCTCTGGACGATGCGCACCGCGTCCCTGAGGGCCTCCCGCTGTTCCTCGCTCATCATGCCGAAGAAGGCGACGAGAGCGGCGGCGGGGTTGTCACTCTGCGACCAGGCGTCGTTCATCAGGGCCGCCGCGTACGCCGCCCGTGTCGACACGGCCTCATATCGATAGGCCCGGCCTTCCGCCTCGCGGCGCACCCAGCCCTTCTGATGGAGATTGTCCAAAACGGTCATCACGGTGGTGTACGCGATGGAGCGTTCCTGCTGCAGGTCTTCCAGGACTTCCCGAACGGTCACCGGGCGGTTCCACTTCCAGACCCGCGTCATGACTGCGTCTTCGAGTTCTCCCAATGGGCGAGGCACAGCTCAGAACAATAGTGGGAGATCCCGGCAATGGCGTGCCGGACGTGCGCTATGGCTACAGATGCGAACAAAAAGGGCGTACGGCTCGGAAAGCGCCCGCGGGCGGGAAGGGCGTCGTACTCCGGGCACCGGAGGCGGGCCGGGGCATGCCGAAGCCCGGCGGGCGGCCGGCCCGCGGGGCGAGGGGTGGGGGACCGCTCAGGCGTCGCCGACGGTGGAGGCCGGCTTGCCGGCGCTCTCCACGCGCGCGAGGGCGGCGTCGACGGCCGCGTCCTCCTTGGCCTTGGCGGCGCCGCCCTGGGTCTTCACGATCACCCGGACCAGGCCGATGAAGAACACGGCCATGACGATGGGGGGCACCAGCGCGGAGACGTAGTCCATGGCTCCAGAGTAGCCACGGGGGAACGGGCGGACGGGGCGGGGGGCGCTCCTCGCCCCCGGCCGCGGCCGGAGATCGCCCGCCCGGCGGACAGACCGCCTCGCCCCTCGGCCCCCGGCGGCGGGGCGGGACGTCAGCCGGCGGCCAGCTGCCGGGAGTCGGCGGACTCGGCGGGCGGCGCGGGCTTGCGGCGCGGGAAGACCTCCCCCGGCGTGGGGATGGGCCGTTTCGGTGCGGCGGGTTCCCGCGCGGGCGGGCCTGCGGGGCCGGGCGCCGGCTTCTGCCCCGGCTTCTGCGCGGGCCGCTGCGGGGCCTTGGGCGGCTCTTCGCCCGCCCCCTCGCCCTGGCGGACCCCGACCTCCCCCGCGCCGCCCGCGAGGGTCAGCAGGCGCGTCCTCGCGGGCGGTACGGCGGGCGCCGGGACCGCGCGCCCGCCCTGCGCGAACCGGGCCCGCACGTCCTGCTCGGCCAGCGCCTGGCAGCGGTCGAGCAGCGCCGCCGCCGCGGCGTTCCCGCGCAGCGCCCGGAGCGCGGCGAGGTCGTCGGGCTCCGGCCGGTGCCCCGTCCCGAGCGCCTCCTCCAGAAGAGCGAGGTAACCGGCGGCCGTGCCCGGCAGGGCAGCCCGGTACCGGCCCAGATCGGCCACCAGGAAGGCGCGCAGCCTGGCCCCCTCGGCCAGCGCCTCGTCGAGCGACTCGGCGAGCCGGAAGCAGTCCTGCACGTCCTCGGCGGAGACATGGCCGGGGTGGAGGGCGAGAGCGAGGGCGCGGCGGAGCACACGCAGCTCCTCCGTGCCGAACGCCATGCCGCCGCGGGATCCGTATGGCGTGGGCATGCGGCGACGCTACCGCTAATCGGACAAAAGTGACGAATGGGGATGGCGTTTCGCTGCGTGTCGCTCCGCGTTTCCCTCATCCGGGGTCACGGGGTCAGGGCCGCGCAGGGGCGGGGGTCACGGGGCGGCGATCCCCCTCGCCAGAGGGCGCAGGGGGGCCGGTGCCCGCGCGGGCACCGGCCGTCCCTCACAGCCGTGACACGTTCCGCTCGTAGACCAGGCGCAGCCCGATCAGGGTCAGCCACGGCTGGTGCTCGTCGATCACCGAGGACTCGCCCAGCACCACCGGCGCCAGGCCGCCCGTGGCGATCACCGTGACGTCCTCGGGGTCGTCGGCCAGCTCCCGGGCCATCCGGGTCACCACGCCGTCGACCTGCCCGGCGAAGCCGTACACGACGCCCGACTGCATGGCCTCGACGGTGTTCTTGCCGATCACGTTCCGCGGCCGGGCCACCTCGATCTTCCGCAGCTGCGCCGCCCTGATCCCGAGGGCCTCCACCGAGATCTCGATGCCGGGGGCGATGACCCCGCCGACGTACTCCCCGCGCGCGGAGACCGCGTCGAAGGTGGTCGCCGTGCCGAAGTCGACGACGATCGCCGGGCCGCCGTACAGCTCGTTCGCCGCGACCGCGTTGATGATGCGGTCGGCGCCGACCTCCTTGGGGTTGTCGAACTGGATCGGCACGCCCGTCTTCACGCCCGGCTCGACCAGCACGGCGGGCACGTCGCCGTAGTACCGCCGGGTGACCTCACGCAGTTCGTGCAGCACCGACGGGACGGTCGCGCAGATCGCGATGCCGTCGATGCCGTCGCCCAGGTCCTCGCCGAGCAGCGGGTGCATGCCCATCAGCCCGTGGAGCAGCACCGCGAGCTCGTCCGCCGTGCGGCGGGCGTCCGTGGAGATGCGCCAGTGCTCGACGATGTCCTCGCCGTCGAACAGGCCGAGGACGGTGTGCGTGTTGCCGACGTCGATCGTGAGGAGCATGGCGTTACTCCGCCTCGCGCAGGTCCAGGCCGATGTCCAGGATCGGCGAGGAGTGGGTGAGCGCGCCGACGGCCAGGAAGTCCACGCCGGTGCCGGCGTACGCGCGCGCGGTGGCGAGCGTCAGCCGTCCGGACGCCTCCAGCAGCGCCCGGCCGCCGACGATGCCGACGGCCTCCTCGCACTCCCCGGGCGTGAAGTTGTCCAGCAGGATCAGATCGGCGCCCGCGTCCACGACCTCGCGCAGCTGGTGCAGGGTGTCGACCTCGACCTCGATCGGCACGTCCGGGAAGGCCTCCCGTACGGCCTTGAAGGCCTGCGCCACGCCGCCGGCGGCCACCACGTGGTTGTCCTTCACCAGGGCCGCGTCGGACAGCGACATGCGGTGGTTGACGCCCCCGCCGCACCGGACGGCGAACTTCTCCAGGGACCTGAGGCCCGGGGTCGTCTTGCGGGTGTCCCGCACGCGCGCCCCGGTGCCCTCCAGCGCGTCCGCCCACGCGCGCGTGGCCGTCGCGATGCCGGACAGCCGGCACAGCAGGTTCAGCGCGCTGCGCTCGGCGGTCAGCAGGTCACGGGTGCGCGTGGTGACCGAGAGCAGCTGCTGCCCGGCCTCGACCCGGTCGCCGTCCTCCACATGCCGCTCGACCTCGAACTCGTCCGTGCAGACCACGGAGAGCACGGCCTCGGCGACCCGCAGGCCGGCCACGACGCCCGCCTCGCGCGCGGTGAAGTCGGCGGTGGCCACCGCGTCCTCGGGGATGGTCGCGACGGTCGTCACGTCCGCGCCGCCGGCCAGGTCCTCCTGGATGGCGACGTTGGCGATGTCCTCGACCTCGATCGGGTCGAGTCCGGCGGCGGCCAGCAGTTCGGCGAGGGCGGGGTCGAGGCCGCACTCCGCGTAGTCCATGGTCTCCTCGTCGGCCCCGGCGCCGCAGCCGCAGCCGTCGCCGCAGCCGCCGCTGGGGGCGAGAGGAAGGTCGTCGGTGCTCACGTCTGTCACTGCTCCTGGGCGCTGGTTACCGGGTAGGGGGGAAGTCTGCGGTGTCGGTGGTGCGTACGGCCAGCGACCGGTCCGGATTGAGCCGTACGACGATGTGGCGCCGCCAGTGGGCGTCGTCGCGCTCGGCGCGGTCCTCGCGCCAGTGGCAGCCGCGGGTCTCCTCGCGCAGCCGGGCGGCGGCGACCAGGACCCGGGCCACGCACAGGAGGTTCGTCGCCTCCCAGGTGTCCACGCCGGGCTCGGCGGTCTTCCCGTCCTCCCGCAGCGCGTCCCGGGCCTCGGTGTGCAGCTTCTGGAGCTGGTCCGCGGCCTTGGCGAGGGACTCCTCGGAGCGCAGCACGCCCGCGCCCTCGGTCATGATCCGCTGGATGGCGAACCGGGTCTCGGGGGCGAGCAGCGGGTGGGCGGGCCGGTCCGGGTGCAGGACGGGCGCGGGCACGCGCGCGGGCAGGGCGTCCTCGGCGCGGGCCTCGGTGAGGTCGGCGACGATCCGCTCGGCGTAGACGAGCCCTTCGAGGAGCGAGTTGGAGGCGAGCCGGTTGGCGCCGTGCACGCCGGTGCAGGCGACCTCGCCGCACGCGTACAGGCCGGGCACGGTGGTCCGGCCCCGGGCGTCCGTGCGGACGCCTCCGGAGGCGTAGTGGGCGGCCGGGGCTATCGGGATGGGCTCGGTGACCGGGTCGATGCCGTTGGCCCGGCAGGCGGCCAGGATGGTCGGGAAGCGGTGCGCCCACATGTCGGCGCCGAAGTGCCGGGCGTCGAGGAACATGTGCTCGGCGTCCAGCTCCTGCATCCGCCGCATGATGCCCTTGGCGACGATGTCCCGCGGCGCCAGCTCGGCCAGCTCGTGCTGCCCGACCATGAAGCGCACGCCGTCGCCGTCGACCAGATGGGCGCCCTCGCCGCGCACCGCCTCCGAGACCAGCGGCTGCTGGCCCTCGGCGTCCGGGCCGAGGAACAGCACGGTCGGGTGGAACTGCACGAACTCCAGGTCGCTGACCTCCGCGCCCGCGCGCAGCGCCAGCGCCACGCCGTCGCCGGTGGAGACGGAGGGGTTGGTGGTCGCGGAGAACACCTGGCCCATGCCGCCGGTGGCGAGGACCACCGCGGGGGCGTGCACGGCGCCCACGCCGTCGTGCTGGCCCTCGCCCATCACGTGCAGGGTGACCCCGGCCGTACGGCCCCCGGCGTCCGTCAGCAGGTCCAGCACCAGCGCGTTCTCGATCGTGCGCAGCCCGCGCGCGCGTACGGCCTCGACGAGCGCCCGGGAGATCTCCGCGCCCGTCGCGTCCCCGCCGGCGTGCGCGATCCGGCGGCGGTGGTGGCCGCCCTCGCGGGTGAGTTCCAGCCGTCCCTCGGCGGACTCGTCGAAGTGCGCGCCGGTGTCGATGAGCCGCCTTACCGCGTCGGGGCCCTCGGTGACCAGGATCCGTACGGCCTCCTCGTCGCACAGGCCCGCGCCGGCCACCAGGGTGTCCTCGAGGTGCTGTTCGGGGGTGTCCCCCTCGCCGAGGGCGGCGGCGACGCCGCCCTGCGCCCAGCGGGTGGAGCCGTCGTCCAGCCGGGCCTTGGTGACCACGACCGTGGTGAGGCCCGCGGCCTCGCAGCGCAGGGCGGCGGTCAGGCCGGCCACGCCGGACCCGACGACGACCACGTCGGCGGAGATGGCCCAGCCGGGGGCGGGCGCGTGCAGTCGTATGCCTGTGCTGGTCACGAGGCGGCTCCGAAGGTGAGGGGCAGATTGTCGATCAGCCGGGTCGCGCCGACCCGGGCGGCGACGGCGAGGACGGCCTCGCCGGTGAAGTCGTCATCGATCTCGGCGAAGTCGGCGGGGTCGACCAGCGCGAGGTAGTCGAGACGGAGCGGCGGGTCGAAGCGGGCGGCCTCGTCCAGGGCCGTCCGGGCCGCGGCCCGGACGGCCGCGGCGGCGCCGGGCACGGCGGTGGCCACCGCGTGCGCGTCGGCCGCCGCGCGGGACTCCCCTATGGCGCTCAGCGCCTCGGCACGCGCGTGCGTGGAGGGCACTTCGCGGGCCCGCGCGCGCAGCGCCTCCTGTGCCGCGTGCCGGTCCCGGCCGGCGAACAGCGCGCGGGACAGCGCGAGCGCGGTGCGGCGCTCCTCGGCCGAGAGGTAGCGGTTGCGGCTGGACAGGGCGAGCCCGTCCTCCTCGCGGACGGTCGGTACGGCGACGATCTCGACGCCGAAGTTCAGATCCCGCACCATGCGCCGGATCAGGGCCAGCTGCTGGGCGTCCTTCTGCCCGAACAGGGCGGCGTCGGGACGGGTCAGGTGCAGCAGCTTGGCGACGACGGTGAGCATGCCGTCGAAGTGGCCGGGCCGCGCGGCACCCTCCAGGCGCTCCCCCATGGGCCCGGCGGAGACGCGCACCTGGGGTGCGCCGCCCGGGTAGACCTCGTCGACGGAGGGCGCGAACACGGCGTCCGCGCCCGCCTGCTCGGCGAGCTTCATGTCGGCGTCCAGGGTGCGCGGGTAGCGGTCGAGGTCCTCCCCCGCGCCGAACTGCAGCGGGTTGACGAAGACCGTGACGACGACCTCGCCGTCCGGGCCCGCGATCTCGCGGGCGCCGCGGATGAGGGTCGCGTGGCCCTCGTGCAGGGCGCCCATGGTCATCACGACGGCGCGGCGGCCTCGGCGCACGCGCGCGTGCAGCTCGTCGGCGGTGCTCAGCAGGGCGGTGGTCATCGGTCGTTCCCCTCGGTGCCGGTCGTGCCGTCGGTGCCCTCGGTGCCGTCCGTGCGGCCGGTGTCGTCCGTGCGGCCGGTGTCGTCCGTGCCGGTGCCGTCGGTGCGGCCGTCGGTGCGGCCGTCCGTCTCAGCGGTTCCGCCGCCGGTGCGGCTCCCGTCGGCGAGTACCCCGAGGAGGTCCTCGGCCAGTTCCGGCTTGAGCAGACCGTGGGCGAGCGCGCGGTCGGCGGTCGCGCGGGCCATCGCCAGGTAGCCCGCGACGGTCTGCGGGGCGTGCCTGCGCAACTCGGTGACGTGCGCGGCGACCGTGCCGGCGTCCCCGCGCGCGACCGGCCCGGTCAGGGCCGCGTCGCCGGAGCGCAGCGCGTTGTCCAGGGCGGCGCCGAGCAGCGGGCCGAGCATCCGGTCGGGCGCCGTCACGCCCGCCGTGCGCAGCAGCTCCATGGACTGGGCGACCAGGGTCACCAGGTGGTTGGCGCCGAGAGCGAGGGCCGCGTGGTAGAGCGGGCGGTTCTCCTCGCTGATCCACTCGGGCTCGCCGCCCATCTCGATCACCAGGGCCTCGGCGGCCAGCCGTAGCTCCTCGGGCGCGGTGACGCCGAAGGAGCAGCCCGCGAGGCGCTGGACGTCCACGGGCGTGCCGGTGAACGTCATCGCCGGGTGCAGGGCCAGCGGCAGCGCGCCCGCGCGCAGGGCCGGGTCGAGGACCCGGGCGCCGTACCGCCCCGAGGTGTGCACGAGCAGCTGTCCCGGCCGCACCGCGCCGGTCTCGGCGAGCCCGGCGACCAGGCCCGGCAGGGCGTCGTCGGGGACCGTGAGCAGCACCAGGTCGGCGCGCTGGAGCACCTCGGCGGGCGGCACCAGCGGGACGTCCGGGAGCATGGCCCCGGCCCGCCTGCGGGAGGCGTCGGAGACACCGGAGACGGCCACCGGGCGGTGCCCGGCGAGCTGGAGGGACGCGGCCAGCGCGGGGCCCACACGACCGGCGCCGACGACGCCGACGGTGAGCCGCGCGGGGCGGTCCTTGAGGTCTGGCTGGTGGACTGTACTCACGCGACGGTGGCCTTCCCGTTCCAGTCCGCTCTGGGTACCGGACGATTTCTCGTCATGTTAACGCTATCCGGTCCGGCGCCCACCGGTCGTCCACAGGCTGTGGGTCATTACACGCCGGCTCGGTGGGCCCACGACGGGAAACCCTGGTGCCCGCGCGGTACGGGCACGGCATCATCCACGGCATGACCGACACGGCTGAACAGGACGAGGGACCATCGGTGCGCGAACGGCGGGCGAGCGCCTGCCGCCGGGCCCGGCGCACCCTGGCGCGTCACGCCTTCCGCGGCACGCTCCGCGAACGCCTCGACTGGCTGGCGCAGACGGCGTCCGAGGTCCACGACCTGGACGAGCCGGCGGACGTCTACGGCGACCGGGTCGTGGCCGCCCTGGAGGAGCGCGTCGCCGCCCTGCTCGGCACGGAGGCCGCCGCGTTCTTCCCGACCGGCACGATGGCCCAGCAGGTGGCGCTGCGCTGCTGGGCGGGCCGCACCGGTGACCCCACGGTCGCCCTGCACGCCCTCGCCCACCCCGAGGTGCATGAACGGCAGGCCTTCAGCCAGGTCAGCGGCTTGCGTCCGGTACGGGTGAGCAGTGACCCGAGACTGCCCACGGCCGCCGAGATACGCGACTTCCCCGAGCCGTTCGGCACGCTGATGCTGGAACTGCCGCTCCGGGACGCCGGTTTCGTGCTGCCCTCGTGGGAGGAGCTGACCGAGGTCGTCGAGGCGGCGCGGGAGCGCGACGCGGTGGTGCACTTCGACGGCGCCCGCCTGTGGGAGTCCACCGTCCACTTCGGCCGCCCGCTGGACGAGATCGCCGGCCTCGCCGACTCCGTCTACGTGTCGTTCTACAAGTCCCTCGGCGGCTTCGGCGGCGCCGCGCTGGCCGGCCCCGGCACGCTGGTCGAGGAGGCGAAGACCTGGCGGCACCGGTACGGCGGGACGGTCTTCCAGCAGTTCCCGACCGTGCTGTCGGCGCTCGCGGGACTGGAGCGGGAGCTGCCCCGGCTGCCCGGGTACGTGCGGCACGCGCGCGTGGTCGCCGCGGCGCTGCGCGAGGGGTTCGCGGCGGCCGGCCTGCCCTGGGCCCGCGTCCACCCGGAGGCGCCGCACACCCATGAGTTCCAGGTCTGGCTGCCGTACGACCCCGAGACGGCGGCCGAGGCCGCGGTGCGGCAGGCGGAGGAGACCTCGGTGCTGCTGTTCGGGAACGCCTGGGACCGCGGCGGTCCCGGCCTGGCCCGGACGGAGGTCACGGTCGGCGCGGCGGCCCTGGAGTGGACGCCGGACGACGTACGCGCGGCCGTCGCCGACTTCGTGTCCCGCCTGCCCGCGCCGTGATCACAGCGCGCGCGGGCTCAGCCACCGGCGCAGGGCGTACCGCACGCGCCCCCGTGCCGGGCGCTCGGCGACGACCGCGCTGAAGCGCCGGTGGTCGCGCAGTTCGCGCAGCACGCGGACGTCGTGCCGGCCGGGCGCGGGCGGCACGGGCTCGCCGAGCGCCCGGGCGCGGTGGCTGTCGAGGAGGTACTGCTGGGTGATGCTCATGGCGGATCGCCTTCTCGGAAGTTCTCGGGACGTGGGCTGGTCACCGACCGCTCGGTGACCGTTCGGGCTCCGCGGCTGCCCGGGTGCCTCCAGCCTGCTCCCGGCCCGGGGCGGGTGTCCCGTGGATTGACGGCGGCCGTCAATCGGCGCGGGCGCTGTCAGTGGGCGGGTGCAGGATGGAGGGCATGAGCGTGACGATCGACATCACCGGACTGCCGGTCGAGCGGGTCCGTGTCGTGCCCTCGCCGCTGGCGGAGCTGGGGATGGCCCTGCACGTTCTCGGCGACCCCGGACACCACCCCGGCCTCCAGGGCTGGGTGACCGCCGTCTCCTCCCGCCTCGACCCCTGCCTGGCCGACCGGCTGTGCGAGGCGGACTTCCTGTGGCGTACGACGTTCTCGGACGTCTTCTCCCCGTTCGCGGCCCTCCCCGGCGGCCGCGAACTCCCCGGCGCCACGCTCGGGGAGGAGCTGGACCAGCTGGACAAGCTGACGGACGAGCAGTTCGTCAGCGCCGCCCTGGAGTTCACCTGCCAGCTGCGCTACGACTCGCAGGAGTCCGTCCCGCTGACCGATCCCGAGCTGCGCCGCCGCGCCCTGGAGCTGGCCGCCGCGCGCGGCACCGTACAGGAGCGGTTCACGCGGCGGCTGCTGGAGGATCCGCCGGCCGTCCGCGCGTGGTTCCGGGAGCTGATGCTCGCCTGCGACGAGGCGTTCTTCGCCGACACCTGGGCCAGACTCCAGCCCCAGCTCGCCGCCGACGCCCGGCACAAGACCGACCTGCTGCGCCGCAAGGGGCTCGCCGAGGCCCTCGCGTCCCTGTCCGGGGCCGTCTCGCTCGACGAGGAGGCCGCGCTCATCAGGATCGACAAGCTGATGACGGGCCAGGCCGCCACGGGCGACGGCGCTCTGGTCCTGGTGCCGACCAGCCTCGGCTGGCCGCACGTCCACGTCCTGCGCCGGTACGGCTGGCAGCCCACGATCACCTATCCGGCGAGCGGCTCCCGCCCGCAGGCCCCGTCCGTCGAGCAGCTCACCCGCCGTATGGAGGCACTGGCCCACCCGGTGCGGATGCGGATGTGCCGGCATCTGGCGCGGGCCCCGCACACCACCGGCGAACTGGCCGACGCGCACGGCATGTCGGCGCCCGAGATATCCCGGCACCTTGCGGTGCTGAAGAAGGCGGGCCTGATCACCGACTGCCGCCGCGGCCGGTACGTCCAGCACCAGCTGGACCTCGCGGCCGTGGCCCGGCTGGGCAGCGACTTCATCGAGGGCGTCCTGCGCTGAGCCGGGCCCGTACGGCCCGCGTCACCCGCGTCAGCCGTGGCCGCCGGCGCGCACCAGCCCCGTCTCGTAGGCCAGCACGACCACCTGCACGCGGTCGCGCAGGCCGAGCTTGGTCAGGATGCGGCCGACATGGGTCTTCACCGTCGCCTCGCTCAGCACCAGCCGGGCCGCGATCTCGCCGTTGGACAGGCCCTGCGCCACCAGCACCATCACCTCGCGCTCCCGCTCGGTGAGCCGCTCGAGCTCCTTGTGCTGGGGCCCCTTGCCGGCGGAGGGCAGCATCGGCGCGAAGCGGTCCAGCAGGCGCCGGGTGGTGGAGGGCGCCACGACCGCGTCCCCGCTGTGCACGGCGCGGATGGCCGTCAGCAGCTCACCGGGCGGCACGTCCTTGAGCATGAAACCGGAGGCGCCGGCCTTCAGCCCGGAGAAGGCGTACTCGTCCAGGTCGAACGTGGTCAGGATGAGCACCTTCGGGGCGTCCGGCTCCGCGCAGATCCGCCGGGTGGTCTCCACGCCGTCCAGCTTCGGCATCCGGACGTCCATCAGGATGACGTCGACGGCGGTGGACCGCAGCACTTGGAGGGCCTCCACGCCGTCGCCCGCCTCCGCGACGACCTCCATGTCCGGCTGGGCGGCGAGCACCATCCGGAACCCGGTGCGCAGCAGCACCTGGTCGTCGACGAGCATCACGCGGATCGTCATCGGTTCTCTTTCGTTCGGGGCGAGCGGCGGTGGTGCCGGGCCGGTGTCACAGGTGTCGGCGAAGGGCTCGCGGCGGCGTCAGTGTGCGGGTTTGAGGGGCAGCAGGGCGCTGATGCGGAATCCTCCGCCCGGGCGCGGCCCGGCGTCCAGGGTGCCGCCGACCATGCCGACCCGCTCGCGCATGCCGATCAGGCCGTGTCCCCGCCCGTCCGCGCCGCCCTCCTCGTACAGCTCGTGCGGGGCGCCCTTGCCGTCGTCCTCCACCAGCAGGCCGAGTCCGTCGTCGAAGTAGACCAGCCGTACGCTCGCGCCCGCGTCGGGGCCGCCGTGCTTGCGCGTGTTGGTGAGGGCTTCCTGCACGATCCGGTACGCGGTCAGCTCCACGCCGCTGGGCAGCGGACGCGGGGTGCCCTCGACCTTGAAGTCGACCGGGAGGCCGGAGCCGCGGCACTGCTCGACCAGGTCGTCGATCTGCTCGACATCGGGCTGCGGGACGTACTCCCCGGTCTCCTGGTGCTCGCCGGTGCGCAGCACGCCCAGCAGGCGGCGCATCTCGGCCAGGGCCTGGCGGCCGGTGGAGGAGATCGTCTCCAGGGCCTTCCTCGCCTGGTCGGGCGCGGCGTCCATGACGTAGGCGGCGCCGTCGGCCTGGACCACCATCACCGACACGTTGTGCGCGACGACGTCGTGCAGCTCGCGCGCGATCCGGGCGCGCTCGGCGGCGACCGCGACCTTCGCCTGCGCCTCGCGCTCCTTCTCCAGCCGGGCCGCGCGCTCCTCCAGCTGGGCGAAGTAGGCCCGCCGGGTGCGCATCGAGTCGCCGAGGACCCAGGCGAGGGCGAAGGGCACGGTCTGGAAGACCGCCACGGCGACCTGCCTCGCGAAGCTGATCTGCTCCTCCGGCCAGCGGATCTGGGCCGCGGCCGCCGCGCAGAGGCTGACGGCGAGGGCGAGCCGGGAGGACCAGCGCGCGCCCACCGTCGCGACGGTGTAGGTGATCACCAGCATGGCGAAGTCGGCGATGGTCGTCTCTACGTCCAGGACCAGCTGGGCGAGGCCGGTGACAAGAGCCACCAGCAGCATCGGCTCCGGGTAACGGCGGCGCAGCGCCACGACGGCGCAGAGGACGGCGGACACGGCCATCCCCGCGCCGACCGACCCGTGGTGGCCTGGCACCCCTTCCAGATTGACCACGCTCAGCCCGGACAGCCCGAACAGGACGACGGCCCAGAAGGTGTCGACCCATGTCGGGTGGCGGCGGAGGAAGTCGTAGAGGCGCTGCACGTAACCCAGCGTAGGGAAGCCGGATGCGTGCAGGGGTCAACCGAAGGGCCGATCCGCGCCCGGCGCACGTACTCCGCAAGGTGGAGGCCGTGATCATCTGTGCGCCTAGTCTGTCCCGGTGACGGATGAGACGACAGCGGGGGGATTCGGCGGGAAATCCGGCCCACGCCCCTGGCGCGCGGCGGCACGGAAGGCGCTGTACGGACCCGGCGGCTTCTACCGGCGCCCGGAGGGCCCGGCCGGTCACTTCCGCACCTCCGTGCACGCCTCCCCGCTGTTCGCGCGGGCCGTGGCCCGGCTGCTGTGCCGGGTCGACGCGGCGCTCGGACGGCCCGCGGTGCTGGACTTCGTCGACATGGGCGCCGGGCGGGGCGAACTGGTCTGTGGCGTGCTCGCGGCCCTGCCCGCCGACGTCGCCGCACGCGCGCGTGCGTACGCCGTCGAGATCGCCGGCCGCCCGGCCGGCCTGGACGAACGGATCATCTGGCTGGACGCGGTCCCGGACACGGTCAGCGGACTGCTGTTCGCCAACGAGTGGCTGGACAACGTCCCGGTGGACGTCGTGGAGGTGGACTGCGCGGGCGTGCCCCGGCTGGTGCTCGTCGCGGAGGACGGTTCCGAGCGGCTCGGGGAGCCCGTGGCGGGCGCGGACGCCGACTGGCTCGCCCGCTGGTGGCCGCTGCCCGCCGAGGAGGGGGCGCGGGCGGAGATCGGGCTGCCCCGGGACCGCGCCTGGGCCTCGGCCGTGGCCCGGCTGGTGCGGGGGCTTGCGGTGGCCGTGGACTACGCGCACACCGTGGACGCACGCCCCCCGTACGGGACGCTCACCGGCTTCCGGGAGGGGCGGGAGACGAGGCCCGTGCCGGACGGGTCGTGCGACATCACGGCGCATGTCGCGCTGGACGCGTGCGCGGCGGCGCCGGGCACGGCGGCGGCGCGCACGCGCACAGCCGGGGGGCCTGCGCGGCCCCACGCGCCCTCGGACAGGGCGCAGGGAGCCGACGACGCGGCGCGTGCGCTTCCCCCTGCGCGCCTCCTTACCCAACGCGCCGCTCTGCACGCCCTGGATATCACCGGCGCACGCCCCCCGCTCGCGCTCGCCTCCACGGACCCCACCGCCTACGTCCGCGCCCTCGCGGGCGCCGGCGAGGCAGCCGAGCTGACGGCGGCGGGCGGCCTCGGCGACTTCGGCTGGCTCCTCCAGCCCGTCGGCGTCCCGGACCCCCTGGAGCCGGACCGGAGGCACGGGGAACCGGGGCCGCACGACCCGCCCGGCCGGTGAGCCGTACCGGCGGGGCGGGTTAGCCGTACCCGCGGGGCCGGGTGCCGCCCGTCCCCGCGGGCTACTTGTCGATGTCGCCGACCACGAAGAACATCGACCCCAGGATCGCCACCATGTCCGCGACCAGCGTCCCCGGCAGCAGCTCGGTCAGCACCTGGATGTTGTTGTACGAGGCCGAGCGCAGCTTCAGCCGGTACGGCGTCTTCTCGCCCTTGCTCACCAGGTAGTAGCCGTTGATGCCGAGCGGGTTCTCGGTCCACGCGTACGTGTGCCCCTCGGGCGCCTTCAGGACCTTCGGCAGCCGCTGGTTGATCGGCCCGGGCGGTAGCTCGGCGAGCCGGTCGAGGCAGGCGTCGGCGAGGTCGAGGGCGTTGTGGGTCTGCGCCAGCAGGATCTCGAAACGGGCGAGGCAGTCGCCCTCGCTGCGGGTCGCCACCTTCAGGGTGCCCTGGAGTTCGCCGTAGGCCAGGTACGGCTCGTCGCGGCGCAGGTCGAAGTCGACGCCCGAGGCGCGCGCGATGGGCCCGCTCACACCGTAGGCGTGCACCTGCTCCGGGGCGAGCGCCCCGACCCCGCGCGTGCGCCCCCGGAAGATCTCGTTGCCGAGCACCAGGTCGTCGAAGACGTCCATGCGCGAGCGCACGGCGGCGACGGCCTCACGCGCGCGTGCCGTCCAGCCGGCCGGGAGGTCCTCCTTGAGGCCGCCGACACGGTTGAACATGTAGTGCATACGCCCGCCGGAGACCTCCTCCATGACGTTCTGGAGCACCTCGCGCTCCCGGAACGCGTAGAACACCGGCGTGATGCCGCCCAGCTCCAGCGGGTACGAGCCGAGGAACATCAGGTGGTTCAGCACCCGGTTCAGCTCGGCGAGCAGGGTGCGGGTCCACACCGCCCGCTCGGGCACCTCCATGCCGAGCATCCGCTCCACGGCGAGGACGACGCCCAGCTCGTTGGAGAACGCCGACAGCCAGTCGTGGCGGTTGGCGAGCACGATGATCTGCCGGTAGTCGCGCGCCTCGAAGAGCTTCTCGGCACCCCGGTGCATGTACCCGATCACCGGCTCGGCGCGCACGATGCGCTCCCCGTCCAGCACGAGCTTGAGCCGCAGCACACCGTGGGTGGACGGATGCTGGGGCCCGATGTTGAGCACCATGTCGGTGCTCTCCGCCGCGCCGCCGATACCGACCGTGGTCTCCGTCGTAGGAGTCATGGCCCCAGTTTCCCCTACGTACGCTGGCCTCATGGAAACGGGGAGTCTGGAAGAGACCGGAGCGCCGGCGGACCAGCCGGTGTGGCGCGGGCTGCGGCGGGGGCTGCTGCGGGTGCGCCGGCTGCTGCTCATGGTGTGGACGGCGGTGCTCGCGATCGCCGCGGGGCTGCTGCTCGGCCTGCTCGCGGGGCCGGTCTGGGCGGCCTGCGCGCTGCTCGCGCCGGCGTTCGCCGCCTGGTGCTGGTGGCTGCTGGAGCGCAACTGGCGTTCCTGGCGGTACGCCGAGCGCGCCGACGACCTGCTGATCAGCCGCGGTGTCCTGTGGCGCGAGGAGACGGTGGTGCCGTACGGGCGGATGCAGCTGGTCGAGGTGACCTCCGGACCCCTGGAGCGCCGCTTCGGGCTGGCCACCGTGCAGCTGCACACGGCCGCCGCCGCCACCGACGCGACCATCCCCGGCCTCGATCCGGCCGAGGCGGAACGGCTGCGCGACCGGCTCACCGAGCTGGGCGAGGCACGATCGGCGGGCCTGTGACGACCCCGGACCACACCGACGGCGCCGAGGGCGCGGGCCCCTCCGACAGCGCGGACGGCGGCATAGCGAAGGGCGGCACAGCGAAGGGCGGCACAGCGGACGGCGGCCGAGCCGAGCGCGCGGCCGTCACCGAGCGCCGGCTGCACCCCGTCACGCCCTTCCGCAGGGCGTGGGCGCCGCTGGCCGTGGTGGCCGGCTGGGCGGTCCACGACCCGGGCGGCGCCCAGGAGCAGCTCGCGCGCCTGACCGACGCCATGCTCCTGGTGGGGCTCGCGGTGCTGCTGCCAGCGGCCGGTCTCTACGGCTTCCTGTCCTGGTGGTTCACGCACTACGCGGTCACCGACACCGAACTGCGCATACGTACCGGGCTGCTGTTTCGGCGCACCGCGCACATCCGGCTGGAGCGCATCCAGGCCGTGGACGTCTCCCGTCCGCTCCTCGCGCGCGTGGCCGGCGTCGCGAAGCTGCGCATCGACGTCGTCGGCACCGACGACAAGAAGGACGAGCTGGCCTTCCTGGGCGAGCGGGACGCGCGTGCCCTGCGCGCCGAACTGCTCGCGCGCGCGGCCGGTTTCGCGCCCGAGACGGCGCGCGAGGTCGGCGAGGCACCGGCGCACACCCTGCTGCGGGTGCCCGCGCGCGAGCTGGCGCGCTCCCTGGTGCTGACGGGCGCCACCTGGGGTTCGCTGTGCGCCGCGCTGATCGTGCCGACCGTCCTGTGGCTCATCACCGAGAACGTGTGGACGGTCCTGGCCACCGCCCTGCCCCTGCTCGGCGCGGCCGGCGCGAGCAGCGTGGGCCGGTTCGTCACCGAGTTCGACTGGACGGTGAGCGAGTCCCCGGACGGGCTGCGCATCGACCACGGTCTGCTCGACCGCGCGCACGAGACGGTGCCGCCCGGCCGGGTCCAGACCGTGCGGATCGTGGAGCCGCTGCTGTGGCGCGGGCGCGGCTGGGTTCGGGTGGAGCTGGACGTGGCCGGGTCCGACAACTCGGTGCTGATTCCGGTCGCCCCGCGCGCGGTCGCCGAGTCGGTCGTCGCGCGCGTGCTGCCCGGCGTGACGGTGCCGCGTGAGCTGTCCCGGGTGCCGCGCCGGGCCCGGTGGTGCGTGCCGGTGTGGTGGCGCGGGCACGGGCTCGCGGTCACCGACTCGGTGTTCGCCGCCCGGAGCGGCCTGCTGTGCCGCCGGCTCTCGCTGGTCCCGCACGCCAAGGTGCAGAGCGTACGGCTCACCCAGGGCCCCTGGGAACGCCGCTGGGGGATCGCCGACGTGCACGTGGACACGGGGGCCGACGGGACCGTGACCGCCCGTCTGCGGGGCGCGGAGGCGGCCGCGCGGCTCCTGGGCGAGCAGGCGGAGAGGTCCCGTACGGGCCGCAGGGACGCGCTCCCGGACCGCTGGATGACCACCGGCTGACCGGCTGCCGGCCGACGCGCCGGGCCCGGCTCCCCCTCGCGGGAGGACCGGGCCCGGTGCGTCGGCGTGTACGGCTGTGCGGCTGGTGTGCGGCCGGCGGCTGTGCGGCTCAGGAAGCCGCGCTGCGCAGCCCCTGGAGGTCGATGTGCTCGGTCTCGTCGTGCGCGGTCAGGTCGATGACCTGGCCGACGCCGCGGGAGCGCTCGTCGGCGGGCTTGAACCCGGCCTCCGCCTCGGCCTTGTGCACGGCGAGGGCCTCCTGGCCGACGACGTCGGCGAGGTCCTCGTTCTGCACGGAGTCCAGCGTGGCCTTCGGGGTCTCCTTCTGGGTGCCGAAGAAGTCGAAACCGCCCTCGACCCTCGGGCGCCGCGCGGGCGGGGCCGGTGCGACGGCCACCGCGGTCGGCACCGTGAAGTGCCCGTTGGGCGGCTGCCCCACGGCCGGGGCGGGCTCGGCGTCGTGCGCGACGTTCTCGCCGTCGGCGACGGACCCGGACTCGACCTCGGCCACCACGTCCGCATCTGCATCTGCATCCGCGTCCGGGTCGGCAGAGAGCTCCGGCTCGGACGCCTCGGCCGCCCGGCCCACGCCGGACTCAGCGACCTCAGCGACCTCGGCGGCCTCAGCAACCCCGACGGCAGTCTCCGCCGTCTCCGCCGTCCCGGCCGCGTCAGGTTCGTCCCCCTCGGCTTCGGCCTCCGGCGCCGCCGCGTCCTGAGGCTCCCGGTCGAACCGGGCCAGAGCCGTCAGAGCCCGCCGGTACAGCGGGGCGCCCTCGGACGAGAACACCGCCGGACCGCCCTTCACGGCCCCTGAGGACGCGAGGGACTCGACGGACTCGGCAGGCTCGCCGGAGTCGGAGGCCGCGGAGGCCGCGCGCTCCGCGCTCCGGGCGGGCGGCAGGGCGGGCGCCGACGAGGCGGCGGCCCCCGGCTCGGGCGCCCCCGATTCGAGCTCCAGCAGCCGGCGTCCCTCCAGGGCGCTCGCGCGCTCGGTCTCCGCCGTGGCGTACCGGCGCAGCAGGGCCGCGTGCTCGTTGCGCAGGCCGGCCAGTTCGGCGCGCTTGGCGCGCAGCCGCTGCTCCAGCTTCACGCGCAGCTCGCGCGACTCCTCCAGATCGGTCTCCAGTTCGGCGACCCGTTCCTCGTATCGCCATTCGTCACCGACTCGCGCGCGCGTGAGTTCGGCGACCTGCTTGCCCGCCTGCGCGTCCCAGCGGCGCATCACGACGGCGCCGGCGACCGCGGTCGCCGCGGCGGCCGCGGCCAGCGCGCGGACCACCGTGGCCTCGGAGAACACCCAGGGACCCAGCGCGCAGACGACGGAGACGCCGGCGATCGCCGAGGGAGGCAACAGCCGGTGCAGAGGCGGGGAATGGCGGTGGCGTCCACGTGGCATGGCCAGAAACTTACCGCGCGTAGGCGAATCGCGGACCCCCGCCCCGTAAAAACACAGCCATACCGTGAGCTTCACGGGACGTCAGGGGTGCGCCCGGCTCAGCGGTCGGTGAGCCGGCCGCTGAGCCACTGGAGCGTCGGCGGGATCTCGCGCCGCCAGGTGTTGAAGTTGTGGCCGCCGCTGTCGAGGATGATCGACGAGATCCGGGTCCGGTTCGTGGCCTGCACACCCTCGATGAACTTCAGCGTGTCCTTGTAGTTGTGCTCGCCGACCTTGCTGCTGGTGACGAGCAGCGAGGTGTCGGGCGCGGGCTCGTTCCGCAGCAGCCAGAACAGGTCGGAGCGGTTCTGCAGCTTCGGGTCGCCGTGGAAGAGATCGCCGGTGGTGGGGTCGATCGGCGCCTTGTAGTAGGGCGAGAGGCCCGCGCCCGCCGCGTACACCTCGGGGTGGTGCATGGCGAGCTTGAGCGCGCAGTAGCCGCCCGTGGAGTCGCCGACGACGCCCCAGCTGCCCGGGCGCTTGCCGGCCCGGTAGTGCCCGAGGACGGCGTCCGGCAGATCTTTGGCGAAAAACGTTTCCGCTTGCGGGCCGCCCGGCACGTCCACGCACTCGGTGTCCCGCGGCGGCGCCACGGTCGGCCGCATCATCACCAGGATCATCGGCTGCATCCGGCCGTCCTTGGCCATCCGCTGCGCCGTGCTCGGGTAGTTCAGTTTGTCCACCAGCGACCGCGCGGTGCCCGGGTAGCCGGTCAGGACGACCGTCGCGGGGAACGTACGCGTGCGGTACTGCGGCTGGAAGTACTCCGGCGGCAGGTACACGTACGCCGGGGTGGCGATGTGGGTCGTACGGCCCACGATGTCCACCTTCTGGATCTGCCCGCCCGTCTCCGGCCGCGCGGCGCGCACACCCGGCACGTCGGAGGTGGAGACCACCTGGAGCGGCCCGCCGGTGCTGCCGTTGGCCGAGTGGTCGACGACGACGCCCTGGTCGGTCTCCTTGCCGAACAGGTCGGCCCAGCTGGCGTAGAAGCCGAAGGCCTGGTTGGCGGCTAGGCCCACGGCGGCGAAGAGCGCCAACTGGGTGGAGAGCAGCAGGCCGACCCGGCCGCTGACGGCCCGCCAGCTCTGCCGGGCCAGGCGCGGCCACAGCCACACCGTGCCGATGAACAGCAGCGCGGCGACCACGACCACCAGCGCCAGCACTTTGTTGCTCGTGAGACCCATGGCTGTTCCTGCCTGCGCTTTCCGCCCGCGCCGTACCCACACATGTCGCGTGAGCTTGCCCGGGGCTTTCCTCGGCCTTTGACCCGACTTTCCGGTGGGGAATGAACCTCTCTCCCCCAGACACCGTCCTAGAGGGCGCAATGTCGCCGGATGCCCGATCGGGCCCGGGTTCAAGGTCTCTCGCAGAACTACGGGATGCGATGTCTGTCAGGATAGATGGGGAATTGTCGGGCGAGGTTCCGGGCCGATCAAGCCGGGCGCGGCGCATACTGCGCGGCCCGCGCCCCGACGCCGTTCCCGCTCTGGTCGGCAGGGCCGCCGCGCTCGTGGGCGTCCTGGACATCGCCGCGGGTGTGTTCCCGCGCTTCCGTCACAGCCGTATGCACGCCATAGCCGAGGTGCTGCCGGGCTCGTTCGGGCCGTTCGCCGCGGCGCTCTCGCTCAGCTCGGGCGTGCTGCTGCTGCTGCTCGCGCACGGGCTCAAGCGGCGCAAGCGCAGGGCGTGGCGCGCGGCGGTCGCGCTGCTCCCGGTGGGCGCGATGGCGCAGTTCGGGTACCGGCACTCGGTCATCGGCATGCTCATCGCGATCGCGCTGCTGGTGCCGCTGCTGCGCCACCGGGGCCAGTTCGCGGCGCTGCCCGATCCGCGCAGCAGGTGGCGTGCGCTCGCCAACTTCGTGCTCATGAGCGCCGGTTCGCTGGCCCTCGGGCTCGTGATCGTCAACGTCCATCCGAACCGGACGATCGGCGACCCGAGCCTCGCCGACCGGCTCACCCACGTCATCTACGGCCTGTTCGGCTTCGAGGGCCCGGTCGACTACCAGGGCAACACCTCCTGGACGGTCGCCTTCTCCCTCGGCGCCCTCGGCTGGATCACCGCGGTCACCACCATCTACCTGGCCTTCCGCCCCGAGCACCCGGCCGCGCGCCTCACCGAGCAGGACGAGGCCAGCCTGCGTGCCCTGCTGGAGAAGCACGGCGGACGCGACTCGCTCGGCCACTTCGCGCTGCGCCGCGACAAGGCGGTCGTGTTCTCGCCGAGCGGCAAGGCCGCGGTCACCTACCGCGTCGTGTCCGGTGTGATGCTCGCCAGCGGCGACCCCATCGGGGACGTCGAGGCCTGGCCGGGTGCCATCGAGCGCTTCATGGACGAGGCCAAGGCCCACTCCTGGACGCCCGCCGTCATGGGCTGCTCGGAGACGGGCGGCGAGGTGTGGACCCGCGAGACCGGTCTCGACGCCCTGGAGCTGGGCGACGAGGCGGTGGTCGACGTAGCGGATTTCTCGCTCGCCGGACGCGCGATGCGCAACGTGCGCCAGATGGTCAAGCGCATCGAGCGGGCCGGCTACGAAACCCGGGTACGGCGCATCCGTGACGTCGGCGAGGCCGAGCTGGAGCGGATCCGCCTGGCCGCGGAGGACTGGCGCGGCACGGACACCGAGCGCGGCTTCTCCATGGCGCTCGGCCGCATCGGCGACCCGACCGACGGGGACTGCCTGATCGCCACCGCCCACAAGTCCGACGACGTACCGGGTGAGTACGGCGACCTGAAAGCGATCCTCCACTTCGTGCCCTGGGGCACGGACGGCGTCTCCCTGGACCTGATGCGCCGGGACCGCGCCGCCGACCCGGGCATGAACGAACTGCTCATCGTCGCCGCCCTCCAGGCCGCCCCGAAGCTCGGCATCAACCGGGTCTCGCTGAACTTCGCGATGTTCCGCTCCGCCCTCGCGCGCGGGGAGAAGATCGGCGCGGGGCCGGTGCTGCGCGCCTGGCGCGGGCTGCTGGTGTTCCTGTCCCGCTGGTTCCAGATCGAGTCGCTGTACAAGTTCAACGCCAAGTTCCAGCCGCGCTGGGAGCCCCGGTTCGTGGTCTACCGCGCCTCCGCCGACCTGCCCCGCATCGGCTTCGCCGCCATGCAGGCGGAGGGCTTCGTCGACCTCGCCCTGCCGCTGCCGCGTTTCCTGCGCCGGCGCCGGGCGGCCGCCGTGCGCCCGTGCGGTCACGCGGTGGCCGAACGGGACGTCCGGGCGGCCTGAGCCAGGACGCCGCCGAGTGGTGAGGCCCGGGGACCGGCCCGGGTGGCAGCCCCGCCCCCTCCAGCACAGGGGCCGCCACCCGGGCCACCGCGCGTTCACGGCTCCGTCCTGGGGTTACACCGCTCCGTCCTGGGCCTTCGCCGCTCCGTCCTGGGCCTACGCTGAACGTATGAACAACCTCAGCGGACGCGGCCGGGTGACCGGACTTCCGGCATGGGACCGGTGCGCGGTCATGGGGGTCGTGAACGTGACCCCCGATTCCTTCTCCGACGGCGGCCGCTGGTTCGACACGACCATCGCCGTCAAGCACGGCCTCGACCTGGTCGCGGAGGGCGCGGACCTGGTCGACGTGGGCGGCGAGTCCACCCGGCCCGGCGCCTCGCGCGTGGACGAGGCCGAGGAGTTGCGCCGGGTGATCCCCGTGGTGCGCAGCCTCGCCGCCGAGGGCGTCGTCGTCTCCGTCGACACCATGCGCGCCTCCGTCGCCGAGCAGTCCCTCGCGGCCGGCGCCGCCCTCGTCAACGACGTCAGCGGCGGCCTCGCCGACCCCGCGATGATCCCGGTGGTCGCCGACGCGGGCGCCCCCTTCGTCGTCATGCACTGGCGCGGCTTCCTCCAGGGCGACACCGTCAAGGGCGTCTACGGGGACGTCGTCGCCGAAGTCATGGACGAGCTGCACACGCGCGTGGAGGCCGTGCTGGCCGGCGGCATCGCCCCCGACCGCATCGTCGTCGACCCGGGCCTCGGCTTCTCCAAGGAGGCCGAGCACGACCTCGTCCTCCTCGCCCACCTCGACCGCCTGCGCGCGCTGGGCCACCCCGTGCTGGTGGCCGCCTCCCGCAAGCGGTTCCTCGGCCGGGTCCTCGCCGGACCGGAGGGGGCGCCTCCGCCGGCCCGGGAGCGCGACGCGGCCACGGCCGCCGTCTCCGCCCTCGCGGCGCAGGCCGGCGCGTGGGCGGTGCGCGTGCACGAGGTGCGCGCCACGGCGGACGCGGTGCGGGTGGCGCGGGCCCTGGAGGGGGCGTACGCGGACGGAGTAGCACGGGGCGCCCAGAGCGAGCGCGGGGCGCGCGAGACAGGACACACGCCCGGCACGGGAAGTGAGAACGGGGCGCGGGATGCGGCCGGTGCGCCCGGACCGGGCAGCGAGCGCCAGGCGCACAGCACGCCCCACGAGCCGGGCGTCCACGGTGAGCGCCGGGCGGAAGGAGACCGGTGAGCGCCCCCCATACCGATGTCGAGCAGGTGGAGGCGGCCAACACCGCCTTCTACGAGGCGCTCGAACGCGGCGACTTCGAGGAGGTCTCCGCCCGCTGGCTGACCCCGTCCGACCTGGGCGTGGACGAGGAGTACCACGACCCGGCGGACAGCGGCGTGATCTCCTGCGTGCACCCCGGCTGGCCGGTGCTCACCGGCCGTGGCGAGGTCCTCAGGTCGTACGCCCTGATCATGGCCAACACGGACTACATCCAGTTCTTCCTCACCGATGTGCATGTCTCGGTGACCGGCGACACCGCGCTGGTGACCTGCACGGAGAACATCCTCAGCGGCGGCCCCGCACCGGAGGAGGGCGCGGAACTCGGACCGCTGGTCGGCCAGCTCGTCGTCGCCACGAACGTGTTCCGGCGTACGCCGTCCGGCTGGAAGCTCTGGTCGCACCACGCCTCCCCCGTGCTGGCCGAGAGCGACGACGACGGCGACGACGGTGAAGACGGTGTGCAGGGCGTGAACCCGGACGACAACCCCCTCGCCTGAGCGGGTATGCGGACCAGGGACCCGTACCGAGACCCGTACAAGCCCCGCCTCCAGGCCCTCGACCAGCCCCGCCAAGACCCGACAGGACCCCGCCAAAACCCCGACAGGACCCCGACAGGACCCCCAGCGAGAACGTGGTTCGAATCACCTACCCCCGGGTAGGTGCGGCTACCAGCCCATGACAGTGCCGGGTTCCCCGGGGGAAACACCCGGTGAACCCTCCGGGTACCGGCTCGGGCCCACGCCCCCGCAACCCGGCTTTGTCGGTGTCCGCAGGTAGATTCGTCTGAGGCCGGTGTGCCGCCCGCACGCGGTACGGTCCGGTCGTTCCCGACGATTGCAGGAGTGATTCGCGTGGATCGTGTCGCGCTGCGCGGCCTCAAGGCCCGCGGGCACCATGGTGTGTTCCCCAGGGAGCGCGAGGAGGGCCAGACGTTCATCGTCGACCTCGTCCTCGGCCTGGACACCCGGCCGGCCGCGGCCGACGACGACCTGGCGAAGACCGTGCACTACGGCATCGTGGCCGAGGAGGTCGTGGCCGTGGTCGAGGGCGAGCCGGTGAACCTCATCGAGACCCTCGCCGAGCGGATCGCGCAGACCTGTCTGAAGCACGAAGGGGTCCAGGAGGTGGAGGTGTGCCTCCACAAGCCGGACGCGCCCATCACGGTCCCCTTCGACGACGTGACCGTCACCATCACCCGGAGCCGAGTATGACCCGACCTTTCCGCCAGGGTCACAGCGACCCGACCGTCCAGCCGGTGCCCGCCTCGGTCGTCGAGCGGGTGGACGCCGCCGACACGACCCTGCAGAACCCCAAATGGGCCGTCATCTCCATCGGCGCCAACCTCGGCAACCGCCTGGAGACGCTCCAGGGTGCCGTCGACGCCCTGGAGGACACCCCGGGCGTCCGGGTGAAGGCCGTCTCCCCGGTGTACGAGACCGAGCCGTGGGGCGTGGCGCCCGGCAGCCAGCCGTCGTACTTCAACGCGGTCGTGGTCCTCAAGACGACCCTGCCCCCGTCCTCCCTGCTGGAGCGGGCGCACGCCGTCGAGGAGGCCTTCCACCGCGTCCGGGACGAGCGCTGGGGCCCGCGCACGCTGGACGTCGACATCGTCGCCTACGCCGACGTCACCTCCGACGACCCGCAGCTCACCCTGCCCCACCCGCGCGCCCACGAGCGCGCGTTCGTCCTCGCGCCCTGGCACGACGTGGACCCGCAGGCGCAGCTTCCCGGCCGCGGCACGGTGGCCGATCTGCTGTCGGTCATCACGCGTGAAGGCGTGGCGCACCGCGGGGACCTGGAACTCCGGCTGCCCGAGTAGTCGTTAAGGTCGAGACGGATCAAGACCACGACGACCGCCGTCCGGGACGGTCCGGGGGAACTGAAGGGACACCGTGAGAGAGCTGCGCATCAGGGTGCTGGCGGGCGTGTTCGTCGTGGCCGGCATCCTGTCCTGGGCGGGCGCCCGCCTCTGGAACTCGGCCGGGACCCTGCCCAGCGTCCCCCTGGCCGCCCCCGTCGTCCTCGCGCTGATCGCGGTGGTCCTGCTCGCGACCGCGCTCTCGCTGCGCGCCCGGTTCAAGGCCCAGCGCGAGCGCACGCCCGGCGCCAAGGGCGTCGATCCGCTGATGGCCGCCCGGGCGGTCGTCTTCGGCCAGGCCAGCGCCCTGGTGGCGGCCCTGGTCGCCGGGATGTACGGCGGCACGGGCGTCTTCCTGCTGGAGCTGCTCGACTTCCCGGCCCGCCGGGACCAGGCGATCTACGCCGGGTTCTCGGTCCTGGCCGGCCTCGGCGTGATAGCGGCCGCCGTGTTCCTGGAGCGCGTCTGCAAGCTCCCGGAGGACGACGACCAGGACCACTCGGGAGCGGAGCCGGCGGCCTGACCGCCGGCCCCGGTCACCGGGCCGGTCAACACGCTTTGATGAGGCTCAGCGCGCCATGATGAGGCTCATCGCCTCGTTCCGGGTGGCCGCGTCCCGCAGCTGACCGCGCACCGCTGAGGTTATGGTCTTCGCGCCCGGCTTGCGGATGCCGCGCATGGACATGCACATGTGCTCGCACTCGACGACCACGATGACGCCCCGCGGCTCCAGGATGTTCATGAGGGAGTCGGCGATCTGCGTGGTGAGGCGTTCCTGCACCTGCGGTCGGCGGGCGTAGACGTCGACCAGCCGGGCCAGCTTGGACAGGCCGGTGATCTTGCCGGTGACGGACGGGATGTAGCCGACGTGGGCGACGCCCCGGAACGGCACCAGGTGGTGCTCGCAGGTCGAGTACACCTCGATGTCCTTCACCAGGACCATCTCGTCGTGTCCCAGGTCGAACGTCGTCGTCAGGACGTCCTCGGGCCGCTGCCACAGGCCCGCGAAGATCTCCCGGTAGGCGCGCGCGACCCGGGCCGGCGTCTCCCGCAGGCCCTCGCGGTCCGGGTCCTCGCCGACCGCGATCAGCAGTTCCCGCACGGCGTTCTCGGCACGCTTCTCGTCGAACTCGCCGATGGAGCCATCGCCGTCCAGCGTCACCGGGTCGGTCATCTGCTTCCTCGTTCCTGTGCCGTGCACGCGTGGTTCGACACGCGTTCTGTCTGCGGACATACCAAACGCCGCGCCCCCCAGGCTAGAACCTGGGGGGCGCGGCGTTCATTCCGGCCCTGTCGGCCGGAACAGGGTCAGCTCTCGGGGCGGTCCTCCGGGGCCTGCTCCGTCACCGGGGCGGACTCCACGGCCGTCGACTTGGCCGTGCTGATCGCCGCCGTCGCGCCGTTCGCACCGTTGGTCAGTGCCAGCTCCTTGGGGGAGAGCACCGGCGGGCGGGTGGACGGGGTACGGCGGGAGGAGCCGGTCCAGGCGGGCCGCGGCGGGCGCTTGACGATCGGGGCGAAGACCTCGGCGATCTCCTCCTTGCCCAGGGTCTCCTTCTCCAGCAGCTGGAGAACGAGCTGGTCGAGCACGTCGCGGTTCTCGACCAGGATCTCCCAGGCCTCGTTGTGCGCGGTCTCGATGAGCTTCTTGACCTCTTCGTCGACCAGCGCGGCGACCTCTTCCGAGTAGTCGCGCTGGTGAGCCATCTCACGGCCGAGGAAGGGCTCGCTGTTGTCGCCGCCGAACTTGATCGCGCCGAGCCGCTCGGTCATGCCGTACTGCGTGACCATCGCGCGGGCCAGGTTGGTGGCCTTCTCGATGTCGTTCGCGGCACCGGTGGTCGGGTCGTGGAAGACCAGTTCCTCGGCCGCCCGGCCGCCCAGCATGTAGGCGAGCTGGTCCAGCATCTCGTTGCGCGTGGTCGAGTACTTGTCCTCGTCCGGCAGGACCATCGTGTACCCGAGGGCACGGCCGCGGGACAGGATCGTGATCTTGTGGACGGGGTCGGAGTTCGGCGAGGCCGCCGCGACCAGGGCGTGACCGCCCTCGTGGTACGCGGTGATCTTCTTCTCCTTGTCCGACATGATCCGGGTCCGCTTCTGCGGGCCCGCGACCACACGGTCGATCGCCTCGTCCAGCGCCTTGTTGTCGACCAGCTTCTGGTCACCGCGGGCGGTGAGCAGCGCGGCCTCGTTCAGCACGTTGGCGAGGTCGGCGCCGGTCATGCCGGGCGTGCGGCGGGCGACGGCGGCCAGGTCGACGTCGGGGGCGACCGGCTTGCCCTTCTGGTGGACCTTGAGGATCTCCAGGCGGCCCTGGAGGTCCGGCGGGTCGACCGCGATCTGCCGGTCGAAGCGGCCGGGGCGCAGCAGTGCCGGGTCGAGGATGTCGGGGCGGTTCGTGGCGGCGATCAGGATCACGCCGCCCTTCACGTCGAAGCCGTCCATCTCGACGAGCAGCTGGTTCAGCGTCTGCTCGCGCTCGTCGTGGCCACCGCCGAGGCCGGCACCGCGATGGCGGCCGACCGCGTCGATCTCGTCCACGAAGACGATCGCCGGGGCGTTCGCCTTGGCCTGCTCGAACAGGTCACGGACCCGGGAGGCACCGACACCGACGAACATCTCGACGAAGTCGGAACCGGAGATCGAGTAGAACGGGACGCCCGCCTCGCCGGCGACGGCACGGGCGAGCAGGGTCTTGCCGGTACCCGGGCGGCCGTAGAGCAGCACGCCCTTGGGGATCTTGGCGCCGACGGCCTGGAACTTGGCCGGCTCCTGCAGGAACTCCTTGATCTCCTGGAGTTCCTCGACGGCCTCGTCGCAGCCCGCGACGTCGGAGAACGTCGTCTTCGGGGTGTCCTTGGTGATGAGCTTCGCCTTGGACTTGCCGAAGTTCATGACACGCGAGCCGCCACCCTGCATCTGATTCATCAGGAACAGGAAGACGACCACGATCAGGACGAAGGGCAGCAGCGAGAGCAGCACCCCGACGAACGGGTTCTGCTTCGACGGCGACACCGTGTAGCCGTCGGGGATCTGCTTGTCCTGGTACTTGGTCTGCAGCTGGCCGGCGATGGTCACGCCCTGGTCGCCGATGTAGCTCGCCTGGATCTTCGAGCTGCCCTCGACCTTGAAGCCGTCCTTGAGGGTGACCTTGATGCTCTGTTCGTCACCGGTGGTGAGCTTGGCCGACTCGACCTTGTTGTCGCTGATCGCAGCCACGACTTGGCCGGTGTCCACCGTCTTGTAGCCGCCGGACGAGCCGACGACCTGCATCAACACGACCACGGCAAGGACGGCCAGCACGATCCACATGACCGGCCCACGGAAGTATCGCTTCACGTCCATCCATACGGAGCGGTGTCGCCCCGTCCCTCCTGCCATAGTGAGTTTGATAAGACAGTTCTTCTGACGGTACCCCAGCATTGTTGCCCGAAGCCGCACGGAGCCGTTTCGACGGCTGGGAAACCCGTCTCTGCATGCTTCAACGGCACGGAACCCGCTGGGGTTCCCGATCGTCCTACCGGGCTTGGGCCGAGTGGCTCAGCCGCCGTAGACGTGAGGCGCGAGCGTACCGACGAACGGCAGGTTGCGGTACTTCTCGGCGTAGTCGAGGCCGTAGCCCACGACGAACTCGTTCGGGATGTCGAAGCCGACCCACTCGACGTCGATGGCCACCTTGGCGGCGTCCGGCTTGCGCAGCAGCGTGCACACCTTCAGGGTGGCGGGCTCGCGGGAGCCGAGGTTGTTGATCAGCCAGGACAGGGTGAGGCCCGAGTCGATGATGTCCTCGACGATCAGGACGTGCCTGCCCTTGATGTCGGTGTCGAGGTCCTTGAGGATCCGCACGACACCGGAGGACTGGGTGCCCGCGCCGTACGAGGACACGGCCATCCAGTCCATGGTGAGGGGGGTGGACAGCGCCCGGGCCAGGTCCGCCATGACCATCACCGCGCCCTTGAGGACGCCGACGATCAGCAGGTCCTTGCCCGCGTACTCCGCGTCGATCTTCGCGGCCAGCTCTGCCAGCTTGGCGTCGATCTCTTCCTTGGTGATGAGTACCTGCTGGAGGTCGGCACCCATGTCTTTCGCGTCCACCCGCATCACTTTCGGTCGTCCCGCACTTGAGGCCGCCCGGCCGCCGGAGGATCACTCCGGGAGGGGTCGGGAATCAGCCTTGCCGAATCACCAGTCTGCCACCCTGGCGCTGGGCGACGACTTTGCCCGGGAGATTGATGGCTCCCTGGCCGCGCCAGCCGGTGATCAGGCGGTCGACTTCCTCGATGTGCCGGGCGAACAGCGCGCCGGCCGGAGCACCGGCCTCGATGGCCGCGCGGCGCAGGATCCGGCGGCGTACGGCGGGCGGGAGGGCGTACAGCTTGGCGCACTCCAGCAGGCCGGCGCCGTCCCGGACGGAGGCCTCGGCCTGGCTGGCCCAGGTGTCCAGGGCGTCGGCGTCGTCGCGGGAGAGCTGGGCGGTGCGGGCGAGTGCCTCCACGACGCCCTTGCCGAGGGCCTTCTCCAGGGCGGGCAGGCCCTCGTGCCGCAGCCGGGAGCGGGTGTAGGCCGGGTCGGCGTTGTGCGGGTCGTCCCAGACGGGCAGGGACTGCACCATGCAGGCCTTGCGGGCGGTCTGCCGGTCCAGGTGCAGGAAGGGCCGCCGGTAACGGCCGCCGGCCCCCGAGACCGCGGCCATGCCGGACAGGGAGCGGATGCCGGAGCCGCGGGCGAGTCCCAGCAGGACGGTCTCGGCCTGGTCGTCGCGGGTGTGGCCGAGCAGGATCGCGGTGGCACCGTGGCGTTCGGCGGCGGCGTCCAGGGCGGCGTAGCGGGCGTCCCGCGCGGCGGCTTCGGGCCCGCCCTCGCGGCCGACGGTCACGGCGACGGAGTCGACCGGATCGAGGCCGAGTTCACGCAATCGGAGGACGACCTCGTCGGCGCGGAGGTCGGAACCGGCCTGGAGGCCGTGGTCGACGGTGACCCCGCCGGCGCGGATGCCGAGCTTGGGGGCCTCGAAGGCGAGGGCCGAGGCGAGGGCCATGGAGTCGGCGCCGCCGGAGCACGCGACGAGGACGAGCGGGGAGGGGGGCCGCTCGGCCATGCGCAGGGCGCCCCGGCCCGGACGCCGGTCGGAGTGCTCGCCCGGCACTTCCCGGCCCGCGTGCGCGTGGCAGGTCTGGTGGTCGTTCAGGATGTCGTGGAGGACGCGGCGGACCGCCAGGCGTATCGCCGCGACCGCAGGATGGGGACCCATGTCCGGTTCCCTTCATGAAGTTTTCGGGGGGTGAGCCCGAGCCGGTCACTCAGAGTGTGTAGATGGTGACAGAAGCGGGCCGTTCCCCGAGCATCGCACGCCTACGCATGGCACACGGTCCCTCGGACGGGTGATTGGAGGGGCGTTCGCCTGCCGTCGGCCGGATTCGTTTCACGCCTTTCCCGTGCGTTTCACGATTCGGTCCTGCGGTGCACCCGTGCGACCCAGTCCGCCGGTTTGGCGATCTCCGCCTTGGTCGGCAGGGTGTTGGGCGAGGTCCACACGCGGTTGAAACCGTCCACGCCGACCTGCTCCACGACGGCCCGTACGAACCGTTCGCCGTCCCGGTACTGCCTCAGTTTGGCATCCAGGCCCAGGAGCTTGCGCAGGGCGAGGTCCAGCCGGGAGGCACCCTTCGCGCGGCGCTGCTGGAACTTCTCGCGGATCTCCGCGACCGACGGGACGACGCTGGGTCCGACGCCGTCCATGACGTAGTCGGCGTGGCCCTCCAGCAGGGACATCACGGCGGTGAGCCGGGCGAGGATCTCCCGCTGGGCGGGGGTCTGCACCAGCTCGACGAAGGAGCGTCCGCCGTCGTCCTCCTCGCCCTCGGGCCGGCCGCCTGCCAGGGACTGGGCGGCTTCCCGGATGCGTTCGAGGAACGTCATCGGGTCGACGTCGGTCTCCGCCAAGAACGACTGGATTTCACCCTCCAGGTGGTCACGCAGCCAGGGCACGGCGGTGAACTGCGTGCGGTGGGTCTCCTCGTGCAGGCACACCCACAGGCGGAAGTCGTGCGGCTCGACGTCGAGTTCGCGTTCCACGTGGACGATGTTGGGCGCGACGAGCAGCAGCCGGCCGCCGCCGTTCTCGCCGGCGGGCAGGTCGCGGGTGGCGGGGGCGAAGGTCTCGTACTGGCCGAGGACACGGGAGGACAGGAACGACAGGAGCATGCCCACTTCCACGCCGGTGACCTTGCCGCCGACGGCGCCGAGGACGGCGCTGCCCGGGTTGCCGCCGCGGCGTTCCTGCATCTTCTCCAGGAGCGGCTTGAGGATCTCCCGGAAGCCGGCGACGTTGGCGCGGACCCAGCCGGGACGGTCGACGACGAGGACGGGGGTGTCGTGGGTCTCCTCGGTGGCCATACGAGTGAAGCCCCGGACGTGTTCCTCCGAGGCCTTCGCGTGCCGGCGCAGTTCCGCGACGACGGACCTGGCCTCGTCGCGGCTGACATCGGGCCCGGGCCGTACGAGCCGGGTCGCGGTTGCCACCGCGAGGTTCCAGTCGACCATCCCGGGAGATGCGGTGCCACCGAAGCTCGTCATGCTGTCAACCGTACGTGAGCGCCCCCGCTTCGGGCAGGCCGTGGTGCGGGGTGCCGTCCGGCGGGTGCGCGGGGGCGGGATGCGGGGCGGGGGCGGGCGGGGTCTGCCGGGTGCGGGCCCGTGGCGGGCGGCCGCGCAGTTCCCCGCGCCCCTGGTCGGCACCGGCGCCCCGAAGGGGCGAGCGGAACTGCGCGAAGCGGAGCCGCCGGGCCGCGGGCGGGCACGGGCCCCAGCCCCCACGACCGCCATCCGGGACAACGCCCGCCAGGGCACCAGGGGCGCGGGGAACTGCGCGAAGCGGAGCCACCGGGCCGCGGGCGGGCACGGGCCCCAGCCCCCACGACCGCCATCCGGGACAACGCCCGCCAGGGCACGACCCCGTAGGGGCCGGCGGCCCCGTCGTGCTGCGGCTAGCGGCAGCCGCACCGCGCCAGCGCCGTAGCCGTCCGGTCCAGCGCCGCCTGGGCCTCCGGGCCGTTCGCCGTGTCCGAGGCGAGGAAGGCGAAGGCCAGGAGGCGGCCGTCCTGGTCCACGACCGTGCCGGCGAGGGTGTTCACGCCGGTCAGGGTGCCCGTCTTGGCGCGGACGACGCCGGCGGCGCCGTCGGTGTAGCGGCTGCTCAGGGTGCCGGTGAAGCCGGCTACGGGCAGGCCCGTGAGGACCGGGCGCAGGCCGGGGCGGTCCGGGTCGCCCGCCTTGGCGAGGAGGGCGGTGAGGAGGCCGGCCGTGAGCCGGTCGGAGCGGTCGAGGCCGCTGCCGTCGTGGAAGGAGGCGCCGGACATCGGCAGGCCGAGCTCGCGCAGCTGGGTGGCGATCGCCCCGGCACCGCCGGAGAAGCTCGCGGGCCGGCCGCTCGCCAGGGCCGTGTGCCGGGCCAGGGCCTCCGCGATGTCGTTGTCGCTGTTCGTCAGCATCCGCTCCACCAGGGCGGCCAGCGGGGGCGAGGTGACGGTGGCGAGGGTCTGCGCGCGCGTGCTGGCCTTGGAGGGGCCGGGGGACGTGGTCGTGACGCCGGCGTCCTTCAGGAAGCCGGCGAACCGGGCCGCCGCGTCCGCCGCCGGGTCGGCCGCGCGGGCCGCCGGGCCGCTGACGGAGTCGTCGGACCGGCCCTCGTCGGCGGTCAGGGCGCTGACCGGGGCGAGGTTGTCGTTGACGCCGATGGGGTGCAGGGCGGGACCGCTGTAGAGGGTGGTGTCGTAGGACAGGGTGACCTTGCGGATGCCGCGCTCGCCCAGGGCCTTCGCGGTGTCCGCCGCCAGGGCGCGCAGGCTCGCCCAGCCGCCGGGCCTGGCGTGCGCGGTGAGGGTGGGGTCGCCGCCGCCGACCAGGACCAGCTCCCCGGTGTCCGGTTCGAGGGCGGTGCGGGTGGTCAGCCGGTGGTCGGGGCCGAGGGCGGACAGCGCGGCGACGGCGGTGGCGATCTTGGTGGTGGAGGCGGGGGTGAGGGCCTTGCCGGCGCCGGCGCCGTACAGCCGGGCGCCGGTCGCGACATCGATGACGGCCGCCGCGTGGCTGCCGCCCAGCGCGGGGTCGTCCAGAAGGGGCCCCAGGAGGTCCGAGAAGGCCGTCTGGCCCGGCGCGGTCTTCTTGGTGCCCACGGCGCCCTTCGCGGCGCCCAGGCCCGCCAGGACGGGCTCGGCGCTCGGCGCGGGCGCGGGCGCCCCGGCGGCCGTCCCGGAACGGCCGTGATCTGCGCCACCTGACCGCTCCAGGGCGACCGCCCGGTCCCGCTCGGCCGTACGCTGACCGTTGGCGTCCCACGGACCGGCGACGGTCACCACGCCGGCGGCCAGTGCCAGGCCGGCGGTGGCGGCGCCCGCGGTGTACTGCCAAGTCCTGACGGTACGCGGACGGGGAGGACGGGGGAGGTGCGCAGGCCCGACGCGCACGCCCTTCGCCAGCCGCGCGATCCGCGGCCCGACGGTCGTCACGGCGCTCGCCAGACGCGGTCGTACGGCGTTCGCGATCCGCACCACCTGCGGTCCCGCGGCTCGCCAACGCCTCAGCTCTGGCACGACCACCAGCCCCTTTCGCGATCACACACCTGCGTGAGGGACACTTAACCACCAGAACTATGTGCTGATCATGGAGGAGCCACCGGTGGAGTTCGACGTCACGATCGAGATTCCGAAGGGTTCGCGGAACAAGTACGAGGTGGACCACGAGACCGGTCGGATCCGGCTGGACCGTCGCCTCTTCACCTCGACCGCCTACCCGGCCGACTACGGCTTCGTCGAGAACACCCTCGGCGAGGACGGCGACCCGCTGGACGCGCTGGTCATCCTGGACGAGCCGACCTTCCCGGGCTGCCTGATCAAGTGCCGCGCGATCGGCATGTTCCGGATGACGGACGAGGCGGGCGGCGACGACAAGCTGCTGTGCGTTCCGTCCACCGACCCGCGGGTGGAGCACCTGCGCGACATCCACCACGTGTCGGAGTTCGACCGCCTGGAGATCCAGCACTTCTTCGAGGTGTACAAGGACCTGGAGCCCGGCAAGTCCGTCGAGGGCGCCAACTGGGTGGGCCGCACCGACGCCGAGGCCGAGATCGAGCGGTCCTACAAGCGCTTCGAGGAGCAGGGCGGTCACTGACCACCTCTTTCGTTCTCCGCGAACGGGCCGCACGCGCACGCGTGCGGCCCGTTCCGCGTGTGTGCACATTTGCGGCCTTGCCGGGTACGTGTGCGCATACTGAGGCTTACGGAAGGTGTCATTCAGGGAGCGGTGCGAGGTGACGGAGGCGGAGGACGCCAAGCCCCGGTCGGACGAGGCGCGGTACGACCCGGAGATCACGTCCGAGTTCGCGATTCCCGTGGGGCTCGACGTCCCCAAGGGCGGCGGTGAGCCGGAGACCACCTCCGAGTTCTCCGTGCCCGAGGGGCTTCAGACGTCCCCGGCGGCGGTTGCCGAGCAGGAGGGGTCGGCGTTCAGCACGCCGCGCACCTACGGCTCGAAGAGCGCGCTCACCGCGTTCACACCGCCCACCGGGGTGCCACTGGTCAGCCTGGTCAAGGACGCGCCGTGGCAGGACCGGATGCGCACGATGCTGCGCATGCCGGTGACCGAGCGGCCGGCGGTGGAGCCGGTGCAGCGCGAGGAGGAGGAAGGCCCGGCCGTCCCGCGCGTGCTGGACCTGACCCTGCGTATCGGCGAGCTGCTGCTGGCCGGCGGGGAGGGCGCGGAGGACGTGGAGGCCGCGATGTTCGCGGTGTGCCGGTCCTACGGCCTGGACCGGTGCGAGCCGAACGTCACCTTCACACTGCTGTCGATCTCGCACCAGCCGTCGCTGGTGGAGGACCCGGTGACGGCGTCCCGGACGGTACGGCGGCGGGGCACCGACTACACGCGTCTCGCGGCCGTCTTCCGGCTGGTGGACGACCTCACCGACCCGGAGACCCATGTCTCCCTCGAGGAGGCCTACCGGCGGCTGGCGGAGATCCGCCGAAACCGGCACCCGTACCCCGGCTGGGGGCTGACGCTGGCGGGCGGGCTGCTCGCGGGCGCGGCCTCGGTGCTGGTCGGCGGTGATCTGCTCGTGTTCGTGGCGGCGGCCCTGGGCGCGATGCTCGGCGACCGGCTGGCGTGGCTGTGCGCGGGGCGCGGGCTGCCGGAGTTCTACCAGTTCACGGTGGCCGCGATGCCGCCCGCCGCGATCGGGGTCGCGCTGACGCTGGCACACGTGGACGTGAAGGGGTCCGCCGTGATCACCGGTGGGCTGTTCGCGCTGCTGCCCGGACGGGCGCTGGTGGCGGGCGTGCAGGACGGGCTGACGGGCTTCTACATCACCGCCTCCGCCCGGCTGCTGGAGGTCATGTACTTCTTCGTCGGGATCGTCGTCGGGGTGCTGATCGTCCTGTACTTCGGCGTGAAGGTCGGCGGCAAGCTGAACCCGGACGTGGCGCTGGGCAGCTCGCAGCGCCCGCTGATCCAGATCGCGGCCTCGATGCTGCTGTCGCTGACCTTCGCGGTACTGCTCCAGCAGGAACGATCCACCGTGCTCTGGGTGACCCTCAACGGAGGCGTCGCCTGGTCGGTGTACGGCGCGATGCACTATGTGGGCGGCATCTCGCCGGTGGCCTCCACGGCCGTGGCGGCGGGTCTCGTCGGCCTCTTCGGGCAGTTGCTCTCCCGGTACCGGTTCGCCTCCGCGCTGCCGTACACGACAGCGGCGATCGGCCCGCTGCTGCCCGGTTCGGCGACCTACTTCGGGCTGCTGTCCATCGCGCAGAACGACGTGGACAAGGGGCTGGTGTCGCTGGCCAAGGCCGCGTCACTGGCCATGGCCATCGCCATCGGGGTCAATCTGGGCTCGGAGATCTCGCGGCTCTTCCTGCGCGTGGGCTCGGCCAAGAAGCGCCGGGCGGCCAAGCGGACCCGCGGGTTCTGAGCGCCTCACGGGGCGCGGTAGTCGCCCTGGTCGTAGTCGTACGGGTACTGCTGCCGCCCGTCGTGCGCCTGCCGGCCGTCGTACGGCTGCTGCGGGGCGTACGGCTGCTGCTGCTGAGGGGCGGCATACGGGGACTGCTGCTGAGGAGCGGCGTACGGCTGCTGCTGCTGCTGAGGAGCGGCGTACGGCTGCTCGTACTGCTGCTCGCCGTACCCCTGCTGGCCGCCGTACCCCTGCTGCCCGCCGTAGCCCTGCTGGCCGCCGTAGCCCTGCTGCCCGCCGTAGCCCTGTTGCTGGTTCCAGTCCTGCCGCGGCTGCTGCTGGTACGGCTGCTCGTACGGCCCGCCGTGCGGCTGCTCGGGCTCGATGCGGCGGAGCTGGGTCGTCGCGTCGTCCGTCGCCGGCTGCTGCTGGTACTGCGGCTGCGGCTGCGTCTGCGGCTGCCGCGGAGCCGGCGCGGCCTGGGCCGCCTTCTTGCTCTTGCCGCGGGCCCGCAGGAACTCGATCGCGATCGGCACCACGGAGACGAGGACGATCAGGATGAGGATCGCCTCGATGTTGGTCTTGACGAAGTCGATGTTGCCGAGCCAGGAGCCGAGCAGGGTGACACCCGCGCCCCACAGGACGCCGCCGATGACGTTGAAGGTCAGGAACGAGCGGTACTTCATGCCGCTGACGCCCGCGATGATCGGCGTGAACGTGCGCACGATCGGCACGAAGCGGGCCAGGACCAGGGACTTCGGGCCGTACTTCTCGAAGAACTCGTGCGCCTTGACGACGTTCTCCTGCTTGAACAGGCGGGAGTCCGGGCGGTTGAACAGGGACGGGCCGACCTTCTTGCCGAACATGTAGCCCGCCTGGTCGCCCAGGATCGCGGCGAGGCAGATCAGGGCGACCGCGCCCCACAACGGGAAGTCCAGCTGCCCCGACGTGATCAGCAGGCCGCAGGTGAACAGCAGCGAGTCACCGGGCAGGAAGAAACCGATGAGCAGGCCGGACTCGGCGAAGACGATGAGCAGCAGACCCCAGATGCCGTACGTGCCCAGCAGATAATCGGGATCCAGCCAGCTCGGGCCGAGGGCAAGTGTCGTCACGGGTCCGGGCTCCTGAGAGGTGGAAGGCGGCTGCGGCGGCTGAACGTCGATGTGCTGCCGTACAAAGCTATCAACGCGAGGGGGCCGGCCCAGGTTCCACCGGTGGCTCCAGGTGTGCGCCCACGGGACGGGGGCGGTCCTGGCCCGGGAGCGAGCCCCGGGCCAGGGTGGTCAGGACGCGGCGGTGTGCCGGGCCGTGTTCGCCGCGATCGCGTCCCGCAGATATACGGCGAGGCCCGGCCGGATCGCCTCGTACGTCGCGGTGAAGCGCTCGTCGGCGACGTACATCTCACCGAGGCAGGCGTGCATCGCGGGCGCGCAGTCGTAGTACGCGCGCGTGATGAACAGGCGGTGCTCCTCGGCGGCGTCCATGGCCGCCTCCGAGTCCGCGGGCACGCCCTCGTCGAGCAGTCCGGCCATCCGGAGATGGATCGCGCCCATCTCCTCGTTGAGCCGCTTCCAGTCCTCCTTGGTGTACGAGGCGGTCCGGCGCTGCGACTCCCGGTACGCGTCGGTGTCGCCCCACCGCTCCCGCACCTCGTCCTCGTAGCGGTCCGGGTCGTGCTCGCCGAAGACCTCGAACTTCTCCTCGGGCGTCAGATCGATCCCCTTCATGCGTGCCTCCATGGCGTGCTCCACGGCCGCGGCCATCCTCTGCAGTCTCTCGATCCGGGCGGTCAGCAGTTCGTGCTGGCGGCGCAGACGGCCGCGCGGGTCGCCCCTGCCGGTGGCCAGATCGTCGAGCAGGACCGCGACCTCGTCGAGCGGGAAGCCGAGCTCCCGGTAGAACAGGATCTGCTGGAGCCGGTCGAGGTCGGTGTCGCCGTAGCGCCGGTGGCCGGCGTACGTCCGCTCGCTGGGCACGAGCAGGCCGATCTCGTCGTAGTGGTGCAGGGTGCGCACCGTGACGCCGGCGAACCCCGCGACCTGTCCCACGGAGTAGCTCACTTTCCGCTCCTTGTCGTCGGTACGCGTCCACGCTGAGCCCTCACGCCACGTGAGGTGCAAGCCGGAATCCGTCCGAGATAGTCCGAGATAATCCGGGATGGTCCGGGATGTTATGTGGGTTTTGTCCGCTTATGGTGAGCCCGTGGCCCAGGAGACGACGCAGCCGTCACCCCCGAGCGCGCCCGCCGCTCCGGCACGGGCTCTGCTGCCGTTCATCCTGCCCGCCGTCGTCGTGGGCGTGGCCGCGAGCCTGCTCCTCACCGCGGTGAGCGCCGCGGCGGAGCAGCTCCAGCACGTGCTGTGGGGCCCGCTGCCGGACGCGCTGGGCGTCGGCCGCTACTCCGTGCTGTGGATGTTCGTCATGCTCGTGGCGACCGGGATCGCCGTCGGCCTCGTGGTCTGGAAGGTTCCCGGTCACGCGGGCCCCGAGCCGGCCACCCTCGCGCTCGACGCCCCGGTGCTGCCGCCGCCCGTGCTGCCCGGCCTGGTGCTGGCCACCGGGCTGATGCTGGCCGGCGGTCCGAGCCTCGGCCCGGAGAACCCGGTCATCGCGGTGAACGTGGGCCTCGCGGCCTGGCTCGGCGTGCGCCTGCGCCCCCGGATGCCGGACACCCTGTGGCCGGTGCTGGCGGAGGCGGCGACCATCGGCGCGCTGTTCGGCACGCCGGTGGCGGCGGCGCTGGTCATCTCGGAGGCGCTGGCCGGCCGCCCGATGGCCGGGCGGCTGTGGGACAACGTGTTCGCGCCGCTGACCGCGGGCGCCTGCGGGGCCATGACGACCACCCTGGTGTCGCATCCGGCCCTGGACCTGGACCTGCCGCCCATGGGCCACCCGCACGCCAAGGACGTGCTGGCGGCGCTGGTGATCGCCTCGGCGGCCGCGCTGCTCGGCATGTGTGCCGCCCGCGCCTTCCCCTATGTCCACGCGGGCTTCCGGCGGCTGCGGCACCCGATGCTGATGCTCCCGGCCGGCGGGGTCCTGCTGGGCGCCCTGGCGGCAGTGGGCGGCCATCTGACGCTCTTCAAGGGGCTGTCCGAGATCGGGGTGCTGGCCCGCGCCCCGCAGGACTGGTCGGCGGGGCAGTTCGCCACGATGACGGTGGTGAAGCTGGCCGCGCTGCTCGTCGCCGCGTCCTGCGGTTTCCGGGGCGGCCGGATCTTCCCCGCGGTCTTCGCCGGCGCCGCGCTCGGCCTGTGCGCCCATGCCCTGGTACCGGCGGTCCATCCCGCGCTGGGCGTGTCCACCGGCGTCCTGGGCATGCTCCTGGCGATCACCCGGCAGGGCTGGGTGAGTCTGTTCACCGCCGCCGTCCTGGTGGCGTCGCCCAGCATCATCGCCCTGCTCTGCATCGCCTCGCTGCCCGCCTGGCTCCTGGTGACGGGGCGTCCGCAGATGCAGCTGCGCGCGGACGGCACCCCGCTCCGCTGATTCCCGATCGTCTGGAGGCATGTCCATGGCCCTGCACAAAGGCTCCAAGGAGCACGAGCGGCGGAGGGTGTCGGTCAACCCGTTCTTCGGGGAGGCCAACCCGGTCGGCGGTATGTCCGAGGCCCCGCCCACGCACCGGCTTCCGGACACCCCCCTCCCCCCGACCACGGCGTACCAGCTGGTCCATGACGAGCTGATGCTGGACGGCAACTCCCGGCTGAACCTGGCCACCTTCGTCACCACCTGGATGGAGCCGCAGGCCGGGGTGCTGATGGCGGAGTGCCGGGACAAGAACATGATCGACAAGGACGAGTACCCGCGCACGGCCGAGCTGGAGCGGCGCTGTGTGGCGATGCTCGCCGACCTGTGGAACGCCCCGGACCCGTCGGCCGCCGTGGGCTGTTCGACGACCGGGTCGAGCGAGGCGTGCATGCTCGCCGGGATGGCGCTGAAGCGGCGCTGGACGCGGCGGAACGCCGACCGGTACCCCGGCGCGCGCCCCAACCTCGTCATGGGCATCAACGTCCAGGTGTGCTGGGAGAAGTTCTGCAACTTCTGGGAGGTGGAGGCCCGGCTGGTGCCGATGGACGGCGACCGCTTCCACCTGGACCCCCGGTCCGCCGCCGAGCTGTGCGACGAGAACACCATCGGGGTGGTCGGCATCCTGGGCTCCACCTTCGACGGCTCCTACGAGCCGATCGCCGACCTGTGCGCGGCCCTCGACGCCCTCCAGGAGCGCACCGGGCTCGACGTCCCGGTGCACGTGGACGGCGCGTCCGGCGCGATGGTGGCGCCCTTCCTCGACGAGGACCTGGTGTGGGACTTCCGCCTGCCGCGGGTGGCCTCGATCAACACCTCCGGGCACAAGTACGGCCTGGTCTACCCGGGCGTCGGCTGGGCCCTGTGGCGGGACGCGGAGGCGCTGCCCGAGGAACTGGTCTTCCGGGTCAACTACCTGGGCGGGGACATGCCGACCTTCGCGCTGAACTTCTCCCGGCCCGGCGCGCAGGTGGTGGCGCAGTACTACTCGTTCCTGCGGCTCGGCCGGGAGGGCTACCGCGCGGTGCAGCAGTGCACCCGGGACGTGGCGACCTCGCTGGCCGCGAAGATCGAGGCGCTCGGCGACTTCCGGCTCCTCACGCGCGGGGACCAGCTTCCGGTGTTCGCGCTGACCACGGCCCATGACGTCACGTCGTACGACGTCTTCGACGTCTCCCGGCGGCTGCGCGAGAACGGCTGGCTGGTGCCCGCCTACACCTTCCCGGCCAACCGCGAGGATCTGTCCGTGCTGCGGATCGTGTGCCGCAACGGCTTCTCGCACGACCTGGCCGACCTGTTCGTCGACGACCTGGGCCGGCTGCTGCCCGAGCTGCGCCGCCAGTCGCACCCGCTGACCCGGGACAAGACGGCGGCCACCGGCTTCCACCACTAGGGGCGGGCCGGACACCGGTGCCCAGCGGCCGCCCGCCGGGTGCCGCGAACCGTCCGGGCCGTCCCCGGGGGCGTGGTGCCCGGGGACGGCGGCCCGCCCCACCGCCCGATCCGGCGTTCCGCGGCCCCGGAGCCGCTCCGGCGCCGGTCTTCGGGTCCTGGGAGCCGGGCGCCCCGGAGCCGCTCCGGCGCCGGTCTTCTGGCCGCGGGAGCCGGGCGCCCGGCGCGGTCGCCGGAAGGACGCGTCCCGGCTCGCGGCCTCGTACCCGGCCCGCGGCCTCGTACCCGGCCCGCCGAGGGGCGCCTCCGGACCGCCCGCACGCGGTCCGGGGCCGCGCCGCGCGGGCGCCGGGCTAGCCGGCCTGGGCCAGGGCCACCAGCTCGAACGCGGTTTTCCCGTCGAGGGACTCGCGGATGATGTCGGCGTGCCCGGCGTGCCGGGCCGTCTCACGGATCAGGTGCAGGCACAGCCAGCGCAGCGAGACGCGGCCCTCCGGCGGGAACCAGGGGTCCGGCGGCAGCGGGAAGGTCTCGTCGAGGCCGGGGGCGGAGCGGATGAGCTTCTCCGTCTCGGCGGCCACCTGCTCCCAGTACGCCAGCTGCCCCGCGACCGTCTCCTCGCCGACCAGCTGGAACGTCTCGTGCCAGTTCGACTCGTCGCGCTGGACGGCCGGCGGCTCCTGCCGGGCGCGCGCGACCCAGCTCTGCTCCACCTCGGCGACGTGCTTGAGCAGACCGCCGAGGGTCAGCTCGCTGACGCTGGGGCGGGTACGGGCCTGCTCCTCGGTGACTCCGAGCAGCGCCCGGCGGATCCCGCCGCGCTGCTCCTCGATGAAGGCGAGCAGCGCGCCCCGCTCGTCGTTCTCCGCCTCCGCCGCAACATGCGTGACCATGGCGTGCCGCCTTTCGTCGGGCCGTTCGCCCGGGGGGTTTCCCCCGACACCGAAGACGCTACGGACCATTGAGGTCAGATCCTGTCCTCAATGGTCCGGGTCCCGCGAGAAGGGCGGCCGACGTGTGACGGCGCCGGCTAGAACGGGAAGCCGCTGCGGCCGTGCTGCACCGAGATCCACTTGACCGTGGTGAACGCCTCCAGCGTGGTCTCGCCGTTGAGGCGCCCGAGGCCCGAGTGCTTCTCGCCGCCGAAGGGCACGATCGGCTCGTCATGGACCGTGCCGTCGTTCACGTGGAACATGCCGGTGTCGATGCGCTTGGCGAAGGCCACGCCCCGCTCGATGTCGCCCGTGTGGACGGCGCCGCTGAGGCCGTACGGGCTGTCGTTGACGATCCGGACCGCCTCCTCCTCGCCGTCGAACGGGACGAGGAAGACGACCGGGCCGAAGACCTCCTGCTGGAGCAGCGCGGAGTCGGCGGCGATGCCGGTCAGCACGCTCGGCTCGACCAGGTTGTCGGTGGTGGTGCCGCGCACCAGGGCGGTGGCGCCCTCCGCGAGGGCCTGCTCGACGGTGGCGGAGATCGCGCCCGCCTGCGCGGAGTTGATCACCGGGCCGATCACGGTCTGCGGGTCGCGCGGGTCGCCGACCTTGAGGGTCCTGACCTTGGCGACGAACTTCTCGGTGAACTCGTCGGCGACCGAGCGGTCCACCAGGACCCGGTTGGCGGCCATGCAGACCTGGCCCTGGTGCACGAACCGGCTGAAGACCGCCGCGTCCACCGCGTAGTCGAGGTCGGCGTCGTCCAGGACCACCAGCGCGCTGTTGCCGCCCAGTTCGAGGATCGAGCGCTTGAAGTTCCGCGCGCAGACGGTCGCGACGTGCCGGCCGACCTTGTCGGAGCCGGTGAAGGAGATCACCTTGGGGACCGGGTGCTCGATGAACGCGTCGCCGATCTCGGCGATGTCGGTGACGACGACGTTGAGGAGGCCGCCGGGCAGACCGGCCTCCTCGAAGATCTTCGCGATCAGGGTGCCGCCGGCGATCGGGGTGTTCTGGTGCGGCTTGAGCACCACGCCGTTGCCGAGCGCGAGGGCCGGGGCGACCGACTTCAGCGACAGCAGGAAGGGGAAGTTGAAGGGGCTGATCACACCCACCACGCCGACCGGGACCCGGTAGACGCGGTTCTCCTTGCCCTCCGCCGGGGAGGGCAGGATCTTGCCCTCGGGGCGCAGCGCCAGGTGGATCGACTCGCGCAGGAACTCCTTGGCGAGGTGCAGCTCGAAACCGGCCTTCACGCGCGTGCCGCCCAGTTCCGCGATGATCAGGTCGGCTATCTCCTGCTCGCGGTCCTCTATCAGCCTGAGCGCCCGCTCGAAGACGCCCCGGCGGGTGTAGGGATTGGTCTCGGCCCATCCCTTCTGGGCGCGGGCGGCGGCCCGGTAGGCCTGGTCCACCTCGTCGACGGTGGCCACCGTGATCGAGGCCAGCTTCTCGTCGTCGTACGGGTTGAAGTCGATGACGTCCCAGGAGCCGGTGCCCGGGCGCCACTCGCCGTCGATGTACTGCTGGGCCAAGTCGGTGAAGTAGGACGCCATGTGATCCCTCAATCGCTAGCGGACACCAGATCTACGCCACGTCTGATCACATGTCATCGTACTTGTGACTGAGGGGAGTTGAGTCGGGAGCGCGGTCAGGAGAGCTGGAGGAGGCCGCGGAGCAGATCCCGGCTCTCGTCCGGGCCCGGACTGTCCTGCTGCAGCTCCTTGAGGGCCTGCTCGTACTGGGCGACGTCCTCGCGCTTGTCGAGGTAGAGGGCGCTGGTCAGCTGCTCCAGGTAGACCACGTCGGACAGGTCCGTGTCCGGGAAGCTGAGGATGGTGAAGGCACCGCTCTCGCCGGAGTGCCCGCCGAAGCCGAACGGCATGACCTGCAGCCGCACGTTGGGCCGGGCGGAGACGTCGATCAGATGCTGGAGCTGGCCGCGCATCACCTCGCGGTCCCCGTAGGGTCGGCGCAGGGCGGCCTCGTCCAGGACGATGTGGAACTCGGGGGCGCTGTCGGAGAGCAGGTACTTCTGCCGCTCCAGGCGCAGCGCGACCCGGCGTTCGACGTCGGCGGTGCTCGCGCCCTTCATGCCGCGCCGGACCACCGCGCGCGCGTACTCCTCGGTCTGCAGCAGGCCGTGCACGAACTGCACCTCGTAGACACGGATCAGCGAGGCGGCGCCCTCCAGGCCGACGTAAGTCGGGAACCAGCTGGGCAGGACGTCGGTGTAGCTGTGCCACCAGCCCGCCACGTTGGCCTCCCGGGCGAGGGAGAGCAGCGACTCGCGCTCCGTCTCGTCGGTGATGCCGTAGAGCGTCAGAAGGTCTTCCACGTCTCTCGTCTTGAAGCTCACCCGGCCCAGCTCCATACGGCTGATCTTCGACTCGGAGGCGCGGATGGAGTATCCCGCAGCCTCGCGCGTGATCCCCCGCGCCTCCCGCAGTCGCCTGAGTTGCGAGCCGAGCAGCATCCGCCGCACCACCGATCCGGGCTCTCCCGCGCTCACGTTCGCCAGCCTCCCCAACCGTCTTCAGGGGCCGAAGTCTGCCACTAAAACACTTCGAGCAGTACTCGTACGGTTACGGAAACGGAAAGACCTCGGCCGTTTCTGTGAGGTCCGGACCGCGGAATGGTCCGGACCTCTGACGGGACCGTCAGGAAGATGGCAGAAAAAATGGCCAAGAAGCGGTACGGGCAGTGCCATTTCGGTCGCGTGCACGTGCATCTGCCCTTGCATCTGCTCTAAGCATCCGAAACCATGGGTGCCGCGCCACCGCTGCATCGCAACGACCGCGAATTCCCGGGAGTGCCTCGCATGGGGACGAATGGATCGACCATGCTCAAGCCGTTACGGCAGGGCCTTCCGCCGTTGGATCCCGCGGCCGTGTCCGATGCCGCCTCCTGCGCCCTCCCCGCCCGGTACGAGGCGGTGCGCGAGGCCCGGCGCTTCACCCGGGCCACCCTGGAGCAGTGGGACGCCGGCGACCGTTTCGACGACATCTGCCTCGTCGTCTCCGAACTCGTCACCAACGCCCTGCGTCACGCGGTTCCGGCCGGGCAGGGCGGTGCCGACGAGCGCAACCCGTGCGTGCGGCTGCATCTGATGCGGTGGAGCGAGCGGCTGGTGTGCGCGGTGCGCGACCCGAGCCACGAGACGCCGGTCCCGCGGGACTCGGACGACTTCTCCGCCGAGTCGGGCCGCGGCCTGTTCCTGGTCGACTCCTTCGCCGACAGCTGGGGCTGGCATCCGCTCGCGGGCACCCTCGACGGCAAGGTGGTCTGGGCGCTGTTCCGGCTCCGCCCGGCCGGCTGATCATCCCGGGCACCGCTTGACGCCCGGTGTCTACGCGCGTCCATCCATCGCGCGGGCACCGGGCGTCCTTCGGACATCGTTGCCATCACCCGTCCCGGACCGTCGGCCGGGAGGTCAGCTCGCGATCAGGTGGTCGAACTCGCCGTCCTTGACCCCGAGGAGCATCGCCTCGATCTCCGCGCGCGTGTAGACGAGCGCCGGACCGTCCGGAAAGCGCGAGTTGCGTACGGCGACCTCACCGCCCGGCAGCCGCGCGAACTCCACGCAGGATCCCTGCGAGTTGCTGTGCCTGCTCTTCTGCCAGGCCACTCCGTCCAGCTGCGTCGCAGCCATGCCGTTGTACACGTCGTACCCCCCGTACACGCCCTCAGCGTCGCGGTCCACAGGTCGCTCCCCGGTGGTGCACTGGCTGGTGTGGCCATAGATGCTGTAGTCAACTGACCCGGATCATAGCTCTGTTCACGTGCAGCTGCTTGAGCAGATGCACGTGCACGAGGGGTGTTCTCGCAGTTACAGCTTTGACGTCCGCTTTACCCGAGCCGTTCCCGCGTCTGCCCTGGAGCAGGCAGGACATGTTCCCGCCGTTTCCCGCCCATGATCGTGCACGCTCTCCGTGCGAGCCGGGCCGGCCGGTCGGAATCCTCGTGCACTAGGAAGAGACGCGTATCGCGCCCCTACTGTTCCAGGGTTTTGCGATGACCCGGCCCACCGAATCGGCCGAATCCGCGTCCGCCCGCCCAAGGACCGCTGTCCGCTCGGTGTCGTAGACGAACACCCGCCCCGCTACGACAGCGGACAGGCGGGTGCGGGGACGCGGAGCGGAGATCATCCGGTACCGGTGGCCGACCCGGCGCGCGCCGCAGCCGCTCGTACGGAGGTGTCCGGGAGCCCTGGGCGGGCGTGGGGCGACGCGATCAGAAGCCTTCCCGCTCCGTCAGCAGCATCAGGGTGTTGCCGTCCGGGTCCGTGAAGGAGGCCATCCGTCCCCAGGGCAGCTCGTCCGGGCCGTGGACGGGGACGCCGGCCGCCGCGAGCCGGGCGCAGTCCGCGTCGACGTCGGTCGTGACCAGCATGATCCCCTGCGCGGTGCCGGGCTCGAAACCGCCCATGCCGGGCCCCGAGAGGGTGAAGACGGTCTGCGCGCCCTCGGGCGCCACCTGGAGCCAGCGGCCCGGCGGCATCTGCCGGTCGGCCGTGACCGCGAAGCCGAGGACCTCCGTGTAGAAGCGCAGGGCGCGGTCCTGGTCGGAGACGGGGAGCGTGACGAAGGAGGCGTGCGTGATGGCCATGACCGCAGGATAGGGAGGCGTTCCCCGCCGCACCCGTCGCGGGGGAACGCCTCCCCGCGGTTTCACCTGCCGGCGTACGGCAGCAGGGCCATCTCGCGGGCGTTCTTGACGGCCCGCGCCACCTGCCGCTGCTGGCGGGCGGTGATCCGGGTGACCCGCCGGCCGCGGATCCTGCCGCGGTCGGAGAGGAAGGTCCGCAGCAGGTCGGTGTCCTTGTGGTCGATGTGGGTGATGCCGGCCCGGTCCAGCGGGTTGGGCCGGTTCCGGGCGGGGGTGCGGTCGCTCGTGCGGGGCATCGGGGGGTCAGACCTCCAGCAGGGTGTCGAAGGCGGGCGGGAGTTTGCGCCAGGAGTCCCGCCCCGCGGTGTACTCGGCGTCGGTGAGCAGGCAGGACTCCAGCAGACCTGCCAGCCCGTCGCGGTCGAGGCCGGGCGAGGTGAAGACGAGGTGGTTGCAGCAGTCGCCGTGCTCCGGGTGCCAGTCCGTCGCGGCGGCGGCGCGGCGCACCGGCGGGACCATCTCCCAGGCCGCGTCGGGCAGCGCGGCGAGCCAGGGCCCGGCGCTCTCCACGCACAGCGCCCCGCCGGCCGCGTCCCAGTGCAGCAGCGTGTCCGGCTTGTCGGCGAGCCAGAACCGGCCCCGGCTGCGCGCGGCGGCGCAGGTCAGGTCCTCCAGCGCCGCGTAGAGCCGCTCCGGGTGGAAGGGCCGGCGGCGGTGCCAGACCAGTGTGGCGACGCCGTGGTCGTCGGCCTCCTGGGGCAGCAGGGCGCAGGCCGGGTGCTGGGCCGCCGCCGCGGCCTCCACGTCGAAGCCGGCCAGCGCGGCCTCGGACAGCGGCCCGCGGCGGCCGCCGGCCGGGCCGCCGCGGCCGATCGGGATCCGGCGGGCCGTCGGATGGAGCTGCGCGAGCAGTTCGCGGTCCTCGTCGTCGGCCTCCGGGGAGTCGGCGACGGCGAGGACCGGGGCGTACTCCAGCTGCCGGGCGAAGGTGTCGGCGACCGTGCGCTGGTCGGTGGCCGCCGCGGCGAGTCCGGCCTCGGCGAGGTCGTCGCCGTTGCCGAGGTACGGCAGGACCAGCGCCGGGTCGACGGCGGTGATCACGGACGTGACGGCCAGCCCGCCGGACGCGATCACCTCGGCCATCGCCTTGGGCTCGACCGAGTCCCACAGCTCGACGACGGCGAGCCGGACCGTGCCGGCGTCGGCGAGCCGGCGCAGCTCGGGCACCAGGTCCTCGCGCAGGGCGCAGCAGGCGCAGTCGTTGACCAGGGGTGTCTCGCCCGTGGACACGATGCCGTCGCGGTCGCGGACCGTCCGTACGACGGTGCCGGCGGCGGCCGTCGCGAGGTCGTGGTGGAGTACGACGCTCCCGGGCACCTCGGCGAGCAGCCGGTCGACGGCCGCCGTACGGGCCGCGGCGTGCAGCCCGCCCACGACGGCCACCGACAGGCTCACGCCCCGCCCCGCTTCCCGTACCGCCGCTCGAAGCGCTCGACGCGTCCGGCGGTGTCCAGCACGCGCGCGGTACCGGTGTAGAAGGGGTGGCTGACGTTCGAGATCTCGACGTCGACGACCGGGTAGGTGCGGCCGTCCGTCCACTCGACCGTCTTCTCGCTCGTCATGGTCGAACGGGTGAGGAAGGCGTGCCGCGCGGCACGGTCCCGGAACACGACCGGCCCGTACTCCGGATGGATTCCCTCGCGCATGACGATCAGCGCTCCTCTCGGAAGTCGACGTGGCGGCCGGCGACCGGGTCGTACTTGCGCAGCGCCATACGGTCCGGGTCGTTGCGGCGGTTCTTGCGGGTCACGTAGGTGAAGCCGGTCCCTGCGGCGGACCGCAGCCTGATGACCGGGCGGAGTTCGTTGCGTGCCATGCTGCTATCTTACTGAAAATGAATTCCATTTGCTGTACTGCCTGAGGAGAGCTACGTCACCATGTCCGCACACTGCATGCTCACCGGGGCCCGGCCGGGCTTCGGCAACCGCGTCTCCCACTCCCACCGGCGCACCTCCCGCCGCTTCGACCCGAACATCCAGAGCAGGCGCTACTGGCTGCCCGGCGAGAGCCGGCACGTCCGGCTGCGGCTGAGCGCGCGGGCCGTGAAGACGGTGGACGCCATCGGCGTCGAGGCGGCCGTCGCCCGCATCCGCGCCCGGGGGGTGAGGGTCTGATGGCGAAGCGCAGCAAGATCGCGAAGAACGAGCGGCGCAAGCAGATCGTCGCCCGGTACGCGGAGCGCCGCGCGGAGCTGAAGGAGATCGTCCGCCGGCCGTCCGGCGGCGAGGCCGAACGGCTCGCCGCCCAGCGGGAACTGCGCGGGCAGCCGCGGGACGCCAGCGCCACCCGGGTGCGCAACCGGGACCAGATCGACGGCCGTCCGCGCGGCTATCTGCGCGCCTTCGGGCTGTCCCGGGTCGGCCTGCGCGAGCAGGCGCACCGAGGATTCCTGCCCGGAGTGCGGAAGTCCTCCTGGTGACTGCTGGTAGCTTGCGCTGCGGGCCGTCCGGCGAGGACGGCCGCCGCTACCGCTTGGGGGCATTCCGGTGACTACTGCGACGGCGAGAGTGCGGAGCGCGGCCCTGGCCGCGGGACTGGCGGGCGCGCTGGCGCTGGCGCTGACGGCGTGCGGCGGCGGATCCGGGGACGACGACTCCTCCTCGACCGCGCCGAGCGCGTCCGGCACACCGTCGGCGTCAACCTCCTCCCCCGCCGCGACCGGGTCCTCGGGCGAGCTCCAGGGCAGCTGGATCAGCACGGCCGGCGGCAAGATCGTGGCCCTGGTGGTCAACGGGACGGGCGCCGGGGTCTTCACCACCGGCGGGACCATGTGCAGCGGGACGGCAGGCACCCAGGACGGCATGCAGATGATTCATCTGACCTGCGGCGACGGCAGTACGGACCGGAGCACCGGCATGGTCGACTCGGTGGACGCCGCGACGCTGAAGGTGACCTGGTCGGGCAAGGCGGGCCAGGAGACGTACACCAAGGCGGAGGGCGGGAAGCTGCCGTCCGGCCTGCCGACGGTACCCGTGCAGCGATGAAATCACCTCTGAAGCGGTGAATCGGGCCGGGGTGCGCGAACGCGCCCTGGGCGCAGGGGCCATGATGCGGGGAGACCGTCACCACCTCGATGGGAACCTGCTCATGCGCGCCATTCCGCTCACCGTCACCGCCCTCGCCGCCGCCCTCCTGCTGACCGCCTGCAACGACAGCGGCGGGGGCAAGAACGGCAAGAGCAGCTCCGCCTGCGAGATCGGCGGGGTCTCCGTGCAGATCGGGTCGGCGAGCGTGGCTCCCGCCGCCGGGGACACCGGCGAGATCCCGGTCAGCATCACCAACCAGAGCGCGCCCTGCACTCTGGACCACTTCCCGGGCGTCGTGCTGAAGGCCGGGGACACCAGGGCGACCGTGCCCGTCCTCAAGGGCGCGCAGGCCCAGCAGCTGAAGCTCGCCAAGGGCGACTCCGCGAGCTTCTCGATCAGCTATGTGCGCGGCAAGGACGGCGACAAGAGCGCCCTCGCGGCGAAGACCGTGCGGATCGCGCTGCCCGGCTCGGACACCGGCCGCGACTTCCCGTGGTCGTACGGCCCGGTCGCCGGCAAGGCCGACGGCAGCGGACCGGACGCCTCGGTGAGCGCCTTCCAGCAGGTCGGCGACTGACGCCCGGCCACCGGGCGGTGGCGCTCACTCCAGCCGCGGGCGGGCTCGGACCTGGGCCCGGTCCGCGGCGCGGGAGCCCTCGGTCCAGCCCGCCTCGTCGCTCACCCCGCGCAGCCGGGTCGTGGTGGTCTCCGGGAACAGGTGCTCCAGCCGGCCGGTGACGGCTGTCGCGCGCGTGGCCAGCACCGGCAGCAGGTCCTGCGTCACCTGGGTCTCGGCGGCCGCCGCGAGCCGGTCGCCCACGCGGTGCGCGTAGGCCGCGAGGAACGACTGCCGGAAGGTCTTGGTCCGCTTGCGCCCGCCGGCCCGCTGCGCGGCCTCGGCCGTGGTCATCGCGTGCGTGGCCTGCACCAGCAGCGAGGTGTAGAGCAGCTCGACCGCCTCCAGGTCCGCCTCGAAGCCGACGACCGTGGAGAAGCCGAGCGGTTCGTTCCACACCGCGCGGCAGTGGTTCGCCGTGGCCACCGCGTCCAGCAGGACCGCCTTGGCCTGCTCGTACGGCGGCTCGACCCCGATGCGGCAGGCGCCCGGCGCGTCCGGCGCCGGCGCCCCTGCGGCCAGCAGCGCCTCGTCCACGCTGTGCCGGGCCATCAGCTCCTGCGCCTTGGCGCTGAGCGCCTCCGCCTCCTCCGGATAGCCGGTCGCCTCGGCCTTGGCGAGCAGCGCGCGGATACGGGTGAGCATGCGGGAGGCGGCCGGCCCCGGGGTGCGGCGGGGCTCGTCGTCCAGGGGTTCGAGGGCCGGCAGGCGGAGCAGCAGGCGGTACAGCTCCAGGACGGCCGTGGCGTGCGAGAAGCGGTCGGCGGTGCGCTCGGGGGCGGCGGGCAGCGCCGCCAGCTGATCGGCCCAGCGGCGCCCGCGCGGACGGTCCCGCCCGGCCTGCGCCCTGATCAGCGCGGCGGCGAGACGGACGTGCGGCTCCTCCAGCTCGCGCCGCACCAGCCGTACGACGTCGGCGGGCTGCCAGCCGCGCCGCCAGGCCGTCGCCATGAAGTCCTCGCCCCGGTGGGCGAGTTCGGCGTCGGCGGCCGGGTCGGAGGCGAGCAGGGAGGCGCCCGTGTCGAGTCCGGTGTCGGTGTCGTCGTAGAGAGCGGCGCCGAAGGCCCGCTCGACGGTGCTGGCAGTGCTGGTCACACCGCCGATCGTGCCACGCGCCGCCGCCAGCGGGCCGAGCGCCGTCCACAACCTGTGGACAGAGGGGCGCCGGGAAGGCGCGGGAGGAGCCGGGGGCGGGAGGCGCGGGCGAGATCCGGGCGCGGGCGAGATCCAGTGTCAACCATCGGTTGACAGGGCATGGGGGGCAACCTACGGTTGACACCATGGCGACCAACCCGAACGTCACGGTATCCGTACGCCTCGACGACCTCATCGAGGCGATCAAGAAGGTTCACACCGAACCCCTCGTCCAGCTCCAGGACGCGGTGATCGCCGGCGATCACCTCGGCGACGTGGCCGACCATCTGATCGGGCACTTCGTCGACCAGGCCCGCCGCTCCGGCGCCTCCTGGACCGACATCGGCCGGAGCATGGGCGTGACCCGGCAGGCGGCGCAGAAGCGGTTCGTGCCCAAGGAGTCCGCCGACCTCGACCCCAGCCAGGGCTTCAGCCGCTACACCCCGCGCGCGCGGAACGCGGTCGCGGCCGCGCACAACGAGGCGGTGGCCGCCCGCAACGCCGAAGGCCGCCCCGAGCACCTGGTCCTCGGCCTGCTGGCCGAGCCCGACGGCCTGGCAGCGAAGGCGATCACCGCGCAGGGCGTCCTCCTGGACTCCGTACGCCAGGCCGCGACCGCCGCGCTCCCGCCCGCGGCGGACGACGTCCCCGACCTCGTCCCCTACGGCACCGAGGCCAAGAAGGTCCTGGAACTCACCTTCCGCGAGGCCCTCCGGCTCGGCCACAACTACATCGGCACCGAACACCTCCTGCTCGCCCTGCTGGAGCACGAGAACGGCCAGGGCGTCCTCAGCGGCCTGGGCATCGACAAGGCCGCGGCGGAGGAGTACGTCGGCAGGGTGCTGGCGCTGCTGCTCGAGCAGCAGGCCGGAGCGGGCGGCGCACAGGACTCCGGAGCACAGGACTCCGGAGCGCGGGAATGCGACCCGCAGGCGCCCGGCCCGCAGGCGCCCGGCCCGCACGAATAAAGCCACAGTTCAGGGCGATTGTCAGAGCCTGCTGCCACACTCGCACTCATGACCGACCGGTGGGCGCTCGCACCGGCCGAGGACGGAGGCGTGGACGTCGCCCCCCTCGGCCGGGACGGGCTGCCCGCCGGCCCGGTGCGGCGGGAGAGCGATCTCGCCGAGGCGGTGCGCGGCCGCCCGGAGGTGACCCGCTGGGTGTGGCGGTCGACCGCCGAGGTCTACCCGCGTCTGCTCGCCACGGGGGTGCGAGTGGAGCGGTGCTACGACATCGAGGACGCCGAGACACTCCTCCTGGGCCACGAGGGCCGGCACGGCGAACCGCACTCGGCCGCCGCAGCCCTGGCCCGCCTCCGCGGCGGCCCCGTCCCGCCCGACCCGCCCCAGCGCTCGGCCGAACCGGGCGCCCAGTCCCCGCTGTTCGAGCCCGCCGGCATCCGCCTGCCCCTCCCGGACCTGATCGCGGTCTACGCCGACCAGCTGCGCCGGCACGAGACGACCGCCCACCCCGACCGGATGCGGCTGCTGACCGCCGCCGAGTCGGCCGGGATGCTGGTGGCCGCCGAGATGAACCGCTCGGGCCTGCCCTGGAGCACCGAGGTCCACCGCGAGCTGCTGCACGACCTGCTCGGCGAGCGGTACGCGGGCGGCGGCGAACCGCGCCGCCTGGCCGAGCTGGCCGACGCGGTGTCCACGGCCTTCGGGCACCGGGTGCGCCCGGATCTGCCCGCCGACGTGGTCAAGGCCTTCAACCGGGCCGGGATCAAGGTGAAGTCCACCCGCCGCTGGGAGCTGCGCTCCGTCGACCACCCGGCCGTCGAGCCCCTGCTGGAGTACAAGAAGCTGTACCGCATCTGGGTGGCGCACGGCTGGTCCTGGCTGCAGGACTGGGTGCGCGACGGCCGCTTCCGCCCCGAGTTCCTGGCCGGCGGCACGGTCACCGGGCGCTGGGTGACGAACGGCGGGGGCGGACTGCAGATCCCCAAGGTGATCCGCCGGGCGGTGGTCGCCGACCCCGGCTGGCGGCTGGTGGTGGCCGACGCCGACCAGATGGAGCCCCGCGTGCTGGCCGCGATCTCCCGCGATCCCGGCCTGATGGAGGTGGCCGGCCGCGAGAGCGACCTCTACCAGTCCGTCTCCGACCGCGCCTTCTCCGGCGACCGGGACCAGGCCAAGATCGCCGTGCTCGGCGCGGTCTACGGCCAGACCTCGGGCGACGGCCTGAAGAACCTCGCCGCGCTGCGCCGCCGCTTCCCGAAGGCCGTCGCGTACGTCGACGACGCGGCCCGCGCGGGCGAGGAGGGCCGGCTGGTGCGCACCTGGCTCGGCCGCACCTGCCCGCCCGCCGCCGGGGCGGGCGAGGACGCGACGGAGGAGGCCGGCATTCCCGGCGCCGGCGAGGAGGAGCCGGAGGCCCAGGCCGGCTGGGTCCCCGGGTACGCCTCCACGAACGCCCGCGCGCGGGGCCGCTTCACCCGGAACTTCGTCGTCCAGGGCAGCGCCGCCGACTGGGCCCTGCTGCTGCTCGCCGCGTTGCGCCGGTCCTGCGCGGAGCTGCGGGCCGAGCTGGTCTTCTTCCAGCACGACGAGGTGATCGTGCACTGCCCCGCCGAGGAGGCCGACACGGTCGTGCAGGCCATCCGCGAGTGCGGCGCCCTCGCCGGGCGGCTCACCTTCGGCGAGACCCCGGTGCGGTTCCCGTTCACCACGGCGGTGGTGGAGTGCTATGCCGATGCCAAGTGAGCCCGGTTCAGGGGCCGGCCGGGCCGTCGCCCAGCAGCTCCCGCAGCTCCGCGAGGACCGCCTGCTCGTCCGTGCCGTCCAGCGCCGCACGGGCCGCACGCCAGGCGTCGTACGCCTCCGCCCGCCGCCCCTGCTCGCGCAGCAGGAGCCCGTGCTGGTGCAGGGCGAGGCCGCCGGTGTAGCGGTCGGCGCGGGCGTCGGCCCGGCCGAGCAGCTCGGCGCACTCGCCGGACGCCCGCCCGGTCTGCCCCAGCTGCCGCAGCGCGCGGACCAGGCCGAGCCGGGTCTGGGACTCGCCGTGCCAGTCGCCGTGGCCGCCGAGGATGCGCAGGCTCTCCTCGAAGTGCCGGGCGGCGGCGGCCGGTTCGCCGAGGGTGAGATGGGCGTAGCCGATGTTGCAGTGCGCCGAGTGCCGCACGATGACCGCGCCGATGGTGTCCCCGATCGCCAGCGAGCGCTGGTGCTCCTCGATGGCGGCGCGCGGGTCGGTGTGCTCGTAGAGGTTGCCGAGATGGCTGCGGGTGACGGCCTCGCCGTAGGGGTCGTTCAGCAGCCGCGAGTAGGCGAGGCTCTGCCGCAGCGCCTCCCCCGACTCCTCGAACCGCCCGAGCCCCTCCAGCAGCAGCCCCCGGTTGTTCAGACAGCGCCGGATCCGGGAGACCGTGCCCAGCCGCCCCCAGATCTCCAGGGCCCGGTCGGTGAGGGCGAGGGCGTCGTTCTGCCGGCCGGTCAGGAAGTGCAGTCCGGCGAGATCGCCCAGCGCGTACGCCTCGGCCGCCGGGTCCCCGAGCCGCCGGGCCGCACCGAGCCCGGCCCGCCCCAGCACCTCCATCTCGGCGACCCGGCCACTGCGCTGCGCACAGGGGAAGAGCAGCCGTACGAGCACGGAGAGATGGGCGGCGGTGCGCGGATCGTCGGTGTCCGCGTTCCGCTCCACCAGGGCGACCACGTTCTCCAGCTCCACCTCGCCCCAGGCGAAGGCCTCCTCGGCCGACTCGAAGGCCGCCAGGGCGGCCACGTCGGCCGCGTGCCCCGCCGGCTGCGCGGCGGTCGGCCGCCGCCGGTCGTCCTGATCGAGCCCGACCTCCACGATCGCCGTCAACACCCGCTCGGCCATGGCGGCGTACCAGCGGAGGGCGGACAGGTCGGGGGTGACGGGGGACGGGTCGGGGGTGGCAGCGGGCAGGCCGGGGGCGGCAGCGGACTGGTCAGGGGTGGCAGCGGCCTGGTCAGAGGTGACGGGGGCAGTGGAGGTACTCGGGGCGGTGGGTTGCGCCTCGGCGGCGACGCCGGCCTCGGCGTCGGCCGCGTCGGCCGCGTCGGCGTCCGCGAGTTCGCGGGCGAAGTCGCGGACCAGGTCATGGGGTGCGTAGCGGCCGTACGCCGTCTCTTCCAGGAGCGCGACGTCGACCAGGCGGTCCAGGGCCGCCTCGGCGCGGCGCTCGTCGGTGCCGGTCAGACGGGCGATCAGCGGGGCGCCGTACGCCGGCAGGTCCAGCGCGCCGATGTGGCGCAGGGCGAGGGCCGCGTCCCGGTCGGCCTCGCGCCCGGCGACGGCGAGCGCGTCGTGGGCGACGGCAAGGGAGCGCCGGACGCTCAGGTCGTCGTACTCCAGATGGCGCAGGCGCCCGCCGGTGGCGGCGAGTTGGCCGGCCAGGACGTCCGGGGTCAGGGCGCGGCGGGCGGCGAGCCGGGCGGCGACCACGCGCAGCGCCAGCGGGAGCCGGCCGGTCAGCTCGACCAGCGCATGGCCGGCGTCCAGCCCCGTGCGTCCGCTCACCACGCGCAGCAGGGCCGCGCTGTCCTCGCGGGTCAGCGGGGTCAGCGGAAAGCGCCGGGCGCCGTCGAGCGCGGTGAGCGGCGAACGGCTGGTGACGATCACCGCGCAGCCGGGGCCGGCCGGCAGCAGGGGCCGCACCTGGGCCGCGTTCGCCGCGTCGTCCAGCACCAGCAGGATGCGGGCGGGCGCGAGCAGCGAGCGGAACAACGCGGCCGCTGCGTCGGGGTGTTCGGGGATGTGCCGGGACTCGGCACCCAGGTCGCGCAGCAGTGAGGTGAGCGCCTGGGTGGCGCTGAGCGGGGCCATGCCGGGGGTGGCGCCGTGCAGGTTGACGTAGAGCTGACCGTCGGTGAAACGTTCCCTCAGCTCATGGGCCACGTGCAGCGCCAGCGCGCTCTTGCCGACGCCCGCCATCCCGCTGATCACGGCGATGGCGGGGGCCGGGGCGGGCGGCTCGGTCAGCGCGTGGCGCAGCTCCGGGCGTACGTCGGCACGGCCGGTGAAGTGGGCCGGCGGGGCGGGGAGCTGAGCCGGGCGCGGGGGTTGCCGGACGGTGGGGTCGTCGGCGGTGGGGCTGCTGGCGGTGGGGTCGTCGGCGGTCCGCGCGGGGGCGGAAGTTGAGGGGGACGCGGGCGGGACGGATGGGGCGGGGGACGTGGGTGGGGCGAGGGACGCAGGGGGTGCGGCGGAGGGTGCTGATGGCTGCGGGGTGGCAGCGGTTCCGCGCGTGCGGCCGGGTGCGTCGAGGCCGGCAGGCGAACCGGCGGGCGAACCGGCTTCGTCCCGCGACCGCCCGTCCTGCCCTCCCGTGCCACTGGGGCCACCCAGGCCACCGGTGACACCCGGGCCACCCGGGCCACCCGGGCCACCCGGCTGGGGATCGCCGTGCCCGGTGTGCCGCCGCGGCCTCTCGCAGTTCCCCCGCAACACCTCGACGTGGGCCTGGCGGACCGCCGGCCCGGGTTCGATGCCGAGTTCCTCCACCAGGCGGGCGCGCAGGTCACGATGGACGGCGAGGGCCTCGGCCTGGCGGCCGGTGCGATGCAGGGCGAGCATCAGCTGACGGTGGTACGCCTCACGCAGCGGATGCTCGGCGATCAGGGCGGCGAGCTCGGGGACGAGCGCGGCCAGGCGGGCACCGCCGAGGGAGAGTTCGGCGTCGTAGCGCCACTCCAGCAGGAGCAGCCGGGCCTCCTCGAGACGCTGCACCAGGGCGTAGCCGCCGATGTCGGCGGGGAGCCCGCTGAGCGGGGTGCCGCGCCACAGCCTGAGCGCGGCGGCGCAGGCCCGTACGACACCCGACCAGTCCTGCCGGCCGTGCGCCGCCCGCGCCTCGACGACCCGCTGGTCGAAGACGTGCACGTCCAACTCGCCGTGGTCGACCCGCAGCACGTAACCGGGCGGTACGGCCCTGAGCCGCTCGGGGTCGTCGAGGAGCCGGCGCAGCCGGGTGACATGGTTGTGCAGGGACGCCTGCGCGGAGACCGGTGGCGCACCGCCCCACAGCGCGTCCTTCAGTGATTCGACCGACACGACCCGGCCCGGCTCCAGCAGCAACGCGGCGAGGAGGCTGCGGACCTTGGGACTGCCGATGGCCCGGACGTCGTTGTCGAGGGCGTCTTCACCTGGTGCGCGGGAGTCAGCGGGCGAGGGGGGCGAAGCGGGGCCGTACGCGATCTCGTACGGGGGTCGGTCATAGAGGACCGGCGGTCCCAGCAGTCCGAAGCGCAGCTCGCACAGCCGCATCACGCCGCTCCACTGCCTTCCCGCGGTCGGGGGCCGACCGTGCTCCGCGGCGGGCGTGTGCCCGCCGTTGCCTGGCGGAATCCCGCCCTGTCCACAACGGTTTCCCGCCACTTTCTGCCCACCGCAGCGGCATCGGAATCCCCTCGTCCGAGGGGCTTTCCCCGCTGCCACCGGACGACTTCCGGCCAACCGGTCCGCGACTTGCCGACGAACCGTTGGCCACATGTTAGCGATCCGTTGGCGAATCCTGATGTGATCATTCCATCGGATCTGGTCCGACGGCGCGCGCGGATGTCGCGTAACTCGGGGGAGTGTCGCCGTAGGCCGGATCCGGGGACGATCAGGGCCCCGGCCGGCGGAGGTGAACGACCGGGGCCCCGTCCCGCCTTCTGTTTTCCGCCTTCTGCCTACCGCCTTCTGCGGCGAGGCGTCCGTCCCTGTTCGGGGGACCTCCGTCCCTGTTCGGGGGACCTCCGTCCCTGTCCCGGGGACCTCTTCGCGGTCACCACGGCGCTCGTCCGCATGAACGTCCCTCCTACGCCGCGCCCCAACCGCCGCCCGCCGCACGCCGCGCCCCCGACTCACATCGGCCGGCACGGCTTATGTCCGCCGAGCACGGCGGACGTCCGCCGCCTCAGAGCACCGGCGGGCGTCCAAGACGGGTGAGCCGCCACACCGTCCGCCAGCGCATCGGCCGCCGCTCGCCGGCCGGCTCCCGCAGCCCCTCCGTGAACCCGCCGAACCACGCCCTGAGCCCGGCCAGGGACCGGGTGCGGGCGAGGGTGAGCAGCGTCCACGCCCCGAGGTGCACCGGAACGAGCGGCAGCGGCAGCCGGCGCCGGACGAGCCAGACCCGGTTGCGGGCGTTGACCCGGAAGTAGACGGCGTGCCGGGCGGGCGAGGTCCTGGGGTGCTGGAGGAGCAGTTCGGGGGCGTAGAGGATCTTCCAGCCGGCGTCGACGGCCCGCCAGGCGAGGTCGATCTCCTCGTGTGCGAAGAAGAACTCGGCGGGCCAGTCCCCGGTCTCGGCCAGCATCGCCGTGGACAGGGCGTGCCCGCCGCCGAGGAACCCGGTGACGTAACCGCCGCGCAGCGGATCGGACTTGCCCACCCGGGGCACATGCCGCTGCTGGGTCTCGCCGTGCTCGTCGGCGATACGGAAGGCGACGATGCCGAGGCGGGGGTCGGCGGCGTAGAGGTCGCGGACCCGGTGCAGCACGTCGGGGCCGACGAGCAGCCCGTCGTCGTCCAGCTCGACGACGACGTCGACGTCCCCGAACTCCCGCAGCCGGGCGAGGGCGACGTTCCGGCCGCCGGGACACCCGAGGTTCTCCTCGACGTCGATGGTGGTGACCTCGCCGGGCAGGGAGAGCCGGTGGGCGAACTCGGGCAGCCGGCAGCCGTTCCCGACGATCACGATGCGGGCGGGGGCGAGGCGCTGCCTGGCCACGGACTCCAGCAGGGCGTCGACCTCGGCGGGCCGGTTGCCCATGGTCACCACGGCGACGGCGATCCTCGGCTGCACCACGTCCCACACCCCATCCGGCCGACGGCGGCACCGCACCCCGACCGTGCGCTGCCCATCGTTCACCAAGATGTTGTCTCGGAGCCGCTGGTTCGCCTGACGCCGATTCACTTTGCCGCGTCTTTGATCCGGCTTTGTGCCGACATTTCCAGGACCCTCGCGGCAACGCCGCCGCCACGCCCCTCGGCGGGCCTGGTCCCGGCCACCCGGGCCCCTTGGCAGCAGCAAAAAGGCCAGGTCACGATTGACGTGACCTGGCCTCCATCGGAGCCGCTTTCGGGATTCGAACCCGAGACCTACGCATTACGAGTTGTCCGATCTTGGTCCGGGGGCGTCCGTGGGAGTCCGGGAAATAGGCAACACGCCTGGTCAGGTGGAACGTCGGACTGAGGTGGACGACGGCGGGCATCACCAGAATGCGGGTCGGCTGAGACCACGATTGAGACCGCTACTCACGCCCCGGCCCAGTCGGCCCACCCTGAGGGCCGGCATACACAGAGGAGCGTCAAACGTTTGACGCGTCGCGGAGGGCAGATCGACCGGCCGGATAGCGCGAGACACGCGCAGCGTCAAACGTTTGACGCTGCTGCCGCTGGCAACTGGCACGCTTCACCGACCCCTGTATGCATTGGCCGACAATGCATAGACGGGTACTGTGAGTGCCTGACCCCGCAAGTCTTAAGAGACAAGGAAGGGCCTAACGCTGCTTCACCAGCGCCAGGCCCCAGGGGTGCAGATCACGAGCCCGGCCGGTCTCTCTTCGGTCGGGCTCGTTTCTTGAGCCCGCCGGCGGGTTCACGCTCTCTCGTCATGACGAGAGGTACTGCACCACTTCCTTGATGACCATCGCGATCACCGGCACCCAGTCCACGACCGCCTGTCGAATCGACCGACGGTGTTCGCACCGCGTGCAGCGACCGTCATCGGATTGCTCCTCGGCCACCTGGCCCCTCCTTCCGTCCCTGAAGTGGCCCTGAGTACAACCCAGGGGTTCGCCTTCAACCGAGGCGAACGACTCGGCGAAACGTGGGGAGGAACCGGCCTAAGCATAGGCGGGCGGGGGCAGGGACATCCATAAGTCGGCGTCTTCACTAGAGAAGCAGATTTCGTAATGCGAATTCACGACGCCCCCTCCTTGTCTCCCTTAGCACGGGATCGATTAGGGTCAACTCGGACCAACTCCGCGCAAGTCATTAGCATTGCAAAGGCGTAACCAGGAAGACGTAATGCCGCGTTTACCGAGGTCACGCACCAAGTGCGGCTCCGGGAGGGCGAGTAGACGCAAGACGCAGCCGGTGTCCGCCGGAAGAGTCGCCGGTAAGCGCATGACAGCTTTCCCCCGGCGCCGTTTGCCCGGCGTTACTCAGGCAGCGAGTCAACCGGTGATTATCTTGTGACGCAGATCACTCATCTTGCCGCGCTCGGGGCGGTGCGAAGCGCCCCACTTGAAGCCTGGCCCTACGCCCAGACCCGAAGGGCGTGCGACGCTTGATTCCGCCAGCAGCGGGAGAGGGGAGATCGGGTGTCGCAGCAGGCCAGCCCGCGGGGAACCTTCCTGAAGGTTGCCGACTCGGTGAAGGCACTGATCGAGGGCAACCCGGAGATGACTGAGCTACCTTCCCTGCCTGAAGTCATGCGCGAACACGGAGTCTCGCGCGGGGTTGCCATCCGCGCCTATGGCGTCTTGCGACAGGAAGGCCTGGCCGAACCCACACCAGGCGCGCGCTGGCGCGTCATGCGATCCGGCACGCAAGTCGAGCGACGCCCCCTCCATGAGCGGATTGCCGAGGTCATCACGACTGACGGACTCCGAACGGGGGAAGCGTTCCCGAGTGCTTCGTCACTAGCCGAACGCTTCGAGGTCTCACGCCCCACGGTAACCAAGGCCCTGGAAAAGCTGGAGGCCGCCGGCGTGCTGGCGGGGGGTGGACAGGGAAGGGTACGGACAGTCCGCTCCGTGCCGGTTCGAGAGGAGCGTTCGTAGCTTGCCAAAGTTGACCGAGTGGGCCTATCCCCTGGCCGAGTCTCTGCTGGCCGAGCCGTTGCCCCGGCGTTGGAAGCACTGTCTTGGGGTCGCCGAGCGGGCGCGCACCATCGCGCTGATCCTTGACCAGGACGCGGACCTGCTAGAAGCCGCGGCCGTGCTGCACGACATCGGGTACGCGCCGGACCTCGCCAAGACGGGGTTTCACCCGCTGGACGGCGCGCGGTATCTCCGGGACGTTGCCGGCGCCGACGAGCGAGTCATCAACCTGGTCGCTCACCACTCCTGCGCCTGGATGGAGGCGGAGGCGCGCGGTATGCGCGAGGAACTGGACGGCGAGTTCCCACGGGAGCACGAGCACCTCAACGACGCGCTCTGCTACTGCGACATGAACACCACACCGGACGGCACGCCCACGAACCCCATCGACCGCATCAGCGAGATCACGGGGCGGTACGGGCCGGACAGCCTGATCGGGACGTTCATCCGCAGGGCCGAGCCCGAGATCCTGGAGTGCACGTCCCGCGTGCTCGAACGCGTTGCCACTGCCAAGCGTCAGCCGATGTAGGGAGCCGTGCGCGTCCTGTCCTGGGCGTGCTCGATGCGGAGCCGCATTGTGGGGTGCACGTCCAACTCCGTCAGGTCCGCCGGGTCGACCCAGCGGACCTGGGTCGTCTCGTTGCTCGTACGGAGTTCGCCGCCGACCGGCCGCGCGCGGAAGCAGATGCTGAACTGCTGGCGGACCTCGCCGTCGTCGTACTGCATCACGTGTCCGGGGTCCGTGTAGAGCCCGGACACGTCGACGACTTCCGCCTTGATCCCGGTCTCTTCCCAGACCTCACGGACGACGGTGTCGCTGATCGACTCGCCCACGTCGTGACCGCCTCCGGGCAGTGCCCAGCGCCCGTTGTCGGATCGCTGGATCATCAGCACCTGGCCGGCGTCGTTCTGGACGAACGCGACGACGGACGGCACAACCGAGTTGGCCGGCGGGGCGTCGGGGTCGTGGAGGTAGTCGATGCGTCCCATGATTCAAGCTCCCGTGATGCTTGGTATGTCCTGCTCGGTGATCGGCCGGGCGTTCTCCCACGTGTGATCGATGCTATTCGCGTACGTCTCGAAGAGTCCCCCGCCTGGTAGGCGGCGCAGGTGCAGAACCGGTGCCATGAAGGCGCCAATGCCGTAGACGTGCGGATTCACCAGCATCTCGTCGTCTGCGCGGTAGATGGAGTTGTAGAGCGTCGAGTCGTGCAGCCGGAACCCGACGTCCGGGTGAGTGCGCATGAGGGGCCGGTACAGCAGCAGGGCGTTGCGGATCTTGCCGTCCATGATCTGGTGGCCCTCGTCAATGCCGCGCTGCCGGACGGCCGCGCAGCCCGGGTCTCCCAGCAGGATGCGCACCTGCGCCCCGGCTTCCGCCTTGGCCTTCACCAGGCCGTGGAACAGGGGATCTTCTGCGAGGAACAGGCCGGAGTACACAAGTACATCCAGATTCTGCTTGGCTCGGCCGTACAGCTCCCGCCAGAGTCCGGGCGGCACCGTGTGCCGGTGCGGGTAGACGGCCGCTATCTCGGCTTTCGTCAGGTCTGCCGCGCTGTCGGCGGTCCGACTGTCGTCCCACAGCGTCGTCACATCGATCTTCAGCACTGCCGCTGTGGCGTACTGGTGACGCCGGTACGGCACCTTGCCCTGGGTGATCCAGCGTTCGACGGTCTTCGGGTTGACCGCGATCGCCTCAGCGAGGCCCTGCACGGTCATGCCTCGGGCGAGAAGGGCCGACCGTAAGCGTTCGTTCGACATCTGCACCCCCGTGGGGACGTCTAGGGACCTCTTGACCGTAGCCAGAAGTCTCGAAGCTGTCCATGCATGGGGTAACCAACTCCCCTGACCTGCGGCGATTCTGAGTGTGCGCCAAGAAGTCTCGGCGCGAGAGACACGAGGTTCCGTCGGCACACTTGACGGACCCTCATGCAGTACCTGTAAAACAGGTACTGCACAGCCGGACGCGACAGCTCGGCTGATGGGCGGCTTCATGCCGCATACGCAGAAGGCGGGGACGCTGCAATCCCGCTGCAGGCCAGGCACAACAGGGTTCCGACCCGTACTGGCGAGGTGGCCCGGCGACCGCGATCAACGGCCGGAGTGTGGGGACGCGATCCCCCTTGCAGTGATTCACCTCTGTTGACCTCGGCTGATGGGAAGACCAGTGCACCAACGAAGACCGCTGGCGTTGCCGGTACGCGGACTGGCCGGCCACGCCCGTTCAACTCTCCGGTCCTTCTCCTGGCTGCGCAGCGCCTGACGCTGCGGCCGGTTGCCTCCCTCGCCCGTCCGGGCCCCGCTGTCTGGGGTTGCCGTACGGGCGGGGCGTGGGGAGCCGGATTAGATCCGACTTCAACGGCGCGCGCCCCCGGAGCGGCAACTCCGGGGGCGCTGTTCGGGCCGTTCACCCTTCGAGAGGAACACGACCCATGAAGCCCATCGTCACACTTCAGGCGGTTGTTACCGCCGATGACTCCGTCCGCGAGCCGACGCCGGCCGAGCTGGACGCGGTGGCGGAGGAAATGCCGCTGGTTCTGGCGCAGGTCGAGTTGCTGGACGTTGAGATCAGTTTGCTGGACCGGCCGGTCACCGACTGGGACATGCGCCGGCTGCGTCGGGCCCGGCGCAAGGTGCTCGCCGCCCGCCGCATCCTCGCGAACCGGGCCGCCGCCACCGCTCCCGGGGTGGCGTGATGGCTGACGAGTTCACTGCGCAGATGTCCCTGCACCGTGGCCGGTGGCGTCTGTACGTGGTGCTGCTGAACACCACCGAGTGGTGGCCCGAGTACGGGTTCGGCCGTGAGCAGCCGGTGCCGACGTTCACCGAACGCACCGACTCGCTCAGCGTGCTGGGGTTCGAGCCGGTGCCGGGCGCCGCGTGGCAGTGGACGGAGGACAGTCAGGACCCCGATGACCCGGCCTCGCCGGTCGTGCTGATCGCCACCGTTCAGGTGCGTTCACGGACGGGGGCGGGCGCGTGAACGGCGTTCAGATCCGCTCAGCGGAACGCGCCCTGTCCGCGGGCACGTGGTTGATCGTGGCCGGCGCCATGCTCTACTCCATCCTCACCGTGACGCCGCTCGCCGCAGAGCACACCGCCCCCGAGTGGGCATGGACGGCTCCGATCCTGCCGCTGGTCGTGGACGCTGCGGTGGTGATCGTGGTCCGTCTGGACGCGGCCCTTGCCCGGCTCGGTGGGCACGGTGGCCGGTGGCCGGTGGTGCTGCGCTGGATGACCGGCGCGATGACCCTGGCCCTGAACGTCGCCGACTCCGCCCTGAACAGGGACCTGGTCGGCGTCGCGGTTCACGCGGTCGCTCCGCTGCTGCTGATCGTCACCGCGGAAACCGGGCTGGCCTACCGGCGTGCGATCACGCGGGCCGTGGCCGAGCTGGAGGAGAAGCGGCAGGCGGAGCGAGAGGCGCGGGAGCGGGCCGCCGCCGACCGACAGGAAGCGGCCGAACGTCGGGCCCGTGAGGAGCGCGAGCACGCCGCCATGCTGGCGCGTGAACAGCGTGAACACGAAGCTGCTCTGGCTCGTGAGGCTGCGGAGCGGCAAGAACGTCGCTGGCGGGAGGAGCAGGAGCGGAAGGCCGCTGCGGAGGCGGCGGAGCGCGAGGAACGTGAACGCCGTGAACGCGAGCGTGAACAGCGTGAGCGGGAGCGTGAGCACGCCGAGCGGGAGGCCGCCGAACGCCGCGAGCGTGAGACCACGGAGCGGGCCGAGCGTGAACGCCGTGAACAGCGCGAGCGCGAGGAGCGGGCCGAGCGTGAACGCGCCGCGCTCCTGGAGCGCGGCCCGGCTGCCGAGAAGCAGCCTGAGGAACAGGCCCGGCTGACGGTGCGGGCGGCGTTCGACGCCGGTCTGGCGGTGCGGGCGGCTGCCGAGTTGTGCGGCTGGTCGGTCGGGTGGGTGTCCGCCCGCTACGCCGAACACCGCGACCCGGCGGCCGGTGACGGCGCCGCGCTCGCGATCGCGAGCCGCTGATGGGTGCCCTTCCCGTTTACCGCTGGCGGCTGGCCCCGGAGGGGCTGGCAACGCTTCGGCAGCTGCGCGCGGCCGGTCTTCGCCCCGGCGGCCAGGACGTGGTCGCGCAGCTCGAACGCCCCCGCCGCAAGGGACGTCCGCCGCTGGTCGCCTACCTCTACCGCATCGACCAGGCCCGGCCGGTGCGCCCGATGACCCCGGCCAAACGCGCCGCGCTGGCCAAGGCAAACAGGGCCCGCCGCACCTGCCCCGAGTGCCGCCGCGATGCCGGATACGTCATCCCGGCCGCGCTCGGCATGTGCACCCCGTGCGCGTTCCCGGACGACCAGGCCGCCGCGGCCTGACCGCACAGCACAGCCCCATTCACCTGCCTCCTACGAGGAGATTCGCTGTGTCCAGCCGTACCCGTGCTCGCGGCGCCAAGGCCGCTGGCATCCACACCGTGCACATCCCTCGCCAGCGCGGTCGCCGCGCCGCTCAGCCGTTCGTGGTCGTCGTCCCCGAGCGGCCCTCCCTCGCCTGGGAGGCCGCCGGGTGGGTGGGTCGCATGCTGTGGCGCCACCGCGGCGCCCTCGCCCCGACCAGCCTCGCCCTGCTCGCCCTCGCCGCGACCGGGCTGCTGCACGCCAAGGCGCCGTGGGCCGGTCTGGTCCTGGCCGGCCTCGCCGCCGGCCCGGCCGTGGGGGTGCTGCTCATGCAGCGCCGGCGTCCCGGAACCGGAACGGTCCTGGCGTGGCGTATCGGCTTGGCCCTGCTCACGACGCTGGCCCTGGCCTGGTTCGCCGCCGCGGCCGGGTTCGGACCGCTCGCCGGCCCGCTCGGTCTGCTGTGGCTGCTGATCTGGGCTGCCGCGCAGACCGCATGGCTCATCGTCCGCCGCACCCACTGACCTGCGAAGGAGTCGACTGATGGCATCCACCAACACCAACCGTCGCGGCGGCAACGGGAACGGGCCCAAGCCGAACAAGTTCGCCAACGCCGGGGCCGCCGCGGGCGCCGCGGCCGGCGGGTTCGTCGGCGCGGTGGGCAGCTCGTTCACGCCCCCGGTCAACGTCACCATCAACCGCACCACCAACAACCACCGCGGTGGCAGCGCCGGTGGCGGGCGTTCACACGCCGAAGCGCTGCTGCCGGCACCGGAGTTCACCTCTCCGGCCCAGGTGCGGCAGTACTGCAACACCCTGCGGGCCGCCGCGGTGACGCTGTCCATCGAGGTGTCCATGGGCGCCGAGATCATGAAGGGCGTCCTGGCGGCCGTGCCGGACCCGGAGGGGCGGGCGTTCGGCTCGCGGATTAGGGCGCAGAAGGTGGCCCGCAAGATGCAGCGCAGCGCGGACGCGCTGCGGGACGCGGCGAAGAACGCCGCCGCCACCTACGCCGTGTTCCAGCAGGAGTTCGAAGAGGAGATCAACCGCGTCCGCCACCGTGCCCGCCGGCCCCAGCAGCCGGTCATGAACTGGGCCCAGCAGTAGGGAAGGAGGGCCGATCATGGCTCGTAACAACAGCCGCTCCATGGCTTACGCCCAGGACGGCACAGTCGGCTACCTCGCCCCGTCCTACGCCACCGGTTCGGGCGGCAATGTGGGCGTCTACCTGCTCAACCGGGTCATGCCGCATCTGCCGCCCTGGCTCGGATGGGCCGGCACGGGCATGGCCGGTGCCCTCGGCTCGCTGCGGTGGGAAGCCTCCGCCGGGGCCGGCGTCGGCCTCACCCTCGCCTCCGTCACCCTCACCGCAGCCACCTGGTGGGCGGGGAAGTCCACCACCCAGCAGCGCCGACTGCACTCGGCCATCACGGTGGCGGCGGGGTCGGCGTGGGTGACCGCGGCCTGCCTCGCCGGCCCCCTGACTGGCCCCCTGGACGACCTGTTCCTGATGGGCGGGCCCGTCGTCGCGCTCTCCTGGAACGTGCGGATGGTCCTGCGCCGTAACGACAGCGACCCTCAGGGCGGCGGCGGCGATAAGGGGCTGCTGGAGAAGGTCGGTCTGGCGCGTGCGCAGATCGGTGCGGCGAAGGTGGAGCCGAACCGGGTCACGGCACCTTTGTCGCTGGAGCCGGGCGAGCAAACCAACGACGACGTCTCCAAGGCACTGGCCCGGATCGCATCCGCGCTGGACCTGCCCGCCTCCGCCGTCCGCTACCACCCCTCCCCCGACTCCAGCCGACGCGGTGAGCTGGTCATCGTCCCCGAAGACATGCTCGCTCAGCCGGCGGAGTACGAGGGGCCGTCGAACCTCGGGGGTTCGATCGCGGAACCGCTGGTCATCGGCCGGTACGACGACGGCTCCCCCCTCGTCATCTGGCTCCCCGGCGACCCGGAAGCCAAGCGGAACAGCACCCACGTCCTGATCGCGGGCGGCACCGGATCCGGCAAGGGCGAGACCGCGCTGAACCTCCAGACGGAGATTTTTTCCCGCCGGGACGTGCTGCTGTGGGTGTCCGACCCGAAAGCGTTCCAGGACTTCGCTCCGCTGCGGCCCGGCATGGACTGGTCCGCCGAGGGCGGGGCGGAGACAGAGGTCATGGTGGAGGCGGTCAAGGCCGTCATCCCCGCCCGCACCCGCTGGCTCGGCGCCCACGGCTACCGGCAGTGGCTCCCCGCCGCCGCCCAGACCCAGACCGACGTCGACCATTCCTGCCAGCCCGGCCGGGCGTGCGGGTGCGCTGGTATGCCGTTCCTGGTGGCCTGGTTCGAGGAAGCGGCGAACACCCTGCGCAACCTCGGCGACGACGCGTTCACCGGGATCGCGCAGGAAGCCCGCTCCGCCGGCGTCTCCCTGATCGTGTCCCTGCAGCGCCCCTCCTACGACCAGATGTCTCCGAGCACCCGGGCCTCGCTGCCGTCCGTGATCGCACTCGGCTGTGACCGGCGTGACGAAGGATTCTCGTTGCCCGATGAGGTGCTGGCGGCGGGGGCCCATCCCGGAGCGTGGGGCAACCGGCGACCCGGCTACTGCTACGTGGTCAGCGGCGGCATCCCTGAGGACCGCTACCCGTCCCCGGGCCGTACCTTCGCCTTCCCCGCCCGCGCCGTCCCCCTCATGGAGCAGCTCGCGGCGTGGGCCCTGCGGGAGGGCGCGACCGCCGACCCGGTCACGGCCGCAGCGGTGACCGCGGTCGCCGGCCGCGCCTACACCGGCCGCACCACCCCCGACCCCGCCCCGGCCACGGGCAGCCCGCGACTGACCTCCGTGCAGGGAGACCACGACATGAACGACGGGCAGGGACAGGGGCACGGGCTGCTGATCGACCCCGAGGACACCGACATCGACCCCGAAGCCGAGTTGCCCGGCGACGAGGAAGGCGACGACGCGCCGATCTTTGGACAGGAGACCGGCCGCAAGCCCTCCCCCGAGGAGGCCCGGCTCCTGTTCGCCCAGGCGCTGGAGGACTTCGAGACGGGCGGCCAGATGATCGTGGGCCCGAGGGACTTCATGGACTGGTGCGACGCCCACCGCCTCTCCCGCCCCTGGGTGTCCGCCCGGCTGAAGGAAGCTGCCGAGGAAGGGCGCCTGGAGCCGACGAACACCACCGGCCGGTGGCGCATCGTCCCCATCCTGACGGCCGCCTGACACCTGACACCGTCACGCACGCCTGACACCCAAACCCCTAGGCAAACCCACTGTCAGAACCGCGTGACGCCCCCCGCCTAACGTCCCTGACACCTGCCTGACACTCGCCCGCGGGCCCGCCCATGCACGCGCTGCGTGGGCCCGCGCCTCACCCGCAGGAGTGCACCGTGTCCCACTCCGAGCACGCCCCCGACTCGATCCGATCTGACCCCCGCCTGACCGACTCGGAAGCTGACGCCGAAGCCCGCCGGATCATCGCCGATGCCTACCGGCCCCTTCCCGAGACGGCCACCGCGTACCGCGACGCCACCCCGCTGCCCGCCTACGGCAGCACGCCCCCGGTCCTCCAGCCGGACCGGCGGATCGTCCCCGCCTGGGCCGCCGGCACCGCCGTCGCGGGCATCGGCGTCGGCGCCGCGTGCGTCGGCATCGGCTGCGGCGTCTGGCTCGCCTGCCAGGGATTCGCCGCCATCTCCCTGGCCTCCGTCCTGTTCGTCACCTTGCCCATCGCAGGTCTGGCCGCCGTCCTCACGGCCCTCGGGACCGCCCTGCGCTCCCTCACAGCCAACCGCACCGAACACCACCACCACTACACAGGGCCGGTCCGGCAGGAGAACACCACCACCCACACCCGTGGCGTGTTCGCCCGCACCACCAACCACTAGCTACGCCAAGGGCGGCCCCCTCGTCTCGCCAAAGATCCGGGGCCGCCCTCGCTCCCACCATCCAACTGAACAGTGGAGGTCACCCAGCATGACCCATCCCGCCGACATCGGGCGAGGGCTCCACCGCCCGCACTCCCGTTCGTCCGGGGGCGACGGCATGAACGTCACCCTGCTGCATGCCGCGTTGCAGGCCGCCGAGTGCGGCTGGCACGTCTTCCCTCTCCGTCCCGGCACGAAGCGGCCTGCCCTGCACGGCGAGTCCTCCTGCCCCCGCACCGGCGTATGTGCCGGCGGGCACGTGAAGTGGGAGCAGCGGGCCACCACCGACCCCGATCGCATCCGCGCCGCCTGGTCCCTCGCGCCGTTCAACGTCGGCATCGCCACCGGCCCGTCCGGTCTGGTGGTCGTGGACCTGGACGTGCCCAAGGACAAGGGCAGTTCGGACGCGCCTGACGGCGCGGCAACCTTCCAGGCGCTCTGCGAGCGCGCCGGCCACGCCGTCCCGGCCACCTACCGGGTGCGGACCGCGAGCGGCGGGAGGCACCTGTACTTCACCGCCCCGCCCGGAACCCGGCTGGCCAACACCGCCGGGACCATCGGCGAGTTGGTCGACACCCGGGCATGGGGCGGGTACGTCGTCGCCGCCGGCAGCATCACCCCCGCCGGGACGTACGAGTCTCTGTGCGGCCTGGAGACGGCCGTACTACCCCCGTGGCTCCACACCATCCTGCGACCCGCCCCCAGGACCCCACAGGCGCCCGCGACCGCCATCCCGGGGCAATCCACCCGGTATGCGGATGTAGCGCTCGCCAACGAGACCCGGGCCGTCGCCGGGGCCCACGTCGGCCAGCGGGACGGGACATTACTGCGTGCTGCGCGAGCCCTGGGGCGGTTCGTCGCGTGGGGCGACCTCCCCCGGCATGTGGTCGAGCAGGCTCTTCAGGAGGCGGGCGAGTTGGCCGGACTGTCCCCGGCCGAGTGCCGATCTACCCTCCGCAGCGCCCTGAACTGGTCCATCACCCACAACCAGCAGCGCCGGGACACGGCATGAACACCCCCTCCCGCCCCCGCCTGAAGAGCCTCACCCTCACCCCGACCGGCCAGCCTGTCGCCGAACAGGCCGCGCCCGAACCGGCCGAGGGCGAGTCGACAGGCGCCGCCCGCAAGGGCGTCGTCACTGCTCTTCGCCCTGACCCGCGCCAGGACGACGGCCGGTACCCCATCGCGTGGCTGCACATCCGCGCCCCGCGCGGCACCCGACCCACGGCCACCTCCCAGTGCGAGTGCGGCTGGGACCGGAGCGCCGTCGGCAAACGCAAGGTGATCGCCCTGATCGAGGCGCACACCGCCCACCGCAACGCCTGCCCGCTCCGCCACCCCCAGGAAGAGAGGGCCGCCGCATGAGCGCACCCACCCCCATCGACGGGGCCGCGCTGCTCAACGAGGTGGAAGCCTTCCACCGGCGCTTCAACGTCTTCCCGACGGAAGCCGCCTACGTCGCAGTGGCCCTGTGGGACGCGCACGCCCACCTCCTGGACGCGTTCGACTCCACCCCGCGGCTCGCGTTCCTCTCCCCGGAACCGGGGTCGGGGAAGTCGCGGGCGCTGGAAGTGGTGGAGACCCTCGTGCCGCGCTCCATGGCAGCCGTGGACGCGTCCGCCGCCGCCTTGTTCCGTTCCGTGTCCGGCGTCGACGGCGGCCGGCCCACGATCCTTTTCGATGAGATCGATACCGTCTTCGGTCCCAAGGCCGGGGAGAACGAGCAGCTGCGGGGGTTCATCAACGCCGGCCACACCCGCGGCCGTGTGATGTACCGGTGCGTTGGGGACGGCGCCAACCAGCAAGTACAGGGCTTCCCTTCCTACTGCGCACTCGCCGTCGCCGGACTCGGCAACCTCCCCGACACGATCATGACCCGGTCCGTCATCGTCCGCATGCGCCGCCGCGCCCCGAACGAGCAGGTCGAGCAGTTCCGCACCCGCATCCACGTGCGGGAAGGCAACGCACTGCGTGACCGTCTCAGCAAGTGGGCCGAGGCCATCCAGAGGCAGGTCACGGACGCGTTCCCGGAGATGCCGGACGGGGTCGCCGACCGGCCCGCCGACGTGTGGGAACCCCTCCTCGCCGTAGCGGACGCAGCCGGCGGCGACTGGCCGAAGCGAGCACGGGAAGCCTGCCTCACCCTGGTCAAAGCCTCCCGGGCCAACGACAAGGGCAGCATCGGCATCCGACTGCTAACCGACCTGCGCGACCACGTCATGGCCGGCATCGACCGCCTGCCCACCGTCGCCATCCTCGACCGGCTCAACGCCATGGACGACGCGCCCTGGGCGGACATGGGCGGCAAGCCGCTCGACTCCCGCCGCCTGTCCCGGATGCTCTCCGAGTACGTCACCGCCGACGGAGACCCGATCACCTCCCGCAACATCAAGACCGGCGGAGGCGTCCTCAAGGGCTATTACGCGACCGATCTGCACGACGCCTGGTCCCGCTACTGCCCCCCGCCCCGGCAGAATCCGCTACCTCCGCTACCCGGCACCGAAAACATGGTCTGACCAGCACTGATCCGGTAGCGGATACCGCCCCCGCGATCCGCTACCGGACCGCTACCCATCCGCTACCGCTACCGCCATCCGCTACCACCGGCAGGCCCCTGACCTGCGCGGTAGCGGAGGTAGCGGAAGTAGCGGACTTCCCGGAAGGGGGCCCAGTGCCCCGATGCGCTGCTGAGGAGAGATCCACGTGAACAGCACCGCCGTCGTCCGCATCGACCGACTGCTCTACACCCCGGAGGAAGCCGCCGAAGTGCTGAGTTTCGGCCGCTCCACCGTCTACGAACTGATGGCCGCCGGAGAGCTGAAGTTCGTCAAGCGCGGCCGGTCGCGCCGCATCAAGCGGTGTCACCTCGAAGAGTTCGTCAACGCCCTGGAAGCGCAGTCCTGCTGAGCATGCGCGATGGGACCCCGGGCCGCCCGCCCGGGGTCCCATCGCGTTCGGAGGAGTACATGAGCCCCCGCAAGGCCAACATGGAGTCGTCCATCTACCTCGGCGCCGACGGCTGGTGGCACGGCCGCGTCACGATGGGCGTGAAAAACGACGGAAGCCCCGACCGACGCCACCGACGCGCGAAGACCGAAGCGGAGGTGCGCCGCAAGGTCCGCGAGCTGGAAGCGCTGCGCGACAAGGGCCGGGCCCCCAAGGCCGGCCGCAAGCCGACCGTCGCGCAGTGGATGGAGACCTACCTGACCGAGATCGCGAGCCTGAAGCTCAAGCCGCGTTCCCTGGACGACTACTGGTCGAAGACCCGCAACGACATCAACCCCGGCGTGGGACAGCACCGGCTCGACAAGCTCGCCCCGGAGCATCTGGAACGGATGTACCGCGCCATGCTGGACGAGGGACACGCCCCGTCGCACGTCCTCAAGGTGCACCGCATCCTGTCCCGCGCACTCAAGATCGCCCACCGCCGTCGGATCATCGGCGAGAACGTAGCGACACTGGTCGACCCGCCGACCGTCGATGAGACCGAGGCGAACCCCTTCACCACCGAGGAAGCCAAAGCGTTCCTGGAAGCCGCGGCGAAGCGGCCCACCTTCATGCGGTGGTGCGTCGGTGTCGGCATGGGCTTCCGGCAGGGCGAGACGCTCGGCCTGCGCTGGTCGTACGTCGACCTGGAAAACGAGCTGTTTCACCCCCAGTGGCAGCTCCAGCGACTCACCTGGCGGCACGGCTGCAAGGACCCCCACGGCTGCGGTGCTCGACTGCACCGGTTCGAGCCCTGTCCGCCGGACTGCCAGACGCACAGGAGCTACAAGCGCGGGTGCCCCAAGCCGTGCCCGAAAGGCTGCACCCGGCACGCGAGCGCGTGCCCGGAGCGCAAGAACGGCGGACTCGTCTTCACCCGGCCGAAGACGAAGAAGAGCCGGAACCCGGTACCGATTCCCCCGCCGTTCGTCCCCTACCTGAACGAACACAAGGAACGGCAGAACGCGCTGCGAGAGGCGGCCGGGGACTCCTGGGAGGAGAGCGGCGCCGTCTTCACGCGGCCGGACGGCCGGCCGATCGACCCCCGGGCCGACTGGGAGGAGTTCAAGGAGCTGCTCGCGGAAGCCGGGATCGACGACCGCCGGCTGTACGACGGGAGTCGCCACACCGCCGGCACGATCCTCAACGAACTGGGGGTCGACATGCCGACCATCATGGAGATCCTGCGGCACACCCAGATCAGTCAGACCCGGCGATACGTGAAGGGGCGCTCGCACCTCTCGAAGGACGCGATGCGCCGCATGGGCGACGCCTTCATGCCTCGCCCGGAACCCTCGACTGAGACCAGAACTGAGACCGGCGACAGCCGTGCGGCCCGCGCGCGGCTCCGCCGTCGCGTGCGCTGAACGACGAAAGACCAGCTAGGAACGTTCCTAGCTGGTCTTTCCGATGGAGCCGCTTTCGGGATTCGAACCCGAGACCTACGCATTACGAGTGCGTTGCTCTGGCCATCTGAGCTAAAGCGGCGCGCTGCCCGCACTATGGTGCGATCAGCAACGTCGGTAAGTCTACACAGTTTCCCGGGGTGCTTCGTACCCGCCCCGGAGCAGGCGGCTCCGGGGCGGTCGGCGGGGCTATGAGCAGCGCTTTCCGCTGGCCGGCGGGGTGCCTCGGAGGAGGTAGGCGTTGATCGCCGCGTCGATGCAGGCGCTGCCGCGGCCGTACGCCGTGTGGCCGTCGCCGTCGTAGGTCAGGAGGCGGGCGGAGGAGAGCTGGCCGGCCAGGGAACGCGCCCAGCGGTAGGGCGTCGCCGGGTCGCGGACGGTGCCGACGACCACGATCGGCGCCGCCCCCTCGGCCTCGATGCGGTGCGGCTCGCCCGTCGCCCGCACCGGCCAGTACGCGCAGTTCAGCGATGCCCAGGCCAGGCCCCTGCCGAAGACCGGGGACGCCTTCTCGAAGGCGGGCAGCGCCTTCTCGACCTCGCCGGGGCCGGAGAACGCCGGGGGCAGGTCCAGGCAGTTCACGGCGGCGTTGGCCATCATCAGGTTGCTGTAGTGGCCTTTTGTGTCGCGCTCGTAGTAGCTGTCGGAGAGGGCCAGCAGGCCGGCGCCGTCGTGATCCTTCATCGCCGAGGTGAGCGCCTGGCGCAGTTGGCCCCAGGACCCCTCGTCGTACATCGACGCGATCACCCCGGTGGTGGCCAGCGCCTCTCCCAGCTTGCGGCCGTCCTTGTCGCCGGCCGGGACGGGGCGGGCATCCAGGCTGCGGAAGAACGCCCGCAGGTGGTCGCCGACCTGCGCGGGCGTCGCGCTCCTGCCGCCGAGCGGGCAGTCGGACTGCCGTACGCAGTCCTTCGCGAACGCCTGGAACGCCGTCTCGAAGCCCGCCGTCTGGTCCAGGTTCAGCCTGCGGGCGTCCAGGGAGGGGTCCATCGCGCCGTCCAGGACCATCCGGCCGACCCGCGCGGGGAACAGCCCGGCGTACGTCGCCCCGAGGAACGTGCCGTACGACGCCCCGACGTAGTGCAGCTTCCGGTCCCCGAGCACCGCCCGCAGGATGTCCATGTCCCGGGCCGCCTCGACGGTGGAGACGTGCCGCAGCAGCCGCGCCGACCGCGCCCCGCAGCCCTCCGCGAACTCGCGGTCCGCCGCGACGACCGCGCCCTGTTCCCGCGGGTCGTCGGGGGTCAGATCGGTCTGCGTGTACGCGTCCATCTGCCGTCCGTCGACACATTCGACGGGCTCGCTGCGGGCGACGCCCCGCGGGTCCACCGCCACCATGTCGTAGCGGGCGCGTACCTCCTCCGGGTAGCCGAAGCCCGCGTACTGCTGGAGGTAGGCGACCGCCGAGCCGCCCGGGCCGCCCGGGTTGACCAGCAGCGAACCGAGCGCCCTGCCCTTGCCGGTGGCCTTCTTGCGGGCGACGGCGAGCCGGACGGAGCCCGCGTCGGGGTTCGCGTAGTCCAGCGGGGCCTTCATCGTGGCGCACTGGTAGCCGGGGGCGCCGCAGTCACGCCACCCCAGCCGCTGGCCGTAGTACGACGTGAGGGCCGACGGCGTCGCGCGCGGCAGCGCGGCCAGCGCCGCCTCCTCCACCGTCCCGCCCGCCGGCGTGGTCGAGATGCCGGCGGAGCAGGCGGACACGAGCAGGGCGGCGGCCGTGAGAAGCGCGGCCGTGAGGCGGGCCGGCGGCCGGGGGCGGATGCCCTGGGTCCGGCGGGAGTGGGGGGATGGCCTGGTATACACCAGGCGAGCGTAACGCTGCGCGATGGATCGGGTGCGCTCTGTGGGCTTTGTGCCTCCTACGAGGGACACGGGGACGGAGTACGGGGGACACGGGGACGGAAGCGGACACGGCCCGTGGACGCCAGCGCTGCCCTTGGCGCGTGCGCGTGGACGTCGCCGCTGGCCCCTGGGCGCGTGCGCGTGGACGTCGTCGCGGCCCCTTTCGTACGAGCGCCCGCCAGCCGTCCGGCGCCGGCCGTCGGTCCTGCCCACGCTCATGCCCGCGCCCGCGCCCGCGCCCGCCGCCGCGCCCGGCGGCGTCGTCCCGTCCGCCCGGTCGGTGTCAGCCGGCTCTCAGGGCCATCGTCATCGCCTCCACCGCCAGCAGCGGAGCCACATTGCGGTCCAGGGCGTCGCGGCAGGCGGCGATCGCCTCGATGCGGCGCAGGGTGGACTCCGGGGTGCTGCCACGGGCCAGCCGGTCCAGGGCGTCCTCGGCGTCGGCGTTGGCGAGCGCCACACGGGTGCCGAGCTGGAGGGCGAGGACATCGCGGTAGAAGGCGGTGAGGTCGCCGAGGGCGACGTCCAGGCTGTCGCGCTGCGTACGGGTTCTGCGGCGCTTCTGCATGTCCTCCAGGTCCTTCATCACCCCCGCCGTGCCCCGTGGCAGCCGGCCGCCCTGGGACGCGCCGAGCGCCGCCTTCAGCTCCTCGGACTCCTTGCCGTCCGTCTCCTCGGCGAGTTGCTTGGCGTCCTCGGCCGCCGCGTCGACCAGCTCCTGGGCGGCCTTGAGGCAGGCGCCGACCTCGTCGAGCCGCAGCGGCAGCCTCAGCACGCCGGCCCGGCGCTCACGGGCCGCCGGGTCGGTGGCGAGGCGGCGGGCCCGGTCGACATGGCCCTGGGTGGCGCGGGCGGCGGTCGCGGCGACCTCGGGTTCGATGCCGTCGCGCCGTACGAGCATGTCGGCCACGGCGTCGACGGACGGCGTGCGCAGGTTCAGGTGCCGGCAGCGGGAGCGGATCGTCGGCAGGACGTCCTCGATGGAGGGGGCGCACAGCAGCCAGACCGTGCGGGGGGCGGGCTCCTCGACGGCCTTGAGGACGGCGTTCGCCGACTTCTCGTTCAGCCGCTCGGCGTCCTCGACCAGGATGATCTGCCAGCGGCCGTTCGCCGGGGAGGTGAAGGACTTGCGAACCGTGTCCCGCATGTCCTTGACCAGGATCTCGGCACCGACCGCTGCGACGGCGCTGACATCCGCGTGGGTGCCGAGCAGCGCGGTGTGGCAGCCGTCGCAGAAGCCGCAGCCGGGGGTGCCGCCGAGCGCGCGGTCCGGGCTCACGCACTGCAGGGCCGCGGCGAAGGCCCGCGCCGCTTGGTTCCGGCCCGCGCCGGGCGGGCCCGTGAACAGCCAGGCGTGCGTCATCTTCGACGCCTCGGGCAGCGGCTGGGCCGCAGCGGCGGCCGTGACGAGGGCGTCGGCGTCCCGCGCGGCGGCGTCGAGCACCGCGCTCACCTTCTCCTGCCCGACGAGGTCGTCCCATACGGTCATGGGTCACGCCGTCCTTCCGTCACATTCCGCGTTCCGGCATCCATTGTGCGGGTGACCACTGACAGCCGAGGTCCACCGGCGAGAACACGGCCGCCGGCGGCGGCGACGGAAACGCCCCGGCACACCGGCCCTCGCCGGTGTGCCGGGGCGTTGATGCCCAGCGGGAGCGTGCCGGTCAGCCGCGCCGGCCCCGGCCGCGGCCCCTGCGGCCCTGCTCCTCGCCCCGGCCGTCGCCGTGGTCGCCGCCCTGGTCGCCGTACTCCCCCTCGTCGTACGAGCCCAGCAGCTCGTCGGCCAGCGTCGGCAGGTCGTCCAGCGGGGTTTCCTCGGCCCAGTCGGAACGCGGCCGGCGCCGGGGTGTGCCGTCGGCGTCGATCTGGGGCATCTCACGCGTGCGCGGCTCGGAGCCGTCGGGACCCGCGGCGGGCCGCTCGTCCCGGAAGAAACCGGACGGCATCCGGTCCGCCGGGGCGTCATCGCGTACGGGGGGCAGCACGGCCGTCTCGTCGGCCGCACCCCGTGCCACCGACGGCAGCTCGGCCGTCTCGTCGGCGGACACCTGCGGCAGCACGGCCGTCTCGTCCGCCGCGCCCGGGATACGCGGCAGCACCGCGGTCTCGTCGGCGGGACCGGGGGCCGCCGGCGGCTGCGGCAGCTCGGCCGTCACCTCGGAGTCGGCACGGGCGTCCTGAGCGGACCGACCGCCCCGGCCCCGGACGTCGTCCGCGGGGGCGTCGCGCTCCTCACGCACCGGCCGCAGCACCGTCGTCTCGTCCGTGGCCCGCGTGTCCGCGGCGCGCGTGTCCGTGCCCGGCCTGCCCGCGTCCGGTGACACCACCGGAGTGGGGACCGTGGACGCCTCGGGAACCACGCCCGGTGCCGCCGGCCGGGGCGCGCTGGGCCTGCGGGCCGCCGCGTCGGCCGCAGCCGCCGCCTCGGCCGCCTGCCGGCGTGCCTCCTCGGCCCGCAGCAGCGCCTCCTCGGCCTTGCGCTGCGCCTCCAGGCGCCGGGCATCCTCCTCGGCGCGCAGGCGGGCCTGCCGGGCCTCTTCCTCCGCACGCAGCCGGGCCGCTTCCTCGGCCTCCTTGCGGCGCCGCTCCTCCTCGGCCTTGCGGCGGGCCTCCTCCTCGGCGCGCGCCTTCTCCTCGGCGAGCAGCCGCTGCCGCTCCTCCTCCGCGCGCCGGTGTGCTTCCTCGGCCCGCTGGCGGGCCTCCTCCGCCTGCCGTTCGGCCTCGCGCCGCTGCGCCTCTTCCAGCTCGCGCCGCTTGCGCTCCTCCTCCTCGGCACGCAGCTTGGCGAGCTGTTCCTGGCGCTCGCGCTCCAGGCGCTCCTCCTCGGCCTTGCGGGCGGCCTCTTCCTCGGCCTTGCGGCGGGCCTCCTCCTCGGCCTTCCGCCGGGCCTCCTCCTGGGCCTTGACCTCGGCCTCGGAGAGCGGCAGCACGATGTCCAGCCGGTGCCGGACCACCGTGGTGACGGCCTCGGGCTCCTGCCCGGCGTCCACGACCAGGTAGCGGCCCGGGTCGGAGGCGGCCAGCGTGAGGAAACCGGACCGCACGCGCGCGTGGAACTCCGCAGGCTCCGACTCCAGCCGGTCCGGCGCCTCGGTGAACCGCTCGCGGGCGGTCTCCGGGGGGACGTCCAGCAGGACCGTGAGGTGCGGGACGAGCCCGTTGGTGGCCCAGCGGTTGATGCGGGCGATCTCGGTGGGGGACAGATCGCGGCCGGCGCCCTGGTAGGCGACGGAGGAGTCGATGTAGCGGTCGGAGATGACCACCGCGCCACGCTCCAGGGCGGGGCGTACGACCGTGTCGACGTGCTCCGCGCGGTCGGCCGCGTACAGCAGCGCCTCCGCGCGGTGCGACAGGCCCGCCGAGGACACGTCCAGCAGGATGGAGCGCAGCCGCTTGCCCACCGGGGTGGCACCGGGCTCGCGGGTCAGGACCACCTCGTGGCCCTTGGCGCGGATCCACTCGGCGAGCGCCTCGGCCTGGGTGGACTTGCCGGCGCCGTCGCCGCCCTCCAGGGCGATGAAGAAGCCGTCGGCCCCCGGGACCTGCACCGGGTCGTCGCCGCCGAGCAGCGCGTCCTTGAGGTCCTGGCGCAGCGGCACGCCGGACCGGTCGTCGACCTTGGCGAGCACCAGCGCGGCCACCGGCAGCAGCAGCGCGCCGACCAGCATCAGCGTGAAGGCGGCACCGCCGTGCGCGAAGACGAACCTGCCGTTCTCCAGCCGGTGCGGGCCGATCAGCGCCGCGACCAGGGGCGCGATCAGGGCGCCGAGCGCTATGAAGACACGGACCACGGCGTGCAGGTGCTCGGAGGTGCGGGCCCGGCGGTAGTCCTCGGTCTCCTGGTCGAGCAGGGTGTGCCCGGTGTTGGCGGCCACGCCCGCGCCGGTGCCGGCCAGTGTGACGATCAGCAGGACCGTGGTGACGTCCGGGACCAGACCGGCGGCGAGCAGCGCGATGCCGGTGACGGCGATCGCGAGGGCCAGCAGGCGGCGGCGGGAGAGCGAGGGGAGCAGCGCGGGAGCGGTGCGGATACCGAGGGCGACGCCGCCGGTCAGGCCCAGCACCAGCAGGCCGTACAGCACCGGGCCGCCGCCCAGGTCCTTGGCGTGCAGCACGCACACGGAGACGGCCGCCGCGATCGCCCCGGCGACTCCGGCGCAGGCCGGGACGAGGAGCGGGATGGCGCCCGTACGTCCCTTGTCGACGCCGGTGCCGGTGCGCGGGCGGCGCAGGCCCTCCAGCGGGGACCGCGGGCGCGGGGTGCGCGTGTCGGGCAGTTCCAGGTAGGTCAGCACGGACAGCGAGGCGGCGAACAGACCGGCCGCCACATACGACCCGAGGGCCGCATGGTGCTGGTCGAACCAGGCCACGCCGGTGCCCAGCAGGTTGTTCAGCAGGCCGGCGACCACCAGGGCAGTGGCGGCCAGCGGGACCGCGAGGAAGCTGGTGCGCAGCGCGAGGCGGCGCAGGGCGTCGAGGTGGTCCGGCAGCGGCCGGACGGTCGCGCCCTCCGGCGGCGGGGCCGGCAGCAGGGCGGGGGCGGCGCTCTCCCGGCACACGGTCCACAGCCGCTCGGCGACGCCGGTGACGAAGGCGGTGACCAGCAGGACGGCCAGCGCGTTGTCCGGGGTCCAGTCGATCCACAGGGGCGCGACGATCAGCAGCGCGGCGCGCAGGCCGTCGGAGCCGACCATGGTCCAGCGGCGGTCGAGCGGACCCTCCTGGGCGGTGAGCGAGGTCACCGGGCCGAGGAGGACGGCACCGAAGAGCAGCGCGGCGACGACGCGCGCGCCGAAGACCGTCGCCACTGCGAACGCCGCGCCGCGGTAGCCCCCGCCGAACGCCCCTTCCGCTATCGACGCCTGGAGGACCAGGACGACCAGGACGAGCAGGGAGAGGGCGTCGCCGACGCCGCTCACCAGCTGCGCGCTCCACAGGCGCCGCAGCTGCGGGCGGCGCAGCAGGGAGCGGACGGCGCGCTCGCGGGAGTCCGCGACCAGGGCGTCGTCCGGTTCTGTGGAATGGGCCGTTGGCTGCTCGGCTCGCGTCATGCGTTCAGCCTATCCGCAGCGACTGACAGCACACCTCACGTGTCCGGACGTACGCCCGCCCCGGCACCGAGACGGTGCCGGGGCGGGGGCGGGCGTTCGTTTCGCGAAGCCGCGGACGGCCGTAGCACGGGCAGGTCCTACGGCAGCAACGCCGGCGGACCGCCGCACGGACCGGAGATCGATCCGCGCGGAGCGGATTCGGCCCACAGACCGGGTTCGGCCCACAGATCGGGTTCGGCCCACAGACCGGATTCGACCCGCGCGGAACAGATCCGCGCTGACCAGGTCCGCGCTGACCAGGTTTCGCGCGGACCAGGTTCGGTCCGCGCGGAACAGGTCAGTCCTCCGCGCCGGAAGCCGTCGACTTGGCGGCCGTCGCCTTCTTGGCGGTGGTCTTCTTCGCGGTCGTCTTCTTCGCGGCGGCCGTCGTCTTCTTGGCGGCCGTCTTCTTGGCGGCGGTCTTCTTCGCCGGGGCGGTCTTCTTGGCCGTCGTCTTCTTCGCGGCCGTCTTCTTGGCGGGGCCCTTCGCGCGCTTCTCGGCGAGCAGCTCGAAACCACGCTCAGGAGTGATCGTTTCGACGCTGTCACCCGAGCGGAGGGTCACGTTCGTCTCGCCGTCGGTGACGTACGGGCCGAAGCGGCCGTCCTTGACCACGACCGGCTTGGCGGAGACCGGGTCCTCGCCCAGTTCCTTCAGCGGCGGCTTGGCGGCGGCCCGGCCACGCTGCTTCGGCTGGGCGTAGATCGCCTGCGCCTCCTCCAGCGTGATGGTGAAGAGCTGGTCCTCGGACTGCAGCGAGCGCGAGTCCGTGCCCTTCTTCAGATACGGGCCGTACCGGCCGTTCTGCGCGGTGATCTCCACGCCGTCGACGTCCGTGCCCACTGTCCGCGGCAGCGACATCAGCTTCAGCGCGTCGTCGAGCGTCACCGTGTCGAGCGACATGGTCTTGAAGAGCGAGGCCGTGCGCGGCTTGACCGCGTTCTTGCCGGTCTTCGGGGTGCCCTCGGGGAGGATCTCCGTGACGTACGGGCCGTAGCGGCCGTCCTTGGCGACGATCTGGTGGCCCGACCGGGGGTCGGTGCCCAGCTCGAAGTCGCCGCTGGGCTTGGCCAGCAGCTCCTCGGCCAGCTCGACGGTCAGCTCGTCCGGCGCCAGGTCGTCCGGGATGTCGGCACGCTGGTGCTGCTCGGTGTCCTTCTCGCCGCGCTCGATGTACGGGCCGTAGCGGCCGACGCGGAGCACGATGTCGTTGGCCACCGGGAACGACGACACCTCGCGCGCGTCGATCGCGCCCAGGTCGGTCACCAGCTCCTTGAGGCCGCCGAGGTGGTCCCCGTCGCCGTTGCCGGCGTCGGCCGCGCCGCCCGTGGCGGTGCCCTCGCCGAAGTAGAAACGCTTCAGCCACGGCACGGCCTTGGCCTCACCGGCCGCGATGCGGTCGAGGTCGTCCTCCATCCGGGCGGTGAAGTCGTAGTCGACGAGCCGCCCGAAGTGCTTCTCCAGGAGGTTCACCACGGCGAAGGACAGGAAGGACGGCACCAGGGCCGTGCCCTTCTTGAAGACGTAGCCGCGGTCCAGGATCGTGCCGATGATCGACGCGTACGTCGAAGGGCGGCCGATCTCGCGCTCTTCCAGCTCCTTGACCAGGGACGCCTCGGTGTAGCGGGCCGGGGGCTTGGTCGCGTGGCCGTCGACCGTGATCTCCTCGGCGGCCAGCGCGTCGCCCTCGGCGACCTGCGGCAGCCGGCGCTCGCGGTCGTCCAGCTCGGCGTTCGGGTCGTCGGCACCCTCGACGTAGGCCTTCAGGAAGCCGTGGAAGGTGATCGTCTTGCCGGAGGCGCTGAACTCGGCGTCCCGGCCGTCGGCGGCCGTACCGCCGATCTTCACCGTGACGCTGTTGCCGGTCGCGTCCTTCATCTGGGAGGCGACGGTCCGCTTCCAGATCAGCTCGTAGAGCTTGAACTGGTCGCCGGTCAGGCCGGTCTCGGCGGGCGTGCGGAAACGATCACCCGAGGGACGGATCGCCTCGTGCGCTTCCTGCGCGTTCTTGACCTTCGCGGCGTAGGTGCGCGGCTGCGGCGGCAGGTAGTCGGCGCCGTACAGCTGCGTGACCTGGGCGCGGGCAGCGGCGACCGCCGTGTCGCTCAGCGTCGTGGAGTCCGTACGCATGTACGTGATGTAGCCGTTCTCGTACAGCTTCTGGGCGACCTGCATGGTCGCCTTCGCGCCGAAGCCCAGCTTGCGGCTGGCCTCCTGCTGCAGCGTCGTCGTACGGAACGGCGCGTACGGCGAACGGCGGTACGGCTTGGACTCGACGGAGCGTACGGAGAAGCGGGTGTTCTCCAGGGCGGCGGCGAGGCCGCGCGCGGTCGCCTCGTCGAGGTGGAGGGTGTTCGCGCCCTTGAGCTGGCCCAGGGAGTCGAAGTCGCGGCCCTGCGCGACTCGCCTGCCGTCGACGCTCTGCAGGCGGGCGACCAGCGACGACGGGTCCGACGAGTCGCCGGCGCGGCCGGTCGCGAAGGTGCCCGTCAGGTCCCAGTACTCAGCCGAACGGAACGCGATGCGCTCGCGTTCCCGCTCCACGACGAGTCGTGTGGCGACGGACTGCACGCGGCCGGCCGACAGCCGGGGCATGACCTTCTTCCACAGCACCGGGGAGACCTCGTAGCCGTAGAGACGGTCGAGGATGCGGCGGGTCTCCTGGGCGTCGACCAGCCGCTGGTTGAGCTGGCGCGGGTTGGCGACGGCCTCGCGGATCGCGTCCTTGGTGATCTCGTGGAACACCATGCGCTTGACCGGGATCTTCGGCTTCAGGACTTCCTGGAGGTGCCAGGCGATCGCCTCGCCCTCCCGGTCCTCATCGGTGGCGAGGAACAGCTCGTCGGAGTCCTTCAGCAGGTCCTTGAGCTTCTTGACCTGTGCCTTCTTGTCAGCGTTGATGACATAGATCGGCTGGAAGTCATGTTCTACGTCCACACCGAGGCGGCGGACCTCGCCGGTGTACTTCTCCGGCACCTCCGCGGCGCCGTTGGGAAGGTCGCGGATGTGCCCGACGCTCGCCTCTACGGTGTAGCCGGGGCCGAGGTAGCCCTTGATCGTCTTCGCCTTGGCAGGCGACTCGACGATGACGAGTCGGCGACCGCCCTGTGCGGTCTCGCTGGTCGGGGACAACTTCGCTCTTCTCTCCGGTCGACGCTGGGGCCTCCCCAGGCCTTCGTCCCGGGGTCGCGGCGCACTGCTGGCTCGTGTGACGCTGCGGAGTGTGACGCTACATCCCGCCCCCGTGTCAAACGGGAAAAGCCCACAACGGCCACTCGAACGGTAACCCGACTACCGCCATTCCTGCCGCCCGGACTGCCCGGTCATTCCCGCGCCCCTGTCCGGAGCGTGACGCTCCCCTTACGCCGCGGACGCGGTGACCACCGGCCTCAGAGCCGGGTCAGGCAGTACACGCCGAGGGCCAGCGCGGCCGTTCCGGCCAGGCTCGCGACGGTCGCCGATGCGACCCGACTCACACCCAGGGCCACCGGCTCCCCGCGCCGAAAACGCGTCCCGGTCCAGGCCAGCAGACCGGCCCCGAACAGGGCGAACACCACTCCCGCGAAGATCGCCGGCCCACTCTCCATCGCCCGCCCACCCGTTCCCTGCCCTCGGCTCCGCCCAGCGCCGGGAGGGTGGCACGCGCGGGAGTCGGGCGGGCGACATCGGGGTGAACGGGAGGTCGACGCACAACCGAACGCGCGTACGAGTGAGAGCGGTCTCTGCTCTCCGCCCATATTTTTCCGGCCGTTTTCCGGGACCGGGTCCGCACGCGGTCCCGGCCCCGCTCCCGGTCGGCATCCGCTCCGAACCCGGAGGTACGGCACCGGGGACCGGGAGCACGGGTGCCGGGGACCGGGAGTGCGGGCGTCGGGGACCGGGAGCTGCCCGACCCCGCGCACGCCCCCGCGGCCCGCGCTCCCGGGCCCCGCCGCTCAGCCCGTCGGCTCCAGGAAGCCCTGCTCCACCAGCAGCCGGATCTGCGCCGGCGTACGGTCGCGGAGCAGCACCGGGTCCTCTCCGACGAGCTGCGCGATGGCGTCCAGGATGCGGCCGGCGCTCAGCGTGCCGTCGCACACGCCCGCGAATCCGGCGCCGATCGTGTCCACCTTCGTCGCCCGGCGCATCCCGCGGTGCTGGCGCAGCACCACATGCTCCGGGTCCTCGGCGCCGGGCAGCCCGACCTGCTCCTGGACCACTTCGGCGACGAGCTTGAAGTGGCTGGCCAGCAGCGCCGCGTCGTCGCGCTCCCGGAGATAGTCGAGACGGTCGAAGTGCGCCCGGATCGTGTCCCCGAGCGGCTGCTCCACCGGGTGCGGCCACTCCTCGACGGTGATGACGGGCTCCGCCGAGCCCGTCCTGCGCAGGGTGATCCAGCCGAAGCCGATCGCCTTGACCTTGCGCGCCTCGAACTCGTCGAGCCAGGCGTCGTACCGCGCCTGGTACTCCGCCGGGTCCCCGTGGTGGTCACCCGCGTCCCTCAGCCACAGCTCGGCATACTGCGTGACGTCCTGCACCTCGCGCTGCACGATCCAGGCATCGCACCCGCGCGGCACCCACGACCTGAGCCTGTCCTGCCAGTCCTCCCCTGCCACGTGCTGCCAGTTGGCGAGGAACTGCGCGAACCCGCCCTCGTTCAGCCGTTCCCCCGCCTGCTGAACGAGCGAGCGGCACAGATCGTCCCCGCCCATGCCGCCGTCCCGATACGTCAGCCGGGCGCCCGGGGAGATCACGAACGGCGGGTTGGACACGATCAGGTCGAACGTCTCGTCGTCCCGGACCGGCTCGAACAGCGAGCCCTCGCGCAGGTCGGCGGCGGGGGCCCCGGAGAGGGCCAGCGTGAGCGCCGTCATGTGCAGCGCACGCGGGTTGAGGTCGGTCGCCGTCACGCGCGTGGCGTGCTGGGCGGCGTGCAGCGCCTGGATGCCGGAGCCCGTACCGAGGTCGAGGGCGGAGGAGACGGGGGCGCGGACGGTGATGCCGGCGAGGGTCGTGGAGGCGCCGCCGACGCCCAGGACGACGCCCTTCTCGCGCTGTCCGATGCCACCGGCACCGCCGACCGCGCACCCGAGGTCGGAGACGATGAACCAGTCCTCGCCGCCGGGGCCGCCGTACGGCCGTACGTCCACGGTCGCGGCCACCTCGTCGGCGCCCACGCGGGTGAGCCAGCCTGCCTCCACCGCCTCCTCGACCGGCAGCACGGCCGTCACGCGCGCGTGGGGCACCGGCTGCTGGAGCAGGAACAGCCGTACCAGCGTCTCCAGCGGTGTGTCGCCACGGGTCGCGCGCAGAGCGGGCACGGTCTCGCTGCGGGCCAGCGCCGCGTACGCGGGGGCGCCGAGCAGGTCGAGCAGCCCGTCGGCGGTGAAGGAGGCGGCCAGCAGGGCGTCCCTCAGGCGCGCGGCGGTGTCGGGCCGGTCGGGAGCGGGCAGGGGGGCGAGTCCGGAGTCAGTCACGCCACCATTGTGGCCCGCGAGACCTGCCGGGAGCGGCCTGAGCGCCCGTACGGGCAGGGGGCGGCAGGAAGCCGCCCCGGCGGGCGCGGGAGGCGCGGCCGGGGGGCCGGGAGGGACGGCAGGGCCGGGGGGCGGCGGGGGCCGGGGGGCGGCGGGGGCCGGGGGGAGGGGGCTGGGGCGGGAGGAGGGGGCGGGGGGCAGAAGCCTGAGCGCACCGGCCGCCCTGCCCGGCCCGGTTGGCCCGGTTGCTCCGGGCGGGCCCGGCCCCAGTAGGGCTCAGCCCTTCGTCGCCCCGGTCTCCCCGGTCGTCGAACCCGTCGCAGGCGCGGTCGAGGACGCGACCTTCTTGCAGCTGCTCTGCTCGGCGATGGCCTCCTTGACCTCGCCCTGCTGCAGGCTCTTCAGCGCCTCGGTGCCGCTCTTGTGCTGCTTCTCCAGCTCCGTCATCCGCGTGGCGACGTCACGCAGACCGGAGGCGAACTTCCCCTGGTTCTTGGTGTTCAGGCCGTCGACCTGCTTCTTCAGGTCGGTGTAGGAGGAGGCGAGGCTGGTGAGGGTCTTCACGACGTCCTGCTGCCGCTTGGCACCGCCGTCGACCCCGGGAGGCGCCCCGGCACCGCTGATGGCGGCGGCGATGGCCTTGTAGCCGTCAGCCATGTCCTGGAATGCCTGCGAGTCCGTCTTCTGGAGGGTCTCGGGCTTGGCCGTGTCGGCGGCGGTCGTCCTGATCGCCGCGTTCGCCGCCTTGATCTTCGCGTCCTGTGCGGGCACCGCGTCGCACACCGCCTTGGCCCAGGACACCAGCTTGGGGTCGGGCCCCTTGTCACCGCCGCTGCTGCTGCACCCCGACAACGCCACAACGAGTACCGCACCGCCGGACAGTGCGGCCGCGAGCTTCTTGTTCACCGGATTGGTCCCTTCCATGGCTCTCGGCCACCGGAATCTACACGCCGGACACCATCCCTCCTCTTGTCGGATGAGCTACAAGTCAGCTTTTGTGGCGTTTTGAACCATGCGAGAGAAGGCTCACGACGTGTCCGAGCACACATGCCGCCCACACATACGGGAGCGGGCGGCGGCACGTCAGTACGTGCCGCCGCCCGCCCGCCGACCAGGCCCTCTTCAGGGGCCCTACGAAACCACCGCCGCGTCGGGCGAGTTGGCGACCCGCTCGGCGCTCTCCTCCTCTCCGACAGCGATGCCGCGCCGCTTGGAGAGATACACGGCGACGACGATCACCAGCAGCGCGAGGACGGCGATCCCGATCCGCACCCCGAGGCTCTTGTCCTCACCGTAGGAGAACTTGATCACCGCCGGTGCGATGAGCAGCGAGACCAGGTTCATGACCTTCAGCAGCGGGTTGATCGCGGGGCCCGCGGTGTCCTTGAACGGATCGCCGACCGTGTCCCCGATCACCGTGGCGGCATGGGCTTCGCTGCCCTTGCCGCCGTGGTGCCCGTCCTCCACCAGCTTCTTGGCGTTGTCCCAGGCACCGCCGGAGTTGGCGAGGAACACCGCCATCAGCGTGCCCGCGCCGATCGCGCCGGCGAGGTAGGAACCGAGCGCGCCGACGCCGAGCGTGAACCCGATGAAGATCGGTGCCATGACGGCGAGCAGACCGGGCGTGGCCAGCTCCCGCAGGGCGTCCTTGGTGCAGATGTCGACGACCTTGCCGTACTCGGGCTTCTCCGTGAAGTCCATGATCCCGGGCTTCTCACGGAACTGCCGCCGCACCTCGTACACCACCGAACCCGCCGACCTGGACACCGCGCTGATGGCCAGTCCGGAGAAGAGGAAGACCACCGCGGCACCCGCGATGAGGCCGACGAGGTTGTTGGGCTGCGAGATGTCCAGGGACAGGCTCAACGGCGAACCAGGCCCGGTCAGCTTCACCCCGACGTCCTGCACGTTGGTGGTGATCGCGTCGCGGTACGACCCGAACAGCGCCGCCGCGGCGAGGACCGCGGTGGCGATGGCGATGCCCTTGGTGATGGCCTTGGTGGTGTTGCCGACCGCGTCCAGGTTGGTGAGCACCTGGGCGCCCGCGCCCTCGACGTCGCCGGACATCTCGGCGATGCCCTGGGCGTTGTCGGAGACCGGCCCGAAGGTGTCCATGGCGACGATCACGCCGACCGTGGTGAGCAGGCCGGTGCCGGCCAGCGCCACCGCGAACAGCGCCAGCATGATCGACGTACCGCCGAGCAGGAACGCGCCGTACACACCGAGCCCGATGAGCAGCGCGGTGTAGACGGCGGACTCCAGACCCAGCGAGATGCCGGACAGGACGACGGTGGCCGGTCCGGTGAGGGACGTCTTGCCGATGTCCCGCACCGGACGGCGGTTGGTCTCGGTGAAGTAGCCGGTCAGCTGCTGGATGACGGCGGCGAGCAGGATGCCGATGGCCACCGCGACCAGCGCGAGGATCCGCGGATCGCCGTCCTTGCCCCGGATCGCCGCGTCGGTGACGCCGTCGAGCCCGGAATACTTCGACGGCAGGTAGACGAAGACCGCGACGGCGACCAGCACCAGCGAGATCACCGCCGAGATGAAGAAGCCGCGGTTGATCGCGGTCATACCGCTGCGGTCGGCACGCCTGGGGGCGACCGCGAAGATGCCGATCATCGCGGTGATCACACCGATGGCGGGCACGAGCAGCGGGAAGGCCAGTCCGGAGTCGCCGAACGCGGCCTTGCCGAGGATCAGCGCGGCCACGAGGGTGACGGCGTACGACTCGAACAGGTCGGCCGCCATGCCCGCGCAGTCGCCGACGTTGTCGCCCACGTTGTCGGCGATGGTCGCGGCATTGCGCGGGTCGTCCTCCGGAATGCCCTGTTCGACCTTGCCGACCAGGTCGGCGCCGACGTCGGCGGCCTTGGTGAAGATGCCACCGCCCACGCGCATGAACATCGCGATCAGGGCGGCGCCGAGGCCGAAGCCTTCGAGCACCTTCGGCGCGTCGGCCGCGTACACCAGCACCACACAGGAGGCGCCCAGCAGGCCGAGGCCCACCGTGAACATGCCTACGACGCCGCCGGTGCGAAATGCGATCTTCATCGCGGTGTGCGAGACGGTGGTGAGATCCTTTGCCGGCTCGCCTACCGCCGGAGTCGCTTCCCGGGCCGCTGCGGCGACCCGCACATTGGTGCGCACGGCGAGCCACATGCCGATATAGCCGGTGGCCGCCGAGAACACCGCTCCGATCAGGAAGAACACCGAGCGGCCGGCTCGCTGATTCCAGTCGTCCGCGGGAAGCAGCATGAGCAGGAAGAAGACCACGACGGCGAATACGCCGAGCGTGCGCAACTGTCGGGCGAGATACGCCTTGGCACCTTCCTGGACCGCCGCGGCGATCTCTTTCATTCTGTCGGTGCCCTCGCCCGCCGCCAGCACCTGACGCACCAGGATCCCCGCGACCACCAGCGCGAGTAGGGCGACCGCCGCGATGACGGCCACGATGATCCGGTTGTCGTCTGTCAGGACCGCAGCCGCGAGGGATGTGGGATGGCCCAACTGCTCTGGGGTAGAAAGCCCCGCCATTCGTCCTCCTTGACGCTTGGGCTGAGCTCAAGATGTGGACGGATTGTAGGTACCGCCGAGTGATCTAAAAAGGGGACGGTAAGCGGAATCAGCCTTCTCGTGCCGTTCAGCAAATGATCGCGGTATCGTCACGGAACCCGAAAGAGGTAACGCCCTAAAAGCATTGACGGCCGCATTGACTCTTGATCAAATTATCGGGCAAATGATCGTGAATTTATTCACGAATTCCGGGACGCGCCGGAAAACGCCTTGAGGACCCGGCTGAACAGGGCCCCAGGGAGTGCGTGCGACGGCCCAGCGACGCTCCGGCGCGGCGCCCTGGAGCCGGGACCGCCGTCGGGGAGGAGACGAGGCGGCGGCTTCATAGACGGGCTCGGCGGCTCGGGAGGGGAGGCCGGCGGCTCGGGAGGGGTCCGTCAGTCCGGAGGCGGGCTGGCAGCCCGGAGACGGGTCCGGCAGGCCCCGAGGCGTACGGGGGTGTGCCGTGGCCCCTGAGGCGTACGTGGGAGTGCCGTGGCCGCCCGCGGCTCGGAGACAGGCCGGAACGGATGGGCAGGGGCGCGCTGTGGTCGGCGACCCGGGAACGAGCGCGCGGCGGGGCGCGGCGAGTGCGGCGGATCACCGCAAACGAGTCCGAGACGGGTCACCCAGACGAGTCCGGGACGCGTCGGGTCAGCACAGACGAGTCCGGAACGGGTCGGGTCAGCGCAGACGGGTCCGGGGCGGATCGCCGTGGACGGACGCGGGACGGGTCAGAGCAGTGCGGTGGCCGGCGGTGCGGTCGGCCAGGTCATGCGGATCAGGCCGCCGTCCTGCCCGGTGGTGACCTCCACGTCGTCAACAAGGCCGCTGATGACCGCGAGGCCCATCTCGTCCTCCTCGGCCTCCACATCGCCGTCCTGCGCGCGCGTGTCGCTGCCCGGAACGGCGTGCGGGGCCTCGTCGCCGACCTCGATGGAGAACTGTTTCTCCTCTTCGATCAGCGCCACCTTCACGGGTGCCGTGACACCACTGTTCTGGTGCAGTCCGACGGCGCGCGAGCAGGCTTCGCCCACGGCGAGCCGGACCTCGTCCAGGACGGCCTCGTCCACTCCGGCCCTGCGCGCCACCGCTGCCGCCACCAGCCGGGCTGTCCGGACGTGCTCGGGCAGCGCGCTGAAGCGGAGTTCGACGGTGGCCATGCATCCCCCTCGCGACTACGAGTCGTGCGGTCGGGGGCGGGGCCACCGAGCGCCCGCACCCCCGCGTGTATTTCTGTATGCCGGGCCACCCGTGGCATGCCACCGGGGCGGTCCGGGCTCCGGACCGTTCAGGGCCCGGAAGCACATGGTTCACCGACCCGGCACGTGCCAGGTCGGCGGCCCGGACGGGCCGGCCGACGCCCGGACCCCCGCAGGAGCCCCGACGCCGGCGACCGGTCCAGACTCAGTCGGTGGCAGCCACCGCTTCATCGACCGAGGTGTGGATCGGGAACACCTTGGTGAGGCCGGTGATGCGGAAGATCTTGAGAATGCGCTCCTGGTTGCAGACCAGGCGCAGCGAGCCTTCATGGGCACGAACACGCTTCAGGCCGCCGACCAGAACGCCGAGCCCGGTGGAGTCGAGGAAGTCCACGCCCTCCATGTCGACGACGAGGTGGAAATTCCCGTCGTTCACCAGCTCGACCAGCTGCTCGCGCAGCTTGGGCGCGGTATATACGTCGATTTCGCCACCGACCTCGACGACCGTACGATCGCCGACGGTACGGGTCGACAGGGACAGGTCCACGGATCCTCCAGCACCTTGCTATCGAGCGGTCGCCCCTTGGGGACCTTGGCTTGCGGCCCCCGGGACGCTACGCCAGCCGCGATGGCATTCAATCACTTACCGGCAGGCGTGCACGACGCCTTGGCTCCATTGTCCGTCACTCCAGTGACACACTCGGTGCCGATGGCCAAGAATCACCGACCCGACCGACCCCAGGCGCACCCGGTGTCCCGCCCGTCTCCGGGGGCGATCCTGGACCGGCTCGCCTCCGGGCCGAGTCGGGCTGCGCGCATCACTCATACGGAGCACTTGCCCCCGCGCGCGGGTCGCCATGCCGTCTGGCCTGATCGAATTCGGTCCGAAGTGATCGCGGCCGTTCAGGCATGCGGCATCCAGGACCCGTGGGCGCACCAGGCGCTGGCCGCCGAGCACGCCCTGGACGGCGACTCGGTGGTCGTCGCCACCGGCACCGCCTCCGGGAAGTCCCTCGCGTATCTGATGCCCGTCCTGTCCACCCTTCTGGACGGTTCCGAGGCTCCGAACGGCCGCGGCGCCACCGCCCTCTACCTGGCCCCCACGAAGGCGCTCGCGGCGGACCAGTGCCGTTCGGTGAAGGAACTTTCACAACCGCTGGGCACCGCCGTGCGCCCGGCGGTGTACGACGGCGACACTCCGGTCGAGGAACGCGAGTGGATCCGCCAGTACGCCAACTACGTCCTCACCAACCCGGACATGCTGCACCGCGGGATATTGCCCTCCCACCCGCGCTGGTCCTCCTTCCTGAAGTCGCTGAAGTACGTCGTCATCGACGAGTGCCACACCTACCGGGGCGTCTTCGGCTCGCACGTCGCCCAGGTGCTGCGCCGACTGCGCCGGCTGTGTGCCCGCTACGGCGCCTCGCCCGTCTTCCTGCTGGCCTCGGCGACCGCCGCCGAGCCCGCTGTCGCCGCCGGCCGGCTGACCGGCCTGCCGGTCGTGGAGGTCGCCGACGACGCCTCCCCGCGCGGGGAGCTGGTCTTCGCCCTCTGGGAGCCCCCGCTCACCGAGCTGCAGGGCGAGAAGGGCGCCCCCGTACGGCGCACGGCCACCGCGGAGACCGCCGACCTGCTGACCGACCTCACCGTGCAGGGCGTACGCTCGGTCGCCTTCGTGCGCTCCCGGCGCGGCGCCGAGCTGATCTCAGTCATCGCCCAGGAGCGACTCGCCGAGGTGGACCGCTCCCTGGTCCGGCGTGTCGCGGCCTACCGCGGCGGCTACCTCCCCGAGGAGCGCCGCGCCCTGGAACGCGCCCTGCACTCCGGCGAACTCCTCGGCCTCGCCGCCACGACGGCCCTTGAGCTGGGCGTGGACGTCTCGGGCCTGGACGCCGTGGTGATCGCCGGCTACCCGGGCACACGCGCGTCCCTGTGGCAGCAGGCGGGCCGCGCGGGCCGCTCCGGCCAGGGCGCCCTCGCGGTCCTCGTCGCCCGTGACGACCCGCTGGACACCTTCCTCGTCCACCACCCCGAGGCCCTGTTCGACCAGCCGGTGGAATCGACGGTCCTCGACCCGGACAACCCCTACGTCCTCGCCCCGCACCTGTGCGCCGCCGCCGCCGAGCTGCCGCTGACCGAGGAGGACCTGGATCTCTTCGGTCCCGCCTGCGCGGACGTACTGCCGCAGCTGGAGACCGCGAAGCTGCTCCGCCGCCGCACCAAGGCCTGGCACTGGACCCGCCGGGAGCGGGCCGCCGACCTCACCGACATCCGCGGCTCCGGCGGCCGTCCGGTGCAGGTCGTGGAGAGCGGCACGGGCCGCCTGCTCGGCACGGTCGACGCGGGCGCCGCGCACTCCGCGGTCCACGAAGGCGCCGTCCACCTGCACCAGGGCCGCACCTATCTGGTCCGCTCCCTGGACCTGGAGGACTCGGTCGCCCTGGTCGAGCAGGCCGACCCGCCGTACTCCACGGTCGCCCGGGACACCACGTCGATCTCCATCCTGGAGACGGACACCGAGATCCCGTGGGGCTCGGGCCGCCTGTGCTACGGATCCGTCGAGGTCACCAACCAGGTGGTCTCCTTCCTGCGCCGACGCCTCATCACCGGCGAAGTGCTCGGCGAGACGAAGCTCGACCTCCCTCCTCGTACGCTGCGCACCCGAGCGGTGTGGTGGACGGTGACCGAGGACCAGCTGGACGAGGCCCGGATCATCCCGGAGATCCTCGGCGGCTCCCTGCACGCCGCCGAACACGCCTCCATCGGCATGCTGCCCCTCTTCGCGACCTGCGACCGCTGGGACATCGGCGGCGTCTCGGTCCCGCTGCACCCCGACACGCTGCTCCCGACGGTCTTCGTCTACGACGGCCACCCCGGCGGCGCGGGCTTCGCCGAGCGCGCCTTCCACACCGCCCGCGCCTGGCTCGCCGCCACCCGCGAGGCCATCGCCTCCTGCGAGTGCGAGGCCGGCTGCCCTTCCTGCATCCAGTCCCCCAAGTGCGGCAACGGCAACGACCCGCTGCACAAGAGAGGGGCGGTACGGCTGCTCACGGTGCTCCTGCGAGGGGCACCGGAGGAGCAAGCGCAGGAGGGGCCGGAGAACGGCCGGGAACAGCGGCCGGGAGGCCCGGGAGAGGGCCCGGGAGAGGGCCGGGAACGGCAGCGGGCACAGGGCACGGCCAACGGGTCCTGAGACGCCGGCACAGGACCCGGAGAAGGCCCGGGAAGGCGGCACGGAACCCGGCAGAGGACCCGGCCCGGTCCGGGGTCACCGGCCTGAGGTCATCGGCCCGGGGTCATCGGCCCGGGGTCATCGGCCTGAATGCGCCCTCCGGCGTCCACAGAGCCGTCCGGGACCGCGACCGGCCCTGGCCGGGCCGACGGCGCCGCGTAAGGCACTCCGGGGGCCGCGGCGGCCGGTACCGGGCCCGCCGGACCCGCCGGACCCGCTCTCGCCCCGACCTCCGCCGCGAACGGCCCCCGTCCCACGGCCGCCGTCACCTCCGAGGTGTCGCCCACGATCGCGCACCGCACCAGCCGTGCGCCCTGGGCCGCCGCCAGTTCCTCGGCCCGGGCGCAGGCCGCCGCGCCGCCCTCGGCCCAGTGGTCCGCCGCCGCGAGCGCCGCCAGGTCCGCGCCGCCGGCCGCCCGGTGCCGTATGACGACGGCCTGCCCCAGAGCGAGCACGGCGCCGAACACCACGAGCAGCACGGCGATCGCCCACAGGCTCCAGACGGTGGCGGAGTTCCGGTCGGAATCCCGCCGCCCCGGGCGCGGCCCCCGACCCGGCGCGTCCGGACAGCCGTCCATGCCCTTCCGCCGCCAGCCCCCGCCAGCCCCACCCGCACCACCACTCCCGCGCTCCACCCCACTCCCGCGCTCCACCCCACTCCCGCGCTCCACCGCACTCCCCCGCTCGACCCCATTCCCGCGCTCCGCCTCACTCCCCCGCTCCACGGCCCTCCTCCCCCACTCCCACCGTCGTCCCCACGGTGTCCTCGGCGAGCGCCACGGCCTCCTCCCGTACCTCGAACGGCAAGCCGCTCAGCACCGGCGGCCTGGCCACCACCGTCACCCGGACCCGGTCGCCCTCACGCGCGACGGTCACCCGCGCGCCCCGTGGCGCCGCTTCCCGGGCCACCGACCGCACCGAGTCGGCCGGGTCCTGCCGGGCGGCGGCCCGGGCGCCCGCGCGGGCCGCGTCCACGCACTCGATCTGCGCCGCCACCACGAGCAGCCCCCAGACCAGTGCCATCGTGAACGCCACCAGCACGGACAGCGCCATGGCCGCCTCCGCGGTCACGAACCCCCGGTCCCCGTCCCGCTCACATCCGCGCACTGAGAGCCCTCTGCACGATGGCCTGCAGCTCCGTCCGGACCTGGCCGCTGGTGACGACCTCGTAGAGCAACACCGCGAACGCGACGGCCGCGATGATCCCCATGGCGTACTCGGACGTCACCATTCCGGCGTCCTGACGCCCCGTCCCGCGCAGCCGCTCCGCCGCTTTCCTGATCTTTTTGAACATCTCAACCCCCGTAAGGTTCTGGCCTGTTGTCGTTCCCCGTGCTCACCTGACGTCCGCGCGTCCGCCCACTCGTGCGCCTCACCCCCCTCCCAGCACGCCGCCCGCCAGTCCGATCACGACGGGCAGCACTCCGACCGCGACGAACGCGGGCAGGAAGCACAGGCCGACCGGCGCGGAGATCAGTACGGCCGCCCGGCGGGCCCGGGTCGTCGCCGCGCGCGACCACTCCGCGCGCGCGTCCGAGGCAAGGCGGGTGACCGGGCCGACCGCGGGAAGCCCGGACTCGTCGGCCCGCTCCAGCAACCGCGCCAATACCGCGGCGCCGGGCAGCAGGGCCAGATTCCGCCAGGCGTCCGCCGGTGCGCCGCCGAGCCGGACCTCCGCCGCGCCCCGCGCCAGCGCCCGTCCGACCGGACCACCGAGGGCCTCCCCCACCGCGCGGGCGGCGGTCACCGGACCGGCACCGGCCGCGATGCAGGCGGCCAGCAGATCGGCCGCGAGCGGGAGTTGGCGTGCTGCCCCGGCGGTGTCGATCACCACCTCCCCGACGTCCGCCGTCTGCCGGTCCCGCCACCGCCACAGCACGAGGCCGACGGCCGGCCCCAGCAGGGCCCCGGCCACCCCGCCGATCAGCACCCACACACCGAGTGCCGCCCCGGCGGGCGGCAGCCACCGCCGCACAGCGTCGGGGATCACGAACGGCGTTCTGCTCGGCGGGACTTCGAGGCCCAGCAGCTCGGCCACCCGACGCCGCGCGCGACGCCGCCGACGTACCAAGTCCAACCGCCGCACACCCCAGCCGAGGACCAGCGCCGCGATCCCGGCCATCCCCAGCCTGTGGACAACTTCCCCGCTCATACCGGCCACCCTTTCCACACATCCCGGACCGCTCCGCCCTTCCCGCACACTCCTGACCACTCACCCTCCCCGGGCATCCCGGACAGTCCGCCACTCCCGCCCACCCCGGGCGCAAGCCCCGAGCCCGGCTCCCTCACACCGCCTCCGCCCTCCGCACGATCCGTGCCGCCCACCACATCCCAGCCGCCTCGAAGGCCGCCCCGGCCGTCAGGCAGCCGAGGCCGGCTCCGCTGTGCAGCAGGACCCGCAGCGGGTCAGCGCCCATGGCCGCGCCGAGGAGCAGGCCGAGGGCGGGGAGCGCGGCGAGCAGCACCGCCGTGGCCCTGGCGCCCGCCAACTGGGCGCGCAGATCCGCTCGCTGGTCCCGCTCGGCGCGCAGGGCGCCCTCCAGCCGGTCGAGGCCCGCGGCGAGTCCCGCGCCCTGGTCCACGGCCACCCGCCAGCAGGCGGCGAGTCCGAGCAGGCCCTCGGCGCCGGGTTGCCGCGCCGCGGCGGCGAGTGCGCCGGGCACGTCCGTGCCGAACCGCGCGGCCGCCACCACGGCGGCCTGTGCGTCGCCGAGTCCGCCGGAGTCCCGCGCGGCCCGCAGCAGCGCCTCCCCCGGCTGGCGTCCCGCCCGCACCTCCCCGGCGAGCGCCCCGCACAGGGCGATCACCGCGTCGGTCCGGCGCTCCCGGGTGCGCCTGGCCTGTCCGGCCAGCCGAACCCGGCGCAGCACCGGCACCCCGGCCGCCCCCGCGACGACCGGAATCACCGAGGCACCCAGCAGCGCGACCACCAGACCGGCGGCCAGCGCCCACCACTCGGCGCCCACCCTGCCCCGCAGCCGCCTCAGTTCCGCGAGGGTCTGCTGCCAGACGGGCGGTCCTGCCGCCACCGCGCCGCCGCCGGCCAGCAGGAGTCGTGCCCGCCGTGTCCCGTAGTGCCCGCCGCCCAGCAGCCAGACCAGGGCGCCGAGACAGAGCAGCGCGCTCCCCATCGACATCTCACCGACCACGTCGGTCACCCCACTCCCTCGTCCCCGGCCTCGCCCGACGCCCCGAGCAGTCGCCGCAACCGCTCCCAGCCCCGCTCCCGCGCGAACGCCCGCTCGCCCCAGCGCAGTGCCGGTACCGTCCGCACCAGCCCGGTGGCGTCCCGCTCCAGCACATGCACCTCGGCGATCCGGCGCCGCCCGGCCCGGTCCCGTACGAGGTGCACCACGACCGAGAGCGCCGCCGCCAACTGGCTGTGCAGGGCGGCCCGGTCGAGCCCGGCGGCCGTGGCGAGCGCCTCCAGCCGGGCCGGCACATCCGCCGCCGCGTTGGCGTGGACCGTGCAGCAGCCGCCTTCGTGGCCGGTGTTGAGGGCCGCGAGCAGATGCACGACCTCGGGGCCGCGCACCTCGCCGACGACGAGCCGGTCCGGCCGCATCCGCAGTGCCTGCCGCACGAGGTCCTCCAGGGTGACCTGGCCGGCGCCCTCCTGGTTGGCGGGCCGGGTCTCCAGCCGGACGACGTGCGGGTGGTCGGGCCGCAGCTCCGCCGAGTCCTCGGCGAGCACGATCCGTTCCCCCGGCCCGACGAGCCCGAGCAGGGTGCTCAGCAAGGTCGTCTTGCCGCATCCGGTTCCACCGCTGACGAGGAAGGACAGCCGGGCGTCCAGCAGTGCCCGCAGGATCCGGTCGCCGCCGGGCGGCACCGTGCCCGCCGTGACGAGCTCCTCGACGGTGAACGCCCGGGGCCGGACCACCCGCAGGGCCAGGCAGGTGCAGCCGACGGCGACCGGCGGCAGTACCGCGTGCAGCCGGGTGCCGTCCAGCAAGCAGGCCAAAACACACATGCGGGTCAAGGAGGACTCCGACATCATGAACCGAGTGATCACTACGGATTACGACGGCTGCGGGCGATGCTTGGTGGGCGTGCGCCGGCTTTCCCGGAAGTCAGACGCGTCTAACAGCCCCGAGAAGCAGTTAGAGCAGGTCCTCACGGCCACAGAAGCTGTAGGCGGGCACGTCATCGCATGGGCAGATGACTGGGAAGTATCCGGCGCTACAGACCCCTTCACGAGGCCAGGGCTTGGCCCTTGGCTCCGTGGCGAGGCTGGCCCTTACTCGGGCATCGTGGGAGCAGCAGTCGACCGGATCGGCCGAAATCAGCGAGACGTACTCAACACCGCGTATGCAATTCACGAGTCCGGCCGCCTACTCATCACCTACGGCCACGATGGCCCGTGGAATCTCGATGACACCAACGATGAGATGCGTCTTTCCATGGAGTCATTTGGTGCGCAAATGGAGTTGCGGGCCATTCAGAAGAGAAACCGCGAGGAGACGGTACGGGCTCGCGCCGCCGGACAGCCGAAGCAAAAGAACCGATACGGATATCGCTTCGTACGACTGACTCCGGCCGGCAAGGTTGATCACGTAGAAATCGACCCCATTCCGGCTAAGATCCTCCGTAAGGTCGCAGAAAGGATATTGGCCGACGAAACCGGTACGATAACCGTGCACACGGAAGCCGGACGCCTCAGCCGTGAGGGAGTACTGTCGCCAGCGGATTACCGCAACAAGGCCAACGGTCGTGAAACAAAGGGAAGCCCGTGGAGTACGGACACGCTAAAGGAGTTACTGACAGGAGAGGGATCTCTCGGTTACCTGATGCACAAAAGGCGCCCCGTAATCGGACCTGACGGGCATCCCACGCGGCTCGCTCCCCCTCTATGGGATCGAGCAACTCGCGATGCATTGATCACGAAGACCAATCCCAAACAGGATAAGCCTCGAACTCCGAAGGGAGCTTACCTCCTTACAGGGATTGCATTCTGCGGGAATTGCAGCGAGAAGGCCCACATCAGGAGGACTAAACGAAGTATGCAGAAAAGCGCATACTGCTGCAATGCACGCCTACGCGGAGTGCCCGCATCCAAGGACTGCAAGCCCGCACCTGTAATTACTTGCGAGCGGCTTGACCAGGAGGTCACCGATTGGTTCCTCTCCAGGTACGGCAGCGGACAACTCATGAAGCGTCAATACGATCCCGGCACCGGGTACGCCGCTCGCATCACAGAACTAGAAGCGGACCGTAAACGTCTTCGAGACGACCGGTCAGCAGGTTTGTACGACTCCGACGACGACGCAGAATGGTACCGGCAGGAGTACGCGCGAATGGGGCGAGAAATATCCGAGTTGAAGAAGCTTCCTGACCGGCCCGCAGGCATGCGTCTGGTTCCCACGGGAAAGACAGTCGCGGATGAATGGCATAGCCGCAAGGACAATGTAGCCCGGCGAGAACTCTTGAACGGGTTTGAGGTGCGCGTGGAGATCTTCCCCACGAACGCTGAAGAACGCATTCAGATTACAGGGGCCGACATTCGTTCCCAGATCGCCTAGCACCGCCAAAGTGAGCCCCGGGCAAGGAAACAGACTTGCCCGGGGCTCACTTTTAACATCATTACCTAGCGCCCGGAGTGGTCAATTGAAGCGACGGCAAAATATATAGGACCGTCAAACCTGTTCGCGTTTTGAATTCCACAGACTCTAGCTTCAATTGGCAAGACACGGAAAGCGATCCATCGACGGACACCTTAATCACCTTATGGGGATTCCATATCTCGGACCTAAAGGAGAATTCTCCGACCCCAGCTTCTTCGGGCAACGTAAAGGCGATTCCCTCACAGGTGACCTCCTTCACCAAGACCTCAACGATAGAGGATTCCGTCAACACTTCCCATCGGTCATGCGTGGCATCCTCGATTTCACGCACTTCGCCGCCCAACTTACAAGCCATTACCTGCGCCACGTCTCGGGAATCCGTCGTCACACGCCATTCATGCAGCGCCTCTCTTCTACCACTGACTACGCGGTCCGAGTGGAAGCATCCCGCATATTCCCTACGCAACATAATCCCACCCCCCAGCAACCAAGTCTCTTCTAATTTCTCTCAGTGTTGCGAGATCTTCAGCGATGCCACACGCAATTTCCGCCTCTGCCGGCGAGTGTCCGGAGCCGACATAGCGCCAGGCTGATTCCCTGACGGCCGCTCGGTCTTCTAGGGCAAGCACGCCGCCGCCCTGGTATTCCGCCCGCACTGCGCGCAGCGCGCCATAAGTGGTGGAGTACAGGCGCGATTTGGTGAGCACGTGACCGCGGTAGCCGAGCGTGTGAGCCCAAGCCCGCAGGTTCAGCCCCTTCAGTTCTTGCAGGCCGCCCAGGCGCCAGCAGGTGGCCATGAGCGCCCGCAGGTGGGCATTCACGGGGGCAAGGCGGATGCTGTCGAAGACCCGTATCCGGTAGTCGATGCCGCCCGAGTCGCCAACGCTCTTGGAAACGTATTTCGCGACGTATGCCGCAACGGCGCTATCGGACACGGCCGATTCGGTGAATGCGTCGCTGCGGATCACGTGTACGTCGCGCTGCTTTCCCCACTTGATGACCCGCTCACTGGTCGCAGGAGAATACGGGGTGCGCACCTCTACTTGATCCGCAGCCGACCGCACGGCATCCGACAGCAAATCGGTTGTCGCCCACAGCGGCGGGGATGACGAGGGACCGTCGGGCCCGTCGAGCCGAATAACGGCATGGAAGTGAACCGCGCCCCGATCCTGATATTCGGCGACTTTGGCAAACGAGAACGTCAGGTGTTCCGGCAGGCGGGTTTGCGTGATTCCTGCCGCTGTCGCTAAATGCCGCCTGAGCGTGTGGCAATAGCGATTCCAGAGCTTGCCGGCCGATGCGTGCCAGAGGACGTGTCCGGGGTAGTCGTAGCAGTCCCGGCACAAGGGTTGGCCCACGATGGGATCGGTATCTATGTGCCGTTGCCCGCAGCCCACAGACCGTCCGTGTTCGCAGACTCCACCATCCCTACGAGGACGGCACACCCCGCCGTCGTCAGCACGGTGCACGGCGCCGAATGAGGGGGCCGTCAGGGTGACGAAGAGCCGGGGGTGATTCCGAACGCCGTCCCTGACGCCCTTGCCGCCGAGCAGGCCGGAGCGGACCAGGTGGAAGGTGTCGCCCGCGTGCAAGTAGGAGCAGGGCTCACAGCGCGTCTCGCGCCGGTTGCGGCACCGTACCGGCATCCGGCCGCCAGGTTCGCTGCTGGTGTCGTAGTGCCGCAGGATTTCCCCCGTGACGGCATCACGGGTAGTGGTGTGCCCGGCAAGGTAGATTGGGTGGGCACAGCCGCCAATAGACTTGATCTGATCGAGCCAGCGTGAGAATCCGGGCTCATGCACGAGCCGGATAAGGTCGCGCTCGGTGGACGAAAGAAGGCGCAGACGCTCAGCCTCATTGAGCACTGAGCGCCGCGCCTCATCTGATATCGCAGACATTCGGAGGCCCCCTTTCACGAGGAATAGGCGCGGCGTTCATGGATTGGCTCCGTCTTTGTCTCTACTCGGCTATGGCTTCAGCTCGGCTTGAATGATCTGTGAAAAGTGTCTCTGCGTTTCCAATAAGGCCCGGGGCGAAGTGGCCGATTTCATCACGGCCAGAGATATGATTCCTTCACCCAGCCCCATCGCCCCTTGTTCGGTCCGCTGGTGACCTTGCCGTATCCCCAGTTGAATTTTTTGTTGCAGTACTCGGTGAAGTGCACACCCTTATGTAATGTTCCGAGAGACGGGTGACTCGTACCCGGACCACTGCGCAGGTTCACGGCCGTCGTGGTGGTCTCTTTCTGCGGCCAGGCCCATTCCCAGTCGCACACCTTGGGGAGGGCCGCCGCCGAAGCGCTCTGGGGTGCGGCCGAAGCAGTCGGGGCAGCGACCAGGGCGCCGACGACGAGAAGGGCGGTCGAGGCAGCGGCACCGACGATGCGCGTAGCGATGTTCATTCGTGTTCTCCTTGTCGATTCGGGGAGTTCAGCCGGTAAAGAGGCCGACTATGGCTGAGACGATTTCCATGAAGGGGTACGAGAAGGGCGTCATTGCCAGCAGGAATCCGAACAGGGAAATCAGGGTTGCCTGATACCAGCGGATTTCCCGTGACCGCGCGGTGAGGACCACGTACAGGCAGAGGAATGAGTCGATGACCCATATCTGTGTCTGTGTCATTGCGCTGCACCTCCTTTCTCCAAGGTCAAGGGGTCGGGCTTTGTAAGGAAGGGGTCCGCCGGGCCGTCAATGCGGGCAATGCCGGCCGCATCGGCGGTCGTGACGAGGCGGGATCGGGCGCGCATCCACCGGCCGCCCATGGCGATTACGGCGACGCCCTGTTCGTCTTCGGTGATGCTCAGGGCGGTAATCACGGCGTCCGGGTTGATGTCGCCCAAGGTCATCTCTGCTGATGCCTCGTCGTGCGCGCGGTGGGCGACGCGTCCGCCGAGCTGGGCCCGCAGAGCGGTGACGCGGGCGCCAATGTCGGAGCCGACCCGCTGACCGGCGACGACCAGGTGGACGCCGAGCGCCGCGCCGAGCTGGGCGACCCGCAGCAGCAGCGTTCCGCACTGCTCCGCCTCGTCCTTCGAGGCCCGAGAGCCGTCGGTGAGGTACAGCTCTGCCAACTCGTCCACGATCACGACGAGGGGCACCGGCCGCTCTTCCTCGGGCAGTTCCCAGACAGACCGCTTGCCCCACGCACGGCAGCGATCCATGCGCGCCTGAATCTCAGCGACCACGCCGGACAACAGGCGAGCCGCCTGTGTCCGGTCGGTGGCCAGCGCGGAGAGCCGCCCGCCGAACAGGCCTAGCTCCATGCCGCCCTTGCAGTCGATCCCGACCAGGGCGACCGGCTGAGGCGCCAGTGCGAGAACCAGCGCCGCCAGCAACGACGACTTCCCGGACTGTGTGGCCCCCGTGATCAGCCAGTGCGGCACGCGCCGCAGGTCGATCACCCACGGGTCGCCGTCCTCGATCCGGCCTACGTTCGCCGACAGCAGTTCCGCAGCCGGCGAACGGACCGACGCAAGGTCACCTGTCAGCGGGTCCAGGGCCGTGACATGGATGAGGACCTGTCCCCGGCGTGGGGAGGTGACCCGCACACGGTGCACGTGCCAGGCGTGTTCCATGGCACGGGCCGCCGCGAAGTACGGCGCCGGAGTCTGCCCCGGATGCAGTAGCACCCGCAGCGTCAGCCCGGTTTTCGTCGGCGCCGGCCAGGACAGCCGAGGAGGCTTGGGCCGCAGCGCCTGTCCCTGCACCACGAGGTCACGGCCGACGATCCGGCGGTCCGGCGACGTACTCACCGACAACCCGTTGAGGTGGGTCATCCGCCGCCAGGTTGTGAAGATCCGCAGCGCGGTTCCGGGGTAGCCGACCAACCACCAGCGCCACGGCCACCGCCGCACCTGTATCCCCCGAGCCGCGAGACGCGGTTCCCACCAGCGCTGTGTCATCACGCCGACCAGGACCAGCGCCGTCAGGACCCAGACCACCAGGGAGGCAGGCATCAGCCGTCTCCATCCTTGGTCCGGGCGAGCACGAGCCGGGCGCGCATCATGGCCGTCTCGGCGTGACGGGCCGTCAGCCCCAGGAGGAAGCGAAGGGTGGGGATGTCGTCAGAGGTGGCGAGCAGCGCCTCAGCACCGGCCAGCGTCCGCAGGTCCCGCAGCAGCGAGCCGAAATGCCCATCCACGCAAAACACCGGGTCATCGCTGTCCACCAGGTCCCCGCCGTCCGTCCCCTCAGCGCCGACCGCCGCCCGCATCTCCTTGGCCATCCGGGCAGCCTCATCAGCGATCACAGCCGCGCACGGGTCCTTGCACGCGAACACCTGTGACTCATCCGCAGGCGACCGCCCCACCGGAACAGAGGTGATCTTGGCGTTCAGGAAGTCCGCGTTGCACACCACGCAGGCCATACCGTCCGCCTGCCGGGCGTTCAGGTGCCAGAAGTAGCGCTCCATCACGGCTCACCGCCCGCCGACTTACCGCGCGGACCAGCCGCCGGAGCCGTCGAGGCGGAGCCGCCGGCCGAGCCCGATACGGGGATGATCGCATCGGCCCGGAAGGTCGTACCGGTCCGGCCGTCCACCGCCCAGTCATTGGCCCACAGGTTCGTGACCCGGACCTCACTTCCCTCCAAGAGACCTTGCGGCTGTCCACTGGTAACCACGTGAACGACGTCTGTACGCCGTCCCTCCGCCTGCCGCACCGACAGTCCCGTGATCCACAGCGGGTTTCCCTCGCGGTCCCTGCGCGTCTCTCCTTCCGGCGTAAGACGCGGTTCCGGAGCGATCACACAGCGAATCGCGCCGAGCCGAGCAACATCAATCGGCTTGCTGTCCATAGGGGTTCACCTCGTTTCCACAGAGCACCCACCCGGCCACTCATCCGAATGAGTTTGGGCGATCATCTTTACTCGCCTCCAGGAACCGGGTCAACCACTTATCCGCATGAGTGGGGTGGGGTAGGCGACAGAAGGTCAACCACTTATCCTCATGAGTGAGCGGCCTATATCACGCAACACCGACAGCGACTACTCGTTCAACTACCTAGTGTCGACCCGAGAAGGACACAAGCCATGGCAGCCCGAGAGCACATCGAACGCGCCCCGTCCATGTACTTGCAGGTGGCTCAGCGCATGGCCACGGACATCAAGCGAGGCCGCTACCAAGCCGGCGATCTCCTGCCGTCCGAGTCCGAAATGGTGAAGATGTACGGCATCGGCAAGCACACGGCCCGTGCCGCCGTCGCCGAGCTGCGCCGCATGGGGCTGGTGGAATCCATGCAGGGCAAGGGCAGCAGGGTACTTCCCTCCGGGGGAGTCCTCCCCGCCACCCGTGTTGACCGGTCCATCCAGCGCAATGTAAAGGGCAGTTGGCACCTACCGGAGATGACCGAGGCGGAGCCGCCCGCCGTCAGCAGGACCGCCCTGGATGGCCCCCCGGCACTGCTGTTGGACCAGCAGGACCAGGACGCCATCAACGTGGACCGGCTGATCCACGATCCGGCCACCGGCGCCCGCATGGCCCACCGTGTTCTGATCCCCATGGCCACCGCCGCCGACGTGCCCACGCTGGCAGAGCAGCCCGACGCCGAGATCGTCGACCTGTACCGGCAGCTTGCCGAAGCTGGACTCAGCCTGTCGTTCACCGAGCATGTCACCGCCCGCGCCCCCTATCCCGACGAGCGGACCGCACTCGGACTCAGCGACGCCAGCCCCCTCCTGATCACCTACCGCGTGACCACCGACGCCGACCAGGACCGCCCGTTGCTGTGCGAGGAGTTGAAGGCCCCTGCCGCCACGTGCCAGCTCACCTACCCCGTGACCCCGACGAAGCCAGCTGCCAAGCGCGCCGCCCGCCGACGATCCGAATCGGAGTAACTTCTCTTTACTTGCTCAAGGGCGTGCCTGCGGCACGCCGGGCGGCCCTGCCGCCTCGGCCGGGCGTGCGGCCTCCGGCCGGTCCCGTCCGGGCGACAGCCGCCCGACACCACCACCGCACCCGACCAAGCAAAGAAGCCCCCCGCGGAATCGTCGCGGGGGGCTCTGTCGTCTGCCCAGTCGGCCACCGGGGATAGTGAGCTACACGGCCGCCAGGCCCCACACTCCCCCACCACGGGCGCCAACTCGGCGCGGTGGACGGGGTGGTTCATGGAGAACGCCAACGCCGCTCACCATGGCATCCAGCGCCGCGACGAACGGGGTTGCAGGCGGTGGTACCAGGGGCGCTACAGCGCACCCCTGGACCCCGCCCACGCGTGGCAACCTCACGCGCGAACAAGGTTTCGTCGTGGCCAAGATCCGTGCGCGCGTGAGGTCACCACGCACGCGATCTCACACAGTGCCGCCGTCATGAGGTGCTGAAACCGACGCCCCACAGTCAGCCGGCCTCCCCACACCGAGGCAGCCCCAGACGCTAGTTCCGGCACGTCCGTGCGTGCCGCTCAGCAGCGAACCGAGCAGGACCCGCACCCGTGATCAGGATCGGCCGCCGGCACCCCTCGCACCGGATGAACTCCCCACGCCTGTCCGTCTCGACCCACACGCGCGAGCCCGCCGTCGTACGCCAGTCGTCCCGCCCCATCCTGTCTCCCCTTCCCTCTCTTTGCAGCACTCGCGCGATCAACCGGGCACCCTCGGGACGCAGCCACACCACGGGCTCACCGTGCGCCCCCGCGTGAGGTACGCCCCGCACTGCCCGCGCGTCCACACCGAGTTTGCCTAAGCTGGCGTTCAGTTCCTCGGCAGCCTCGTACGCCTCACGCCAACCCGACAGGTAGTCAACTCCGGGCACGAACACGGCGTCCTCCGCCCCGCCGTAATCTTCCCCCTGAGCGTTCACGTTCGCACACCCTTTCCGGCCCCCCAGCAGCGCCGCCGTTCACTACAGGGGTCCGCCGCGCATCGAATCGAACACGTGTCACATAGGCCAGCAGCCTATGCCCGTGCATCCTGCGAGCGCTCAGCTACAGACAGTCAGATTATGAAACCGAAGCAAAAAACACACCAACTCCATACCTTTGACACGGAGTTCACACGAGACGCGCCGCAATAGCGCCGAAGCGGCCCCTCCCTGCCGAGACAGGGGAGAGGCCGCCCGCTAGATCACCTTCCTGAACCGTTGGTCAGTAGAGGTACTCCTCAGTAACCCACCCGATGTAGCCGGCAGGCAGGCCGCCCGCCGAGGTGGTCTGCAACATCACCTCATCCCACACCTGGCCCGTGCCGTCGTGGGCAGAGGTGATCACCTGCACCGGCTGACCCTCGTAGATCAGGCCGAGTATCGCCCGATCCGTTCCCGGCCCCGTGCGCACCCTCAACCCGTCCACCGTTGCCGACTTGAACACCGACCGATCCGCCGGATACGACGCACCTGCCCCGGAGCCGCCCGACGAGTAGCCCGGATCCACCGGCATGGCCGACGCCGCCGAGACGCCCACCAGGCCGACACTGGCCACCAGTGCACCCGACACCACCAGCGTCCGCAGAGCCTTATGCCCCATGATCGAAATCCTCTCAACTCGAAGAGGACGAGCAGCCACCAACTGAGCCGGCAGCCACTCATCCGGATGAGTGGCCAGCATCTAACGTCCGTTCGGGAACGGTCAACCACTTATCCGAATGAGTTGATCGGGACAGCACACGAATGACCCGCCATGCCTCCGGGCATCGGAGCATGGCAGGGCTCCGTCTTCAAGCAGCACCGCGAGGCGCGAGCGGTCAAGCCGTGTCGATCTCTCCCACCTTGACACCCGCTACGAAGGACGAGAACGATTCAGCCTGGAATGTCAGGACTGCACCATTCGGATTCTTGGAGTCACGGACGGGAATCACACCGCACGTGGCGGCAAGGTTTGTGGCGACCTGGATGCACTGGCCGCCGTTGCTGCTGTACGAGGACGTGAACCACTGCGGGTCTTCGGTCGTCACGGGGTGCCCTTTCGAAGCTGTTCGATCATGGCCACCGACGCCGCTTGCGACAGCGCTTCGGCCTGTAGTTGATGGTAGGCCGTGAGCATGGGCTGTACGAACCTCGTATCTCGCTCTAGACGGCCCTGTAACGCCGACTCGGCATAAGCGACGTGGGACCGGTCCGGCAAGGTCAACAGGGTCACCGGCAGGTCAAACGCCCGACGCTCGCCGAGATCGTACGACGCCACTTGGAGGACCGTGGAAGGCAGCTCAGCGAATGCTGCGAGTCGGTCCAGTTGGGCCGCCATGACTTGGGGGCCGCCCACGGTACGCCTTATGCAACTCTCGTCCAGAACCGCATAGAGCATGGGCGCCGGCGTGCGTTCTAGGGACGCCTGACGGTCCGCGAGTGTGGAGAGCCGTTCTGTTGCTTGGTGCTCCGTGATGGCCCCGCGCCGCACAGCGCCCGTGGTGATTGCTGCGGCGTACTCCGGTGTCTGGAGCAACCCAGGAACGATTCCCAACTCAAAGAGTCGAATCTCAGTGGCACGTACCTCCTGTGCCACGAAGTCCGGGAACCCCTCCAGCAGCGCTGTGTGCCGTACGGCCCTCTCTTGGCGCTCCAACCGATCGCCTGTGCCAAGGGCCTTGTCAGCACTCCGCGAGAAGCGGGGAGTTGGGGGCCGACGCCCAGTTTCCACGGCAGAAATGTGCGTCCCTGAGTAGCCCATCTGTTCGCCCAGCTCGTCTTGAGTCCAACCCCGCTCATCCCGCAACGTGCGCAGACGCTGCCCGAACGCCGCTCCGGGTGACTTTCCGGGGTCCAGTTCTTTCCGGTTCAACGGCCACCGTCCAACTCTCCGTGCAAACACTGCAAGTTGAAGACACCTCGACTGTAGGCCACGCTGAATCGCCCTGGTAGTGGAAGCACTACGGAGAGGAGCGGTCGTGTCCGGCAAGAACGACCCCGCCCAGTGGCAGGGCACCCCATACGTTCCCAGCCCTGGCACGCTCGTGGTGGACGCGCATGATCGGGTCGGCGAGTTCCGGGGCGTGGCGTACGGGTACTGGCATCTGCGTCCGGTCGGGGGCGGCAAGGAATGGTCGGTTGCCCCTGATGAGGTGCGGCCGGCGAACCCCGCGCAGCGCTTGCATGCCGAGACTGCCCGCGCGAATGCGCGTAGCCGGGGTGAGCTGCTGTGAGTACCCAGGCCCGCCGCAAGTTCGCCTTTTTCAACTGGACGCTTCGGCCAGACCGTGACGAAGACGCTCCACTGACGATGTATGCGTCTCGGTGCCTCACACTCAACGACGACGACACCGAGTGTGCCAAGGAATCGCCGCCGAGTAAGGACCCCACCGATCCGCAGGGGTGGACGTTCGGCCACATGCGCACGCATCCCGAGCACACGAGTTGCGCCGAGGTGATCGAGCGCCCGTGGGTCATGTGGCGCCAGGGGCCGACATGACCAGCCGACCGGAGCCCGCGGGTTACTGGTGCGAAGTGCTCGCCGAGGGGCTTGTGTGCGGCACGGGAGGTAGCACCCAATACGTCCTAACGACCCACCGCACCATTTCCCCCGTGCTCGCGCTGCGTTGGCTCCGCAGCGAAGCACTGCACATCGCGGATCGGCTTGACCTCGATCCCCTCGCTTCGGGGTGGGTACACCCGTCCATGCTCGTGGCGAGCATGCCCCTTCCGGATTGCCCCGCAGCACTCAGGATCTGGGCCACCGACCAGGCCGAGGGACACGAAGCACGCCAGCACCTCAAGGGCGGGCATCCGATGTTCGCGAAGTTCCTGGACACGGACTGCACGTACACCCTGTCCGTCTGGCCGATCGGACTACCGACCGACGAGCGCGCCCCGTCGATACCAGAGCCGATGTGCCACCGAATCGGCGGGTTATCGCACCCCCTTTACGTGCTTGCCGAGGACCCGTGGCGGTGGAACTAACCGCCCGCTCAAGACTCCGCCCCCCGTCACATTGACTCGCTGTGTGACAGGGGGCGGGCACTGCCCCGAGCCCGACCGGGCCGGGACCGCCCGAAGGAAAGGGGCGCGGAGATGACCGCGACCACCGAACACAGCCCCGCCAAGTCCGAGCCCACCGGCAGCAACACCGAGGCCACCGAGCCGGCCCCGCCGGACGACCAGGGCGACGAGGAGCACCAGGACGAGGGCGCCACCGGATCTCTCGCCGGATATCTGCTGCTCATTGCGTAGCGGCACCGTCCGGCCACAGAAGCTCACACCCATCAAGCGGAAGGAAACAGCACGTGACCACACTCCTTGAACCGCCCGCCGCATCCCCCGTCACCGGCATCCGGTCCCTGGAACTGGAGATCACCGGTAAGTGCCAGCTCACCTGCACGCACTGTCTGTCCGAGTCCAACCCGCAGGCAACACACGGCACGATGACCCCGGCTGATTGGCGTGGGGTCATCACGGACGCCGCCGCTCTGGGCGTCCGGACCATTCAGCTCATCGGCGGCGAGCCGACCACTCACCCGAACTGGCGGGAGTTCACGGAACTCGGGCTGTCGCTCGGACTGCACGTCGAGGTGTACTCCAACCTGTTCCACGTCAGGCCCGAATGGTGGGACCTGTTCACGCGTGACGGGGTGACGCTCGGTACGAGCTACTACAGCGACGACCCCGCCGAACACGACAAGATCACAGGCCGGGACGGCAGCTACGTCCGCACACGGTGCAACATCCGGGACGCGGTCAACCGTGGAATCACGATCCGGGCCGGGATCGTGGACATCCTGCCGGGGCAGCGCGTAGCCGAAGCCCACGCCGAGCTGAAATCCATGGGCGTGAAGCACATCAACACGGACCGCGTGCGCGCCGTGGGTCGCGCCGCGCTGCCCGGCACCAAGCCGACGTTGGACGAGATGTGCGGCAGGTGCACCAGGGGCCGGGCCGCCATCCTCCCCAACGGGGATCTTGCCGGTTGCGTGCTTTCGCGTGACTTCCCGGCAGGCAACGTGCGGGAAACACGGCTCGCCGAGCTGTTCCGTGGGAAGGCTTGGGCGAACCTGTCGGCAAGCATTCCGCCCCCGCGCGTGACCGCGTGCCCGCCGGACGACTCGGGCGACTGTGATCCGGCCAACACCGAAGCATGTGATCCCGCGTACTGACCTGGAAGGTTCAGCGGCATGGATTGGGAGACAAGGGCGCACGTCCTCGCGGACCAGGTGACCGACCCGGACTCGCGATGGCTGGCCCCCGTGGCGCGCACCGCCCGTCACCTGTTGGTTCCTCGTTGGTGGGAGATGGACGACGCGGGATGGTGGGTGCTGCGGGACGGGCCGAGCGACCCGGAAGTGTGGGCGGACGCCGCGTACGCAGACCGGTCACTGATCACCAGGGTTGGCACGCTGCACGCCGACCAGGCAAAGCCCAGCGACCAGCCAGAGGGACTGCCCACCTCGTCGGCCACACTGCCGAGCTTGGTTATCCGGATGCTCCGACACGGCCGACTCGGCGACGGACTGTCCCTGCTCGACTTAGGAACCGGAGCCGGCGGACTCACGGCGTACGCCTGTCACCGACTCGGAGACGGGTGCGTGACCAGTCTGGACGTGGACCCGTACCTAGTCAGCGCGGCAGGGGAACGGCTTGCATCCATGGGCTACCACCCGAAGATGATCGCAGCTGACGCCGCCGCCCACGTACCCGGCTCATACGACCGGATCGTGTGCACGGTGGCACTGTCGCCAGGGCCGGGACTCCGGGCAGTGCTCGCCGCCCTCAGCCCCGGGGGACGCATCGTAACGACGCTCGCGCGCACGTCCCTGATCGTTACTGGGTGGAAGGATCGGAACGGGGACGTGATCGGGCAGGTAGAGCGGGACATGGCGGGATTCATGCTCACCCGATCCGGCGACGACTACCCGCCCGCCCTAGCCGAGCTGTTCGCGCTCACCCGTGAGGCTGAGGGGCAGCACCAGAGGACCGGGCGCTACCCCGTGGTGGACGTGAGCAACGCATGGGAACTCCGCTCCATGCTGGAAATCACCACACCTGGTGTCGAACTCGGCTACGAGACCAGCGGAAGGCAACGGACCGCCTATCTCGTACACCCCGACGGTTCATGGGCACGTGCGTCCGGCGAATGGACCGACCCGCCAGAAGTCCATCAAAGCGGCCCGCAGAGGCTCTGGGATGCTCTGGAGCGGATCCGGAACCGGCTCAACACAGAAGGCGCATTGCCGCTACTCGGTGCTCGCGCCCGCATCACGCCCGATGGGATCTGCCACCTGTCCCGTGGTCGGTGGCGCGCATCCCTGGGCGCCCTGTAAGCCCGGCACACCGCAGTGTGCTGGTCGGTGACGCGGCCCAAGCGTCACCACACCGCCCCGTCCGTGTGCTGCCCCCGTGGCGTGCGGGCGGGGCTCGGTGCTAGGTGTCTTGGCGCTCGTTCTCGCCCCGCTCAACGGAACCGGCAACGAAGGACCCCTTGCCCCACCGGGTTTCGATGAGCCCCTTTTCCCGAAGTATGCGCACCGCCCGGCGGGCAGTCTCCCTCGCAACGCCGTGCCGCTCGCACAGCTCCGCCTCAGAAGAAATCGGATCACCCGGACGCTTGCCCTTGATCTCTTCCGTAAGAGCGTCCAACACATCCATGTAGGGGGCTCGCGGGGCGTGCGGATTCTCGGAGCGCTCGGGCATGGGGCAGAGCGTAGACAACGGGCGGCCCCTGAGCGACTTAGACGGGCAGTTGAGTTAGACAGGTAGACGAGTTAGACGTGTTGGCTTACCGTGATGTCCCCGAACACGAAGACGCCCCGACAGACCGATTAGGCCCGGTCCATCGGGGCTTGCCGAGACAGCTTCAAGGGAGCTGAAACGACCATGCGCGATGTTATAGCCCGCGCCCTTGCCTGGGTGCTCTCCGCCCTCACCCCTCGCCGGCCCGGACGCCACAGCGCCGAATACTTCGCCGCGCAGACCACCGAGCCCGACCCCACCCCCACAAACCCGTGGTCCCGCCCGTGGACCGGGCCGTCTTCTCAGGAAGTCCGAGCCATCTTCAAGGACGAGTGGGAACAAAGGTTGCCCGCCGTACAACGTGAGCGGCTCTGGGCCAGCCAGTTCGCAGCGCTCGGGGTGGACTACGACTTTCCGACCATGGATCTCGGCAGCGTCGTGACGCGAGAGAGAGCCGTCGCGTGACCGCCCCTCGGTTCGTCGCCGCACTGGTCGGATCCGAACCCCTCCGCGAGCCTTCCGGCGCAGTGTGCTGCCGCTGTCACCAGTGGACGTACGCACCCGTGGCGGTCCGGTACATCGAGCGCCCGAGCGGCCCCGGCGTGACCGTGTACGCATGCCCGAGCCATGCCGCAGAGTGCCCGCATGGCCCTACACCGGAGGAACTGGAAGCGGGCAGGTGAGCACGGAAGATTGAGCAGGCGTCAGCCCAACCACTGACCATCAACCACCAAGCCTCGTCCGCTACTTGCTGGGCGAGGCTTCAGTCTTTGCACCCCAAGAACTGCCCTCATGGCGTAGGGTGTGTTTAAGTCTGCTTCCTGTCGGGGAGCGTGACACCCGCGCTTCCCCAAATAACGCTCAGAGGGCCCCTACCAGGACGTTTCTACTGGAGGCCCCACCACCTGGAAGCCGCCCACGGTGCCGGCGTGGCGACCGAGGGAAGGCGCCCGAAGAACACCAGCCCGAAGGGCGGTCTAGTCGTAGGGCCGGGCACGACCCCTAGACCTATTCATGGTGCAGCCGACTCGCTTGCTCACCAATCTTCTTCCGGGGCTTCAGTCCGCGATTCGATGCCCGCCGTGGCGACTTCCCCGCGGTTGCTCAGGGAGAGGCCGCAGAAGGGGCAGGAGAAGGACTCGACCGTACCAACGTCGACGACCCCGCCAGGGTGGATGCACGAAACCGCCCATTCATCGCAGCGGCAGGGTACGGGGCTGAGGTCCCCGTACACGTTGCCGGCGTAACCGCAGGCCGGGCACTCACGCCACCACACGTGGTCACCGCCTGCCCGACTGCCTATCAGGCAGCCTCTTTGGTCGAGGTAGATCAGCATGTCAACTAGGGGCATATCGCGGTCGCGATTCTGCACGTCGATGAGTCCCGCGATGACACCTGAAGCGATCATGACCTTGACCGTTACAGCAGTATGGGACCGCTGCATGACGCCAGGGTCCTCGTGGGAGGCCAGCGGCGCAGGGAGCGGGAGCACTCCGTACTCTACGAGCAGCCTCTCGGCGGCTTGCCCGGCCTGGGCTCCCTCGATCCGTAGTGCGGTGACCACTGCAGCGTCCAGAGCAGTGCGGGTGATGTCCCCGTTGAGCTCCTTGGACATGGTGGCCTCGTCCCAGGATGCGGCCTCAAGGCCTGTGCTGAGGGCTACCGAGATCGCTGAGCGGGCACGCTCGCGCGCGGCGAGCGCAAGTTGTTCGGCGACGGGTTCCAGAAGTGGCCGTGTGGCCGGTCCTGCGGGGGCGGGCATGGAGGCAACCTGGCTCAGGTCTGCGAAGACGCTCGTGTATTCGCCCCAGAAGTCAGCCGGGTCCAGGCCTAGCTCGGCGCGGACAGACTCGACGACTTGGACACCCGTTTCGATGACCTTCCTGACGGCCATGTCATCGAGGTAGGCAGAGTGCGCGACGCCGTTGCGGGAGTCGGCGAACGGTCGAAAAGTCCGTTCATCCACTGGCATACGGCCGTGCATGAGGACGGCTGCAGTTTTGAAGGCTTCGAGTATGCCGATGGTCCTGGCCTCAGATAGAGGCTTGACGCCGTTCGCGTCCCCGTGCCCAAGAGAGTGGAAGCGGAAGGACTGGTCCCCCTTCTCGGCAATCAACAAGGGGTTGTGACGGCACAGCAAGGCCTTGAGGATGTGTTCGCATCCGACACCAGCGTGCAGGACAGCGAAGGCGTGGTTCTCTTGGCGCCACGAGTCCAGGGACGCGCGCAGGAACCGGCTCGCCATCTCGGTGAAAGTCTTCTCGTTCAAATTTTCCGTCCCCCCTCAACTCGATCTTGGCCCAGTGGTCCGGCCTTCGTCCAGCACGGCGAGCTGTCACCACGGGAGTTGAGCCAGAAGCCAATCTCATGCACGAAGCCAGGACAGACCTGAGCAGGGCGAAGAGCCAAGTTGGCATGCCCTTGCCTCCCGCGAGGTAGGGTGTTTTTAGTTCTGCTTCCTGTCGGGCAGCCGGGCGTCCGCCCAGGGCCTGGCGTCGTCCAGCCGGCGTCCGGCCACGGCGGCCAGCCGCTGCGCGAGCCGCCGTACGGCCGCCGCGTCGGGGAAGGTCACCGGGGTCAGCTCCAGGCCGCCGCCGCGGTCCACCCACACCCGGTCCGGGGCCGAGACCAGGACGTCGGTGACGTCCGGGTCGGCGAGCAGCGGTTCCAGCGGGCCGGTACCGACGAGTTCGGACCGCAGGTGTTCGGCCGCGCCGAGGACCTCGGCGTCGCCGAGCACCCGGCCTTGTTCGCGCAGTGCCTGGGCCACGCGCGCGGGGGTCGGTTCGGCACCGCTCTCGGCGAGCCGGCGGCGGACACCGTCGAGCAGGGCCGCGCCGTCGGCCCGGCCGAGTCCGGGCAGGGTCATCGGGTGCCTCCCGCCTCGACCAGCGCGCGCTCCCAGAAGTGCGCGCAGAACCGGGCGAGCGGTCCGCGTCCCGCCGCGCCGGGTGGTTTCGCGCCGCCCCGGGAGCGCAGCAGCGCCGGCTCCACGGGCACCTCGCCGGCCAGCGGGAGGCCGAGCAGCCCGGCCACCTCGTGATCGTCGAGGCCGGGTGCGTACGGCCCGCGGACCGCCACCCGCAGGTCGCGTACGACCATGCCGACGGCGGAGGCGACACGGCCGGCGGCCGCGACCGCCCGCAGTTCGGCCGGGACGACGAGCAGGGCGAGGTCGAGCTGGGCGAGGGCTTCGGCGACCCCGTCGTCGAGCCGGCGGGGCAGGTCGACCACGACCGTGCCGCCGCGCCGCCGGGCGGCGGCCAGCACGGCGCGGACCGCGGCAGGCGGAACGGCGACGCAGTCACCGCGGTCCCAGCTGAGCACACGAAGGGAGTGCAGCTCCGGCAGGGACTCCTCAAGGGCGCCGCCGCCGACCCGGCCGCGCGATGCGGCGAAGGCGGGCCAGCGCAGCCCCTCGGCACCCTCGCCGCCGAGGAGTACATCGAGTCCGCCGCCGAGCGGATCGGCGTCCACCAGAAGGGTGCGCAGTCCCTCGCGCGCGGAGGTGACGGCGAGCGCGCACGCGAGCGTGGACGCTCCGGCGCCGCCCCGGCCGCCGATCACCCCGACGGTGAGGGCCGGGCGTCCGATGCCCTCGGCCACATCGGCGATGCGGTCGACCAGCCACGGCTCGCCGTCCGGGAGCATCAGGACGTGGTCGGCACCGATCCGAACGGCTCGTTTCCATACCTCCGGGTCGTCCTGGTCGCGGCCGATCAGCACCACCCCGGGCCGGCGGGGAGCCGCTCCCACCCGGCCGGCGGCGTCGTCGCCGACAAGCACGAGCGGGGCGTCCGTCCAGCCGCCGCCGGATTCCGGAACGCCGTGGTGGACCTCGGGTGTGGCGCCCGCTGCCGCGCACAGCCGCAGCAGATCGTCCAGCAGCACGGCGTCCTCGGTGAGGATGAGCGGCCGTCCCGGCCGGGGTGCGGGGCCGGGCGGCGGGTCGTGGGTGACGGTTCCGGTCACGGGTGATCCCCCTTCGCTGCATGGGCCGCGCGGCCCCTGCGGCCACGCGATTCCCAAAGGTGTGAAGAACCGGCGAGCGGCCTCCATATGAACGGCCGATAGGAACCGGCCCTACGCGCTCCGGCAATCGAAACCGGCCATGAACTCGCCGTGGCCGAACTCGCCGTGGCCGGAGTGCGTGGGAATCACGGTGCAGCGATCTGCGAAAAGATGTGGATCTTGGTCGATAACTGTGGACAACTCCGATCCTGTGAATATCTCCGTCACCCATACCGGTGACCCCTGTACTGACCCCTGTGCGACTTCCGCAGAGCAGCCTGTCGATTACCCTCAGTGACCGATCACGGGCATGCGGAGAGCGCGGCCATGGCGGCGCAAGGCCGGCCATACAGCCGCGCGAGGGGAGGAGAGGAGCGGGAAAACGCGTCCGGACATGCGACGACCCCCGCCGGGGGGGAGAGCGGGGGTCGTCCCCACGGCCGACTCGGGGGGGGAGGAGTCGGGCCGGGTTAGCACGGTCGCGAACGATCCGTGACTTCCATGGTGTACCCGAGAGCCCTCTCAGGCAAACCCACGCGCCCCACCTTACGCCGAATGGTGGGCGCCTATGCTCAGGGACGTGGAAAACCACTCCTTGCCCCGCGCAGCGGCCTTCTTTGACCTGGACAAGACGGTCATTGCGAAGTCGAGCACGCTCACCTTCAGCAAGTCCTTCTACCAAGGCGGACTGATCAACCGCAGGGCCGCTCTGCGTACCGCATATGCCCAGTTCGTCTTCCTGGCCGGCGGCCTGGACCACGACCAGATGGAGCGTATGCGCGAGTATCTGTCCGCACTGTGCCGCGGCTGGAACGTCCAGCAGGTGAAGGAGATCGTCGCCGAGACGCTGCACGACCTGATCGACCCGATCATCTACGACGAGGCCGCCTCGCTCATCGAGGAGCACCACGCGGCCGGCCGGGACGTGGTGATCGTGTCCACCTCGGGCGCCGAAGTGGTCGAGCCGATCGGCGAACTGCTGGGCGCGGACCGCGTGGTGGCCACCCGCATGGTCGTCGGCGAGGACGGCTGCTTCACCGGCGAAGTGGAGTACTACGCCTACGGCCCGACCAAGGCCGAGGCCATCCGGGAGCTGGCCGTCTCCGAGGGCTACGACCTCGACCGCTGCTACGCCTACAGCGACTCGGCGACCGATCTGCCGATGCTCCGGGCCGTCGGGCACCCGCACACCGTGAACCCGGACCGGGCGCTGCGCCGCGAGGCGCTCGCGCACGGGTGGCCGGTTCTGGATTTCCGCCGCCCGGTCCCGCTCAAGAAGCGGCTGCCCGCCTTCTCCGTCCCGCCCCGGCCGACCCTGGTCGCGGCGGCGGCCGTAGGCGCGGCGGCGGCGACCGCCGGTCTCGTCTGGTACGCCAATCGCCGACGGGGCACCCTCTGACAGGCGCCCGTTTCATCCCGTTTGAACCCGAAAGTAAAGAAGTGCAGGTAGGGGTTCCGCTTCCTCCCGGCTCGCGGTACAAAGAACATAGGCCCGCGAGACCAGAGGACATCCGAGAGGATCACCTACCACTACGCACTCGGCCCACGGACCCCGCATGAACACCGGGCACCCACGCGACGTCGACCCGTCGATTACGGGCCAGCCGCACCAGGTCACGGGCAAAGCATCCCGACCTGATGGGCATATATCGAGGACGCTTGGTAACCGGGTGAGCATGCCAGCGGCGGTACGAGAAATCGTACCGCCGCAACCCTTTTCCGGGGACGTACGGGGACGTACCGGGTGCGTCCGGGGGCGCCGCTCAGGCCGCGCCGCTCAGGCCGCGCCGCGCTGCAGCGCCTCGCACACGGCCGTCGACTCGCGCACACCCAGCTCGACCGCCCGGCCGCAGTGGGCGATCCAGGCCGCCATGCCTTCGGGGGTGCCGGAGACGTACCCGTCAAGGGCGGCCAGATAGGAGGCGCGGCCCAGCTCGGCATGACCGACCTCGGCCGGGCAGATCGCCTTCGGGTCCAGACCGCTGCCGATCAGCACGATCCGCTCGGCGGTGCGCGCGACCAGGCCGTTGTCGGACGCGAAGGGGCGCAGGGCGAGCAGTTCGCCGTGCACCACGGCGGCCGTGACCAGCGCGGGCGCCGAGGTGCCGGCGATGATCAGGTCAGCCAGCCCGTCCAGCCGCCCCGAGACCTCCGCGGCGTCCGGCAGCGCCAGCTCGATCAGCGGTTCGTCCACGGATTCGCCGGCCAGGCGCGGCCGGCCGACCCGGTCGTCGTCGCTCGCCGCGGCCACCAGGTGCAGCCGGGCCAGCACCCGCAGGGGCGACTGGCGCCAGATGGACAGCAGCTGTCCCGCCTCGGCGGTGAGCCGCAGGGCCGCGCCCATGACACGGGCCTCCGCGTCGACGCTGAAGTCGGTGCGCCGCCGCACCTCCTCCAGAGCCCAGTCCGCGCCGGACAGCGCCGCCGAACCGCGGGCACCGCGCAGGGCCGCCTCGGAGGTGATCTCGTTGCTGCGGCGCCGCATGACCCGGTGCCCGTAGACCCGGTCCACGGCCTTGCGCACGGACTCCACGGACTCGGCCACACCGGGCAGCGAGCCCAGGGCCGCGAGCGGATCGGCGGTCGCGCCTGTCGTACTCATGAGTGCGACCCTACGCACCCCATCGCCCTCCCCCTCGAAGGAGTGGTCTTCTTCACTCCCGTCTGCCACATACAGCGACCATCGCACTACGCTTGGTGAACATGAAAATTGCTTTCGTCGGGAAGGGCGGCAGCGGCAAGACCACGCTCTCCTCCCTCTTCATCCGCCATCTCGCGGCCGCCGGCGCCCCGGTGGTCGCCATCGACGCGGACATCAACCAGCACCTCGGCCCCGCGCTCGGCCTCACCGAGGAGGAGGCGGCGGCACTGCCCGCCATGGGGGACCGGCTGCCGCTGATCAAGGACTACCTGCGCGGCGGCAACCAGCGCATCGCCTCGGCCGCGACCATGATCAAGACGACCCCGCCCGGCGAGGGCTCGCGCCTGGTCCGGGTGCGGGAACCCAACCCGGTCTACGACGCCTGCGCGCGTCCGGTGGAACTCGACGGCGGCGCCGTCCGTTTGATGGTCACGGGCCCCTTCACGGACGCCGACCTGGGGGTCGCCTGCTACCACTCCAAGACGGGAGCGGTGGAGCTGTTCCTGAACCACCTCGTCGACGGCCCCGACGAGTACGTCGTGGTCGACATGACGGCCGGTTCCGACTCCTTCGCCTCCGGCATGTTCACCCGCTTCGACATGACGTTCCTCGTCGCCGAGCCGACCCGGAGGGGGGTCTCCGTCTACCGCCAGTACAAGGAGTACGCCCGTGACTTCGGCGTCGCCCTGAAGGTCGTCGGCAACAAGATCCAGGATCCGGACGACATCGACTTCCTGCGCGCGGAGGCCGGGGACGACCTGCTGGTGACGGTCGGGCGCTCGGACTGGGTGCGCGCCATGGAGAAGGGCCGCCCGCCGCGGTTCGACCTCCTGGAGGAGGCCAACGCCCGTGCCCTGGAGACCCTTCGGGCCACCGCCGACGCCACCTACGAGCGGCGCGACTGGGAGCGCTACACCCGCCAGATGGTGCACTTCCACCTCAAGAACGCCGAGTCCTGGGGCAACGAGCGCACCGGGGCCGACCTGGCGGCGCAGGTCGACCCCCATTTCGTGCTCGGCGAGAGTGTGGCGACGCCGGTCTGACGCCTACTGCTTGACCGCCGGCGCCCCGGGGACACCCTTGGGCGCCGGGGCCGGACGGCCGGACAGGAAGGACGCCCAGCCCTGCCGGGGTGCCTCGCCGACCTCCAGGGTGCGCAGCTTCGCGAGGGTCTGCGGGTCCTGGGCGTCCAGCCAGTCGGCCAGCTGGTGGAAGGAGACGCAGCGCACCTCGGGCTTGGTGCACACCTCCTTCACCACGTCCTCGATGGCACGCATGTAGGTGCCGCCGTTCCAGGACTCGAAGTGGTTGCCGATGATCAGGGGCGCGCGATTGCCGTCGTAGGCGCGGTAGAAGCCCTTGAGGAGGCCGTCGCGCATCTGGTCGCCCCAGTAGTCGAACTTGTCGGGGTCGCCCTGAGTGTCGGTGCCGGACTGGTTGACCATGAAGTTGTAGTCCATGGTCAGCTGCTCATAGGTGTGGCCCGGGAAGGGCACCAACTGCATCGACAGGTCCCACAGGCCCTCCTTCTTCTTGGGCCAGACCTGGTCGTTGACTCCGCTGGAGTCGTAGCGGAAGCCCAGCTGCCGGGCCGCCTTCATGAAGTTCTTCTGCCCCTCAAGGCAGGGGGTACGGGCGCCGATCAGCTCCTTGTCGTAGTCGAAGGGCAGCGGGGCCGCCCGGGTGTCGCCGGTGTTGGACTTCCAGGACTTCACGAACTTCTTGGCCTGGGAGATCTCGCTCTTCCACTCGTTCACCGACCAGGTGCCGACGCCGCCGTCGGGCCCGCAGAAGTGGCCGTTGAAGTGGGTGCCGATCTCATTGCCCTCGAGCCAGGCCAGTCGCACCTGCTCAAGGGTGTCGGAGACGCCCTGCTCGTCGTTGAATCCGATGTCGGAACTGCCCGGCGAGTGCTGCGGCGGCTTGTACAGATCGCGTTTCTCCTCCGGCAGCATGTACACGCCGCTGAGGAAGTACGTCATGGTCGCGTTGTTCTCCTTGGAGACCTTGCGGAAGTGCGAGAACAGCTTCTGGCTGTCCTCGCCCGCGCCGTCCCAGGAGAACACGACGAACTGCGGGGGCTTCTGCCCGTGGCCCAGCCGCTCGGGCCTGGGCAGATGCGGCTGCCCCCCGGTGTACGCGGTGGATCCGTCGCCGATCAGCCGGAGCATGCTGTTGGGCGCCGGCGCCCCTCTCTCCGGGCCGGGCGCACCTTCCTTCGTGCCTTCGGAGTCGGTCGCGCAACCGGCGAGCGACGCCGCACAGGCCGCGGCGACCATGGCGCCGACGGCGATCCTCTGGGTGGCGGCCATCCGCCCACCTTCTTCCTTCTCTCAGGCGAACACTGACGAGGGCCGTTTCTGGTGATGTGCCGGGCTTGTCCCGACAGCGCCGTCAAGGTCGCACAGAACTGAGAAGGAATTAGTACGACAAGCCGATCAAATGATTTATTCACTCGGGAGGGCGACACTCTGCCCCATTTGCCCTGAAAAGCTATGCTCTACCTTTACTCTGCATTACGGTTCATTTACCGAGCGTTGATCCATCCCGCCGCTGTACGCCGTGACCCACGGCCGCGACCGAGCCCCGCCCATCACCACGGGTCCCACCCAGTCCGCGACCGCGCCGCACCGGAGGAGACGGGAACATGTCCGCCTGCGCACCCCCTCACGCCCAGCACCCCCACCCACCGCACGGCCCCGGCCGGACGCGCCGCCGCTTCCCGGTCGAGGGCGCCGACCTGTCCGCCGCCGTCGCGGTCTTCCTGATCGCCCTGCCCCTCTCCCTCGGCATCGCCCTGGCCACCGGCGCCCCGCTCCAGGCGGGGCTCGTCGCCGCGGCGGTCGGCGGCGTGCTCGCCGGCCGGCTGGGGGGCTGCCCCTTGCAGGTGAGCGGGCCGGCCGCCGGACTCACCGTGGTCACAGCGGATCTGATCCACCGTTACGGCTGGCGGGCGACCTGCGGCATCACCGTCCTCGCCGGGCTCGCCCAGCTCGGCCTCGGCTGCCTCCGGGTGGCGCGCGGGGCGCTCGCGGTCAGCCCGGCCGTGGTGCACGGGATGCTCGCCGGCATCGGCCTCACCATCGCCATCGCCCAGCTGCACATCGTGCTCGGCGGCAGCCCGGACAGCTCCGTCCTCGCCAACCTGCGTGATCTGCCCGCCCAGTTGGCCGATCTGCATCCGGCCGCCGTGTCCATGAGCGTGCTGACCCTGGCCCTGCTGCGGGCCTGGCCGCGCCTGCCCGGCCGCGCGGGGCGGCTGCTGCGCAGGGTGCCGGCCGCCCTCGTCGCGGTCGCCGGAGCCACCGCGACCGCCGCCCTCGCCGGTCTTGCGCTGCCCCGGGTCGATCTGCCGTCCTGGCGCAGCCACGCCCTGGCCGGGCTGCCCGAGGGGCCGGTGCTCGGCATCGTGGCCGCCGTGCTCACCACCACCCTGGTGTGCAGCGTGCAGTCGCTGCTCGGCGCGGTGGCCGTGGACAAGCTGATCGCCGCCCGCCCCGGCCCGCAGTCCCGTGTCGGCCGCTCCGACCTGGACCGGGAACTGCTCGGTCAGGGCGCGGCCAACATCGTCTCGGGGGCCCTCGGCGGGCTGCCGATCGCGGGTGTGGCGGTGCGCAGTACGGCGAATGTGAATTCCGGTGCGGTCAGCCGGAACTCCACGATGCTGCACGGCGTTCTCGTAGTAGTCGCCGCGCTGCTGATGGTCCCGGTCCTGGAGGAGATCCCGCTCGCCTCCCTCGCCGCCCTGGTGATGGCCGTCGGTATCCAGATGGTGTCCCTGCACCACATCCGCACGGTGACGCGCCACCGCGAAGTGCCGGTCTACGCCGCGACCGCACTCGGCGTGGTCCTCCTGGGCGTCCTGCAGGGCGTGTTCCTCGGCGTCGCCGTGGCCGTCGCCATCGCCCTGCACCGCCTCGCCCGCACCCGCATCACCCACGAGCAGAAGAAGGGAGTCCATCACGTACACGTCCGAGGCCAGCTGACCTTCCTCGCGGTGCCCCGGCTGAGCAGAGCCCTGCATCTCGTACCCCAAGGCGCCCACGCCGTCGTGGAGTTGAGCGGTTCGTTCATGGACCACGCGGCGTACGAGTCACTGCAGGACTGGCGCAGCGCCCACACCGCGCGCGGAGGGACGGCCGAGCTGACGGGCCGGCGCGGCGGGATCCGGACCGCCGAGCAGGCCCCGGCCGCCGAGTGCCGGTGCCGCCCCTGGACCGCCTGGCGCAACCACCAGTCCTGTCTCGACGGGGCCCCCGCCGCCCCGGCAGGGCAGGAGGCGGGCCGGGAACTGGCCCGCGGCATCAGCTCGTTCCAGCGGAACACCGCGCCGCTGGTGCGGGAGGAGCTGGCGCGGCTCGCCCGGGACGGCCAGCGCCCCGCGCAGCTCTTCCTCACCTGCGCCGACTCCCGGCTCGTCACGTCGATGATCACCGCCAGCGGTCCCGGCGATCTGTTCGTCGTCCGCAACGTCGGCAACCTGGTGCCGCCGCCGGGCGAGGAGCACGGCGACGACTCGGTGGCCGCCGCCGTCGAGTACGCGGTGGATGTGCTCGGGGTGCGCTCCATCACGGTGTGCGGGCACTCCGGGTGCGGAGCGATGCAGGCGCTGCTGGCCGCAGGGGCCGGACCGGGGGGCGGTCCGCTTCAGCGGTGGCTGCGGCACGGGCGGCCGAGTCTGGAGCGGGTGGCCGGCGACCGCGGCGGCCTGCCCCGGCTGGCCGGCCGGGCGCCCGCGGACGCGGTGGAGCGGCTGTGCCTGACCAACGTGGTCCAGCAGCTGGCGCACCTGCGGGCGCACGGGCCGGTCGCCCGGGCGCTGGCGAGGGGCGAACTGGAGCTGCACGGCATGTATTTCCACGTGGGCGAGGCCCAGGCGTACCTGCTCTCGGGTGCGGCGCAAGGGGCGGTGTTCGAGGACGTCAGAGCAGGTGTCGGGGGCGGTGAGGAGGCACCCGGCCGGGCCCGGACGACGAACGGAGGAAAGGTCTAAACCAATTTTCGGGCTCGCCCTTGTCATCGGACCCCCGTGTCTGATGAGCTGTGGCCTGGGACACAACGGACACCCTTGGAATGGGAGATGTCGTGAGCAACGAGAGCCTGGCCAACCTGCTGAAGGAAGAACGCAGGTTCGCGCCGCCCGCCGACCTGGCCGCGCACGCCAACGTCACCGCGGAGGCGTACGAACAGGCCAAGGCTGACAGGCTCGGCTTCTGGGCCGAGCAGGCCCGCCGGCTGACCTGGGCCAAAGAACCGACCGAGACGCTGGACTGGTCGAACCCGCCGTTCGCGAAGTGGTTCAAGGACGGCGAGCTGAACGTCGCGTACAACTGCGTGGACCGGCATGTGGAGGCCGGGCGCGGGGACCGCGTCGCCATCCACTTCGAGGGCGAGCCCGGCGACAGCCGCTCGATCACCTACGCGGAGCTGAAGGACGAGGTCTCCAAGGCCGCCAACGCACTGCTGGAGCTGGGTGTGCGGAAGGGCGACCGGGTCGCCATCTACATGCCGATGATCCCGGAGACCGCGATCGCGATGCTGGCCTCGGCCCGGATCGGCGCGGCGCACTCGGTCGTGTTCGGCGGCTTCTCGGCGGACGCGCTCGCGACCCGGATCCAGGACGCGGACGCCAAGGTCGTCATCACCTCCGACGGCGGCTACCGGCGCGGCAAGCCGTCCGCGCTCAAGCCGGCCGTGGACGAGGCGATCGAGAAGGGGGCCGGCGTCGAGCACGTCCTCGTGGTGCGCCGCACCGGGCAGGACGTGGCCTGGAACGGCGAGCGGGACGTGTGGTGGCACGAGCTGGTGGGCCGCCAGTCCGCCGAGCACACCCCGGAGGCGTTCGAGGCGGAGCACCCGCTCTTCATCCTCTACACCTCCGGTACGACGGGGAAGCCGAAGGGCATCCTGCACACCTCCGGCGGCTACCTCACCCAGGCGGCCTACACCCACTGGGCGGTGTTCGACCTCAAGCCGGAGACGGACGTGTACTGGTGCACGGCCGACGTCGGCTGGGTGACCGGGCACTCGTACATCGTGTACGGCCCGCTGGCCAACGGCGCGACGCAGGTGATGTACGAGGGCACGCCGGACACCCCGCACCAGGGCCGGTTCTGGGAGATCGTGCAGAAGTACAAGGTCTCGATCCTCTACACCGCGCCGACCGCGATCCGGACGTTCATGAAGTGGGGCGACGACATCCCCGCCAAGTTCGACCTGAGCAGCCTGCGCGTCCTCGGCTCGGTCGGCGAGCCGATCAACCCCGAGGCCTGGATCTGGTACCGCAAGCACATCGGTGCCGACCGGACGCCCATCGTGGACACCTGGTGGCAGACCGAGACCGGCGCCATGATGATCTCGCCGCTGCCCGGCGTCACCGAGACCAAGCCCGGTTCGGCGCAGCGTGCGCTGCCCGGCATCTCCGCGACCGTCGTCGACGACGAGGCGCACGAGGTGCCCGACGGCGGCGGCGGCTATCTGGTGCTGACCGAGCCGTGGCCGTCGATGCTGCGCACCATCTGGGGCGACGACCAGCGGTTCCTCGACACCTACTGGTCCCGCTTCGAGGGCAAGTACTTCGCCGGGGACGGTGCGAAGAAGGACGACGACGGGGACATCTGGCTGCTGGGCCGGGTGGACGACGTGATGCTCGTCTCCGGGCACAACATCTCCACCACCGAGGTCGAGTCGGCGCTGGTCTCCCACCCGTCGGTCGCCGAGGCCGCCGTCGTGGGCGCGGCGGACGAGACCACCGGGCAGGCCATCGTCGCGTTCGTCATCCTGCGCGGCACGGCGTCGGAGGACGAGGCGCTCATCGGCGAGCTGCGCAACCACGTCGGCGCCACGCTCGGACCGATCGCCAAGCCCAAGCGGATCCTGCCGGTGGCGGAGCTGCCGAAGACCCGCTCCGGAAAGATCATGCGCCGTCTGCTGCGAGATGTCGCCGAGAACCGCCAGCTCGGAGACGTCACCACGCTGACCGACTCCACGGTCATGGACTTCATCCAGGCCAAGCTGCCCGCTTCCCCCAGCGAGGACTGAGCGCACCGCGAGGACTGATCAGCACCCCCGAGGGGCACCCGGCCGTGAACGTGCCGGGTGCCCCTCGGCCGTCTACCGTGAAGATCACCGGCCCCGGCGCGCGCGACTTTAGGTAAACTAAACAAAGTGTCGTCAAGGAGCGGCACATCAGGTGCGCCGGGAAGTCTGGTCGGCATGTGAGTTTCGCCTGCCCTCGGAGGTCTCCCGTGCCCGCGCCCCGCACCCCCGCCGCCCCCCGCAAGGTCCTCGGCCGGCTGTCCCTGCCCGAGCGGACCTTCGTGGCGGACGCGCTGCGCACCGAGACCGTCGGCGGCGTCCTGCTGCTCCTGGCCGCGATAGCCGCGCTGATCTGGGCGAACATCCCCGCCCTGCGGCACAGCTACGCGAGCGCGGGCGAGTTCCACCTCGGCCCCGAGGCCCTCGGCCTGCACCTGTCCGTCGCCCACTGGGCCGCCGACGGCCTGCTCGCCGTGTTCTTCTTCGTCGCCGGCATCGAGCTCAAGCGCGAGCTGGTCGCGGGCGACCTGCGTGACCCCAGAGCGGCCGCGCTGCCCGTGGTGGCGGCGCTGTGCGGGATGGCCGTACCGGCGCTCGTCTACACCCTCACCAACCTCGCCGGGAACGGCTCCGCACAGGGCTGGGCGGTGCCCACCGCCACCGACATCGCCTTCGCGCTCGCCGTCCTCGCGGTCATCGGCACCTCGCTGCCCAGCGCCCTGCGCGCCTTCCTGCTCACCCTGGCCGTCGTCGACGACCTCTTCGCGATCCTGATCATCGCCGTCTTCTTCACCGACCGGCTGAACTTCGCCGCCCTCGGCGGGGCCGCCGCCGGCCTCGCCGTCTTCTGGCTGCTGCTGCGCAAGGGCGTGCGCGGCTGGTACGTGTACGTACCGCTGGCGGTCGTCGTCTGGGCGCTGATGTACAACAGCGGCGTGCACGCCACCATCGCCGGTGTGGCGATGGGGCTGATGCTGCGCTGCACCACCCGGGAGGGCGAGGAGCACTCGCCGGGCGAGCACATCGAGCATCTGGTGCGGCCCCTGTCGGCCGGGCTCGCCGTACCGCTGTTCGCGCTGTTCAGCGCCGGTGTGTCGATAACCGGCGGGGCGCTCGGGGATGTGTTCACCCAGCCCGAGACGCTCGGCGTCGTGCTCGGCCTGGTCGTGGGCAAGGCGGCCGGAATATTCGGCGGCACCTGGCTGACCGCCCGCTTCACCCGCGCGCAGCTCAGCGAGGAGCTGGCCTGGGCGGACATCTTCGCGGTGGCCTCGCTGGCCGGGATCGGCTTCACGGTCTCGCTGCTCATAGGCGAGCTGGCCTTCGACGGCGACGCCGTGCTCACGAGCGAGGTCAAGGCCGCCGTCCTCGTCGGATCGCTGATCGCGGCCGTGTGCGCGACGGTGCTGCTGAAGCTGCGCAACGCCAGGTACCGCAGGCTGTGGGAGGACGAGGAGCGCGACGAGGACCTCGACGGCGTGCCGGACGTCTACGCCCAGGACGACCCGGCGTACCACCTCCGCATGGCCGAGATCTATGAGCACAAGGCCGCCGAACACCGCCGGCTCGCCGCCGAGCGGGCGGACGCGGCACGCCACGGGCTTGCGGAAGTACCGGGCGGGGCAGGCGAGGAGGGCGACCGTCCGGCATGATCTGACGAGACGGTACAAAACAAGACGCCGCACGCGCAGAACGGCAGCCCGGGCCACGGTACGGGCCACGGCCGTCCGGCACGGCACACGTGCGGCACGAGAGACCTCTGAGGGAGAACGCGATGAGCGCACCCGACGGCAGCCCGGTCGGTGCCGAACGCAGCATCGGCCAGCTGTTCGCCTCGGCGACGACCGAATTGTCGGCGCTGGTGCACGACGAGATCGCCCTGGCCAAGGCGCAGCTCAAGCAGGACGTGAAGCGCGGCGCAACGAGCGGCGGCGCCTTCTCGATGGCGGGCGCGGTGCTGGTGTTCTCCCTGCCGATGCTCAACTTCGCGCTGGCGTACGGCATCCGCACCTGGAGCCACTGGAACCTGGCGATCTGCTTCGTGCTGTCCTTCGCGGCCAATGTGCTGGTCGCCGGCCTCCTCGCGCTCGTCGGCCTGAGGTTCGCGAAGAAGGCCAAGCAGGGGCAGGGCCCGCAGAAGGTGGCCGCCTCGATGAAGGAGACGGCGGGCGTCCTGCAGAAGGCCAAGCCGCACCCGCGCCCGGAGCTGCCCGAGGACCGGGGTCCCCGGGCCATCGAAGCTGTGGCACGCTCGACATCATGACGGACCCCGCCGCCCCCTCGCCCGTGCGGATCGACCTCCCGGACGGGAGGCCGGTCACGCACCGGGACGTCGCCGCCAACGGCGCCCGCTTCCACATCGCCGAGCTCGGCGACGGACCGCTGGTGCTGCTGCTGCACGGCTTCCCGCAGTTCTGGTGGACGTGGCGGCACCAGCTGGCCGCGCTCGCGGACGCGGGCTACCGGGCGGTGGCGATGGACCTGCGGGGCGTCGGCGGCAGCGACCGCACGCCCCGCGGGTACGACCCCGCCAACCTCGCCCTGGACGTCACCGGGGTGATCCGCTCGCTCGGCGAGCCGGACGCGGCGCTGGTCGGCCATGACCTCGGCGGCTATCTGGCGTGGACGGCGGCGGCCATGCGGCCCAAGCTCGTACGGCGCCTCGCCGTGGTGTCCATGCCGCATCCGCGGCGCTGGCGCGCGGCGATGCTGCGGGACGCCCGGCAGACGGCCGCCAACTCCTACATCTGGGGGTTCCAGCGGCCCTGGCTGCCGGAGCGTCAACTGGCCGCCGACGACGGCGCACTGGTGGGCCGGCTGATCCGGGACTGGTCCGGGCCGCAGCCGCCGCAGGACGCGGACGTGGAGGCGTACCAGCGGGCCATGTGCATCCCGTCCACCGCGCACTGCTCGATCGAGCCGTACCGCTGGCTGGTGCGTTCCCTGGCCCGCCCGGACGGGGTGCAGTTCTACCGCAGGATGAAACGGCCGGTGCGGGTCCCGACACTGCATCTGCACGGCTCGCTCGATCCGGTGACCCGCACCCGCAGCGCCGCGGGCTCGGGCGAGTACGTCGAAGCCCCGTACCGCTGGCGGCTGTTCGACGGCCTCGGCCACTTCCCGCACGAGGAGGACCCGGCGGCGTTCTCCGCCGAGCTGATCAACTGGCTCAAGGATCCCGAGCCGGACCGGTGACCGCGCGGTGACCCGGCCGACGCGTGGAGTATCCGGTTCCTGAACAGCTGTCCGTCGAACGGCCACATGCCTTGCGCATAGGCCAATTGGGGAGCGCGCGGGCGGTTACCGACCTTGGGGCGGGGGCACACGTCGGGGTATGGGCTGGACGCACGATTACAGTGACGCACCCCGCAACCGCCGCTCGGCCTCGGGTCTGAGCACGCCTCAGCGAGGCACCCGGCAAATCGGGGAGGGGGAACTGCGGGTGGGGATTCCGCGCATCCTGCGCCGCCGGGCCCGCTGGGTCTCGGTACGCCTGCGTCACCCGCGGGCCTGACGCCACCGCGCCGCCCTACAGGGCGCAGCTGTCCGTGCCCACCTGCTCGTTCGCCGTGCGCCCGCGCTCGATGTCGGGCCGGATCTCGTCCGCCGTCAGGGCGTAGCCGGTGTCCGCGTCGTCGAGGGACTTGGCGAACACCACGCCGTAGACCTTGCCGTCCGGGGTGAGCAGCGGGCCGCCCGAGTTGCCCTGACGGACGTTGGCGTACAGGGAGTAGACGTCGCGGCGGACCGTGCCGCGGTGGTAGATGTCCGGGCCGTTCGCCGTGATGCGCCCGCGCACCCGCGCGGCGCGCACGTCGTACGAGCCGTTCTCCGGGAAGCCCGCGACGATGCCGCCGTCACCGCCGGCGGCGTCCTCGGTGGTGAACCGCAGCGCGGACGCCCTCAGGTCCGGTACGTCGAGTACGGCGATGTCGCGCTTCCAGTCGTACAGCACGACCTTCGCGTCGTACTTGCGGCCCTGGCCGCCTATCTGCACCCGCGGCGCGTCGACCCCGCCCACCACGTGCGCGTTGGTCATCACACGGCGGTCGGCGAAGACGAAGCCGGTGCCCTCCAGGACCTTGCCGCAGCTCTGGGCGGTGCCGGTGACCTTGACGATGGAGCGCTGGGCGCGCAGGGCGACCGGGCCCTTCACGAGGGCCGGGTCGGGCGGCCGCACGTCCTTGATCGGCTCGTCGGAGAACGGGCTGAACACCTGCGGGAAGCCGTTCTGCGCGAGCACGGCGGAGAAGTCGGCGAACCAGGTGTCGGCCTGCGCCGGCAGCGTCCGGGAGACACCGAGGAGCACCTTGGAGCCGCGGACCTCCTTGCCGAGGGTCGGCAGCGTCGTACCGGCCAGGGCGGAGCCGATCAGCCAGGCCACCAGGAGCATCGCGACGACGTTCACCAGCGCGCCGCCGGTGGCGTCCAGGGCGCGGGCCGGGGACCAGGTGATGTGCCGGCGCAGCTTGTTGCCGAGGTGGGTGGTCAGGGCCTGGCCCACGGAGGCGCAGACGATGACGACGACCACGGCGACGACGGCGGCGGTCGTGCCGACCTCGGCCTTGTCGGTCACGGCGTCCCAGATCACGGGCAGCGCGTACACGGCGACGAGGCCGCCGCCCAGGAAACCGATCACCGACAGGATGCCGACGACGAAGCCCTGGCGGTAGCCCACCACCGCGAACCACACGGCCGCGACGAGCAACAGGATGTCCAGCACGTTCACTGCTTCAGGCCTCGCCTACTCACTCCGCTCCCGGCACCTCGGCCGGTGTCCGGCCCGTCACGCGGTGACGGGAGGACACAGTGTCCCCCGGGAATCCAGCACGGGGATCACCCTGTCATGCGTGCCAGTCGAGCGGGACCTGCTTCGCCCGGTCCCAGGGGCGCTCCCAGCCCGCGTAGTGCAGCAGGCGGTCGATCACTCCGGCCGTGAAACCCCACACCAGGGCCGATTCGACCAGAAATGCCGGACCTCTGTGGCCACTGGGGTGGACGGTGGTGGCGCGGTTGGCGGGGTCCGTGAGATCCGCCACGGGGACGGTGAAGACCCGCGCGGTCTCGTTGGGGTCGACGACACCGACCGGGCTGGGCTCGCGCCACCAGCCGAGCACGGGGCTGACGACGAATCTGCTGACCGGGATGTACAGCCGGGGCAGCACGCCGAAGAGCTGCACACCGGACGGATCGAGCCCGGTCTCCTCCTCGGCCTCGCGCAGCGCGGCCCGCAGGGGCCCCTCGCCCTGCGGATCGCCGTCCTCCGGATCGAGCGCGCCGCCCGGGAAGGAGGGCTGGCCCGCATGCGAGCGCAGCGAACCCGCGCGCTCCATGAGCAGCAGCTCGGGGCCCCGCTCGCCCTCGCCGAACAGGACCAGCACGGCCGACTGCCGCCCCGAGCCGTTCTCCGGCGGCAGGAAGCGGCTCAGCTGGAGCGGCTCGACCGTCTCGGCGGCGCGCACGACGGGCGCCAGCCAGTCGGGCAGTCCTTCCTTGCTGAGCGCCACCGGACCGCCCTGTGTGTCACTTGCCCGCGTCATCGCCACCCCCGTCGCTCTGCCCTCTCCAACGCCCGAGGGTCCCGAGATCGTTCCGTCACGCGGCCCCCAGCGGCGGCGCCGGCCTGCCGCCCGCGTCGAGGTACGCCTGCGGGGGCTTGAGCCGCTGCCCCGGGAAGCCGCCCTTCTCGTACTTCAGCAGCTTCTTCGCCTTCTCCGGGTCGGTCTCGCCCTCCCCGTAGGCCGGGCAGAGCGGGGCGATCGGGCAGGCGCCGCAGGCGGGCTTGCGGGCGTGGCAGATCCGGCGGCCGTGCCAGATCACGTGGTGGGACAGGTCCGTCCAGTCGCTCTTCGGGAAGAGCGCGCCGACGGCGGCCTCGATCTTGTCGGGTTCGGTCTCCTGCGTCCACTGCCAGCGCCTGACCAGCCGCTGGAAGTGGGTGTCCACGGTGATGCCAGGCCTGCCGAAGGCGTTGCCGAGGACGACGAAGGCGGTCTTGCGGCCGACGCCGGGCAGCTTGACCAGGTCCTCCAGCCTTCCGGGCACCTCGCCGCCGAACTCCTCGGCGAGGGCCTTGGAGAGCCCTATGACCGACCTGGTCTTGGCCCGGAAGAAGCCGCAGGGGCGCAGGATCTCCTCGACCTCCTCCGGGTCGGCGGCGGCGAGGTCCTCGGGGGTGGGGTACTTGGCGAAGAGCGCCGGGGTGGTCTGGTTGACGCGCAGGTCGGTGGTCTGGGCCGACAGCACGGTGGCGACCAGCAGCTGGAAGGGGTTCTCGAAGTCCAGCTCGGGGTGGGCGTACGGGTACACCTCGGCCAGCTCGCGGTCGATGCGGCGCGCACGGCGGACGAGGGCGGTGCGGGATTCGCCGGACGGGGGGCTGACGGCGATCTTCCGGACGGGCGCGGCTCTGCCGGCGGCGGCCTTCTTCGCGGCGCTCCCGGCGGGCGCGGCCTTCTTGGCGGGCGCGGCCTTCTTGGCGGACACCGCCTTCTTCGCCGGCACGGTCTTCTTCGCGGTCACCGCCTTTTTCGCGACCGCCGCCTTCTTCGCCGGCGGCGATTTCTTCGCGGGCCTCTCCTCGGCCCCGGCAAGCGCTCCACCGGGCACCCCGACAGGCTTTTTAGCCGATTTGCCCGTTTTATTACTTCCGTCGGGAGCGTGTTCGCCCACGGCGGAATCACGACGTACAACCACCTGCCCAGCCCCCTTGGCCTGTGCTCTCACCGGCGATTTGGACACCCGGCCAGCCTAAAGCCCGGCACCGACATCCGCTCCGGACCCGGCAGAGCGGACCCCGATTGGACCCCTGACGCTTACCCCGGGACACCTGTGCGGCATCCTTGTGACAGATCACACTGTTTGGACCGTCCGGCAAAATGGGGAACACGGTCCCCTGGTACCAAGGGGGAGCAAGATCCCCTGAGCAGGTCGACAAGGAGAGAACTCGTGGACGACGTTCTGCGGCGCAACCCGCTTTTCGCGGCGCTCGATGACGAGCAGTCCGCGGAGCTGCGTGCCTCCATGAGTGAGGTGACCCTCGCGCGTGGCGACTCCCTGTTCCACGAGGGCGACCCGGGCGACCGGCTCTACGTCGTCACCGAGGGCAAGGTCAAGCTCCACCGCACCTCCCCCGACGGCCGCGAGAACATGCTCGCCGTCGTCGGCCCCGGCGAGCTGATCGGCGAGCTCTCGCTGTTCGACCCGGGCCCGCGTACGGCGACGGCGACCGCGCTGACCGAGGTGAAGCTGCTCGGCCTCGGCCACGGCGACCTCCAGCCCTGGCTGAACGTCCGCCCCGAGGTGGCCACCGCCCTGCTGCGCGCCGTCGCCCGCCGGCTGCGCAAGACCAACGACGCCATGTCCGACCTGGTCTTCTCCGATGTCCCGGGCCGTGTCGCGCGCGCCCTGCTGGACCTCTCGCGCCGCTTCGGCGTGCAGTCCGAAGAGGGCATCCACGTCGTCCACGACCTCACCCAGGAGGAACTGGCCCAGCTGGTCGGCGCCTCCCGCGAGACCGTGAACAAGGCGCTGGCCGACTTCGCCCAGCGCGGCTGGCTGCGCCTGGAGGCGCGCGCCGTGATCCTGCTGGACGTGGAGCGGCTGGCGAAGCGCTCCCGCTGACGCCGGCCACAGCCGTACGTACCAGGGCCCTGCCGTATGACGGCGGGGCCCTGGCGCATGAGGGCGGGCCCCGGCGCGTGGCGGTGGCGGCCCCTGTCGTCGTGGCGGCCGTTTCCGTGGGCCGCCGCTCCGGGACGGGCCGGGGGCGGGCAGAGTTCTCCCATGGCCGACACGATCCGACCCAAGGGGCTCGACGCCCAGGGCTGTATCGCGCGCGAAGGCTCCCTCGGGCGCGTGCCCGCCGCCTTCCGCCCGGTGGTGGCCGCCGCCCGCGACCGGATCCTGGACGTCCTGGGAGCGCGGCTGCACAGCGCGTACCTCTACGGGTCGGTCCCGCGCGGCACCGCGCGCGTGGGACGCAGCGATCTGGACCTGTTCGTCGCGCTGCGCGAGGAGCCGACCGAGGCCGACCGGGACGCCGTACGGGCTCTCGGCGCGGCGGTCGACAAGGAGTTCCCGCAGATTGACGGCGTCGGCACGCTGCTGTACGGCCGGGAGCGGCTGCTGAGCGAGCTGGAGCGGTACGACCTGGGCTGGTTCGTCGCCTGCCTGTGCACCCCGCTGCTCGGCGACGACCTCGCCGAGTACCTGCCCCGCTACCGCCCCGACTCCCTGCTCGCCCGCGAGACCAACGGCGACCTCGCCCGATGGCTGCCGCGCTGGCGGGAGCGGATCGAGGGCACCGGGAGCGGCGCGGCCGGCGAGCCGGCCCGCCGGCCGCTCGTGCGCTTCATGTCCCGGCACCTCGTCCGTACCGGCTTCACGCTCGTCATGCCCCGCTGGCAGGGCTGGACCAGCGATCTCGGGGAGATGGCCGAGGTGTTCGCCATGTACTACCCGGAGCGGGCCGCGCAGGTGCGCACGGCGGCGCGGTACGGCCACGAGCCCGTCGGCGACCCGGACCTCCTGCGGTCCTACGTCGACGACCTCGGCCCCTGGCTGGCCGGGGAGTACGCGCGCGTGCACGGCGTCAAGGCACCGCGCCCCGACTAGATCAGCCCGTGCCCGCTGAGGTACTCCAGCTGGGCCCGGACCGACAGCTCCGCCGCCGGCCACAGCGAGCGGTCCACGTCGGCGTAGACGTGGGCGACGACCTCGGCCGGGGACCGGTGGCCGTTCTCGACGGCGGTCTCCACCTGGGCGAGCCGGTGGGCGCGGTGGGCGAGATAGAACTCGACGGCGCCCTGGGCGTCCTCCAGGACCGGCCCGTGGCCCGGCAGGACGAATTGCACGCCGTCGTCCACCGTCAGGGACCGCAGCCGCCGCAGGGAGTCCAGATAGTCGCCGAGCCGGCCGTCGGGGTGCGCCACGACCGTCGTACCGCGCCCGAGGACGGTGTCGCCGGTCAGCACGGCCCGGTCGGCCGGGAGATGGAAGGACAGCGAGTCCGCGGTGTGCCCCGGGGTGGGTACGACCCTCAGCTCCAGGCCGCCGACCGTGATGACGTCCCCGGCGGCCAGGCCCTCGTCGCCGAGGCGCAGGGCCGGGTCGAGGGCACGCACGCGCGTGGAGGTCAGTCCGGCGAACCGGGCGGCGCCCTCGGCGTGGTCGGGGTGGCCGTGGGTGAGCAGGGTCAGGGCTATGCGCTTGCCGGCCTTCTCGGCCGTGTCCACGACGTTGCGCAGATGGCCCTCGTCCAGCGGGCCGGGGTCGATCACCACGGCCAGGTCGGAGTCCGGCTCGGCGACGATCCAGGTGTTGGTGCCGTCCAGGGTCATCGCGGAGGGGTTGGGCGCCAGGACGTTGACCGCCCGTTCGGTGGCCGGGCCCGAGAGGACTCCGCCCCGGGGCTGGCCCGGCAGGGCTGCTGCGTCGGTCATGCGGGGCCTCCACCGGTGGTCGACGGGGTGGTTGTCGGGGCTGCCGGAGCGCTCGTGCGAGGGGCCGCCCCGCCGGACGCCGGCGCCGCCGTCCGCTCCGCCGCACCGGACGTCGGGACGTGCTTGGTGAACTCGTCGTGCCCGGGCCAGGACAGGACGATCTCGCCGTCCTGGAGGCGGGCCCGCGCCAGCACCGGCGTCATGTCGCGTGCGGGCGCCGCGGCCAGCGCCTCGGCCGCGGTGCCGTACGGGAGCAGCTGGCGCAGGGTGGCGACGGTGGGCGGCATCATCAGCAGCTCGCCCTTGTCGTACCCGGCGGCGGCCTCCTCGGGGCGGATCCACACCGTGCGGTCGGCCTCCGTGGAGACGTCCCGGGTGCGCTGCCCCTCGGGGAGGACGGCCACGAAGAACCAGGTGTCGTAGCGGCGGGCCTCGAACTCCGGGGTGATCCACCGGGTCCAGGCGCCCAGCAGGTCCGAGCGCAGCACCAGGCCGCGCCGGTCAAGGAATTCGGCGAAGGACAGCTCACGCGCCACCAGGGCGACCCGGTCGGCCTCCCAGTCGTCGCCGGTGGTGTCGCCGACGACCGTGTCCGGGCCGGGCCCGGCGAGCAGTACCCCGGCCTCCTCGTACATCTCCCGCACGGCCGCGCAGACGATCGCCTGGGCGCCCGTCTCGTCGACGGCGAGCCGCTCGGCCCACCACGCGCGCGTGGGGCCCGCCCAGCGGATCCGGCGGTCGTCGTCCCGCGGGTCGACACCGCCCCCCGGATACGCGTACGCGCCTCCGGCGAAGGCCATGGAGGCGCGTCTGCGCAGCATGTGGACGACCGGCCCGGTCGGAGTGTCCTTCAGGAGCAGCACCGTGGCCGCGCGCCGGGGGGACACCGGGGTGAGCGTGCCGTCCGCGAGCGCGCGGATGCGGTCCGGCCACTCCGGGGGGTACCACTGACCGTTCGCCATGGCCGGAGGCTATCCCGTGCAGAGCGAATGTTCGAGAGGTACCCGGTCCCGCCGGGCCCGTACCGCGGGGCTATCCGGCCAGCTCGACCTGGATCTCGACCTCGACGGGCGCGTCCAGCGGCAGGACCGCGACGCCGACCGCGCTGCGGGCGTGCACGCCCTTGTCGCCGAGGACCTCACCGAGCAGTTCGCTGGCGCCGTTGACGACACCGGGCTGCCCGGTGAAGTCGGCCGCCGAGGCGACGAAGCCGACGACCTTCACCACGCGCGCGACGCGGTCCAGGTCGCCCGCCACCGACTTCACGGCGGCGAGGGCGTTCAGCGCGCAGGTGCGGGCCAGCTCCTTGGCCTCCTCCGGCGTGACCTCGGCGCCCACCTTGCCGGTGACCGGCAGCTTGCCCTCCACCATCGGCAGCTGGCCGGAGGTGTAGACGTACACCCCGGAGCGCACGGCCGGCTGGTACGCGGCCAGCGGCGGTACGACGTCCGGCAGGGTCAGGCCCAGTTCGGCCAGCTTGGCCTCGACCGCGCTCATGCCTGCTTCTCCCGCTTCAGGTAGGCCACCAGCTGCTCCGGGTTGGGGCCCGGCACGACCTGGACGAGCTCCCAGCCGTCCTCGCCCCAGGTGTCCAGAATCTGCTTCGTGGCATGGACGAGCAGCGGCACGGTTGCGTATTCCCACTTGGTCATGGGCCGACTGTAGCCGCTGTGACGCACGGGACAGGACGACGGCCGCGGGCGCCGTTATCCACAGCCTCCCGCGTGCCTGTCGGCCGGACTGGTTAGTCTCGAAGGTGTGAGCAGGCTCCAGGTCGTCAGCGGCAAGGGCGGGACCGGAAAGACGACGGTCGCCGCCGCACTCGCGCTGGCCCTCGCGACCGAGGGGAAGCGGACGCTTCTCGTGGAGGTCGAGGGCCGGCAGGGCATCGCCCAGCTCTTCGAGACGGAGGCACTCCCGTACGAGGAACGGAGGATCGCGGTCGCGCCGGGCGGCGGTGAGGTGTACGCCCTCGCCATCGATCCGGAACTGGCCCTTCTGGACTATCTCCAGATGTTCTACAAGCTCGGCGGCGCGGGCCGGGCGCTGAAGAAGCTCGGCGCCATCGATTTCGCCACCACCGTCGCACCGGGTCTCAGAGACGTCCTGCTGACCGGCAAGGCGTGCGAGGCGGTGCGCCGCAAGGACAGGTCGGGGCGGTTCGCGTACGACTACGTGGTCATGGACGCCCCGCCGACCGGCCGCGTCACCCGCTTCCTGAACGTGAACGACGAGGTGGCGGGCCTCGCGAAGATCGGCCCGATACACAATCAGGCACAGGCCGTCATGCGGGTGCTGAAGTCCCCGGAGACCGCGGTGCACCTGGTGACGCTGCTGGAGGAGATGCCGGTCCAGGAGACCGCCGACGGCATCGCCGAACTCCAGGCGGCACGGCTGCCGGTGGGCCGGGTCATCGTGAACATGGTCCGGCCCAGGATGCTGGACGCGGCCGACCTGGAACTCGCGCGGACCGTGGAGCGTTCCTCGGTGGCGCGGTCCCTCTCGGCGGCCGGCCTCGGCGGTGCCCGGCGCGGCGGGAACGCCGAGAAGCTGGTGACCCCGCTGCTGGAGCAGGCCGCGGAGTACGCCGAGCGGTACGCGCTGGAGCAGGAGCAGCGCGCGGCCCTCGGCGAGCTGGACCTGCCGCTGCACGAACTGCCGCTGCTCGCGGAGGGCGTGGACCTCGCGGGCCTGTACGAACTCGCCACCGAGCTGCGGAAGCAGGGGTTGTCATGAGTCCGGACCCGGCCGAGGCGCAGGACGCCGCCCGCTCCCCTCTCTCCTCCGCGCGCCGGCTCGACATCGACGCGCTGCTGGACGAACCGAAGACCCGGATCGTGGTGTGCTGCGGCTCGGGCGGGGTCGGCAAGACGACGACCGCCGCGGCCCTCGGGCTGCGGGCGGCCGAGCGGGGCCGCAAGGTGGTCGTGCTCACCATCGACCCGGCCAAGCGGCTGGCCCAGTCGATGGGCATCGACTCCCTCGACAACGTGCCCCGGCGGGTGAAGGGCACCGAGGGCGGGGGCGAGCTGCACGCCATGATGCTCGACATGAAGCGCACCTTCGACGAGGTCGTGGAGGCGCACGCGGACCGCGAGCGGGCCGCCGCGATCCTGGCGAACCCCTTCTACCAGTCGCTCTCGGCGGGCTTCGCGGGCACGCAGGAGTACATGGCGATGGAGAAGCTGGGCCAGCTGCGGGCGAGGGACGAGTGGGACCTGATCGTGGTCGACACCCCGCCGTCCCGTTCGGCGCTGGACTTCCTGGACGCGCCCAAGCGGCTCGGCTCCTTCCTGGACGGCCGGCTGATCCGCCTGCTGACCGCGCCGGCCAAGCTCGGCGGCCGTGCGGGGATGGCCTTCCTCAACGTCGGCATGTCGATGATGACCGGCACACTGGGCAAGCTGCTGGGCGGTCAGCTGCTGAAGGACGTGCAGACGTTCGTGGCCGCGATGGACACCACCTTCGGCGGTTTCCGTACGCGCGCGGACGCCACCTTCAAGCTGCTCCAGGCGCCGGGCACGGCGTTCCTGGTGGTGGCGGCCCCGGAGCGGGACGCGCTGCGCGAGGCCGCGTATTTCGTGGAGCGGCTGGCCGCGGAGGACATGCCGCTGGTGGGTCTGGTGCTCAACCGGGTCCACGGCAGCGGTGCCGGCCGGCTGTCGGCCGAGCGGGCGCTCACCGCCGCGGAAAATCTTGAGGACCCCCGCATTGTCGATCAGGCGGGCGGGAAAGCTGGACTTCGTAACTCTCCCGACACGTACGACAGTTCACGACCTCCCGCATCCGAGGCCGCGGCCACTCCTTCCGGACAAGGCTCCCCCGCCGATTCCGAAGAAGGCTCCCCCGCCGATGCGGAGCGCTCCGTCGATCAGTTCACCGCGGGGCTGCTGAGGCTGCACGCCGAGCGTATGCAGTTGCTCTCGCGCGAGCGGCGCACTCGTGACCGCTTCACCGCCCGCCACCCCGAGGTGGCGGTGGTCGAAGTGCCCGCGCTGCCCGGTGACGTCCACGACCTTACGGGTCTGCGCGACATCGGGGACCGGCTGGCGGCCGAGCGTCCGGAGCACATATAGGCACACACGCAGCACGCATGGGCGTACGGGGCGCGGGGACGCGTGTGCACGATGCGCGCGGACACGCACACGGCGCACAAGGGCATGTACGAGGACACGCGGACATGACCGTGACGGTCACGGTTCTCCGCGGCACACGCGGAGGCGCCGGTGACGTCGCGACTCCGCACGACACGCGCAGGCACACACGCACACACGGGTGCGCGCGTCTGCCGAATCCCGCCGCCCGGCGGCACGCACACACCGGGCGTCGCGCGGACGCGCGAGTGACTGCCGGGCGTGGTGAGACCAGGCCGTCGCACGGCGAGCCAGCCGTGCCGGAGCGATATGCCCCTGGAATGCCCCTGGGTGCCCCGAGGGGATTCCTCAGCTCACCGCCGCGTAGTTCTCGTACACCTCGTCGTTGTCGAGGGGCACGATCCCGGTGCCTCGCTCGTACTCCGAGCGGGCGGTCTCCAGCAATCTGCGCCACGAGGTCACGGTGGGCCGCCGACGAAGCAGAGCGCGCCGCTCCCGCTCCGTCATGCCTCCCCACACGCCGAACTCGACGCGGTTGTCCAGCGCATCGGCCAGGCATTCCGTGCGTACCGGGCATCCGGTGCACACCGCCTTGGCCCTGTTCTGCGCTGCTCCCTGAACGAACAGTTCATCCGGATCGGTAGTGCGGCAGGCAGCCTGCGCACTCCAGTCGGTTACCCAGCCCATACCGGCGCCGTCCTCTCCCGAATCGAGGCTCCCCCACGGCGGCAGCGGCATATTCACCGCCGCCAGTTGAGGACGTTACGGAAGGTGGGGACAGCGCAACACCCCCTTCGGGCCCAATCTTGAATGGCCCGAACGGACTATGGGTAAGCGGCAGATCACCCGCGGGAGTGAGCTGGCGACATGCGCGACCATCCCGGCAAACCGGGACAGTTGTGATACGTCACACCGGGCATCAGGCGACACACGGGGCGGATCCGGGCTAGTTCCCCACCGGGAGCCGGTACGTGCCCCAGGAATTCCGGGCTACGTCCGAAACGATTCGGGGTCGTCGGACGTATAGAAACGCGACCGCACTGCTGTGACAGTTGAGAGCAGCTTAGGCCAAGGCCTGTGCGCGTGTCCGGCGAATGGAAAGGTAGCCACCCCCCTTTGCCGTGCCGTGACGCGGGCCGACGCGGCCCGCGGGCTTTCCGGCGGTACGTCACGATCCGGCACCCGAACATCCCGAGAACCCGTCGCTCCCTCGGAACGCTCAGGAGTACGGATTAGGCTGCCCCCATGCCAAAGAAGCGCTCGGGTGGTGGTCTGTCGCCCATGCAGCAGGCCGCCAAGTTCCTCGGTGTCAGTGTGCTCGCCGGAGCCGTGATGGCGGGTATCGCTCTGCCGGCGGCCGGAGCGCTGGGCCTAGCGGCCAAGGGCTCGGTCAAGGGTTTCGACGAGATCCCGGCCAATCTGAAGAGCCCCCGGCTGAGTCAGCGCACCACGATCCTGGACAACCAGGGCGGTCAGATCGCCACCGTCTACTCCCGCGACCGTACGGTGGTCGATCTCAAGGACATCTCGCCGTACATGCAGAAGGCGATCGTCGCGATCGAGGACTCGCGCTTCTACAAGCACGGGGCCGTCGACCTCAAGGGCGTGCTGCGCGCGCTGAACAAGAACGCGCAGGAGGGCGGGGTCGCCCAGGGCGCCTCCACGCTCACCCAGCAGCTGGTGAAGAACTACTTCATCGAGGAGGCCGGCGACGACCCGACCAAGGTCGCCGAGGCCACCCAGCAGACCCTGGGCCGCAAGATCCGCGAGCTGAAGTACGCGATCCAGATCGAGGACAAGCTCGGCAAGAAGAAGATCCTCGAGAACTATCTGAACATCACCTTCTTCGGCGAGCAGGCCTACGGCGTCGAGGCCGCCTCCCAGCGCTACTTCTCCAAGCACGCCAAGGACCTGAACGTCCAGGAGTCGGCGCTGCTGGCCGGCATCGTGCAGTCCCCGAGCCGGTACGACCCGGTCAACGACGAGGCGGAGGCCACCAAGCGGCGCAACACCGTCCTCCAGCGCATGGCCGAGGTCGGCGACATCTCCCAGAAGGAGGCCGACCAGGCCAAGGAGAAGCCGCTCGGCCTGCACACCAGCCGCCCCAAGAACGGCTGCATCACCGCGGTGAAGGGCGCCGGCTTCTTCTGTGACTACGTCCGCCAGGTCGTCCTCACCGACCCGGTCTTCGGCAAGAGCAAGGAGGCGCGGGCCAAGCTCTGGAACCAGGGCGGCCTGACGATCCGTACGACGCTCGACCCGCAGGCGCAGGAGTCCGTGCAGGCGTCCATCAAGGACCACGTCTACAAGAGCGACGCCGTGGCGACCGCCGCGACCCTCGTCGAGCCCGGCACCGGCAAGGTCCTCGGCATGGGCCAGTCCCGCCCGTACGGCGTCAACATCAAGAACGACGAGACGACGATCAACCTGTCCGTCAACCACGACATGGGCGGCGGGGTCGGCTACCAGCCCGGTTCCACGTTCAAGCCGATCGTCGCCGCGGCGGCCGTCGAGGGCGGCAAGCCGCCGACGCAGGAGTACTCCTCGCCGTACGAGATGACGTACCCGAGCCCGGTCTCCGCGTGCGACGGCAAGCTGTGGCGCGACGACCCGAGGAAGCCCACCAAGCTGACCAACGAGAACGAGGAGGAGCGCGGCCCGTACGGCATGAAGGAGGCGACCGCCAAGTCGGTCAACACCTACTACGTGCAGCTGATCAGCGACATCGGCATCTGCCCGGTCATCGACATGGCCAAGAAGATGGGTGTGCAGCGCGCGGACGGCCGTCAGATCCGCCAGGCCCCCTCCATCGCGCTCGGCACCCAGGAGATGTCCCCGCTGACGATGGCGAGCGCCTACGCCGCCTTCGCCTCGCGCGGCATGTACTGCACCCCGGTCGCCATCGAGTCGATCACCCAGAAGGTCGGCAGCGAGCAGAAGTCCCTGGCCGTACCGAAGTCGACCTGCTCGCGTGCGATGTCGGAGAAGACCGCCGACACGATCAGCACGCTCCTCAAGGGCGTGGTCGAGGACGGCACCGGCCAGGAGGCCGGTCTCGGCAGCCGGCCGAGCGCGGGCAAGACGGGTACGACGGACGAGCGCTACGCGGCCTGGTTCGTCGGCTACACCCCGAACATGGCGGGCGCCGTCTGGGTCGGCGACCCGCAGCACAAGCGCAAGATGACCAGCATCACCATCGGCGGAGTCCCGCACGACAAGGTCTACGGCGGTGAGGTCCCGGGCCCGATCTGGCGCGACATGATGAGCGGAGCGCTGGAGGACAAGCCGGCTCCGGACTTCAACCTGATCGACATCCCCGACGGGGACTCCGAGGACGGCCGGGGAAAAGGCGACCGGGGGGACAACGAGGGGAACAACGGCAACAACGGGAACAACGGCAACACGGGACAACTGATCGGGGGGCTGATCGGGGGGCTGACGGGCGGGGGCGCCGCTGACGGCGGCGCCACGGGCGGCACCCCAGGCGGCACGACCGGCGGCGGCACCGGCGGTACGTTCCCGACCCCGACCTTCTCCGTCCCCGAGAACCTGATCCAGGGCCAGGGCAACGGCGGGACCGGCACCGGCCGCCGCCGCCACTAGCTCCTCCCGCCTCCGGCACCTGTGCCACGGCCGCGGGGCCGCACCTCCGAATGGGGTGCGGCCCCGCGGCCGTGGCACAGGTGAGCCCGGGGGCCCCGGAGGCCCGGGGAGCCGGAGTGGCGCCCGGTGGGGGCGGCGCGGGGGCTCAGCCCTGGAGCAGCTTCTTCACCGCGGCGGCGACCCGGCCGCCCTCGGCCAGACCGGCCACCTTCGGGTTCACGATCTTCATGACGGCGCCCATGGCCCGCGGGCCCTCGGCACCGGCGGCCTTCGCCTCCGCCACGGCCTGGGCGACGATCTCGCCCAGCTCCTCGTCGGACAGCTGTTTGGGCAGGTACTCGGCGAGCACCTCGCCCTCCGCCTTCTCCCGCTCGGCCCGCTCGGGACGGCCACCCTGCGTGAAGGCGTCGGCCGCCTCACGACGCTTCTTCGCCTCGCGGGTGATCACCTTGATGATCTCGTCGTCGGAGAGCACCCGCTTCTCGGTGCCCGCGACCTCCTCCTTGGTGATCGCGGTGAGCGTCATCCGGAGCGTCGAGGAGCGCAGCTCGTCCCGACCCTTGATCGCGGCGTTGAGGTCGTCGTGCAGCTTCGACTTGAGCGTGGTGGTCATGCCCCCGATTGTCGCAGGTGTACGAGGTCGTACGCCCGTTCATTTATCCGGCGGCCGGTCCCGCCGCGTATCCGGCGGCGGCCCCTCTCGCCGCGGTCAACCGGTCTGACACGATGGGCACATGCGCGCGCGATACGGAGTTCCCCTGGGAGTCGTGGCGGCCGGGGCCGCCGGCCTGGTCTACGCGGTGGGTTTCGAGGCCCGTTCCTTCCGCCTGCGACGGGTCACCGTGCCCGTCCTGCCGCCGGGCATGCGCCCGCTGCGCGTGCTGCAGGTCTCCGACATCCACATGGTGAGCGGCCAGGGCAAGAAGCGGCGCTGGCTGCAGTCGCTGGCCGGGCTGCGCCCCGACTTCGTGATCAACACGGGCGACAACCTGTCGGACCCCGAGGGCGTCCCCGAGGTCATGGACGCCCTGGGCCCGCTGATGGAGTTCCCGGGCGCGTACGTCTTCGGCTCCAACGACTACTACGGCCCCAAGCTGCGCAACCCCGCCCGCTATCTGCTGGAGAAGACGAGCGGACGCCACGGCCTGAACGGCAACGCGCCGGCCGTGGGCGCGATCCACAACCCGTGGGAGGACCTGCGGGACGGCTTCGACGCGGCGGGCTGGCTGAACCTGACGAACACGCGGGGAGTCCTCAAGGTCGAGGGCGTCTCCATCGAGCTGACCGGCCTGGACGACCCGCACATCAAGCGCGACCGCTACGCCCGGGTCGCCGGGGGCCCGTCGGAGCCGTACGACTTCTCGATGGGCGTGGTGCACGCCCCGTACCTGCGGGTGCTGGACGCGTTCACGGCGGACGCCTACCCCCTGATCCTGGCCGGCCACACCCACGGCGGCCAGCTGTGCATCCCCTTCTACGGCGCCCTGGTCACCAACTGCGACCTGGACACGGACCGGGTGAAGGGCCTCTCCACGCACACGGCGGAGGGCCGTACGTCCTACCTCCACGTCTCGGCGGGCTGCGGCACCAACCGCTACACCCCGGTCCGCTTCGCCTGCCCGCCGGAGGCGACGCTGCTGACGTTGGTGGGTCGGGAGTAGGGGACGGACACCGGAGCGGTCAGGGTCCGGGAGGCGGCGGAGTCGTCGCCGGGGCGCGGCGGAGCCGTCGCCGGGGCGCCGTAACCCACCCGGCCCAGTCCGGATGGCCGCGCCCCTCCCCCGCTCCTAGCGTGAGGGGCATGACCGCCCCGATACCCAGGGAAATCCCGGACCTGCCCGCGGTCCCGGGCCCGCCCCTGCTGCTGCCCGCACCGGTCCCGGCCACGGCGGTGGTGGCACCGCTGCGCCGCCCCATGATCGGAGTGTTCCGCCTCGCGACCGCCGTGGTGGCGGCCTGCGCGGTCGCGCTGGAGCTACTGCTGCTGGGCACCCCGGCCCGCATGCTGAGCTACTTCAGCGTCCAGACCAACATCCTGGTCGTCGTGGTCATGCTCCTGTCGGCACGGCGGGCCTGGCGGGCCCGCCGCCCGCTCCCCTCCGCCGTGACCGGCGCCGTACTCCTCTACGCCCTGGTCACAGCGCTGGTCTACCAGCTGCTCCTGGCCCACACGACACCCCCGTTCTCCATGACCGGCGCGACGACGGCGCCGGAGCGGTGGCACGGCCAGTGGGCGGCCCTCCAGGTCCTGCACACGCTGGTCCCGGCGGCGGTCCTGCTGGACTGGCTCTTCCTCACCCCGGCGGCCCGCCTGCACCTCCGCCAGGCCGCGGGCTGGCTCCTCTACCCCCTGGCCTTCCTCGCCTTCTCCCTCATCCGGGCCGCCTTCCTCCCGCCCTCGGACCCGGCCCGCTACCTCTACCCCTTCCTGGACGTCACCGCCCACGGCTACCGCAGCACCCTGGCCAACGCCCTCCTCCTGGGCCTCGCGATCTACGCCCTCGGCGTCCTCCTGGTAGCCCTGGACCACACCCGCCCGACCCCGATCCGGCACCGCGTCTAACCGGATTTCGTCCAGAGCCTCCGGTGGGCTAAAGTAAACGACGTCGCCGCGACAAGCAGCGACATCGGGGTGTGGCGCAGCTTGGCAGCGCGCTTCGTTCGGGACGAAGAGGTCGTGGGTTCAAATCCCGCCACCCCGACGCCGTAGTACCAGGTCAGGGGCCTGATCCGCTTAGCGGGTCGGGCCCCTGAGTGGTTCTGGGGACCGTTTTGGGAGCCATTTGGGAGCCGAGTTCGGAATCTGGCTCCCTGCGGCTTCCGCGCTTGTGGGTAGACCGGAGCTTCGGAGCCCGCCTCAGAGCGGCATGGCACGGGGAGGGGACACGAGTGGAAGCCGGAGACCTGAGTTCATGGGTCGGCGCGGGGATCGCTGTGGGAGCCGCCGCCGTCGCGATCTGGCAGGGCTGGTCCGCGCGCGAGCAGTCGCGTGTCGCGCAGGAGGCCCTCAACGATGCTCGGCAGGCCCGGGACGAAGCAGCCACTCCGGTCTTCCAAGTGAGCGACGCGCAGTGGGTCTGGGGCAACATCGGGGAGCGCTTCGTCACCGCGACCATCACGGTGGAGCAGGCGCCGCCTCTGTCCAGCCTCACCCTGCGGATCGACGGACCTGACGTCCGCCACTTGGCGCCAGACACGGGCAGCTATGAGTCGGAAGGACGCGAAAAGCGGTTCACCGCCGTGGCGCCGGGGAAGCGGATCGACCTCATCGCCCAGATGGAGCACGAGGCCCCTTCACCGTTCGAGCTCGAGGTGACGCTTGAGTGCGTCGAAGAGGGCGGTCACGAGAGGCGGTGGACCGTACGCCGCATCATCACCGCACCTGAGGCCCCACAGCCGGACCCCGTGCCGCAGGCGTGGAGAGGTCGTCGCGGTCGGTGAGGCATTTTGGCTCCGAACCGCGGAAAGCTACCTCGATCGGAACAGCCGAACGAGCGGTGTACTGCCGCATCAGCTCCTCGCAGTTGTACGTACTGCTGTCGGCCCGACAGCGGGAGCCCGCCTCCCTTTAGGAAGCCGAACAGGCCGACTTCGCCAAGTCCGTTTCACCGGCCCCGAGCTGCTCGGCTACGCCGCGCCTGGAGCAGGACACCGCTGGTGTTCAACCGGAAACGCGCCATAGGCACGCTGACCCCGGCAGCGGCCGCAAGTGCCTGAGCATCGGTTCCCGCATACGCATGCCGGAGCAAAAGCTGCCGGGGCAAGAGCAGGCAGCCGGCCAGCCAGTTCGCCTCCTCTTCCTGCTCCGGGTTGCACGTAAAAAATGCATGCCCGCCGATCTGTTGCACTTCCCGTACCTCGTGGCCGAGCAGCACATGGGCCAGCTCGTGGGCAATGTCGCTCTTCGTACGTGCGGGCTCATTGCAGGGGTTGTAGACAGCGACAGTGCGACCACCCGGCAGATGAAAGGTGGCGGCGGAAAAGGCCCCAGGCTGCAGCAGCTCCAGCTCCTGCAGGCTGTCCATACCGACCAGTTCCTGCGCATCAATAACCTCGACACGCAGATGATCGGCGAGTTGGAAGATGTCCGGGGGCACGTCGGGGCGCAAACCGATCTGGGCGCGCACCCGCTCCGCAAGCCGTTCTGCTTCCGACTTGAATCCTCGTCGCACTCTAGCCACCTTCCCGAGCGGATTCGCCCGCTCCGGAGGCCATCAGCTTGGTCTGCATGGCGCTGAGCAGATCTGTGAGCATACGGCTGGCCTGAGGGGTGAAGGTCGACGCCGCCCTGAGGTGCACCTTCACCTCGGTCTCGCGCACAGCCAGGCTCCCGTAGAGCTCCTTTACCAGCCCAGCGATCTTCTCGGCAGCGGCCTCAGTCAGGTTGGGGTCACGCGACAGGTGATAGGCGATGACGTCCGGCGTGCTCTCCGTGCGAAGCCGCGTCGGTTGGAAGAATCGCTCAGGAGGTAGTCCCAGCCAGTCGACGATCCTGGTGAAGTTGGCGAGGTCGGGCAGGTGCCCCTTCTCGACCCTGGCGAGAGTGTTGAACGGCACATCGGCTTGTTCTGCCGCCGCGCGCAGGCTCAAACCCAGATGTGCACGATGTTGCTGCACGAGCGTCTGCAGTGCGTCGATATCGATGGGCTCGTCCATCCCGGCCACCTCCCTCCGCTGGATCCCTTCCAGCGCACCGTAGCCTGGCGACTCTAAGACGATCACCTGGGGCTGATCACTCCACCCCTCCACTATGCGCCCCGGAGTTTGGTTGTACCGCGTTCGGTACATGCCGTACAGTCTGAGTCACTGCTGGTCCCGCTGGCTGTATTCCGGATCTCCAGTACCGCTGTGCACTTCTGTTCGTCTTGGTCGTGGTTCCGGAAAGGACCGCCTGATGAGCGACACCGCACTTCTCTCTCTCGGCCACCGCGCCCTCCCTGATGCCTCGCTTCCTGGAGTGGCCGACGCCCGGCTCCTCCCTGACACGGAGTTTCAAGAGGCATGGGCGAGCATCGCACTGCCCACTGACATGAAGGACCGGATGCTCCGCGGCGCTGTGGCCGGCATCCAGCTCCGTCAGGCCGTCCCCTTCGATGCCGTACCCCTGCACGGCATCACCCTCCTCACCGGCGAGCCGGGCGTGGGCAAGACCACCGTCGCCCGCGGACTCGCCGACAAGATCGCCCGAGGTCTTCCTTCTGATCCCCCCTGGGTGTTCGTCGAGGTGGACCCTCACGCCCTGGCCAGTGCCTCGCTGGGCCGAAGCCAGCGCAGCGTGGAAAATCTCTTCGGCACTGTTCTCGACGAAACGGCGAGCGTCGGCCCTCTCGTTGTGCTCGTCGATGAGGTCGAGACCCTGCTGACCGACCGCGCAGCCCTGTCCATGGACGCCAACCCGGTGGACGTACACCGTGCGGTAGACGCGGCCCTGGTCGGACTCGATCGCCTCGCGCGTCGGCACCCCCACGTCTTCGTCCTCGCCACGAGCAACTTTCCCGACGCTATCGACCCGGCCTTGACCTCCCGCGCGGACACCGTCATCCGTGTTCCGCTCCCCGACCGGACAGCCCGCCGCTGGATCCTGGAGCACACCGTCACGGCGATCGCCGCCGCCTTTCCCGGTGCTCGTTCCCTGTTGACGGCCGACTCCCTCGTCGTGGCGGCCGATCATGCCGAGGGACTCGACGGTCGGCGACTCCGTAAGGCAGTCGCCGCCGCGTGCTCCCGCAATCCGGAGGCACAAGGCGACCCGAACCGCGTCACCGTTCAGGACCTCCTGGCCGCCATCAGCCATGCTCGGGAGACCTCATGAGCGTCACTGCCCGTCGCATCGCGTCCGTGCCGTACCGCACTTCGTCCCAAACCTGGCAAGCCATCGTCGATCTTCTCGCGCCAGAGGGGAGTCCGGCCCGACCCATGCTGCTGTCGGCCGGCGGTCCGAGTGCTGTGATCATCGCCGAGGAGTACACAAGCGGCGCCCCGATCGTGGTGCTGCCCGTGACAGGGCCACGCATCCGGATCCGTACGGTCCACGGCGCCGATGCTTTCGACGCCGCCGAGGACGAAACCCCGTTGATGTCCCGCCCTCTGGACCAGCCGGGTTGGACGCTGTCGCTGCCCTGCGCTGCGGATGACCTCGACGAACTGCGCGCTGCCCTGGCCGGACACTCGCAGATCACGGTCCGGTCTTTGGACGACGACGTCGACGACACCGCGAGCGCCCAGGCGCACGGGGTGCGGATCGTGATCAATACCGCCGAGCTGGAGGCGCCATGAGCACCGCCGTCCGCGTCAACACGCATGCCTACGCGGCCACACACGTGGCCACCGGGCTCATCAACAGCCTTCGTAAGATCGTCAAATCGAGCGGCCTCGACCCAGCTAGGTTGACCGGTCAGTGGTCCGTCCTGGAGGCCGGTATCGCCGCTTGGCTCGAGTCCCAGCACCTGCGAGCCCTCGTCATGGAGATCTACGACCCTCGCCTGGCGTACGGGGACGATCTCGTCGGGCGGTTCGACTTCACCATCGACTACGGGTACTACCCCACCGGCGACGGTGACTTGTGGCTGGATCCCGACACCGTCTACTACACAGTGCGCAAGGCAGGCAGTTTCCCCTCGCAGTGTGACTACCGCTTCATCGCCACCACCAGCGCAGGACGCCCGGACGTCCACGGGTGGTCCACGACCAACCTGCGGTCCACCACCGGATTCACCCGTCACGATGTCGGCACTGCCATCGGCGGCGGAAGTCTGGGCGCCGGACTCTCCTACTACACCCGGACAGCATCATGATGAGCATCCCCGAAGCCTTCGAGAAGTTCCGCGGGAATCTGAAGATCACCGAGACGGAGGCCCAGAAAGCCAGCCACCGACAGCAGAGCATCCGCAAGGAACTTGAGACCGCTCTCGATGTCGAGGACACCTTCCTCACCGGTGCCTACCGGCGCGACACCAAGACCAAGCCGTTGGCGGACGTCGACATCATGGTCGTCCTCAAGGACACGGCTTACCTCGACCTGCATCCCCACGAGGTTCTTGAGGCCGTACGCAAGGTCCTGGCCCCTATCTACGGTGAGGATCGCGTGTGCTGCGACCGGCGCGCCGTACGCGTCGACTTCGGAGTGAAGCTCGTCGACGACCTCACCGGCGATGTGGTCTCCTTCGACGTCGTGCCGGGCTTTGCCGAAGACGACCACTACCTGATCCCCGACGACGTACTCGCCGAGTGGATCCCCACCAACCCCAAGGTGCACGCGGAACTCGCGACCGAGGCGAACAAGGCTTTCTCCGAGCGATGGAAGCCCGTTGTCAAGATGGTCAAGACGTGGAACCGCAACCACGATCATCCCATCGAGTCGTCCTTCCTCATCGAGGTCATGGCCTTGCAGCTCCTCACAGGCCCTTGGGTGGGACCGTATCCCCTGGAACTGCGCCAGTTCTTCACCACGGCCATCAGCGCCATTGCTCAGCGGTGGCCGGACCCGGCACGCCTCGGCCCGCACGTCTCCGACATGTTCGACGGCCAGCCCGGCAAGCTTGAAGCCGCCCAGCGTGCCCTGCGCGCGGCGGAAACCCTGTGCACCGAGGCGATCCGGCTGGAGCGCTCGGGCCGCACTGGCGAGGCACTGGCGAAGTGGCAGGAACTCTTCGGCCCTCTCTTCGTCAAGTCATGACCCAAGGTCAGCAGTTGCCGGTACCGCCCGGTGCCTCCGGCCAGATCAAGGAGCGCCAGGACCAGCCAGAGCACCTGAACAGGCTGCTGGCTTACTCCCACCTGTACAAGACGGCACTGCGATGGCGTCGCGTCAAGACCTGGGGAAACGTCCTTCTGGCCCTGACCGCGCCTCTGTTCGCGGTCTTCCTCCCCGGAAGCACGGGCACCCGCGGAGCGATTGCTGCTGTCTGGCTGGTTCTGGGCAGGACCGTGCTCTCAGGGCTCGAGCGGAGTGCCACTCAACGCGCGGTGGACATCCAGGAGTTGTACGACACCAAGCTTTTCCACCTGCCGTGGAACCAAGCAGTCGCGGGGCGCCCACCAGTACCGGACGACGTCTCTTCAGCCGCCCGCCACATCCGCGACCGCGAGCCCTACTTCGACTGGTACAGCGTCGACCTGGGCGACACCCCCTGGCCGGGCGATGTCCTCCTGTGCCAGCGCCAGAGCGCCGTCTGGAGCCGCCGAGACCACCATGCTTACGGCACGTTTCTTGCGATCATCGGCAGCGTGTGGGTCCTCTCGATCGTGATCTTCGCCCTCGCACGCGACATGGCGCTGCTCACCTTCCTCGTGGCGCTGTTCCTACCCAACACACCTGCGCTTCTCGACACCATCGAACTCGCGCAAAGCCATTGGCAGCAGTCCACTAAGCGCCGACAAGTCGAAGACGATATCCACGACGTATGGGACGAGCACCAGGACAGGCCCGGAGATGTTCCCGTCCAGGAATGTCGGCGTCTCCAGGACGCCACCTACCTCTTGCGCCGCGACGGGCCACCCGTACCCAACTGGTTCTATAGCCTGCGCCGCCGGGAGACTGCCGCCGTCACAAACGACGGCACTACGACGCTGCGGTCCTCCTATGACCCCACCTGAACCCAGTCAGGCCCGGTGGCTCCTCACCCCTCTGTCCTCACTCCTGCGCATGCCGGAATACCCCCTTGAGACCGCTCATCCTGTGCTACTGAAGCGCTTCCCGGCGCGCTCGCAGGAGTCCATCGAGGATGATTACCGGTGACTTGGGGCTCATCGCGAGGCGGGCGTCAAGTGCCGTATCCCACTGCTCGGTCAGCCCCAGCATGAGGCGCTTGCGCATGCCTGGGGTGACGTGGGCGTAGCGTGCCGAGACCGAGCCGTCGATGTGGCCCATGCGCTCGTCCATGAGCACCTTCTCGGTTCCCAGGTCCTCCATCATCGTCCGGTGGGTGTGGCGAAGGCCGTGGGGCGTGAGTCCCTTGGCTATCGGGAGCCAGCAGGCGTCGGCCCGGTCGCTGGCACCCCGCCCCCGTGCCGGGACGCCGGGCCACGGCTCTCCAAGCAGGGGCACCGGCCGTGGCTCCTGCGGTGCCTTCTTCGGGTACCAGCCCGAGACCGCCGGCGTGAACAACCAGGTCGCGAAACCGTTCCTGCGCCAGTGGGCGGCACGCTCCGGCACGACGCCGCCCCGCACGAACCGGAGATCCGCGATGGCCTGCTCGACCTTCTCTCGCGTGGCCTCGGTGACGCGTTCGGGGTGGTTGAGCACGTTGGACACCGTGCCGGTCGAAACGCCGGCACGACGGGCGATGTCGACGAGCTTCGCGCCCTGGTGGCCCCCTGTGCGGGCCGCGCCCTGCCCTTGGAAGACGTAGGTCTTGCCGTGACAGGGGCACGGCTTGGGCTTCGTGCGGGCGATGTGGTTCGCGACCAGCGCGGACAGCCAGTCCATCGAGTCGATGGTGCGGTAGCTGTCGTCCTTCGGCGGGCAGCGCACCAACTCCCCTGTGTCGAGTTCGTACAGCTGCCACTCGACCCGGACAGCTCCAGGGCGGACGAACGCGGTCTCCAGGCCGACGATCTCGCCCCAGCGCATGCCGGTGTACCCCTTGAGGACCACGGCGACGAACTCGTCGTCGCGGCCGGAGAGCAGGGCAGCGCGCTCGGCAGTCAGCAGGATGCCGAGAGCGTCGGTGACCACCTTCTCGGGGCCACGGTCTCGGGAGCGGCCGGCGCGTTTGCCGCGTCCGCGCCGCCGAGCGGCTGGGTTGGACGTGATCAGGCCCTCGTCGATCGCGTCCTCGAAGATCAGGTGGAGCGTCGAGCGCCAGGCCTTGACGCTGGAGGCCGCGTAGAGCGCCTTCTCCTTCTTCTCCCACAGGTCGACGTCCGTGCGCAGGATGCCGGCGAGCGCCTTGTCCTCGAACTCGGGGAGCAGGTGCTCCTCGATGTGCCGCTTGTAGTTCTGCATGGTCGAGGCCGCCAGGTCCTGGGCCTCGTACCAGCGGTTCGCGTACTCGCCGAAGGTCTCCTGGCCTAGCGCCGGGTCGCGCCAGTCGCCGCGACGGTACTTGTTCTCGGCCTCGGCCGCTGCCCGTTGGGCCTCGCCCTTGGTGGCGAACCTGATCGCCTTGCCGTTCTCGTCGACGACCGTGTTGTGCTTGCCGGGCGCGACCTTGTACCGGCCGCGCCAGTAGTTTCCACGCTTCTCCGCGAAACCCAAGTCCCGCTGTCCCCCTATTCGTTGTTCTCGCCTACGGCAGATGCGATCGGGTCACGCGACAGTGCTGTACTGCTGCTGTCGACGCGGCGGGCGGGCCCGCAGGCGAGTCGCTGGCGCCACGGCAGGGCGGCGACGTTGCGCGGAGTGGGTCTGCGTGCCGGGCTCGGAGAGCGGCTCGGTCGCCCGCGCGGCTGTCTGCGCAGGCTGTGCCGGCAGCTCCTCGTAGAGGCGGATGATCTCGGCGAGATGCTCGGCGGTGAAGCGGTAGGCGCGGCCGACCCGGGTGTGCGGTATCAGGCGCCGTCGCGCGCGGTCCTTGACCCACCAGGCCGAGCAGCCGAGGGTGTCGGCGATCTCCTCGGGGCGGTAGAGGCGGGGTGGAGGGGCGTCGGACGGCCTGTGAGGGACGGGCGCGGGCGTGGATCGGTGCAAGGGGGCGGCTCCTGGTCGCGAGGGCGGGGGCGGATGCGTGAGCGGTTCAGGTGGCGCCCGGGCCCTGGAGAAGGGCGAGGGGTGATACCTGCAGGGCTTCGGCGATGGCGACGAGGTCGTCGATATCGCATCGCCGCTTGGCGAGTTCGATGCGGGACAGCATCGTGTTGGACATAGGCCGGCCCAAAGCGGTACACCGCGCGGCGAGTTGGCGCTGCCCAAGGCCGCGTTCCGTGCGGAGGATTTCGATGGTGCGAGCCGCCAGTATTCCTGCGGGCCCTATTTCCAGAGATCGTGCTGCCATGGCTCCAGTTGTAGCGTGCATTCGCCGGTTTGGTTAACCGGCGATCGTCGGCTATGTTGCGCCGCGCCCAATCGGTGAGCGAGGCGGTCGGGGTGCTACGCAAGGCCGGATCCCCGAACGACCCCCCACACAAGAGACCCTCTCTGACGTGGGGTGTTGTGTTGTAGCTTCGTCGCTCACAGGTCGTCAACGGCTTGCCGATGTGATCCTTCTGGCTCGGGACGCGGGGCAACTATTTGGTCAACCGCCGATCGTGCCCTACCGTTTTCGCACCGCCCTCTCCGTCTCGAATTCCAGCGGCATTTCTGCCGTGAGAGATTGCGTCGGATAGGGCTGGACTTGCGCGCCGTGGGTGTGGCTATGTTGACGACGCCCGGAAAGCGCGAGCGGCCGTCAACGCTCCCGCGCCAACGGCCGGACATCCCCGCCCTTCACGCCCGTCTCCGCCCCGATCGACGGTGAACCGTGGGCACCCAGCCCACCGGCCACCGAGTGAGGACCGCCCCTCTTGGCACGAATCCGCACCATCAAGCCGGAAGCCTTCGTCTCCGAGTCCCTGGCCGCCGTCTCCCTGACCGCCGAGCGCACCTTCTTCGGCCTGCTCACCCAGGCCGATGACCAGGGGCGCCACCGCGACCACGCCGCGATCATCGCCGGGCAGCTGTGGGTACTGCGCCCGGAACACACGCCTGGCGCTGTCGAGCAGGACCTCGCCCAGCTCGCCGACGCCGGGCTGATATGCCGCTACAAGGGCCCGGGCGACAAGCGCTACCTGCACATCGTCACCTGGCGGCAGCATCAGAAGATCAACCGCCCCAGCGCGAGCCGTCTTCCCGCCTGCCCGCACCACGACACCCCGGCTCGCACCGCGCCCGGCGTTGGCGCCCCGGCTGCGGGGGTCGGCATCACGGAGCCAGCACCGCAGCCTCACGGAGCCCTCCGTGAGGGCTCCGGGCGAATACGCGAGCCTGCGGTGAATCCGGTCACCGATGACGAAGTAGCCGGTCAGAGCGATTTCCGTGAGTCCTCCGTGAGGCAGCGGGGAGGGCTCAGCGAGGGAGCGCTGACGCCTCACGGTCCGGATCTAGGACCTAGGATCATGGATCTAGGAGATACCCCTTCGGGGGGCGCGAGCGCCCCCGCACCCGGCACCGTCTCGGCCAACCAGCTCATCGCCGAGTACGCCGCCTCTTGCGCACACCGGCCACCCAAGGACGTCCTGGGCCATCTCGGCCAGCAGGTGCGCAAGCTGCTCGACGAGGGCATAGCCCCCGATCACATACGGGCCGGTCTAGAACGGCACCGTGCCAAGGGCCTGCACCCCAGCACGCTGCCGAGCCTCGTGCACGAAGCCATGAACGCGGCCCCCACAGCGCCAGTTGTCCACAGGGCGTGGACAAACCCCGCCGATGTCGAAGCCGCCTACGGAGGTGACCTCTGACCGCCACCCTCACCCGCGAGCCCCACCGGGTCGGCCCGCTCGCCGACCGGCTCAACGGCATCCTTGCCAGTCGCGGCATCGACCTCGCCACCGCCACCGTCGAGGAAGGGCACGCCGAGCCCGTCACCGCGCTGGAACTCGCCGACGCCAGGATCCCCGCCCGCTACCGCCGCGCCCTGGCCGACCACCCGAAAGTCACCGCCTGGGCCGACGAGATCGCTCGCGCCGGACGCCCCGGCCCCGGCGGGCCGGGCATCGCCGAAGGCCCGTCGCTGCTGATCGCCGGCCCCACGGGCACGGGCAAGACGTACCAGGCGTACGGCGCCATCCGCACCCTTCTCGCCCGTGGCGTCCGCCTGCGCTGGGAGGCGACCACCACCGCCGACTTCCACGCTCGCCTGCGTCCACGCGCCGGCCATGACGCCGAACGTGAACTGCAGACCCTGGCACGCTGCCCGCTGCTGTGCCTGGACGACCTCGGTGCGGCCAAGACCAGCGAGTGGACCGAGGAGCTCACCTACCGGCTCATCAATCTCCGGTACGAGCACATGCTCCCCACCCTCATCACCACCAACCTCCCGACGGAGCAGCTACGCGTCGCCCTCGGTGACCGTGTCGCCTCCCGCCTCGCCGAGATGACCGAGCGCGTCATCCTCAAAGGCCCCGACCGACGACGCCGCACCGCGCCCTCCGCCTGACTGGCCTCCCCACCTGCCTCGCCGCGCCGCGCGCGCTCACGCCTGGCCTGCGCCGGCCCGCGCGGCAGGACCGCTCAACGCTCCGCCGTGATCGTCCGGCCCTCCCCGGTTCCTCTACACCTTGGAGACCCTCCTGCCTTCTCTGACCCTCGTTTCCCTGGCCACCCGGAACAGCGACACGCCGCTCCGCCCGGACTGGGTTACCTCCCCGGTGACAACCCTGGCGCTCCTCATCTCTCTCGTGCTGCTGGGCCTGCTCGCCGGATGGCTGATTCGCCAGCAGCGCCGCCGGCCGCCCGGCAGCAAACGCTGGCGCGGGACCGTCGCGGTGCCCGTCGCGGCCATGGCCGCGCTCGGCTGCACCGCCTACAGCGCGGACACCAGCTGGCGGTTCGCCGCCGACTACCTCGACATGGACGGCACCGCCGAGCGCGTCGCGATGTTCGCCGCCGCCGAGCTGGCCCTGTTCGCCACCGCCCTGATGGCGCGGCAGAACCTGAACGGCCCGAAGCGGGCTCCCGGCCTGCCCGGCACACTCACCTGGGTCATCACCGCCGTCCAGGTTCTGCCCGCCTACGCCGAGTCCGGGCTCGTCGGCGGCACCGTGCGAGCCTTCGTCGGCCCCGTCATGGCCGCGATGCTGTGGCACCTGGCCATGGGCATCGAGCTGCGCCACCGCGCCCCTGACGCCGCCTCGCGCGGCCTGGCCGCCGTCCTCGTCCGCCAGGCCCGCGAGCGCCTGCTCGCCCGCCTCGGCATCGCCGACCAGGACGCCGATGCCGCCCGCCTCATCCGCGAGCGCGCGCTGAGCGAAGCCGTCGCCCTGATCCTGCGCGCCGAGTCGATGACCGACCGACAGCGCGGCAAGCGACGGCAACGACGCCTGACAGAGCGACTGCACCAGGCGCTGGAGCGGGCCGGCGTCGACGGAGATCCGCTCCAGGACGAGCTGCTGCTGCGCAAGCTCGCCACCCGCAAGCAGGCCCTCGGCCTCGCCTTCATCACACTGCCGCCGCGCTGGCACATCCCGGCCTCGTCCCCTGCCCCTGAATCCGGGCACAACCGCCCGCGCGCCGCCCGCCCGGAAGCACTGCCGCGGGCAGAGGACGCTGCCCGACCGCACCCATCAGACCCGGGGGACGACGAGGTGCCTCCGGCTGCCCGCTCGCAGCCTGCCCGCCCGGTGCCCGGGCTGCCCGCACGGGCAGAGACGCAGGACAGCCGACCGCGCACGGGCAACAGCTCGGGCAGCGTGTCGGGCAAGCGCGAACGGAAGGGGGCTGCCCGGAACAAGCGCGACGCCGGCAAAGCCCGTGCCTCCGACGAGGTCATCCTCAAGCACGCTCGCCGCATGCACGAGGAGACCGGCAGCGTCGGCCGCGACCGGGTCGAGGACGCCCTGCGCGCCGCCGGCTACACCGTCTCCAGCGACGGCGTCGGACGAGTCGTCCGCGAGTTCAAGGCCCAGCTCAAGGCCGCAGCCGGCGATCCACTCCGCTGATCCCCGCAGCACCAGCACTTCCGACCAGACCCCGACCCGAAGGGCCCCATGCACGCCCCGCACCACGAAGACCCCAGGCCCCACGAGGAATCCCTGCTGATCACCCCTGCCCCATCGGGAGCAAGTTGGTGCAGGAGCATTGCTCCCGTCGGGAGCAATGCTCCTGCCTCCCCCGCCCCGGGGGTGGCAGGAGCGGATCGGCACCGGGGGACGCCGATCGTTGAGGATGCGACCGAGGGCGGATCGCATCCTGAGAGGGAGGAACCGCGCACGTGCCACAGCACCGACTGCGCTCACGCCTCTTCGTCGAAGCCCCGTGTGCAGCAGCGTGAGCGTCTGCGCGACAAGAAGAAACGCGTGCGCCAGCCCAGCTGCCGCATGAACCACGACGAGTACCAACTCCTCGTCCGAGCAGCCGCCGAGTGCCATATGAGCGTCGCCGGGTTCCTTGCCCGCGCGGCTCTCGACGCTGCCCGCGACCTCAACCGCACCGCCGCGAACATCGCGGGTGAGAAAGAGATGCTGCAGGAGCTGTTCGCGCTGCGGCGGCACCTCGGGCAGATCGGCAACAACCTCAACCAGGTGGCCAAAGCGCTGAACTCCGGCGCCGACGCCCCGCAGGCCGCAGCCGTCCTCGCCGCCGTCCAGCGCGCCGCCAAGCGGGTCGACGCCTTCACCCAGCAGCACCTGGACCACAGGACGGCTGCGTGATACCGCGCGTCCACACCAGGGGCACGCGCACCATCGGCCTGCTCCACTACCTATACGGGCCCGGCACGCACGAGGAGCACATCGACCCGCACCTGGTGGCCGCATGGGACGGCCTTGCCCCCGACCCCGGCCGAGACCCCGACGCCACGTACGGCGATCTCCAGCGGCTGCTCGACCAGCCGGTCATGGCCCTGCCCGAGAGCCGGCGGCCCGCCGAGCACGTGTGGCACCTGTCGGTACGCGCCGCCCCCGAGGACCCGATCCTGTCGGACGAGCAGTGGGGCGAGATAGCCCGCAGGATGGTCGCCGCCACCGGTATCGCCCCCGACGGCGACGACGCCGCGTGCCGCTGGGCGGCCGTCCGGCACGCCGACGACCACATCCACATCATCGCCACCATCGTCCGCGAGGACGGCCGCCAGGCCCGCCTGCGCCAGGACGGCAGACGCTCCCAGGCCGAAGCCCGCAAGATCGAGAACGACTACGGGCTGCGCCGCCTCCACGCCGGCGACGGCACCGCCGCCCAGCGGCCCACCAGCGCCGAACGCCACAAAGCCCAACGGGAAGACCGCGAGCGCACCGCGCGTGAGGAACTGCGTGAGACCGTGCGCCGCGCCGTCGCCGGCACCGCCTCCACGGAGGAGTTCTTCGACCGGCTGGCCGCCGCCGGTCTGTTGATCCGTAAGCGCATCGCGCCCTCCGGCGACCTGCTCGGCTACAAGGTCGCCCTGCCCGACGACCACAACGGTGAGAAGGAGCCGGTGTTCTACGCGGGCTCCACGCTGGCGCCCGATCTGTCCCTGCCCCGCATCCGTGAACGCTGGGCGCTGCCCCCGGAGGCCGCTTCGGCGGACGGCTCAGGGCCGGAGCGGCCTGCCCTGCCGGACGTGACCGGCCCCGCGTTCGCGCGGCGCCGAGCCTCCGCCGCCACCTGGCAGGCCCTCATGATCATCGACCACGGCGACGACGGCACGGCAGCTGCCCAGATCGCCGCGGCGGGCGAGATCCTGGACGCGCTCGCCAAGACCTCCGCCGCCCACACCCGCGCTGAACTCCGCGAGGCAGCCTTCGCGTTCGAGCGGGCCAGCCGTTCCCACGTGAGAGCCGCACGTGGGCATGACCGGGCCCTGCGCCAGGCCGCCCGCGATCTCGTCCACAGCGGGCCCGCCCTGGGCCGAGGGGAAGATGGCGCCACCACCGCGATGCTCATCGACATGGCGTTCTTCCTCGCCATGGCCGCGGCGAACTGGCACGCGAAGAAGCACCACGGCCAGCAGGCCGCAGCAGCCCGACGAGCCGCCGAACATCTGCGCGCCGCCTACCAGGCCGCCGCAGGTGAATCCATGGCCGCCCTCGCACAGCGAGGCCGCCGTATGGCCCCGCGTGTTCGGCAACGGCAAGCCGACCTTCTCCACTAGGTGCTGCCGGAGCTGGCCGAACGCATCCGGACAGAGGACGGCTGGCCTGCCCTGGCCGCCACACTCGACGACGCCCGCAGAGCCGGCCACGACCCGGCAGCTCTGCTGGCTGACGCTGCCCGGAGGCGCGAGGTCGACACCGCGACCTCCATCAGCGATGTCCTCGTCTGGCGCCTGCGACGCAGCGCCCACCTGCCCGCCCTGCCCGAAAGTTCCCACGAGACGCCCGCCCAAGGCAGTGGACGCCAGGGGCCCTCGGCGCCCAGCACGCCGCTGACGCAGGGCACTGTGAAGCATTCCAACCGCCGCCGCTGACCGGAAAGCGGCGCAACATAGCCGACGATCGCCGGTTGGGCAAAGCGGCGATCCTCCGGACCATTGATGCCTCCACCCACCCACTCCCATGAGGAGCACCCGTATGCCCAAGACCCAAGCCCGACCGGAGATCGTCGTCCTACTCTGCGACACGGACGTCGAGCGCCAGCGTGAGAACAGCAAGTGGTGCCACCTCAACGGACGCCCGTTCAGCAAGGACGAGCTGAGCCGACTCCGCAGGGCTACTCACGCCGAATTCGAAGAGATTGAGATACAGCTCAAGCGATACCGGGACTACCTGCGCTCAATGGACGAAGCTCCGGATGCCCTCGACCAGTTTCTGGCCCCGTTCTGGGAGCGGCTCGCCGTGAAGAGGCTCGGCAACGCCGTCGAGCTCATGAATGAGGACGAGCGAGCCGAGCTCGATCACCTCCTCGGGCTCATCGTCGACCCAGTCCGTCCCTTCACCCCCTACGCCTTCTGCCCGTGGGCCCCACGCCGGCGCGTGCCCAACGCGCTGGTTACCGGCTCCCGAGACCGAGCCGGCATCTGACACAGAGGCGGGTGCGTGCCAAGCGATAGCCGGTACGACTCGTCACATTGAATGACACACCGGGCGCGGGGACGGACCGCTCCCAGCAACCCCAGGCCGTGACGCCACGAGGACGTCGACCAAGGCATAGCAGCATGAAGCCGGGCCTCCCCGAGAGGAGGCCCGGCTTCGATGCGTTGGATAGCCCTCAGCTGGCTGGAGCGCGCAGGAGCCGGTCGCGCGTGCTCTTCGGCAGGGAGCCGACGAACGCGGCGACGAGGTCGTGCGGCACGCTGGGGCCGAAGGACGCCGCCCACAGGTAGCCCGCTCCGAGCACCGGCTCCGCCCACGCCTGCCACCCGGCCAGGGCCGCCTCGTCCGCCTCAGCCACCAGTGCCAGGGGGTCGCCGTCCTGGATGAGGGGCGGCACCTCGCCGAGGCGGACGTGGGAGGCGAACGTCGGGTCCACCGCGCCCGTGCCGGGCTGGTCGACGTCCCGCAGCCACCCGTGCGCCGTAACCGCGTCGAGGACCAGCTCGGGGCCACCGAGCGGCAGGGCAGGCTGATCGCGGGCGTCGAGCGCGGTGAGGAAGGTGCCGAGGACCTCTCCGGGGACCTCGGGGGTGAAGTAGGCCGACCACTGGGCGAGCGGGCTGCGCAGGTCCGAACGAGCGGACACTTGCCAGGCGATCGGCAGGTTCCCCAGGTGGAATGGCTCGTCCAGCAAGACCCACTGCGCCCACCGCAGGGAGTCGGGACTGATGTGCAGGACGGTGCTGCGCAGGACCTGTCGGTCCTCCAGCGCCTCGTCCGGCTGCTGGCGCCCGCGGACGATCGTCAGGCTCGTCCAGCCAAGGCCGGCGAACGTATCGGCGACGGCGTCGTACAGGCGTCCGTCGTCACCGGCCAGGTGCCGTGGACCGACCCAGTACGCGGACGGGACGTTCGCCGGGCTGGGTGGGCTGATCGGGAAGTCGGGATGCAGGAACGCCTCCAAGAGCTTGGTGATTTTGATGCCGCTAGCGCGCACGTCGAGGGTGCCCGAGGGGCTGGAGCCTCTGGCAGTCACAGCTGCTGGGAGGTCTCCAGCACGCGTGCGACTGCGGCAGCGACGACATCGGCCGGCGTCTCGGTGTCGAAGGAGATCTGGTAGCCGCGCACCTTGGCCGTACCGGTGACGGCGATCTTCCACCCCAACCCGTCGGTACCAGGACGGCCGGACGGAAACCATCCGAGATAGAAGGATCCATCCTTCGAGTTGACGTGTACGTCCGCGCGGTCGTCGACGACCAGGTGGAAGTCGTCGGCGGAGAACTGATCCATCACGAGCGTGGCCTGGCCTGGTCCGAGCAGCCACTCACGCAGCCGCAGGGCCTCGACGCTGGTGGAGAATCCGGGGCCCTGGGGTGCCGCAGTCACGAGTAATCACCTCTCTGAACTGGTCTTTTTGCCAGAAGGTCGTCCAGGTTCACATGCCCTTGCGGCGCTGACCAGTCATTCGTGGATCTTTGCTGTCTGCCCCCGGCGAACTGAGACGCAGAGCGCGAGACCTCACTGTCCAGCTGCGGAAAACGGCGTGCGCCCGGTGTGGGCAGTGCTGATAGTTGCCCCATGGAGGCGATCGAGGCCGCACGCGCCGTCGTAGATGAACAGCACCCCGAAGCGCGCGCCGCGTTCCTGGGCGGCAGCGTCGTGACGGGCCGCCGAACGGCCACGTCGGACCTCGACGTCGTGGTCCTGCTCCACGGAGCCCCAGCCCCCTACCGGGCGAGCCTCCAGTACGCCGACTGGCCGGTGGAAATGTTCGTTCACACCGAGGCGACGTGGCACGCCTACGTCGAAAGGGAGCTGCGCAAGCGCCGATCGCCGCTGCTGTGGATGTGTGCCGACGGGCTGCTGCTCTTCGACACCGATGGACTCGGAGCCCGCCTCGCCGCACAGGCCCGGAAGCTGACCGCCGCCGGACCACCCCCGGTGTCGTCGGAAGAGATCGACGACCGCCGCTACGCGATCACCGACCTCCTCGACGACCTCGCGGGAAGCGACGACCAGAGCGAGCGCCTGTTCATCGCGACCGAACTGGTGCGACGCACCGGTGAGCTGGCACTGGCCGTTGGCGGTTCGTGGGGTGGCGGTGGGAAGTGGCTGGCACGCCGCCTTGAGACAACCGCGCCAGGGCTCAGCACACGCCTCCACCACGGCCTACAGGAGGTACTGGACGGGAGAGTCGAGACCCTCGTGGCCGTCGTGGACGAGGTGCTCGGGCAGACCGGTGGCCGGTTGTGGTTCGGCTACAAGCGTGTCGGGGCGCCCTGAGCGATCCCGCGCTGCGGACGTCGCAACGTCTGTTCCTCCACGTGCAGATCACGCGATCGACAGCAGATCCCGAGTCTCCTCAGCGCACCCCCACGACAGAGTGACGCCAGCACCTCCGTGCCCGTAGTTGTGCACGACCACGGTGCCGTCCTCCCCCACCTCTTCCTCCACACGGACCGTGGCGCGGGTCGGTCGAGCGCCGACCCGGTGCTCCAGGACACGGGCCTCGGCGAGGCGGGGCTCGACCTCGGCACAGCGGGCGAGGATGCCGGCAGCCGCCTTGTCGTCGGGGGCCAGATCGCCCTCGCCGTCCATCGCCGTGCCGCCCAGGACGACGGTGTCGCCATGGGGGTAGAAGCACAGGAGGTCCGGGGAGAGGCCGGTGTCCTCGGAGAAGAACTCGGTCAGCCCGGGGTTGGTGACGACGACGTGCTGGCCGCGGATGGGCCGGAGGTCAGGGTCCGGAACCAGGTCGCGTGCCCCGAAGCCCGCGCAGTTGACGATCACTGAAGCCGGACCGGCGTCCGATAGCGAGGTCAGCCGTCGCCGCTCGACCACACCCCCGGCATCGCGGAGTCGGCGCAGGAGGTAGTCGAGGTAGGTGGGCATGTCGATCAGTGGCACGGTGAACCGGTAACCCGCCGTGAACCCGGCCGGGAGTTCGGCCCGCTCGCACGGTCGGAAACCTGGCAAGGTTGTGGCCCAGTCCGGCGCGGCCTCGGCCGTGCGGGACGCTTCGATGCCACTGGTGAGCCGGACGCCCGTCGCCGGGTCCTGGGCCAGTTCCCGGAAGACCTCCAGGGACCGTTGTCCCCACTGGTCGACCTTGTCCTTCGGCTCGACCAGATATGGCCCCCACATCGCCCCGGCCGCCAGCGACGTGCCCCCCGGCACCTGCTCGGCGATCACGTGCACCGAAGCCCCGGCCTCGGCGAGAACGACGGCCGTGGTGAGCCCAGCCACCCCAGCCCCGACGACGACAACGCGCTCCCTTGCGGTCATGAACCTGACCCTAACGGCCGGGTTGCGTCGATGGGGCGTGTTGGGCGAGGGCGTTCTCCAGGGCTGGCAGGAAGCCGCGCACGTGAGGGTTGCGCTGTCGGCGACGGAGGTCGGCGGCAAGATGGTGGAGCAGCGCCGCGCTGCGAGGCGAGCGGACGGCATCGAGGCGGTCGGCGGCGATCCGGCCGATCTCGCAGGCTGCCTCCAGGTCTCCGTGCGCGCTGTGCCCCAGGGCCAGCCAGGCTCCCTCGAACATGGCTCGGCGCTGGCTTGGGTCGCCGCGCGGCACGTCGTACGCCCCGGACCTGAGCATCTCGGTCCCCTGGGCGAGGAAGCGACGGCTCTTCTTTCCGCTCTCCGCCTTCTGCTGTGCACGACCCATCTGGATGAGGCCGTAACCAGCCTGGCAGTCCAGGTGGTTGTCGGTGAGGAAGTACATCCAGCGCGGCTCTTCTTGGCTGCCGTCCCGGCTTGCGATCAGTTCGCGGGCAGCGCCACGAGTGTGGGCGAAGTCGTTGTCACGGCCGGCGGCGGCGTACGCGTAGGCGAGCCGGGACAGGACGGACGCCCGGACGGCCAGCGGAGCGGCATCGCTCGCACGGCGGGCGGCCTCTCCGAGGGCGATGGCGTCCGCGGGGTGTCCTCGACTCGCCGCCTGGAAGGACAGGTCGCCCAGAATGTGGGCGCACAGGGGAAGGTCATTGACCTGATGAGCGGCCCGGAGCGCCGTGACGAAGTAGCGCTGAGCCAGTCCGTGGTCGGCCGCGTCGAAGGCCATCCAGCCGGCCAACTGGCCGATCTCCGCCAGCGCGCGGATCAGACGGCTCGCGACAGCCGGAGGGTGGCCGCCTTCGCGAATCAGCAGCCCGACGGCCCGGAACTGGGCTCCAACGTACGGCAGATGACGTGCCCCTCCGTGCTCGTCATCGAGCAACTGGAGCATGGGAAGGTGCTGCTCGACCTGGTCCACGAGCGGATCGGTGCCGAGCGACGACGTCATTCGAGGCGTGTACTGACCGCGTCCCGCAGTGCCGTCGAGGTACTGGGCGACGATCGCGAGGAGTCCCGCGCCCGAGATCGCGAGGAACCGACGACGGTCGACAAGCCCTCCCATCACCCAGTCCTCCACGATCGCCTCCATGCCCTGCGCGGTCCAAGGCCGCGCGAGATCCGTGTCCGCCGGGACCAGCGCTGACGAGTCGCCCACACGGCCCTGCCACAGTTCGGCCACCGAGACATTCCTACCCAGCTCCTGGGAGAGCACGTAGGCGGCCATCATCGGCAACGGCGAGCGCGGCAGGGAGCCGGCGTCCCGCCAGTGGTACGGCGCCGACTCGGCCACCGTCCCTGCGCCGAAGACCCGGTTGAGCTTGCGAGCGAGCGCCTTCGGGCTCCACCCGAGTTCGTCGAGGCACCCCGCCAGTACGACGTTGGGCTCGCCTGTCTGCGGTGCCACGTGCGACCACCCTTCGCTCCAGTGGTTCGTCCATCACTTCGCGAGCCCCATGGTGATGCCCCTGGACGGACGATTCACCACCGCCGCACGGAAGTTGACCGAGTTGACCCACTGATCGGGTCCTGTCTGACCTTCCCTCTCCTGTGTTCTTGGATCCCGGCGGAGGCGCCCGTCTTCCGAGCCGACGGAGAAAGAGGTGGGCCTTGAGACAGCACACGAGCACCTCCCCAGGCCGACCGGGCGGTGTCCTGGACCGTGACGCCGGACGACCAACCTCCGCCCCCGGAGACGGGCTTGTCGCTGGAGAGGGCACGACCTCCCTGATCACGGATCTGCCGTACGGACCGGAAGCGGCCGAGGTCGCCCGGGGCGCCGTGACGCTGGCACTGCGTGGCACTGAGACGGACGTACTTGCCGATGCCCGCCTGATCGGGTCGGAGCTCGCGACGAACGCCTTCGTCTCGGGCAGTCCGCCGTTGGTTCTGTGCGTCGACCGCAGGAGTCTGGCCAGTGGCGGCCTGGAGATCGAGATCACCGTCACCGACGGCGGCTGTTCCCGACCCGCACCCGCTTCTCCTACCGCTCCTGACGAGCAGGCCGAATCAGGACGGGGGCTGGTCATCGTCGATGCCTTGGCCGATGCCTGGTCACTGACGACTGGCGCCAACAGGTCTCGTGCCTGGTGCCGACTCACCCACAGGCCGTGCTCTTCGTCCGCCGGCGCCTGATGTCCACGCCTGCCCAAACCCGTCCTCCAAGGAGGCACCACACAGTGCGCATCGACCATGCGACCCCACCACCCCCACCCACGGCCGCACCGGAGGCCGCTCGCCAGCCCAGGGTCGTCGTCGCTCTCCACGAGGGCTTCTACGGCGCGGAGTCGGGCACCGGCTTCAGCAACCGCGCCTTCCTCACGGCACTGGCCCGGCTCCTGCCGACAGGCCGCCTCTCAGTGATCACCCCGCACGTGCCCGAGACCGCAGGAGCGCACGATCAGCGGTGGGCCGGCGAGGTGCGGCAGATGCTGCGACAGGTCGCAGCCGAGGTCATCACGATCCCGAAGGTCAACGCGCCGCCGGACTCGGTCCGCGGCTCGGTTCAGCTGTGCGACCTGGCGGGCGAGGCGGCCATACGCATCGCCGCGCGGGCGGGCCGGTGCCTCCTCGTCGGCCTCGACATCCCGTTCCTCGGGCTCGCCCCCTACACGTCGCCAACCACGGACCTGCTGCTCGTGCCTCGCTCCACGACCGCGCTGACGCGGCCCAAGGACGTCTCCCGCGTCCGCTGGGAGCGGGACGCCCTGCGGGCGGCGACACTCCGAGGTGCGCGCGTCGGGGCTATCTCCTCCCACATGCGAGGCCACCTCGTCGTCAACTACGCCGTCCCTCGGTCGAGCATCGTGAGCATCCCGAACGGACTGATCCGTGAGGAGATGGTCAGGCCGACCACGGCTCTGCCGCTGCCTTCCAAGGCCCGCGCCGGATTCCTTCTCGCCATGGGCCGCGCAGTCCCGACGAAAGGCTTCGAAGACCTGCTGGAAGCGTTGCGCCTGCTGAAGGAACGCGGTGTCCCCCTTCCTCACCTGCTGCTGGCTGCCGTGACCTCGGAGGAACACAAGCCCCCCTCCTCGTACCAGCAGGACCTGGCGGCCCACATCCGCGCACACGATCTGGACGCGACTCTGATCACTCGCTTCACCCCCGCGATCCGTGCCTGGCTGCACAGCCCGGCCCTGCGCGCGGTCATCGTTCCCTCTCGCGAGGAGCCCTTCGGCCGGATACCCCTGGAGGCGTTCGCAGCCGGTGCGGGCCCGGTGGTCGCGACCACGGCCGGCGGCCTGGCTCAGACCGTCATCGACGGCGAGACCGGCTTCACGGCCGCTCCGCAGGACCCCAGGTCCCTGGCGTTCGCCCTGCACCGGGCCCTGACCGTCCTGCCCCGAGAACGCGATCGGCTCCGGAGCGCCGGGGCGACCCTGGTTCGCTCCCGCCACGACTACGAGGCCAGCGTCGGTTCCGTCATGGACCGCATCGCCCCTTGGGCGCTGGCGCGGTCAGCCACGGCGGAGGGCCGCGCGCGATGAGACAGCCGGTGGTGCTGATCAGCCTGGAGTCCCCGCACTCTTTCTGGCGGCTGTCCTCCGAGCACGAGCGTGCGCTGTCCGCCGCCTTCCCCGGCGTCGAGTTCCGCAGGGCGACCGAGGATGCCGTGCCGCACCAGCTGGCCGACGCACACGTCTACTTCGGGTGGCGATTCGCGCCCTCGTGGCTGTTCGCCGCGCCACATCTGAAGTGGATCGCTTCCCCGGCCGCCGGCACCGACCATCTGCCGGTCGCCGAGGCGCACTCCGTCGGGGTGGCCCTGACCCGCTCGTACGGATTCCACGGCAGGCCCATGGCCGAGCACGCCATGGGCCTGGTCCTGGGCTTCTCCCGCGGGCTGTTCATCAGCCAGCGAGTCCAGCGGAACCGTGGCTGGTGGAAGGACGACCTGGCCGAGGAGTTCTTCGACCTGGCGGGGGCGACGATGGCCATCGTCGGCTGCGGCAGCGTCGGACGCCACCTCGCCCAGGCCGCTCGGGCCTTCGGCATGAACGTCATCGGAGTGCGCCGCACACCACTTGCGGCTTCCGAGGGCGGGATCACGTGGGTGCACACGACGGCGGTGCACCAGGCGGTGTCCGTCGCCGACGTAGTGGTCAATCTGCTGCCCGCGACCCCGGCGACGGATCGCTACTTCGACCACAACCTCTTCTCGGCGTGCAAGCCCCGCTCTCTCTTCCTCAACCTCGGCCGCTCGGCGACCGTCGACCAATCGGCCCTCCTGGCCTCCCTCGACACCGGCCACCTGCGCGGCGCGGCCCTGGACGTGTTCGATCCGAAACCGCTTCCCGCCCGCCATCCGCTGCGGCTCCACCCCCGGGTTGTACTCACCCCGAAAAGCTCGGTGTTCTGCCGCGCGTACATGGACGAGGCGGTGTCGTTCTTCGCCGACAACCTGCACCGCTATCTCTCGGGCCAGCCCCTCAACGGCCTGTCCGAGGCGCCCGCCACCCGCTCTCCGCTCGTAGGAGGCTGACCAATGCCCACCGCAGACCACGACGACCTGGCCGCCGCCTTCGCCGCCGCAGGCCGCAACCATCCCTACCTGGCCTTCACCCTGAACTCGCTGTGCAACCTGGACTGCGTCTTCTGCAAGCCCCGGTGCATGCCGGACTACGGGCACAAAGACCGGCCCCTGACCGCCTCCGACTACGCGGCCATCGCCACCGAGGCCGGGGCCTGGGAGATCAGGAAGGCGCACTGCTCCGGCGGTGAACCGACCCTCCGCGCCGACATCCTCGACGTCATCGCGGGCCTCGCCGACGGCCTCGGGCCCGACGCCGCGATCGGCATGACCAGCCACGGCAACCTGCGCCGGGGGCTGAGCGTCGAACAGCTCCACGACGCCGGCCTGACCTACCTCAACCTCAGCCTCCACAGCCTCGACCCGGCGCGGTCCACCGCGATCATGGGCGGGGGCGACCCGCGCACCACCCGGAGCACCCTCGACGCCGCCCTCTCCCTCGGCCTGCGAGTGAAGATCAACTGCGTTCTTCAGCGCACCTACTTGGACGACGCCTTCGCCGTGGCCCAACTCGCCCGCGACCTGCCCGTCGCCGTCCGCCTGATCGAACTCCAGAACATCGGCCCTGCCCAGGCGCTCTTCGACACCGAGTTCATCACCGAGGCAGAGGTCCGCGACCGTCTCCACGAGTGGTTCGCGGACGCCGGCGTAGTCCCCCGGGACCAGCTGGGCGTCCGCAGCCCCGGTCAGTACCTCCGTCCCGATGGCTGGGCAGGGTCGATCGGCTTCATCTCCAACTCCAGCTGCGCCACCTGCTCCGACGCCAACCGGATCAAGATCACGCCCACCGGAGTGGCACGACCCTGCATCCTGCACAACCGCGACATCCCCCTGAAGCCCCACCTCGCCGACGGCACCCTCGGCGACGCCTTCGCTCACCTCTTCCAGGCCATGCTCGACCGCAACACCAACGACGCCTGGCAGGGCTTCCACTACGTCGACTACGACCTGCGCTGGGACCGGATGGAGCGCCCGGAAGGCACCCCGGTCCTGCCCCTGCTGCCCGTCCTCCCCACGGGGGCAGCCGGCCCCTCCTGCGCCCGCGCCTCCACCGGGGAGCGGTGATGGTTGTGGTCGACGCGCCGCCTCTCTACCAGGAGCTCGGCGCTCTGTACGAAGGGGAGCTGGACGCTCACGGCGTCGGGGCCGTGATGCTCACCCACAAGTGGCAGCTGGCCGACCTGATGGCTCCACACTCCGACATCGATGTACGCGTTCTCTTGCCCCAGGCACCGGCGGACTGGGAAGACTGGAACCACCGCCTGGCCGCCGCACACGCCGCCGCGGTCGGCCGGGAAGTCTTCCATCGACGTCTTCTGGAGCACCCGCCTGGCTTCGCGTTCACCGTGACCGAGGCGGACGGGCGGCTCGTGTCCGCGCCCGAACTCGCGACCTGGTCATTGATCAGCGGGAGCGCGCGTGACTTCCAGCGCTGGAAGTCACGCGCCCAGATGGCGCCCTGGTGCGAGGTCGATGAGCGGTTCTACCAGGGCATCCTCCGAGCCCGGATGGGCGGCCGGTACCAGCTCGCTGCGGACAGCACGGACAACGTGGTCGAGGACATCGCCGCGTACCGGCGCCACTGCGTGGCCTGGCACTACCTCGCCCCTTGCTGGTTCGCCGCCGCCGCGCTCGCGACACGGACCCGCTGCCCCGGAAAGACGGCGGCTCTCACCCAGTGGCGCCCGGAGGGACTGGATGGATACGCCGAGCTGTTCCTCCGGCACCCGGAGCACCTCTCCGGTACCCGCCCACGGAGTCCGCGCCACCTGCTCCGCGCGGCCCATGTCGCCCTGGAAGCGGCCATGCGCCGCGTTCCCGACAGCGACCGGGCCGACGGCCAGGGCCAGGAGCACGCCCGTACCGACTGGGTGATGACCGCTGGGATGCTCCGCGTACGCGTCGCCCGCTGGCTGTACTACCTCGATCCGCCGCCCGGCGTGGCGACCGAGTACCTGATCCGGCGGGAGGCCAAGGAACTTCGCTCCGCCGCGCAAACCCTGACCGTGCTCGCGGCAGACGAGGCGACTGCCGCCCAGCGGCTGGCCGCCCGGATGGCGGCGTTGATCCCCACCGGACCGACCACCGTCGACACCCTGCGCGCAACCCTCACGCGCTGGCACCAGCAGAAAACCACCGTCCAGGACTTCCTCAGCCTCACGCCCGACGACGTCCACCTCTGACCCAAGGAGATTCGCCATGACCGCGCGTGCGCCGGATCCTCGCACTCTCAAAACGGCGAAGGTCAAGATCACCACGAAGTGCAACCGGCACTGCGACTTCTGCATCTTCGCCGACGGCGCCCAGGGCGAGAACATGTCCCTGGATCTGTTCTCCACCATCCTGACCCGGCTGGAGACCATCCCCTTCCAGCAGCTGCACATCAACGGCGGCGAACCCACCGTGCACCGGGACTTCCCGGCGCTCAGCGACGCCGCCCGCTCGCGGCTGCCGGACAAGGTCATGGTCCTGGGCACGAACGCCATCACGCTGGCCCGCAACCAGCCGATCATGGAGGCGACGCTCCGCTCCTACGACCAGATCCTCATCGGCTGCGACGACGAACACGGCAACTACGACGAGGTGCACGCCGTCGTGCCCCGCCTCCGCGAAGCCGGCAAGACCGTGGTCGTCAACAGCGTCCTGGAAGGCATCAGTGCCACCCGGCTCACGCAGCTCGGGACGCTGTGCGAGAAGTACGGCGCCGTCCACGTCACCAACCACGTGCACCACGTCGACGTCGGCCAGCCCGCGAACGAGCTGCGTGGCCTCTGCGACCGTTACCTCGACCAGCACCTGATGATCGAGATGGACGGGTCCTGCTACCGCTGCTTCAACGCCATGGCGAAGGACGACAGCGAGTTCAGCATCTGGGACGAGGACTTCGCGGCCAAGGTGTTCGCGCCGCGCGCGCACCACTTCCGGTTCTGCCTGCGCTGCCACGAGTACACCGACTCCGGCGCCGCACTCGTCCCCGCCCTCACCGTCTGATCGGGAGGTACACCACCATGCCCGCAGTCCTCGGACTGAACTTCCACCACGACACGGCCGCCGCGTTAGTCGTCGACGGCCGCATCTACGCGGCCGAAGAGGAGCGCTGGAGCGGCGTCAAGCACAACCACCCCGCCCGCAAGGGCACCCTCACGGCCCCGACCCGCGCGCTCCAGTGGTGCCTGGAGGCGGCCGGCATCGAACCGGAGGATGTGGACGCCGTCTGGGCGGCCTCCATGCGTCCCCACCCCGCGGCCGGCTGGTGGCTGGCCGAGGAGCGGGAGGAACTCGCCGCCCTCCTGCCCGCGCCGCTCGGCGAACACCTCCGTCTCCTCTCCCACCACACGGCCCACGTGCTCTCCGGCTACCTGCTCTCCGGGCACGAGCACGCCGCGGGCCTCGTCATCGACGCCGGCGGCTCCTCCCTGGGCTCCGACTTCGGCCCTGGCCGAGAGCGCATCACGGGGTATGACCTGTGGCCTGATCGCATCGATCGCCTCTACCAGGGGATGCCGGCCGTCGTGCCGGGCCCGGTCGGGCCCCGGCGCGTCCACTCCTCCCTAGGGCACTTCTACCGGAACCTCGCCCGGCGGGTGATCCCGCCCGGCGACGAGCCCGAGGGCAGCATGATGGCGCTCGCGGCCTTCGGCGATCCTCAGCGCTACGGAGCACACGTCCGCGAACTGGTCCGGCTCGGCGACGAGGGCGAGATCCGCATCGATCACCCGTGGGGGTCGGCGGACAGCAGCACACCGCTGCTGCTCAATGGCCGGGCCTGGACCGCCGACAACGTCGCGGAACAGCCGGAGCACAAGCGTGCCGACCTGGCCGCTGCTGTCCAGGAGGTCTTCGCCGAATCGGTCGTCCACATCGCGCGCCACCTTCAACGGCTCACTCGAGCCTCAGCGTTGGTGTTCTCGGGCGGATGCGCCCTGAACTCCCACCTCAACGGCCAACTGGCCGCCGACAGCGGCTTCGACACCCTCTTCGTGGCACCGGCCCCGCACGACGCCGGCACAGCATTGGGCGCCGCGCTCTACGGCTGGCACTACCAGCTGGGGCAGGAGCGCGTGCCGGTGCCGACCGACGCGGCCTGGGGCCCCGATCCGGGCGCGCTGCCGACGACAACGGTGCCGTCTGGCTATCACGCCTTGCCCCACCTCGGGCTCGGGCTGGCGCCCACAGTGGCGGCACTGCTCGCCGAGCACCGCATCGTCGGCTGGGTGCAGGGGCAGCTCGAATTCGGGCCGCGTGCCCTCGGCCATCGCTCGATCCTCGCGCACCCCGGTCACGCCGCCACGCGTGACCGGCTCAACGCGATCAAGAAGCGAGCCGCGTACCGCCCGTTCGCGCCGGCCGTCCTCGCCGAGCACGCCACGGAATGGTTCATGTCGGCGGGCGACCCCTTCATGAACCGTGTCGCCACCGTCCGACGGTGCCGAGCCGACCGAGTCGCTGCGGTCACCCACCACGACGGCACCGCCCGCGTCCAGTCCGTCGCCGCCGCCCACCGGGGCCTGCGCGATCTCCTTGAGCAGTTCCGCGACCTCACCGGACTGCCGCTGCTGCTGAACACATCCTTCAACGGCAAAGGCACCCCGATCCTGCGGACCGCTGAGCAAGCCGTGGCAGCGGCGGTGCACCTGCGCCTCGACGCCCTCGCCGTCGGGGACACCCTGCTGCTCGCCGACCACGTCCCTGACCCCCGTGCCGCGTCCCTTCGTACTAGGTGAGGCGGATGGACCCCATCGATCTCGACCACGTCCTGACTGTGCTCGGTGCCGCCGCGTGGAGCCCGGACGAGCAGTCCCGCGCCCGCGTGGCCGCCGGCCTCGCTCTCACGGTCTACGACGGCCACACCCGCGACCAGGGCACGCCATACCTGGAGCACCCGCTGGCCGTCGTCAGGCTCTTGCGAACGGAGATCGGCGTCCGGCACCCCGAGACCCTCCTCCTCGCCCTCCTCCATGACGCCTTGGAGGTGTCCCCTGAGTCGGAGGCACTGCTCGTCCATCACCTCGGCGGCCCGTTCACCGCCCGCCTGCGTGCCATGACTGCCGACCACCGCCTCGAACAGCGCCCCAAGTCCGTCGGCGACGAGACCCGCTGGCGCACGAAACAGGCCGCACTCCCGCCCGAGGACCTCCTCGTCCGGCTCGCCGACCGCCTGCACAACCTGCGCGACCTCGCCGCGTCCCCGAACCTCGACCGACGCCGACGGTTCCTCCAGACCCTGGGCGATTTCCACCTCCCCCTCGCCGACGCCGCCCGCGACCTCGACCCCCATCTGGAGACCATGCACGCGCGCCTGCACGCCGAGTACGTCCACCACAGACAGGAGGTACGTCCGTGAAACGGGTCGTCTACTCGATGGAGCCGGTCGGCCGGACCGGCGGCCGGGTCTACCTACGGATGCTCCACGAGGTGACGGCCGACGACGTGGAATGGCGCACGGTCCCGGACCACAAGCGGACCTACCGGGTCCGCCGCTGGCGCAAGCTCCGCCACCTCGCCCGCCTGGCACCTTCCATACGGGCGCTGCACGGCACCACCGGCACCTTCGTGTGGGACGACCTCAGCCTGCTGCTGTTCACGCCCGAGATGCGCGCCCGCACGGTGTTCCTCCTGCACCACTACGAACCGCTCCAACACGAACTCCGCCCCCATCGAGGCGATGCTCTGGGAGAGGCTGTTCCGCGTTCTGCCACAGTGCGCAGCCGTCGTGTGCGTCGCCCCGTACTGGGCCGACCAGCTCCGCGCCCGAGGCGTCCGCAACGTACGGGTGATCTACAACGCCTTCGACATGGCCGAAGTAGAGCAGGCACGCGGTTACGACCGGGCCGAGTGCCGCGCCGAGTTCGGCCTACGACCCGACGTGATCGGCGTCTACGCGGGCAAGGCCGTGCACTGGAAAGCGACCGAGGAGGTCTCCGCAGCACTGGCCAGCGTTCCCGGACTGCGGGTGATCACCAGCGGCAGCAACACCATCGGCCTCGACAGCGCGCACTACGACGTCGAACGCGAGCGGTACCTGCGTCTGCTGCGCGCCTGTGACGTCGGTGTCTTCCTCCCACGGATGCGGGAGGGCTGGAGCCGTTGCGCCGCCGAGGCTTTACTCCTCGGCCTGCCCTGCCTCATCCGCCCGGTGGCCGGCCTGGGCGACCTCGCCGCGCTGGCTGGCCAGCCGGCCCCGGACCTCCGCCACCTCCCGGCACAGGTCCGGCAGCGCGCGGCGGCAGGGCCACACCGAGGCCAAGGCGGGGTACGAGGCCCTGGCACGGTTCGACCTGACCTATTTCGGCGACGCCTGGGGCGACCTCTTGGTGCAGGTCGCCTGAGCAGCGGCTAAGCCTGCGCGGCCAGCTTCTTGCTGGCCGCGTCCAGACGGGCCAGCACGCGGTCCCGGCCGAGCAGCTCCATGGACTCGAACAGCGGGAGTCCGATCGTCCGGCCGGTGACCGCGACCCGGATGGGCGCCTGGGCCTTGCCCAGCTTCAGCCCGTGCTTCTCGCCGACGGCGAGCAGGACGGCCTTCAGGTCGTCCGCCTTCCAGTCCGCGACGTCGGCCAGCTCGGCGCGGGCGTCCGACAGGATGGCGTCGGCGCCTGCCTTCATCGCCTTGTTCCACGACGCCTCGTCCTCGACCGGCTCGTCGAGGAACAGGAAGTCCACATAGCTGGTGATCTCGGAAAGCAGCGCCAGCCGGGTCTGGGCCAGGGAAGCCGCCGCCTCGAAGACGTCCTTGTCGAACGCCTCCGGCCGCCACGGCGCGTACGGGGCGACGAGCCACGGCGCGCAGGCGGCGGCGAACTGCTCCGGCGACAGGGCGCGGATGTACTCGCCGTTGAACGCCGTCAGTTTCTTCACGTCGAAGAAGGCCGGTGCGGTGTTGACGTCCTCGATCCGGAAGAGCTGCTCCAGCTCCTCGTACGGCCTGATCTCCCGGTCGTCGCCCGGGCCCCAGCCGAGGAGCATGAGGTAGTTCACCATCGCCTCGGGCAGGAAGCCCTCGGCGAGGTAGTCCTCCAGTGCCACCTTGTCGCGGCGCTTGGACAGCTTCTGCCTCTTCTCGTTCACGATCACCGGCAGGTGCGCCCACACGGGCGGCTTGACACCGAGCGCCTCCCACAGGAGCTGCTGCTTCGGCGTGTTCGACAGGTGCTCCTCGCCCCGGATGACCTGCGTGATTCCCTCGTCCAGGTCATCCACGACGTTAGCGATGAGAAAAACCGGGGATCCGTCGCCGCGGGCGATCACGAAGTCCTCGATCGCACTGTTCGGGAACGCCGGCTCCCCGCGGACCAGGTCGACCACGACGGTCTCCCCCTCGTCCGGTGTCCGGAACCGCAGCGCCCGCCCCTCCTCGAAGGCCAGCCCCCGGTCCCGGCAGAACCCGTCGTACCCGAGGTGCTCCGACCCCGTGCGCTCCTTCAGCTGCTCCCGGGTGCAGTAGCAGTAGTACGCCCGGCCGGCCGCGAAGAGCTGCTGAGCCGCTTCCCGGTGCCGCTCGGCGTTGTGCGACTGAAAGTACGGCCCCTCGAAAGCCGCATCCTCGCCATGGATACCGATCGCCGCGAGCGCGCTGATGATGCCCTCGGTCCACTCCGGCTTGTTCCGGGCCGCGTCGGTGTCCTCGATCCGCAGCACGAACCTGCCGCCGGACTGTCGCGCCACCGCCCAGTTGTAGAGAGCGGACCGTGCACCACCGACATGGAACATGCCGGTCGGGGACGGGGCGAAACGAACGCGAACCGGGGCAGTAGACATGCGCACCAGGGTACCGACGCGGGACCTCTTCCTAGGACCATCCAACGTACGTCGGCACGGACGTCTTTTGGCCGTCCTAGCTACCTCTGTCTCGTCCCTGACGGCAGTGGCCAGCTCGGATCTGTTCAGCGCTCCCGGTGCCACCTCGTGCCGCGACTAACGAGACCTTGCGGACACCACACCGGCGAGATCATGAAGTCATCCGATGGTGAGAAGACCGTGACCGCACGTAACACGTCTTAGCCGCAGGACTGGGGTATCACCTTGATGCGGTTATCCACAGGGCCATCGGTGCCGGTTTCCGATGGCTAGGCTGTGCCGCATGGCAACAGAAGCACCAGAGGTCGCAACGGATCTCGTACTCCGCACCGAAGCTCGCAGGCAGGAGCTGTCTTCCGCGCTCGATGCCAAGCAGCGCGCGAAGCTGGGCCAGTACTTCACACCAGCGCCCGCTGCGGAATTCATTGCCTCACTGGCCCGGCTAGAAGCTGCGGATACCATCCGCATCCTGGATCCTGGTGCTGGCGTTGGCTCGCTCACAGCGTCCCTTGTGACACGAATCCTTCGCGATCTGCCCGGCGCGCGGATCAACGTCACCGTCTGCGAAGTCGACCCCCAGTTGCACGACAGCCTGGTAGCCACGCTGGAAGACTGCGTCAATGCAGCACACGCGGTCGACAGCCACATTGAGGTGAACCTAGTGCGAGGTGACTTCATTACCTGGGCGACGGAAGCGGAAGGGATCTTCGGTGAGCGCCGAGGCCCATTCGACCTGGTAATCATGAACCCCCCGTACAAGAAGCTCGCCGCCAACTCCCGCGAGCGCAAGGCCGTGACAGCCGCCTGCACAGAGACGTCCAACCTGTACTCGGCGTTCATGGCTCTCGGGACTCACCTGCTTGCACCGGGTGGGCAGCTGATGGCGATCACGCCCCGTAGCTTTGCCAACGGCCCTTACTTCCGGCCATTCCGTCGATACTTCCTTGATCGCATGCACATCGACCATGTACATGTATTCGAGGCTCGAAATAAGGTATTCGCCGACACGGACGTACTTCAAGAGAATGTTATTTTTTCAGCCACTCGCACTGACTCTCCCGACCGAGGACCGGTCACGATTTCGAGCAGTCGCAGCTACTCAAGTGAGGTCCGCAGCCGCACAGTCCTGTACGAGGACATGGTGCACCCGTCAGATCCGGAGCATTTCATCCACATCAGTGCTGACGAGGAAGACGTCCAACTCGCCGCAGCCCATGCGAGCCTTCAAGCTACACTGCCAGAAATTAGCTGCCAAGTATCGACAGGACGCGTAGTAGATTTCCGCAGCAAGGAGCATCTGCGACCCAATCCAGTTGATGGAGCAGTACCTCTCATCTACCCCCTCCACATGCGTGACGGTGAAATCGCTTGGCCCGTTCCCGAGGCGAAAAAAAATAATGCCATCGTGCTCAACGATGACACCAGAAAGTTGACCTTTCCGCCCGGCCACTACGTCGTCGTGAAGCGCCTATCTTCCAAGGAGGAAAAGCGTCGCGTTGTCGCCGCAGCGTTCGATCCAGAAAACACACGATGTGAGCGGATCGGGTTCGAAAATCACGTAAATGTATTCCATAGTAACGGCGAAGGACTTTCTCGCGATTTCGCACGCGGTCTATGCCTTTGGTTGAATTCCACCCTCCTGGATCGCTTCATCAGGCGGTTCAACGGCCACACTCAGGTGAACGCAACCGATCTCAGAAACCTTCGCTATCCAAGCAAGAGCCAGCTAGAGGCCATCGGTCGCGACTGGCCGCACGGGGCCTTGCCACACCAAGAGAGGATCGACGACATGGTTGAGCACCACCTGCAGTAATGATCAAGCGCCGCATCGAGCTGGCGACCCCTGGTGGCCACTGGCTGATTCGCGGCGAGTTGGCCGAACTATATCGGTCGATACATGCAGACTGGCGGGTCCTGTGGGCAGCCCCGCCCGAAGCGCCCTGTAGGGTAACCCCGGCTTATGCACTCGATTGCCTGGGGAGGGCGAGCAAGTGACGAGAGAAGACCAGGAAAAAAAGCTGGGGGAAGCGAAGGAAATTTTGGCGGCTCTTGGAATGCCGCTAAAACAGCAGAACACCCGGACTGCCCTTGTGTTGCTCGCGATGTTCGACCTCAGCCCCACACAGGATTGGGCGGAGGTCAAGATCAATACTCTCGGAATCACTGAATGCATGGACTGGATGGCCGAGCACTATCCTGACATCCCAAAGGGCACGAAAGACCCGACCAGGTATGCGCCGAACAGTCGAGAGTCGGTCCGCAAAGAATCTGTGCATCAACTGGTCTCTGCAGGCATACTTTTCAAGAATTCCGATGCCCCAGATAGGGCAACCAACGATAAGAATAACCGCTACCACCCTAGCCCTCTAGCCATAAAGGCGCTTGCCACCTTTGGCACGCCCTCATGGAATGACGCCCTAGAAGAGTTCCATAAAGAATGGGGCAAGCTGCGCGAAAAATGGGCTGCCGAACGAGAGGCTCATCGTGTCCCGGTCGTGCTTCCTGACGGCAGCATGAGGTCTCTGAGTCCTGGTGATCATAGCGAACTGATCCGAGCTGTCGTTGAATCCTTCGCACCCCAATTTACTCCGGGGGGCGAAGTCGTGTACCTGGGAGACACTGGGTCGAAGTGGATCGTCGAGAGACCGGAGTACCTCGCCGAGCTAGGTGTGGCCGTAGACCCCCACGGCAAGATGCCAGACGTGGTGATCCACTACACGGAGAGGGATTGGCTGGTGCTGGTCGAGGCCGTCACCTCGACCGGACCGGTCAACAGCCTCCGAGTTGCACAGCTCAAGGACCTCTTCGCTGGCGCCCGGCCGGGGCTCGTGTTCGTCACGGCATTCCAGACCAAGAAGAAGTTTCGGCAGTTCGCTGCCGATATCGCTTGGGAGACAGAGGTCTGGGTCGCAGAAGATAGCACACATATGGTGCATTTCAACGGGGAGCGCTTCCTGGGCCCCTACGACGACTAGGCTGAATGACGAGGGCCGTCCCACATGTAGGCGGGACGGCCCTCAACGATAGATCGGCGACGACCTACTCTCCCACGAGGTCCCCCTCGCAGTACCATCGGCGCTGGCAGGCTTAGCTTCCGGGTTCGGAATGTTGCCGGGCGTTTCCCCACCGCTGTGGTCACCGAAAATTTGCTGGCACCCGCTCTCAGCGGGTGACTTCACGCCACGATCATACAGGTGATCGAGAGTGCTGACGGCGAGCGTGGGCCAGATTGAGCTTGGCTAGCCGCGCGCAAGCCCTGGCCCGTAGCCAGGCTGGGTCCCAGCTAGCCAAGTGCGTCATGTATGCCAGCAGGGGCTGTACGCATGAGTCTCAGCGGCATAGCCGCGAGCCGGACTGCGCGTGCCCTGCACCCAGGGATTGGAGCCGGGTACAGGGCACCGCCATCCGCTATCCCTTGACTGCCGCGAGCAGCGCCACACCGGGCCGGTCACCGGCGAGCGTTCCATCAGCAGTGCCGGCGAGTGCGTCGGTGATCAGCGAATGCAGTACCGCGATCACCTACTCGTCGCTGGGCCGCCATAAGTCAGCGCGCAGACGGAACCTTCGTAGAGGTCGCACGTTCCTTCGTCTGCCTGGGGCACACATCGGATGGATGTCGCGGCACTCGCTAACCTGCTTGCCGTACCGCCGCAGATGCCGGCAACAAAGGCGGCGTCTTACGAAGAGCCGCTCGAAAGACGCTCATGGGGCATACGCCCCGACTTTCGGGTCAGCACCGGGTGGCGCAAGCACATCTCCGGCCGTGTCGTGTCCATACCACAGGGTGCGCCACAGTCGAAAATCGGCCAACTGTGCCCGCGCGTACGGGAGTTATCTGGCCACGAGTCCTGCTACGTGCTTTCAGATAGCTACGCTGCATGCTTCCAGAGATCTTGTGAACCAGGCGGATCTGTCATGAAGGGGGAAGCTTGAGTACTCACCTGCGCTTTGCACCGGAAATTCTGATTCGTCTGGGTGAGGAGCTGATTCCGCATCCCGACCTCGGCGTGATCGAGCTGGTCCGTAACGCATATGACGCGGACGCGACGAGGAGCGTCGTCCAGCTTCACAACGCCACGCAACCTGGCGGCACCCTCGTGGTTGAGGACGACGGTGACGGCATGACGGCCGAAGAGATCCGCGAAGGATTTCTTCTCATCGGGAGGTCGTCCAAGCCTGGAACGCCAGACAGTCGCTCCAGTCGACGCCGGATTGGAGAGAAGGGCCTCGGCCGGCTGGCAGCACTCCGTCTTGGGCGCCGCGTAGAGCTGGTGTCGCGTCCCCGCAGTGAGCCCGGCGTGGAGCACTCCCTGGTCATTGACTGGTCTGACTACGAAGCGGTCCGGTCCGTCGAGGAGGTGGAGCTTGAGATCGTGAGCCGACCAACCTCGAAGGCTGCTGGCACGTCGCTCACCGTTCATCGTCTCAAGCAAGGCTTCGACAAGGAGCAGATGGAGCGCCTCGCACGCGCCATGCGACTCCTCACTGGCTTCTTCAACGACGAGGTCACAAATTTCACTGCAACGCTTATCGCTCCACAATTCGAGCAAGTATCCAGCGCAGTGAACCACAGCTTCTTCGACGAATGCGAGTACAAGCTGGAGGCCCATCTCGACGAAGATGGATACGCGAGTGCTGTCCTTTATGATTGGCGAGGTCAGGTAATCACTCGGGGCGACCACATCGACGTTGCACCAGAGACGAGCAGCGGGCGCCTGCAATCTCCTCTCCGCTATCAGGCACCAGCCGCATCCTTCGAGCTGTGGATGTTCCTGTTGAACAAGCGATCCTTCGAGCTTCGCGGATCAAAACGACGGTATACAGACCTGCGGCCATGGCTTCGAGTTGTAGGTGGTGTTCACCTGTTCCACCGAGGGCTACGCGTGCACCCTTATGGAGATCAGGGATTCGACTGGTTGGATCTCAACCTACTCCGCGCCCGCAGCCCTGAGCTGAGGCCATCAACGAACACTAGTGTCGGACGAGTATCAGTAGAAGACCCGGACGGACTCCTCATCCCTAAGACGGACCGGATGGGGTTCCAGGAGAACTCTGCATTTATCGAACTCCGAGAGTTTGCCCGGAGCGCCACAGACTGGGCAGCCAGGGAAAGGAAGAGGATCCGGGATAGCGAAAGGCTAGGGAAGCCCGCACCTACAAGCCGTAGCGAGTCCGGTCCTAGCGTTCAGTATAAGCCACCACACAAGGCTTCAAGGAACCACAGCACAGTTACAGAGCATGAGGGACAGGCAGAACTTCTTCCCCTGGCGCCGAGCCCGCTTATCCGGCGGCACGAGCCAGTATTGCCGGTCGTCCCACTGGAACGCCTTCTGTACAGGTGGCTCGCTACCAGGGGCATCCTTTCCTCGGCATTCGCTACTCTGCCCCTAGCCGAAGCAGTAGGCGCAGCAGAGAGTCAGGCACTCACCAGCGCAGCATCGGCGATCCACAGCGAGAGGTTTCGAGTCGAAGCTCTCGATCTCAATGAGGCGGTCAAGCGCTCTCTGAGCGCTCTACGCCCCCTACTGGAAAAACAAGGAATTACCCTAATCGAAGAAATCCGAGACGAGTCGATCCTTGTGGCCGGCTCCACCTCAGACCTGAACTCGATCGTCTGGAACCTATCCATCAACTCCGTTACTTCTTTGGCGCAGGCTAACGACCTTGATGTTCGAAATATTCTGGTCAGAACTGGCATTGCCGGAGATCGCGCAGTGCTAGAATTTTCGGACTCGGGCCCAGGTATCATCGACGTTGATCTCGCCGATATGTGGCGACCTGGCGTGACCGGCGAGGGGAGAAAGAGTACCGGCCTCGGGCTCACTGTAGTAAGGGATGCGGTATCCGATATGTGCGGTCGATGGCCTGTGGTCGAGGAGGGTGACGTCTCAGCTGACGCTTACGGCGAGCTGGGCGGCGCGACGGTCCGTATTCGCTTGCCTATGCTGCCCGAAGGGTAAATGGTCAATCTGCTTGCCGGCACGTTGTTCCGGTCCGCACCTATCTGGCGGCCAGCGGCCAGTGCCCCGTGGCGAGTGCTCACGGTGGTAGGGCGCGTCAGTAAGGGTTCCGATGGACCGATCGGACGTAAGAACGTCCTCGCGGCCGAGGAAGGTGACGGTTCGACGGCAGAGCCGCAGCTCCGGATGCCCGACTGTCCTTGGAGCACTCCAACGTCTGCTTGAGAGCTGACCGCGCTCCCTTCGAAGCGTGCAAGGAAGCCGCAGTCCGGCCAGTACCTGAGACGTGAAGTGTTGGCCCCGCTGGGAGCCATCTGGGAGCCAACCCGCTCCCTACGCCCCATCGAGGCCAACCAAAAACAACCGATCCGACACTTGTGACCTGCGCAAACGCCATCGAGGCTGGCAGTCTCACCAACCGAACCTCATTCGGGACGAAGAGGTCGTGGGTTCAAATCCCGCCACCCCGACGCTGTAGTACTAGATCAGGGGCCTGATCCGCTTAGCGGGTCGGGCCCCTGAGTGGTTCCTGGGGTCACTTTGAGAGCCGCTTGGGAGCCAACTTCGGAATCCGGCTCCCAGGCGGCTCCCACCGCCGCCCACACGGGGGCTATCGCCTGAGGCGCCAGGGGATCCTTCGAATATCGCAGTGAGTGAAGTGCGCCACACTGCGGTGACTGGCGACGCGGCGGCGGAGCCCTCACGCGCGCTTCCCCCACGCCACGAGCCAACCCGTCGGCCCACACGGCGACCGGGTCGGCGCGCTCGGATCTCCTTTCGGCGACAGCGTCCATTTCGGCCACCTGCGTCCATCAATTCCCTCCCGTCCTCCACGCACGTCCCGGAAATGAAGCAGGGTGGGGGCGGCTCATTTCGTAGAGTCGGACCCTCATTCCCGTCAGCGCACACCTCAGGGAAGGAAAGCTGTGACACACATCGGGACGAGAATCCGTCCGATATCCATGGTGGTCGGTTTATTACTGGCCGTGGTGCAGTTCGCCGTCGCCGTCCCGGCACCCGCCGCCGAGGCGGCTGCGACTGCCAGGGTGCCGTCAGACATCGCGCCCTTGCTTGCGAAGGTGCCCGGCTTGACGGTGAGGCAGCAACGGCCTCTGGACGGCGGCCGTCGGCAGTACCTGATGGACTTCCGGCAGTGGGTCGACCACCGGGACCACAGGAAGGGAACGTTCCAGCAGCGGCTGAACCTCATCCATCGCTCGCTCTCCGCGCCGACCGTCCTCTACTCAACAGGGTACGAACTCGATGAGAGCCAGGCGCTGAGCGAGCCAACCCGGCTACTGGACGGTAACGAACTCAAGATCGAGCACCGGTTCTTCGGGCCCTCGACACCGCGCTCACGCGACTGGAGCACGCTCACCATCAGGCAGTCGGCGAACGACTACCACGCAGTGGTGTCGGCTCTGAAACGTGTGTACCAGGGCAGTTGGATCAGCACCGGGATGAGCAAGGGTGGCATGGCGTCCGTCTACTACCGCCGTTTCCACCCGAGGGACGTGGCCGGCACCGTCGCGTACGTCGCCCCCAATGACGTGGACGATGCCGACGACAGTGCCTATGACCGCTTCCTGGCCACGGTCGGGAAGCCGACCTGCCGGGCCGGTGTGGAGCGGGTGAGTCGCCAGTTGCTCCAGCACCGCGCCGAACTGGGGGCGCGGCTCGATGCCTGGGCGCACTCCCAGGGACTCACCTTCTCCCGGACGTTCAGGACGACCGACCGGGCGGTGGAATACCTGACGATGGAGTCGGTCTTCTCGTTCTGGATGCTCTGGGGGGACCGGCAGTGCGGTTTGGTGCCGGCACCGAGCGCCTCCGTCGACACTCTGTGGGGCTGGCTGAACTTCAGCCTCGACGGCCTCGACGGATACACCGACCAGCGGATCTCCGCGCACGTCGGCTACTACTACCAGGCAGCCACCCAACTCGGCAGCCCGTCACCGGCGTTCTCCTGGCTGACGGACCTGCGCCGCTACCCCGACGTGTACCGGATCCGGAACTTCCTGCCTCCGGGGCTACGAGGTCGGCCCTTTGACAGTGGCGCGATGCGCGATATCCAGAACTGGATCGACCGCCACGGCGAACGGCTGATGTTCGTCTACGGGCAGGAGGACCCCTGGGGCGCCGAGCGGTTCACCGTGGGTACCTGCACCCGGGACTCGGCGGAGTTCACCGTCCCAGGTGCGACGCATGGTACGGCATCCCTTGCCGCGCTGCCCGCGCCCGCATCGTCCAGGGCCAAGGCGATGCTGGATCGTTGGGCCGGTCGCACTGCTTCGCACTAACATGGTCCGGCATCTGCGGCCTATTGTCGAAAGCGGCATATGGCGAGTTTCTCAATTCCCTTTCCAGGCACGTTCTTCCGTTGATCCGAATACGCACGTCGGCTTAGATTCCGGGTGTCCGGCAGCAGCATCGAACGTCCCTTTTTCTTGGAAAGGAACCGCACCATGTCTGCAACTGCACAGGCCGTCGCCGACCCCTTCGTGCTCGACGTCAAGGTGACCTCGCAGGGCGAGAGCGCGGCGGAACCGTGGCCGACGGCCACCTGCCTCGGCTGCACCACCAAGTGCCCCTCGGTCAAGGCCCACTGCACCCTCCTCAGCTGTGTGACGCAGTGCCCGATCGGCTGCTGAGGCACCTGTGAGGCGTGCCGGCCGCCCCTCCGGGGTGGCCGGCACGCCTGTGCTGACCTCCGGGACCAGGAACACGCACCAGAGAACGGGTGGCCATGTTGTCGAACCATCTCAATTTCCCAAGTCGCCCTGACCCGTACGCCACCGCCCACGCCCAGGCCGCCCTGATCGGGGAGCGTCTCTCCCAGGAGAAGCTGGTGGCGAACGCCGTGGAGCGAGCCGCCACACGCGCGAGGAACCCCTTCGAGTGGGGCGGAGCATCGCTCGGCAAGGGACACACAGGGGTGGCTCTGCTCCAACTCGCGCTGGCGAGGCATGCGGAAGCCGCGGAGCGCGTGGCCGACGCCGCCATCGCGACAGGCGGCGTGTCGTCCGAGGAGTGGCTCGCCCGGGCACAGGCCCAGCTGCACAGCGCGGTCGGCAGCACCCACACCCATCCACTCACCAACACCTCGGTCCTGCTGGGCAGTTCAGGACTGGCCTTGGCCGTCGAGGATTTCCAGCAGACCGACGACCGCTACGCGACGAGCGCCAGCCGACTCTGGCAGCAAGTGGCCGAACAAGTACGTGACCACCCATGGCCGGTCCGCGAGAGCGGCTACGCGGCGACCGACTACGATGTGGTCTACGGGGCGGCCGGCGTGCTGGTGGCGCTGCTCTCCGCCCCGGAGGCCCTCTCCGGGCATCGGGACGCCGTCGACATCCTGGTGAGTTATCTCCTGAAGGTGGTCGGCCCCTCGGACGGGGAAGATCTGGCCTGCCGGATCCCGCCGGAGCTGTTCCCGCTCCCGGAGTACCGTGAACAGTATCCCTTTGGCTACTACAACACCGGGCTGTCGCACGGCATCCCCGGCGTGCTGTCGGCCCTCTCCGCCGCCTACCGCGCCGGGTACGACGGCCCCGGTGTCCGCTCCGCCCTGCGTCGGCTCGCGGACCGGCTGCTGGAATGGTCGACGCCGGACCGGCTCGGGCCCGACTGGCCCGCCGGGGTGCCGCTGACTGAGGCCGGCACGCCGAACCCGGTCGAGTCAGTGCCGACCCGTACCGCCTGGTGCTACGGCACTCCCGGCGTGGTGGTCGCGTTGCTACAGGCGGGTGCGGCGCTTGCTGACGCCGATCTGCGGTCCACCGCGATCACCGCCCACCGCGCGGCTATGGCCCGTGTCCGAGCTGTGCCCGAGTCGGTGTCCTCGCCGACGATCTGCCACGGCGTGGCGGGCCTGCTCTGCGTGGCCGCTTTCGTCGAGGAACAGACCGGCGACGCGGCGGCCCGGGACGACGTCCGGTGGCTGACCGAGCGACTGCTGACGCACTGCGATTCGGCGCAGCCGCTGATCGTGCGGGACGAGGAGTCCACGGGGAACTTCGTGGACGATCCGAGCTTCCTGACCGGCGCAGCCGGCGTGGGTCTGAGCCTGCTGTCCGCGCGCGGCGGACGGCAGACGTGGTGGAACGGCCTGATGCTCCATGGCTGAGCAGCGGGGAAGGACAAGGACGGTGAAGCACAGCCTGTACGAGCCGACGGGATTCACCCTGCTGAGGACACCGATGCAGAGCGTGGAGACCTTCACGGAGCTGAGCGGCGGCCGGGACCGGATCCTGGAGATCGCGAGGCGCCCCGAGGTGCGGGAGGCCCTGCAGATCGCCAGCCCCGACCTGGTACGGGCACTGGACCGATACACGGCCGACCCGGCCGAACGCGGGCGACGAACCGAGCGGCTGCTGTCCAGCCTGGCTCGCTACATCGGCCGGATGAGCAGCCGGCCGACACCCTTCGGCGCGTTTGCGGGAGTGGCCCTGGTGCCGCTGGCCGCCTCGACCACCGCGGTCCTCGCTCCGGCCGAGGCGGCCACCCAGACCCGCTCGGACATGCGATGGCTACTGGACCACCTCAGCGTCCTGGAGTCCGACCAGGAGCTGCTGGCCCGGTCGCGGCTGTTCTGGAACCCGCTGATCGCCGATCTGGACGACCGCTTCGTACTCCCCTACGCGGACGTCTACGGCAAGAGCGACAGCCGTGCGATCACCATCGCCTCCACCCCGATGCTGCGCCGGATCGCGCAGCTGTGCGCGCGGCCCGTCCCGTTCGGTGAACTCGTCGAGACGCTGACCACCGAGACGGGCCCGCAGTACCGGGAGGCCGCACGCGGTTTCCTGCTGATGCTGCACGAGTCCCGCTACCTGCTGACCGATCTGCGGCCGCCGCACACCGAGTTCCGGCCCGAGGAACATCTGCACCGGCTGCTGGCCGAGCGCGCCGCACCCGGAAACGTTGACGCGTGGTCGGAACTGCGGGACCTCCTCGATCGCAGCGATCGAGCCATGGCCGGTGCCCGGTCCGCTCTGCTACGGCAGGCGGCGGACCGGCAGCGGGAGATTCACGAGGGTGAGGCGGCTGTTCCGTTCCACGTGGACACCCGACTCGGCGTGCGTGAGCCGGCCGTGCACCGGGCGATCGGGGCGGCTGCCGCCGAGGCGGTCGAGACGCTGATGCGGCTGGGCTGTCACCCCGTCCGGCAGCCGCACCTGGCCGAGTACCACGAGCGGTTCGTCGAGCGGTACGGCACCGACACCGAGGTGCCGTTGCTGGAACTGCTCGACGCCCGTACCGGGCTGGGCGCCCCGGCGACGTACACCCGGCCCGCCCCGGAGCGCAGCCCACGCGTCCCGTCTTACCCGGGCCGGCCCGAGACTCAGCAGCGCCACCTGTCCCGGCTCCTCGCCGACTGTCTGCGCGCGGGCAGCCGCACCCTCACCCTCTCCGACGAAGATCTGGCACGGCTGACGGTCTGGGAGCCGAGCGCCTCGGGCGAACCCCCACTGTCCGCCGTCGACCTGTTCTGCCAAGTGCAGGCAGCCTCCCCGGCGGCGCTGGACGCCGGGGAGTGGAAGCTGGTGGTGGCAGCCGACGGCGTCGCCTTCGGTGGCCGGTCACTGGGCCGTTTCGGCGGCGTCCTCGGCACAGAGGCAGTCGGTGAGCTTCGCCGGTACCTGGCCGACGCACAGGACCGGGACGGCGACGCGATACACGCCGAGGTGAACTACCATCCGGCCTTCGCCGTCGGAGCAAATGTGGCGGCCCACCCGGTCACGCGGGAGTACGAGATCCTCGTCAACGCACAGCCGACGATGGAGCCCGAGCGGCAGATCCCTCTCTCGGACATCGTCGTGGGCGCCACCCCGAAGCGGTTCTACCTGCGTTCGCTGCGCCTCGGCCGGGAGGTGGTCGCGCACCAGACGCACATGCTGGTCGGGACCAGCGCGCCGAACGCGGCCCGGTTCGTTCTTGAGGCATCCTGGGACGGCTTCGCACTACCGTCCGGCTTCCAGTGGCACGACCTGGACACCCTGCCGTTCCTGCCGCAGGTGTGCCGGGGCAGGGTGGTGCTCCGCCCGGCGCAGTGGAACCTGCGACCCGGTGAGCTGGTCGCCGGCCCGGACGACCAGGACAGCGCGCGCTTCGACGCGACCTTGGCGGGGCTGCGCGAGCGCTGGACCATCGACCGGTACGTGTATGTCGTCCAGCTGGACAACCGGCTGCTGGTGGACCTGGACAGCCCGCTGGGCAGGCGGCAACTGCACCGGGAGGCGCTGTCGGCGCTGCGCGACGGCTCGCCCGCCTTCCTGGAGCTGCACGAGATGCTGCCGACGATGGACGGTCTGTGGCTGCGGGACACGGACGGCAGACCCTACGTCAGCGAGTTGGTGGTGCCCGTCGTACTGAGCAAGGAGGCCGGCATTCCACCAGGGACGCCGCGCACCCCCGAGGCCGCGCACCGGCGACTGGTGCAGTCCGGGGAGCGGGTCGGCCTGCGCAGCTCGCTGCGGCGGTTCCCGCCCGGTGGAGAGTGGACGTACCTGAAGGTCTACTGCGACGGCGCGTCCCAGGACGACCTGATCACGGGCCCACTGGCCGAACTGGTCGACGGGCTGCGGGAGCGGGCACTGATCGACCGCTGGTTCTACGTCCGGTATGTCGACCCCGAGGCCCATCTGCGGGTGCGCTTCCACGCGGCTGACGAGGACGCCCGGGAGGACGTGCTGCTGGAGGCGGTCCGCTGGGGGCACCAGCTGGTCGGCGCGGGAACCGCCCGGCACGTGCAACTCGACACCTATGAGCGGGAGATAGAACGCTACGGCGGCATCGAGGTGATCGCGGACGCCGAACGGCTCTTCACCGCGAACAGCGACCTGACCATCGGTTTGCTGCGGGCCCGGACGGAGGACGGTCCACCCTCCGTGGAACACCTCATGGTCCACGCCCACCAGGCGCTGTACCAGGACTGGTACGACACACCGCCCGAGCGGTCGCCGCTGCTGCCGGAACTGACCGCAGCCATGCGCGACGGCTTTCGGCGCGACCGGCGCTACCTCACCAACCTGCTGGCGCCCTGGGCGGCGCACCCGGACCCGCTCGCTGCGGCCCACCGCGAGGCGCTGGCGCCGTTGTTCGACGTGCAGCGGGCGGTGGTGGCCGGGATGCGGCAGGCGGTGCGCCGGCATCACCCCGGGCCACGGGGTGCGGCGGTCGAGCAAGCAGTGCTGGTCAGCCTGACGCACATGCAGAGCAACCGGCTGCTCGGCGTGGACCGGGAGAAGGAGGAGTACTGCTACGGGTTGTGGCGCCTCGCCCTGGACGCGATCCGGGCCAGGCCCGCAGGCGTACCGGCCGGGGTGGAGGCCCGATGAGCGGCACCGGAAGGGCAGCGGCCTCTTGGCCGCGTGTCCGCTCAGGCATGCGGGTGGTCGCGCTGTTCTGGCGCATCAGTCCGCGGACGGTCTGTGTGGTGCTCGGTCTCACGCTGATCACCGGACTGCTGCCGTCGCTGCAGATCAAGGTGACGCAGGCAGCGGTACAGAGCGTCGTCGACGCGATCCGCGTCGGTGGCGATACCACCCGTACAGCGCTGGTCAACGGTGGTCTGCTGGCCCTGCTCGCGGTCCTTGCGCACCTGTTCGGCACCTGGGAGCAGTACGCCCGGATGCTGCTCCAACTGCAGTTCACCTACCGGGTCAACGAACGGCTGATGAGCAAGGCGACCCGGCTGGATTTGGAGCAGTACGAGAACGCCGACACCTATGACGTCCTCCAGCGGGCCAACCGGGAGGGCTCGAGCCGTCCGTTCCAGATCTTCCAGGGGATCATCGAGGTCGGACAGAACACCGTCCAACTGGCGTCGGTGGCGGGCGTGCTGCTGTCCTGGAACATCTGGGTCGGCCTGCTCATTCTGGTGTCGCCCGCGCCGTCGATCGCGGCGTCTTTGATCTACGGGCGGCGCGGCTACACGGTGGAACGCGAGCGCACGTCGAAGCGCCGGATGATGCAGTACCTGCAGTACCTGACCACCACCGACCGGACTTTCAAAGAGGTCCGGCTGTTCAACCTGGGCGACGAACTGGTCGGCCGGTACCGGGCGCTGAGCGAGGAGTTCTACGGGACCGACCGGGTGCTGGCCAGGAAGCAGGCGTTCGCGGCGTTTCCGCTCGGCCTGGTCAGCGTCCTGGTCTCCTCCGGCGCACTGGTGTACGCGCTGGCGACCACGGCGACGGCTGCGGCGGTGGGCCGGCTCGCCGCGTACACCCAGGCGATCAACTTGGTCCAGACGTCCGCGCACAGTGTGCTGTTCGGTATCGGTGAGCTGTACCGGAACGTGCTGTTCGTCGGCAACGTCTTCGAGTATCTTGACCTGCCCGAGTCCCGGATCAGCGGTGGCACCCGCAGGTTCCCGGCCAAGCTGGAACACGGGATCGAGTTCCGTGACGTCAGCTTCACCTATCCCGGGACGGAGCGTCCCGTGTTCTCCGGGCTGTCCTGCATGATCCCGGCCGGCCGTTGCACGGCTATCGTCGGGCACAACGGCGCCGGTAAGACCACGCTGGTCAAGCTCCTCGGCCGGCTCTATGAGCCGACATCCGGGGAGATTCTGATCGACGGGGTGCCGATCCAGGAGTACGACCTTGCGGACCTGCGAGCCAACATCGGCGTCATTTTCCAGGACTTCGTCCAGTACGAGATGACCGCTGCGGAGAACATCGGCTTCGGGTCGATCACGAACCTGGCGGACAGGCAACGGATACGCCGGGCTGGCCGCGACAGTAGCGCCGACGCCTTCCTCAGCCGCCTGCCGGATGACTACGACTCTGTTCTGGGGAAGATGTTCGAGGGCGGTAGACAGTTGTCGATCGGGCAGTGGCAGAAGGTGGCACTGGCTCGCGCGTTCATGCGCAGGGCGCCACTGGTGGTGCTCGACGAGCCGACCGCGTCGATCGACGCCGAGGCTGAGGCCGAGATCTTCGGCAAGCTCCAGGAGATCGCCGCCGACGCCACCGCCGTCCTGATCGCTCACCGGTTCTCCACCGTCCGGATGGCCGACGAGATCCTGGTTCTGGAACAAGGGGCGCTGATCGAGCGGGGTAGCCACCGGGAGCTGATGCGGCTGAACGGGGCGTACGCGCGGCTCTTCACGCTCCAGGCTGCCGGCTACCTCGACGACGATTCGGTGGCCGATAACGAAGGTCGATCACCAACCGAAAAGTAGGATCGCGGCATGACCTCGCGAAATCCTGACCTGCCCGACGGCATCGACAGGGGGAGTAAGTCCACAGATCCACGTACAGCGCGCCAGTTATTGGTGCGGGGAGCGGCACTCGCGCTACTTGGGATCGCGCTGGTGGCAGTCGCGACTCTGGGCTGGTTGCCCTTCGGCGAAAACTCGCTGGTGCGGCACGGACCGCAGCTCGTCGGGATCCTGATGATCAGCCAGGGCGCGTACTGGGTGGCCCGGTCGCGCTCGCACGCAGACGACGGCTCCTGATCCGGCGCTGGCCGGTTTCCTGTGGAACAACGACCGACAGGGGACCGGCCGCGCCATTTTCCTTTCTCAGCCCGGGCGTCCACCGCACGAATTTCGGACGACCTCCAACACCTGCCTCTGCTCTGCTCCCGCCATGCACTGCTACCGCGTGGCGAAAAATCGTCGGCTCAGGCTTGGCGAAATCTTTACCACGGATCCCGACACTCCGGATCCCTCTGTGATGATCGAAATACCGTTCGATCTGAGACCAAAGGGGGAACGATGAGTTCTTGGGATTCAACGGACGCGCCCCAGTGGATGACCGCCCTTCGGCGCGTGGGCCGACTCACCGAGCGAGAGCGAGAAGTGTTCGCGCTATTGGCGGAGGGTCCGACCAACATGGACATCGCCAGGGAAATCTTTGTCACAGAGCGAACGGTCCGTGCGCACATTATGAGCATTCAAGCGAAGCTCGGGTTGCGCACTCGCCTGAAAGTCTGCCTCGCGGCTGCGGCGTACGCCCAAGGACTGTCGCAGACGACAGTGGGCGGAGCGGGAATCGACCAGCAGGATGGATGTCGCCGCCAATGGCCCGAACATGCAGAGGGGGTGATTGCGATGAAGAAGCCTTACCAGGCTCCGAAGCTCACGGCACGCGGTGCGTTCGCCGCCGCCACCGCCGGGTTCGGCAGGTTCAAGGCCGACCAGCTGGTCGGCCGACTCATCCCGTGAGAGGGCGCTTAGCGTGACAAAGGCACTCGGTGGCAGCACCGACCGCTTCGTGATGCTGCCGGACCACGAGGCGGCATCCGCTGTTGCCGGGTGCCTTCCCTTCCGGCCCACCCATCTGGTGTCCCACCCGTCCGGACGCCCCTGGATCCTCGCCGAGCTCCCGCACGGCCGGCTCACCGACATACGTGCCGGCGCCGACGCCCTGGTCCTCATCGGCCCGGGCCCGGTCGAGCGCGAGCCGCTAGAGGCGGCACTGGGCCGCTGCCGGGACATCGCCGAGCTGGACCGCCTCCTGGCCTCACTCCCCGGCGTGTTTCACATGATGGCCTGTATCGGCGGCGTGATCCGAGTCCAGGGCACGGCCTCAGGCGTGCGTCGGGTCTTCCATGCCCGCCGGGGTGCGACCCTGCTGGTCGGCGACCGGGCCGAGACACTGGCCGAGTTGGTCGGCTCCCCCGTGGACGAGGCCGCCCTGGCCCTGCGCCTGCTGGAGCCCCTCCCGCACCCGCTCGGCGAACGCACCACCTGGCACGGCATCAATTCCACACCGCCGGGCAGCTACCTGCGGATCGACGGTCGGCAGTACGTCACGACACGTCGGTGGTGGCAGCCGCCTCTCCCGAGCCGCCCGGCGACCGAGGGGGCCACGTCGGTGCGCGAGGCCCTGGATTCCTCCGTCCGCCTCCATCTGGCCGGCCGCGCGACGGTGAGCACCGAACTCTCCGGCGGCTTCGACTCGACCGCGGTCAGCTACCTCGCCCAGCGCGAGCGCACACGGCTGAGCGCCCCGGCAGTACTGGCTGTCACGGCCGGTAGTCGGGATCCGCTTGACGACGACCACGACTGGGCAGCCCTCGCGGCGCGACTGAATCCGGCCCTCGACCACCGGATCCTGCCCGCCGAACGTCTCCCGCTCACCTACGACAGCCTCGCGGACGCCGCGGCCGAGCGCATCGACGAGCCCTCCATCGCGATCGCGCAGCGGTCGCGGGTGCTCGCCGTTACCGCGCTGGCCCGCGAGACCGGCTCACAGGTCCACCTCACCGGCCACGGTGGAGACCACCTGTTCGTCGGTCTGCCCACCCTCTCCATCGACCTGCTGCGCACCCGACCGATGGCCGCCGCTCACCGGATCGCCGCCTACCGGAGCATGTTCGGCTGGCCCTGGCCGGACACGGCCCGTCAGCTGGCCCGGCGTGGCTCCTACCGCCGGTGGCTGGCCCGCTCCGCCGTCAGCTGCGGACGGGTTGCGGACTGGCGCACCCCGCTACTTACCTGGGGCGTGCCGGCAACCCTCCCGGACTGGGTCACACCGTACGCCGCCGACCTGGTGCGGGGTGAACTCGGCCGGGCCGCGGCCACCGCCCGTCCACTGGCGCCGACACCCGGCCGGCACCTTGAACTGGACGGCATCCGTGACGGCGCCCGGCTGGTCCGGGCCCTCACCGACATCACCGGCCGCGCCGGCCTGCCGATCTCGGCTCCTTTCCTGGACGACCGGGTAATCGAGGCCGCGCTCTCGATACGGATCGAGGACCGGGTCCAGCCACACGTCTACAAGCCGCTGCTGCGCCGGGCCATGGCCGGCATCCTCCCGGAGCGGCTGCTCGCCCGGACCACCAAAGGCGTCGGGGACCTGGACCTCGCCCTCGGAGTCCGCGAGCACGCCACCGACCTCGCCGGTCTCTGGGCGGACTCGCGCCTTGCCGCTCGCGGGCTGGTGGACGCGCAACGGCTCACCACACTGTGCGATCAACCCGAAGCGCCCCAGCTGGACGACGGCGCCCTGCTCACCACGGTGGCCTGCGAACTCTGGCTGCGGGCCGTCGACCGCACCACAACCCCTCAGGAGAACACCCATGCCCCTTCGCTTACGTGACGACGTGACCCTGGTGGCCACCGACTACGGCGCCGTCCTCCTCGACGAGCGTGCCGGGCGCTACTTCCAGCTGAATCCCACCGGCCGAGTGGCCGCCGAGCGCCTCCTCGCCGGGGGCGACACCGACGATGTCGTGGCCGCGATCACTGCTGAGTACGACGTGACAGAGGAGCGCGCGAGAGAGGATCTCACGGCCCTGGTCGACCAACTGCGTCAAGCCGGACTGGCGGGTTCATGAGCGTCGGCATGACCGTGCCCACGGCCCGCCCCAGCGGCCCCCGTCGGGCGGTCACCGTCCGGGCGGCCGTCGTCAGCGGACTGCTCCTGGCCCGGCTGTCACCCCGTCGGCTGCGCACCGTCCTGGAACGGCTCGCCACCGACGCACGTCCCGTCCCCCACCGGCAGGTGGAGGAGTACTACCGCGAGGTGGTCGGAGCCAGTGCCCGCTGTGCCGGGTGGCAGGGCTGCCTGCCCCGCTCGATCGCGGTTGCCCTGCTCTGCCGCCTTGGCGGCGCCTGGCCACAGTGGTGCGTCGGCGTGCGTGCCACCCCGCCGTTCGCCGCGCACGCGTGGCTGGAGGCCGACGGGCGCATCGTGGCCGAGCCCGGTACCCCCGACGACTACCGGGCACTCATGCGAGTCGGAGCGGGCCATGGCTAGCACCGGCCAGGCCACTGCTTCCGGTGCGGACGCCGGTGCCGACGCGGACGCACGAGCCGGTCTGCGCCGTCTCCTCGCACTGGTCCGTCCGGAGTCCCGCGGCATCGGCGCGGCCGGCCTGCTCGTCGTCACCGCGTCCGGGCTCGGACTGGCCCAGCCGCTGCTGGCCGGCGCCGTCATCGACCGGGTCCGCACCGGCGGCGGGCTGACCGGCCCGGTAGCCGTGCTGCTCGGCCTCTTCGCAGCCCAGACCGTCGTCGACACACTCGGCCGCTATCTGCTGGAACGCGCCGGGGAGAACGTCGTCCTGCGCATGCGCCGACAGATGGTGGGCCACCTGCTGCGGCTGCGCATCGCTGTCCTGGAACGGCATCGCGTCGGTGACCTGATCACACGGGCGACCACCGACACCGCCGCGCTGCGGGACGCGGTCAACCGCAGCCTGGTCGAGATTGCCGTCGGCGTGCTCACCGTGGTCGGCGCCACCGTCCTCATGCTCAGGATCGACCCGCTGCTCTTCCTCGCCGTGCTGGGCGTCTTCGTGGTCGCCGGGCTCGGCGTCACCACCGCCCTGGACCGGATCAGGGCGGCGGGCGAGCAGGCGCAGACGGCCGTCGGATCGTTCGCGGCCGACCTCGAGCGGGGGCTGACGGCCGTACGCACCATCCGGGTCAGTGGCGTCGAGGAGTCCGAGTCCGCAGGTATCCTCGCCTCCGCCGAGGCCGCCCGACGGGCCGGCATCCGCGGCGCCCGCCTCGGTGCGGCGGCGGCGCCGGTCACCCAGCTCGCCGCGAGCGGCTCCTTCCTACTGGTCCTGGTCCTCGGCGGCGCCCGGGTCGCGGACGGCAGCCTCGCGCTCGGCGACCTGATCGCCCTGCTGCTGTACGCCACCTATCTGGTGATGCCGCTCGGCAACCTGCTGGACGGCCTCACCACGCTGAAGCGGGCCATGGGGGCGTTGCAACGCATCGACGACTGCCTCGCCTGGGACGCCGAGCCGGCCGAGCCCGCCACCCGCGCCGAGGTGCGCCCTGCATCCCCGGGGACGTCGGTCCTGGAGTTCCACGACGTGCACTTCGCCTACGACGGACGACCGGCGCTGCGCGGGGTCAGCTTCGCACTCGCGCCGGGCACCCGGACCGCAGTGGTCGGGCCGTCCGGCGCGGGCAAGTCCACCATCCTGTCCCTGATCTGCCGACTGCACGACGCCGACCGCGGCTCGATCCGCTATCTCGGCCACCAAGCCGAGGATCTGACGCTACGACAGTCCCGCTCGTTGCTGGCCCTGGTGGAACAGAACCCTGCCGTGCTGCACGGCACGCTGCGCGACAACCTGGCCCTCAGTGGGGAAACCTCGCCGAAGGCACTGGATCAGGCTTTGCGGCAGGTGAACCTGCACCGGCTGGTCGACCAACTCCCGCAGGGCCTCGACACGCCCGTCGGCGAACACGGCGCACTGTTGTCGGGCGGCGAACGCCAGCGCCTGGCCATCGCACGTGCGCTGCTCAGCAGGCCCGCGCTGCTGCTGCTCGACGAGCCCACCTCCGGCCTCGACACCGAGAACGAGACCGCCGTGTTGACCGGGCTGCGCGGCCTGCACAAGCACACCGCCGTGCTGGTGGTGGCCCACCGGCTCTCCACCGTCCGCGACGCCGACAGGATCCTCGTCGTCGACGACGGCCGGATCGTGGCGGCCGGCGACCACGACGAGCTCGTCCGCACCAGCCGACGCTACTGCCTGCTGCTCGGCGAGCAGACCCGCGAACGGCCGGGCGGCCGGATCGAGGGGCCGCTCGTAGGCGAGCCATCCGTCACCAGTCCCCCTGGAGCCACGCAATGAACGACGATCTCGCCGCCCACCAGTTCGCCGAAGCCGTGAGCGGACTGGCCCCCGTCGCCCTGCGATCCGCCGCAACTCTGCGACTGGCGGACCGCATCATCGCCGGCCACGACCGTCTGCCGGCCCTCGCTGAACAGGCCGGGGCCGACCCAGACCTCCTCGAACGGCTCATGCGGTTCCTCGTCTGCCGCCAGGTCTTCGACGAACCCCGGCCCGGCGTGTACGGGCTGACGAGTCTCTCCGTCGCCCTACTGCACGGTCACCCATCGCGCCTGCGATCTTGGCTCGACCAGTCCGGCATCGGCGCCCACCTGGACGCCGCGGCCACGAACCTGCTCCAGGCTCTGCGCACCGGTCGCCCGCCCTACCCGGAGCTGCACGGCAAGCCGTTCTACGAGCATCTCGCGTCCCACGCCGCAGGCACGCCCTTCGACGGGCTCCGCAGCGACCACGCGGAAAGCTTCGCAGCCGAGTTGGTCAAGTCGTACCCATGGCCCGCTGACGGGCACGTGGTGGACCTCGGCGGCGGTACCGGCGTCCTAGTGGACGTACTGATGAGCGCCTATCCGCGCCTGCGCGCGACCCTGCTCGACCTGCCGGACGCCGTCCGCCTGGCCACCGAAAGGTCGACCGCCGCCGACCACGGCGACCGGTTCACGGCCATGGCCACGAGCTTCTTTGAGCCGCTGCCGCCAGGGGACATCTACACGCTGGTGAACGTCCTGCACAACTGGAACGACGACGACGCGGTACGCATCCTGCGCAACTGCGCCCGTGCAGCTGCGCAGGACACTCTCGTCCTGGTGGTCGAGAGGCTGCTGGACGAGGGCGATCCCTATGCGATGACCGCGATGGACCTCGGCGTGTTCCTCTTCCTGGGCGGCCGGGAACGCACCCTCGGCCAGTACCAGAAACTGGCCTCTGCCGCCGGTCTGGCGCATGTGGAGACCACGGAGATTCCCACAGGGCTGCGGATCCTGACCTTTGCCCTCGCCCGAGGGCGCTCGTCGGGTGACTGAGAGCAAGGCACCGGCCGGGATTCGCGTGGCGCGTTGTTGATCAGCATGTGATGCCGAGGGGCGCGGGCCAGCACATCGGCATCGAGTACGCCGCCCTCATACCGCAAGAGGCGGTGCTATCGGAGCGCGGGCGCGCAGAAGATCGTTGACCTGCGTATGGGACGACCTCAGCCTGCTGCTGTTCACACCCGAAATGCGCGCCCGCACGGTGTTCCTCCTGCACCACTACGAACCGCTCCAACACGAACTCCGCCCCCATCGAAGCGATGCTCTGGGAGAGGCTGTTCCGCGTTCTGCCACAGTGCGCAGCCGTCGTGTGCGTCGCCCCGTACTGGGCCGACCAGCTCCGCGCCCGAGGCGTCCGCAACGTACGGGTGATCTACAACGCCTTCGACATGACCGAGATCGAGCAGGCACGCGGCTACGACCGGGCCGAGTGCACGCCGAGTTCGGCCTACGACCCGACGTGATCGGCGTCTACGCGGGCAAGGCCGTGCACTGGAAAGGGACCGAGGAGGTCTCCGCAGCACTGGCCAGCGTTCCCGGACTGCGGGTGATCACCAGCGGCAGCAACACCATCGGCCTCGACAGCGCGCACTACGACGTCGAACGCGAGCGGTACCTGCGTCTGCTGCGCGCCTGTGACGTCGGTGTCTTCCTCCCACGGATGCGGGAGGGCTGGAGCCGCTGCGCCGCCGAGGCTTTACTCCTCGGCCTGCCCTGCCTCATCCGGCCGGTGGCCGGCCTGGGCGACCTCGCCGCGCTGGCTGGCCAGCCGGCCCCGGACCTCCGCCGCCTCACTGCACAGGTCCGGCAGCGTGCGGCGACACGCCACGCCGAGGCCAAGGCGGGGTACGAGGCCCTGGCCCGGTTCGACCTGACCTACTTCGGCGACGCCTGGGGCAACCTCCTGGCGCAGGTCGCCTGAGCAGCGGCTAAGCCTGCGCGGCCAGCTTCTTGCTGGCCGCGTCCAGACGGGCCAGCACGCGGTCCCGGCCGAGCAGCTCCATGGACTCGAACAGCGGGAGTCCGATCGTCCGGCCGGTGACCGCGACCCGGATGGGCGCCTGGGCCTTGCCCAGCTTCAGCCCGTGCTTCTCGCCGACGGCGAGCAGGACGGCCTTCAGGTCGTCCGCCTTCCACTCCGCGACGTCGGCCAGCTCGGCGCGGGCGTCCGACAGGATGGCGTCGGCGCCTGCCTTCATCGCCTTGTTCCACGACGCCTCGTCCTCGACCGGCTCGTCGAGGAACAGGAAGTCCACATAGCTGGTGATCTCGGAAAGCAGCGCCAGCCGGGTCTGGGCCAGGGAAGCCGCCGCTTCGAAGACGTCCTTGTCCAACGCCTCCGGCCGCCACGGCGCGTACGGGGCGACGAGCCACGGCGCGCAGGCGGCGGCGAACTGCTCCGGTGACAGGGCACGGATGTACTCGTCGTTGAACGCCGTCAGCTTCTTCACGTCGAAGAAGGCCGGCGCGGTGTTGACGTCCTGGATCCGGAAGAGCTGCTCCAGCTCCTCGTACGGCCTGATCTCCCGGTCGTCACCCGGCCCCAGCCGAGCAGCATGAGGTAGTTCACCATCGCCTCGGGCAGAAAACCCTCGGCGAGGTAGTCCTCCAGCGCCACCTTGTCCCGGCGCTTGGACAGCTTCTGCCGCTTCTCGTTCACGATCACCGGCAGGTGCGCCCACACGGGCGGCTCGGCACCGAGCGCCTCCCACAGCAGCTGCTGCTTCGCGGTGTTCGACAGGTGCTCCTCGCCTCGGATGACCTGCGTGATTCCCTCGTCCAGGTCGTCCACGACGTTGGCGATCAGAAAGACCGGGGACCCGTCGCCACGGGCGATCACGAAGTCCTCGATCGCGCTGTTCGGGAACGCCGGCTCCCCGCGGACCAGGTCGACCACGACGGTCTCACCCTCGTCCGGCGTCCGGAACCGCAGCGCCCGCCCCTCGTCGAAGGCCAGCCCTCGGTCCCGGCAGAACCCGTCGTACCCGAGGTGCTCCGACCCCGTGCGCTCCTTCAGCTGCTCCCGGTCTCCGTGTCTCCAGCTGCCAGATTCACTTCGTGACGACGGTCTTCGTCGTCGACCAGGATGAGGTCCCATGACCCCGGGTGATCTCCGGGCAGGGCGAACCTGACCGTGGCGAACTCCGGGACGCCAGCGGCCTGGACCCCTACTCTCTGACCACGCTCAAACGTGCCTGGGGCCTGCATGCTTATGCGTCAGCCTCAAGACTCGCCGGAACCCAGCCGAGACTGGCCAGGAGCCAACCCACCGCACGTGGATAAGCCATGCCCTGGTCCCTCCCCCTCGGCCAGCCGCGGTTCCCCCACCTGCGACTTACTAATAGCATGTCAAATTACTTTATCTCGTAGCTACTTCCAATACGAAGAGCACGAAGGGGGTCGCGCGGGCGCGACTCCGCCCCCCGTAGCCACGGGCGCAAGGGGCGGTTGGAGCAGATGCGGGTCGGTCGGTCAGGGCAGCACGAGCGACAGGCAGGCAGCAGCCTTCCCTGGCGGCCGCCTCGCGTTCCGCCTCCAGTGCGGCGCAGGCGCCCCCGCTGCCACTGAATGCACGTAACTGAGTTCAGCGATAGCAGGCTTTCAGCCGGATCTCCTCACTTGACGCCCTTGCGCGCAGGTGGGCCGCCGATGACGGTGCGGTTGGGGTCTCCGATTCATACCTCGCCCACACGCCTTCAAGGCGCTATGCTCCGGTCTCAGGCGACCACGCTCGCCGTTACGTCGGACCTGGGTTCCTCCCGCAACTACCCAGGGTTGAGGGCGCAAAGTGCCGCCGGGCGCGCGTGATTGAAAACTGCCGTTCCTCCTATGGGGCGCAGTGGGCGGGAGCACTGATACGCGCCCACCGGGAGCCGGACATGACGCTCGACAGGGACATCGCCGCACTCGCACGCCGTATCCGGCGCGAGTCCGGGGACGTCATCCCCTTCCAGCAGGCACGGTTGACCGCCGCGCGCGAGTTGGGCGGACTCCCCGTCCACACCATGGCGCCCAAGAAGCGGATCTCACTTCGCGTCCAGTACACCGGGGAGAGCAAAGCCGCTGCCCGATCCGCGATCAGCAGCGACACCCGCGGACTGGGCCTGGACGACTGCTCGGACGACCAGCGCGCCTTCCGGGCCCTACTAGCGCTCGCGCTTTTCAACGGCAACGTGTACACCGGTCCGACTGCGAAGTGGAACTACTCGGTTGTCGCCTCGTACGACCCAGTGATGTCGCCCCGCAGGGACCAGTTGGTGATGGTCGCGGAGCGCGCCCCGGAGAACGTGGCCACCCGGCTGCTGGCCAACGAGGGGGCCGACTCACGCGGCGTCCCCGGACTACGGCACGAGGCCAGCTACACGTGCCATGGGCAGCGCTCCGTCTGTCTGCGCCATCTGCCCACCGGTGCACTGCTGACCATCACCGGTGACCCGGCCGGATGTCGGCGCGGCAACAGGCGCAGCCTCGTGCCCCGGCACCCCTATCTCACGCTGGACAACGACCTCACCGCGCAGGAGCGTCGCGCACTGGCAGCGGTCCCCCCGATCTCGGGGGAAGCGACCACTCTGCTGGCAGGTCTCGTTTCCCGCTACAACCTGGTTGACCGGCGTGGCCACTGGGCGACCAGTCTGTCCTGGGACCCTCTGGAGCGCCCCGGAGTCGAACGCCGCAAGGAACCAGAAGTCATCCAGCACGGTCCCGTACGTCGACTCTGGGGCGCCGGCGACTCATGGGAGTACCGGTGGACCGGCTATCCAGAACCCCGCGACCTGGCTATGGCCCTGACCCACCGGGAGGCCGGAGTCAAGGGCGCGCGATTTACCCGCCACGGTGACACCTACCGGGTGGTGCTGGGCACCGCCTCGCTCGACCTCTGCGATGGGAAGGGCTGATCCATGCCGTTCCTCACCGCCCACCCGGGGTCCGCACCCGTGCTGGTGGCTGCCGTTGTCTTGGGGGTCCTCCGCTTCACGTTCCCGAAGGACTCTCGCCACCGCCTGGAGCTCTGGAAGGCCGTCCTCGAACACCGACGTCAGCGTTGGCAAGTGACAGAGTGCCGCCGCGAGGCTGGAAGCTCCGAGAAAACTGACCAACCGAATCGTCCTGCTGGCGCGGCGCTACGCGGCGGTCACCGATCAGCCCGGCCGCCCGGCGGCACCACTCCCCTCGACGTTGAAGAATGATTATTCCCAGTCGCCTGATTGATCGTCTCAGGATGGATTGGGTGCGAGGCTTGGCTGTCAAAATGCGTCCGAGCTCGCAGGACGTGATCACGGAGCAGCCGCAGGCCATCGCACCGGCCCCGTAGGACCTCCCGGAGGTGCTCTCTGTGGTGTACCGCAGGGCCGAGCGCGTTCGCAGCCAGGGAGACCGAACGAAACGAGTGGTCCCTGAAAGGCCGTATCTTGCGTGATCCGTCCGAGCCTTTCGACGCCGCTCGCGACCACGCGCTGGTCACCGAGCTAATGCGCAAGCTCGACGGCACACGCTGACCGCTTCCTGCTGGGAGCCACCTGGGAGCCAAGCTGCTCCCCGAGCCCCTTCCAAGCCACGCCACACCAACCGAGCCCACCCATCTGACCTGCGGGAACGCCATCGCGGCTGGCAGGATCGCCAACCGAACCTCGTTCGGGACGGAGAGGTCGTGGGTGCAAATCCCGCCACCCCGACGCTGTAGTACTAGATCAGGGGTCTGATCCACTTATTGGTCGTTTCAGAATGACTCCGGCCGAGAGCAGCACTCCCGTTGGCACTTGGACAGCTGAGTTGGCATCTTGGCCCATGGCCGTACGCATGCGGTCTGAGCAACAGAAGCAAAGTCGGACTGGTCGGACGTAGGAGTGGGTGGATGGGCACGGATACGGAGCGGGGGTGCTGGGAGCTGCGGTCGGGAGCCGGCGTGGGTCCGTTGCAGTTCGGGATGTCTCCAGCCGAGGTCGCCCAAGCACTTTTGGTCCCTGGACCGCGGGAACGGGTTGGCGGTCCGTATGCGCAGGAGGACTTCCCGGATGGGGTCAAAGCGTTCTACGATGCAGGCAAGCTCGCCTGCGTTGCGCTGGATGCCGTCACCGGTCCGCAGGTCTTCCTGTCTGGCTTCCCGCTGGCAGGAAGCGATCCGGAGCAGGGCGAGCAGTTCCTGCTGGACCACGCTGCGGAGCATGGGAACTGCCTGCTCTACACGCCTGATGACTCACTTTCCCTGACTGACCTCGGGGTTCTTCTGCGTTCGCAGCCGGTCGGGGCAGCGCGCCTGACACGTCCGCTCTTCGTGAAGGAGGAGTGGTTGGAGTCGCAGTACTACCGAGACCACCTGCCGCTGGAGGGCGCTTCAGGCTGAGAGCTCGAACCGGCGAACGACGCCAGACCCTGCGCTCAAATCACGATGAGACGCCGCGGGACTTGCACTCGACGATCTTGGTCGGAAAGGTGTCCGAGTGCGTGCTGATCTTGTTCCGGACGAGCTGTGGGAGCGGGTGGCCCCCTTGCTGCCACCCGCTCCCGAACGACGCCACCGACATCCCGGGCGGTTGCGTGTTCCCTGACCGAACGGCACTCGCTGGCGTCCTGTTCGTGCTGCGGACCGGTGTCGCCTGGCGGGACGTCCCGGCGGAGACCGTGGGCTGTTCCGGCGTGACGGCCTGGCGCCGGCTGCGGGACTGGACCGAAGCCGGTGTCTGGCCGAGCTTCGCCGCGCCGACCTGCTGGACCTGGACGACTGCTCCGTGGACGGATCACACGTGCGGGCCCTCAAAGGGGGGAGCACGTTGGCCCCTCGCCGGTCGACCGTGCCCGTCCCGGCTCCAAGCACCACCTGATCGTCGACCGCCACGGAACCCCGCTCGCCGTGACGCTCACCGGCGGCAACCGGCACGACATCACCCAGCTCCTGCCCCTGCTCGACTCGGTTCCGCCGATTCGGGGAGCTCGGGGACGTCCCCGCCTCAAACCCAGGCGTCTGTACGCCGACCGTGGCTACGACTTCGACAAGTACCGCCGCTTGCTGTGGAAACGCGGCATCAAGCCCATGATCGCCCGACGGGGCGTCGCCCACGGCTCCGGACTGGGCAAGGTCCGCTGGGTGGTCGAGCGCGCATTCGCCTGGCTGCACCAGTTCAAACGGCTCCGCACCCGCTACGAACGCCGCGCCGATCTCCACCAAGGGTTGCTCGACCTGGCCTGCAGCCTCATCTGCCTCCGCCGCCTTCGGACCTCATTCTGAAACGATCAGTAAGTCCAGGGCAGCGTGCTCGACGTTTCCTTGGCCTTCGCCATCCAGGCGGCCGGCACTCACCCCTTCCTGCTCGGTACGAGAGGACGGAATGCGGCGAGGGCAGTTTCCCAGTCGGATGCGACCGGATCTTCCGGAGGGAGGGCGGGCCGCAGGTCCTCTGCCGCGCGCAGCACGGCGGAAGCGAGCTCCGGCGCCGCCGTCCGCGCGACGACGCCGTTCTCGTCGGCGACCGACAGGCCGTCTTTGGTCCGTCGCACGACAAGGCCGAAGGAGGTGTCGGCACCGGTGAAGGTCAGCACACGGGCGTCGCCCCGGATGAAGGCACCCAGGCTGTCCAGCAACTGGACGACCGAAAGGTAGATCATCATGCCCTGATCGGGGACGTGGCCGGCCGAGTCGGCCGTGCCATGCTCCCCGGTGACGGCCATGTCGCCCAGGTCGAACCCGCTGGCGTCGCTCTGGCCGGGCCGTACGGTGAACTGCACAGTGATCACGGGGTGTAGCTCTTTCCTACCGGGAAGAAGGTGATGACGCGGTTTCCGTCCCCGGAGTCGACGATGAGCCGATACCGGGCCGACATACCGTTCACGGTCATCCTCTTCTCGAAGGTCTGGATCCGGCGCCCGGGATCCGATACCCGCCGGCCTCGCTCGATCATTGTCCTCACAGCCTTCTCCACCTGCCCGCGGGTGGTCGACGGAGGCATCAGATCGCCTTGGCCGCCTTGGGCGGTTCCCGGGATGGTCGTGGGATCAATCCCGCCACCCCGACGCCGCAGTACCAATTCAGGTGCCTGATCCGCGAGAGCGGGTCGGGCTCCTGAGTGGTTCCGGAGACATGGCTGCCCCGGCGGCACGGTCCGGTTCAGAGGGGCACCATGACCAGGGCCGTGTCGTCGGCGGCGGCGCCGGGTGGGAGCAGGTCGGTCAGTTCGGCGGCGGCGAGGGTTTCGGGGTCGTCCGACCGGTGGCCGGCAGTCGGGGGGGGGCGGCGGGCCGGTCCGGGAACTCGGCGGTCCCGTTCCTGCGCGGGAGCGCCCGGAGCACCAACGTCGCGGAGGTCGTGTCGCCGCCGGATGTACTCCTCCTCTTGTGCGGCACGTCGATCGGGTTCGAGGACGCCACGGTGGGCTCCGCCCGTATCGGCCGGGCGCCGCTCGGCGAGACCGTCATGTTCGTCGAGGGGTAGCGGGTGCTCGGGCTCCTCTTCGACGGTCCGGTCGTACGGGTGTGGCCACCGCGTGTTGTCGGGGCGTCGGGGGTGTGCGGCGTGGTCTCGGTCACGTGGGGGGTGTGAAAGGCGTCAGAGTGACGCCGCGGTATTCGTCCGACGCGGTGAGCCGGGCCACGGCGGGGGCGGCAGGCGGTTCCGTCCGAGATACGCGACCTTGCCCGTTCAGCGGCAGGAATTCTGCTACGGCGGGTCCACATCTCCATGCCTGGCGGAGTTAGGCTGGTCGCACGAGGCAGAAGGTGCTGAATCCTTCGGGGCACGGGTGCCGCATACGCCCGGGTCCCTCGCCTCGTCCCCGAAACGAAGGTGTTATGCCCGCTGAGAACGCCCCTGCCGCCGGCAACCTCGACGACGACGACTACCCCGCCTACACCATGGGCCGGGCCGCCGACGTTCTCGGCACCACCCCCGCCTTCCTCCGGGCCGTCGGCGAGGCCGAGCTGATCACCCCGCTGCGTTCGGAGGGCGGCCACCGCCGCTACTCCCGCCGCCAGCTGCGCGTCGCCGCCCGCGCCCGGGAACTCGTCGACCAGGGCACCCCCATCGAGGCCGCGTGCCGCATCGTCTCCCTCGAGGACCAGCTCGACGAGGCCCTCCGCCGGAACCGGGATATGCACCGCGAGCTGGACAGACACCGCGCAGATACCTAGTCCCGCCAGCACAGGATTACGGCCACCGGCGGGCTGAGAATTCCCGAGTCAGGCCGGAAACCTACAGGCGCGTCCAGCCGACCCTGTGTTAGCGTGATAGCAGTTGCAGTTTTGGTTGCCAGAGACTTGTTTCTTTGCAGAGCTTTCCGGATCTTTCCGGAGGGGTGATCATCGCGGCGACTCGGGTTCCGCAAAGTGCGGGATCCGGCACTGCCCCCCAAGGGAGATTCAATATGGCATCTGGCACCGTGAAGTGGTTCAACGCGGAAAAGGGCTTCGGCTTCATCGAGCAGGAGGGTGGCGGCCCGGACGTGTTCGCCCACTACTCGAACATCGCCACCCAGGGCTTCCGCGAGCTTCAGGAAGGCCAGAAGGTTACCTTCGACGTCACGCAGGGCCAGAAGGGCCCGCAGGCCGAGAACATCGTTCCCGCCTGACGCTGACGCAATAACACAGAGCTGGGGCCCGCGCTCTTGGGGTGCGGGTCCCAGCTCATTGCTTTCTCCACTTTGCGGTCTTTCTCCGCATAAGTGACGGCCCTGGCCTCCTCTCAGCGAGGCCCGGCTTTTCGCATTTTCTTCGGCTCATTCTTGTGAATCCCCGTGCGGTCTCACCGCTGGGCGGACTTCCTCGATACGTGCCGCATCGAGGAAGGTTCTCCCTCATGAACCGCACCCGTCGTTCCGGCGGCAGTTCCGGCAGCTCCGCCCGCTTCCGCGCGGACCGAGGCTCCACGGGCTCGGCAGGCTCCCCCCGCGGCAGCCGCCTCCGTGGCCAGGAGACCCGCCGCCAGGGTTCCCGCCCGGCCGCCGGGCGGTCGAACGGCCAAGGAGCACGCTCCGGCGCACGCCGCCAGGAGTTCGCCCTGCCGGTCACGCTCACCGAGCCGCTGCCCGCGGTCGAGACGTTCGCCGAGCTGGACATGCCCGAACGCCTGCTGGCCGCCCTCGGCACCGAGGGCGTCACCGTGCCCTTCCCGATCCAGGCGGCCACGCTGCCGAACGCGCTGGCCGGCCGGGACGTCCTGGGCCGCGGGCGCACCGGCTCGGGCAAGACGCTCGCCTTCGGTCTGCCGCTGCTGGCCCGGCTGGACGGACAGCGCGCCCAGCCCCGGCAGCCGCTCGCCCTCGTCCTCGTCCCCACCCGGGAACTGGCCCAGCAGGTCACCGACGCGCTCACCCCCTACGCCCGCGCCCTGCGGCTGCGGCTCACCACCGTGGTGGGCGGCATGTCGATCGGCCGTCAGGCGAGTGCGCTGCGCGGCGGCGCCGAGGTCGTCGTCGCGACGCCCGGCCGCCTCAAGGACCTCATCGAGCGCGGCGACTGCCGCCTGGACCAGGTCGCCGTCACCGTCCTCGACGAGGCCGACCAGATGGCCGACATGGGCTTCATGCCGCAGGTGACCGCGCTGCTCGACCAAGTCGGGCCCGACGGGCAGCGGTTGCTCTTCTCGGCCACCCTGGACCGCAACATCGACCTCCTGGTACGCCGCTACCTCCATGACCCCGTGGTGCACTCGGTCGACCCGTCCGCGGGCGCCGTCACCACCATGGAGCACCACCTGCTGCATGTGCACGACGCCGAGAAGCACGACGCCGCGACCGAGATCGCCGCCCGCGACGGGCGCGTGATCATGTTCCTGGACACCAAGCACGCGGTGGACCGGCTGGCCAAGCACCTGCTGTCCGTCGGCGTGCGCGCCTCGGCCCTGCACGGCGGCAAGTCCCAGCCGCAGCGCAACCGGACGCTCGCCCAGTTCAAGGACGGCCGGGTCACGGTCCTGGTGGCCACCAACGTCGCCGCCCGCGGCATCCACGTCGACAACCTCGACCTCGTCGTGAACGTCGACCCGCCCGGCGACCACAAGGACTACCTGCACCGCGGCGGCCGTACCGCCCGCGCCGGCGAGTCCGGCACCGTCGTCACCCTCGTCCTGCCGCACCAGCGGCGCTCGATGGACCGGCTGATGGCCGACGCCGGCATCACGCCGAGCACCGCCCGGGTCCGCCCCGGCGACCCCGAGCTGCAGCGCATCACCGGCGCCCGGACCCCCTCCGGCGTGCCCGTCACCATCCCCGCCCCGGTCGCCGCGCAGAGCGAGCGCGGGGAACGCTCGGGGGCGGCCGGCGGACGCGGGCGCAGGGGACGGCCCGCCGGCGGACGCGGTGGCAACGGCCGGACCGCCGCACGGGCCCGTCGCTCCACCCCGAGGAACAACCCGTAGCCAACCCGTAGCCCAGGCACCGGGACGCGCTCCCGGCGGTCGGGGAGGGCCATGGCCCCTCCTGCCGCCCCGACGAAGAGGAGAAGCCCATGACGCCGATTCAGCGCCGTACCCGGCCCGCCACCAGCTCCGAGGGCACCGGCCTCACCGCCGGTGACGCCATGCACGCTCCCGGGCCCCAGGTGGACGACCACATGACCGTCGACGAGGCGCTGTCCGTGCTCATCGGCGCCCGCGTCCCGCATCTGCTCCTCCAGGACGGGGACGGGCGGTGCGCGGGACTGGTCACCCGTGCCCAGCTCTCCGCGCACCGGGGCGGCTCGTGGTACGAGAACCGGACGCGGCTGCGGGACATCCCGCTCGACCGCGGCCCGTTCACCGCGTCACGGGCCGTGCTCGGGGAGGCCGTGATCGCCATGCGCGGGCGCACCCTCGACGCGTCCCCCGTGATCGACGAGCACGGCTACGCCCTGGGCGTCCTCGCCCTCCCCCGCTGACCCGCCGCGTCACCCGGACGGCCCCTCCGGGTTCCCCCGGGGCTCCCCACCGGGCCCACCGGGCCATCGAGATCCTCCAGACCGCTCCCACACCGCTGCACACCGCTCCAGACTGTTCCAAGGCCGCTCCTGACCCCTCCGGTGTTTCTCCCCCAACTCTGTGGAGGCATCCATGCGCTGTGTCATCGCCCGATTCCCCTTCGACCTCATCAAGAGCGAGGTCGAGCAGTCGATGAGCGGCATCACACCCGAACCCGTCGCCGGTCTGGCCGTGACCATCGAAGGCCGCGTCTTCTCCGTCATGCAGGTCGGGGAAGTGATCACCAGGCAGAACCGACGCGACTTCACCAGCGGTGAGATGCGCCGGGCACTGACCCGGCTCGGCTTCGCCTGCCACGAGCCGGCTCCGGCCACACCGGCCTGGGACACGCCCGCCGGACAGAGCGCCGAGGGCTGGTAACCCTCGATCCTTCCCGGCGCCGCGCCCTCGCTGGGCTAGGCTCCTCAGACATGTCGCACCCTGACGAACTGCTCGTCGGTATCGCCGAGATGGTGGAGTCGCAGCACAGCAGTCGGATGTCCCTGACCGTGGTGGTCCCGGGAGCCGTCATCACCGGCCGGCTGGCGCCGGAATCCCTGTGGAAGGAGCGGGTGGCCGAAGTCCTGCGGGACTCCGAGCACCTGGGGCGGTTCGCCGCCGCTTTCGCTCCGCCCGAGGACAGCGGCGGCCCGCCGCAGCGGCCCGGCGGGCCCACGCACCTCCACTTCCATGTCGCCCGGATCCTCCAGGGCAGCTTCGGCATCCCCGACTCGGGCGGCATGTACCGCGTCGCCCTGGAGGACGTGAGCGCCTGGACCATCGGGGACATCGGCTACGCGGACCAGTGAACGGCGGCCGTACCACCCGTACGTTCCCCACGGCTTGTTCCCGCCCCTGTGGCCTTCGGGCGCCCCCTGCCCGGCCGGCCCCGGACGTACGCTGGTTTCACCGAGAGCATCTCGCGCAACGCGACCACGGCGGTGCCGTTCCCGGCGAACGACGAAGCGGACGGCCAGGTGCCGACCGGGACGGGATCGCATGAGAGACGTCGCCGGAATGCCGTCGGAAGGCGCCTTCCCGGGCCCGGACCACACCTACCGCATGCCCGTGCCACGGCTGACACTCACCGCGGGTGTCAGCCGCGGTCCGCTGGACGGGGCCTGGTGGCCGCGCTGCGATCTGCTGGAACTGGAGCTGCCCGCGCTGGTCGGCTCGCTGGCCCCCGGCCTCGGCACCGTCACCCGTGTCACGGTGGACGCCGTCGCCTGGCCGGACGTCCCGCGCACGGTCGCGGCGCCCGCCGGCCTGATCGAAGTGGCCCTGTCGGACGTCGATTCCGAAGCGCACGCCATCGCCCTGGAATGCGGCGCCCTGGGCCGCTGGGAACTGCTGGTCATCCCGCCCGGCCGGTCGGTCGCGGCGGCGACCTGGCTGCTGACGGCGGCCGCCGACCCGAGCAACAGGCTGACGGCCGCGCACATGCTGGCGCTCGCCGAGGCCGGTTTCGGGGAGGACCGCGGGTGACATGAGGCCGGGCCGGTGGGGGGCCGGGTTCCGGGAGCCGGAAGCCAGGTTCCGGGGGCCGTCACCGGGCGGCAGGACGGAGTGGCAGGACGGAGCGGCAGGACGGCGATCCTGCCCGCCATCGCCGCCACCACCGCCACCGCCGCCGCCCAACCGAACACCACCGCCGCCATCGAGGTTCCCGGCCACCCACCGTAGGGCTCAACGCCTCGGCGTCCACCGGTACTTGACCGCTGTCACCCGAACGGGCCCCGGCCCGGCGCTCACAGGTCGAGCCGGTACGGCAGCAGGCACACCACCACGTCGGTACGGGCCCGCAGCACCGTGGCGAGGAGCAGGCCGCGCTGGTTCTGGAGGATCTCGTAGCGGCGGTGCCGGGGTTCGACCTCGGGGATGAGGACGGCGATCTGGCGGCCGTCCCGGGCGGCGCGCTGGACATAGTCGACGAGCGGCTGGACCAGGGAGCGGTGCGGGCTGTCGATCACGTCCAGGCGTACGCCCGGGTTCCAGCGGTCCCACGCCTCCCTGAGGGCGCGCTGCCGTTCGGGGTCGGCGTGCACGGCCACCGCCACGACCTCGTCGCCCAGCGCGAGGGCGGCGCCGAGGGCGTGCCGGGCGAGCTGGGAGACCTCGCCGACGGGGACGATGACCAGGCTGGCGGCTCGACGGTCCGGCGGGCCCGGGATGCGGCCGAGGCCGAGTTCCTCGCCGACGGCCGTGTAGTAGCGCTGGATGCGGGCGAACAGCAGCATGAGGAGGGGGACGGCCACCACGACCACCCAGGCGCCCGCCAGGAACTTGGTGGTGAGGAGGATGACGCCGGCCAGGGTGGTGAGCACCGCGCCGGTGCCGTTGACGAGCGCGCGGGGTCTGAAGCCGGCCGGCTTCTCGCGGACCCAGTGCCGGACGAGGCCCAGCTGGCTGAGGGTGAAGCCGATGAAGACGCCGATCGCGAAGAGGGGGATCAGGCGGTGGGTGTCGGCGTCCGTCGCGAGGAGCAGCAGCGCGGCCAGCAGGGCCAGGGCGACCACGCCGTAGCGGTAGACGGGGCGTTCGGCGCGCAGGCCGAACAGATGGGGCAGGCGGTGGTCGCGGGCCAGCAGGCTCATCAGGACCGGGAGGCCGCCGAAGCTGGTGTTCGCGGCCAGCAGCAGCACGAGCGTGACGATGAGGTTGGTGGCGTAGTAGAGCCAGCCGGTGCCGAAGGCGCCGGCCGTGAGCTGGGCGAGGACGGTGACGTCGCCGCGCGGGGCCACCCGGTCGCGGCGGATCAGGACGGCCAGGCCGATCAGCATGACGCCGAGGAGGGCGCCGAGCATGAGTTCGGTGCGCTGGGCCCGCCGCACGCGCGGGACGCGGAAGGTGGGGACGGCGTTGGCGATCGCCTCCACGCCGGTGAGCGCCGAGCAGCCGGACGAGAACGCCTTGAGGATCAGGAGCGGGCCGAGGGACTCGTGGGCGGGGAAGGCGAGGTCCGTGCCGACCGTGGCCGCCGGGTGCGAGCGGAGCAGGTCCACGACGACGACGCCCAGGATCGACCCGATGAACAGCGCGGCGGGCAGCATGAGGACCCGGGCGCTGTCGGTGATGCCGCGCAGGTTGACCGCCGTCAGCAGGGCCAGGCCGATCAGGCAGACCAGCGGCTTGTCGCGGGCGAGGGCGGGGAAGGCGGAGGCGAGCGCGTCGGCGCCGGCGGCCAGGCTGACGGCGACGGTGAGCACGTAGTCCACGACCAGGCTGGCCGCGGCGAGCAGGCTCGCGGTCGGCCCGAGGTCCTTCTTGGCGACGGCGTAGGCGCCTCCGCCGTCCGGGTGTACGGCGATGACCTGGGCGTAGGAGATCACCAGCACGACGAGGAGGAGGACGATCGCCAGGGTGACGGGCAGGGTCGCGGTGAGCGCGCCGGTGCCGGCGGCCACCAGGGCCAGCACGATCGCCTCGGGGCCGTACGCCACCGAGCTGAGTGCGTCGAGCGACAGCGCGGCCAGCCCTTCCAGGCTGGTCAGATGGTGTTTCTCGCCCTCGCCGGGGCGCAGCGGGACTCTCGGTCGCAGTTCGCGACGTGCCAGGCCATAGACCATCGGGACCTCGCCGGGGCCGGTCGGGCGGTCGGACCCAGTCTGCGGGGCGGGCGGGGCGCGCGCCCGCCGGCGCACCCGGGCGGGCCGGTCGGCGTGCGGGAGGATGACCGGCCCGCCCGGGGGTCTCGGGGCCCGCTCGCCGCGGGGCGCCGGCTACAGGCCGACGTCGCGGCTGCGGATGTCCTCCAGCGATTCGCGGCGGACCAGGAGCCGGGCGAGCCCGTCGCGGACGGCGACCACGGGCGGGCGGCCGACCAGGTTGTAGCCGGAGGCCATGGAGAGGTGGTAGGCGCCGGCCACCGGGACGGCGAGCAGGTCACCGGGGTGGATGTCGGACGGCAGGTCCACATCGGCCGCGAGGACGTCGCCGGCCTCGCAGTGCCGGCCGACCACGGTCACCCGGGCCGGGGCCGCGGTGCCGGCCCTGCCGACCAGCCGGGGCGCGTACCGGACGCCGTACAGGGCCGGGCGCGGGTTGTCGCTCATGCCGCCGTCGACCGCCACGAACACGTGCTCGCCGGTGTGCTTCACGGCCAGTACGCGGTAGACGGCGACGCCCGCCGGGCCCGCGATGGCCCGGCCCGGCTCGATGATCAGGCGCGGCACCGGGAGCCCGGCCGTGGCGCAGGCGTCGGCGAGTTCGGCGCGGACCTTGCGGGCCAGCGCGGTGAGGTCGAGGGCCTCCTCGCCGGGGCGGTAGGCGATGCCGTGGCCGCCGCCGAGGTCGAGTTCGGGCAGGATCAGGCCGTGCTGCTCGTGGAGCCGGCTCATCAGGCCGACCAGGCGGCGCACGGCGACGAGGTACGGCTTGACGCTGGTGATCTGCGAGCCCAGATGGCAGTGCAGACCGGTGAGTTCGAGCTGCGGCTGGTCGAGGATCCGGGCGATGGCGTGCTGGGCGTAGCCGTCGGCGATGGACAGGCCGAACTTCTGGTCGTCGGTGCCGGTGCGGATCTTCTCGTGGCCGCCCGCGCTGATCCCGGGCACCACCCGGACCATCACCTTCTGGTGGCCGTCCGGGCCGACCGCGGCGGCCAGCCGGGCGATCTCGGCGGGGCTGTCGATGACGATCCGGCCGACGCCGAGGCGCAGGGCGGTGTCCAGGTCGCGGGGTGACTTGGCGTTGCCGTGCAGCACGATCCGCCCGGGCGGGAAGCCGGTGGTGACGGCGAGTTCGAGTTCGCCGGCCGAGCAGACGTCGAGGCCGAAGCCCTCCTCGTCCATCCAGTGGGCCATCGCGCGGCACAGGAACGCCTTGGCCGCGTAGAGGACTTCGGCGTCGGGGAAGGCGTCGCGGTAGGTGCGGCAGCGGTCGCGCACCTCGGCCTCGTCCAGGACGTAGGCGGGGGTGCCGAAGCGGTCGGCGACCTCGGCGAGCGGGACGCCGCCCACGGCGAGGTCGCCGTGCGGGGCCCGGGCGGTGGAGGCGGGCCACACCGACAGGCCGACTGCGGTGGTGGGTTCGTGAACCGTGGTCATCGTGGCTGCCCCTCTCAGGCGGTCCGCAGCGCGGGGATCTCGGGCTTGACCGCCGCGACCCGTGCGACCGGGGCGACCGGGGCGGGAGCGGGGGCGGTGAACTGCGGGTCCACCGTGACGGTGGTGATGCCGAGCGGCGCGGTCAGGGCGCGCAGGGCGGGCTCGGCGAGCCGGATCCACGCCTGGCCGGGGCCGAGGACGTCGGTCAGCCTCCGTGCGGAGGTGAAGCCCACGGCGGTGCGTTCGCCGAGCGGGGTGCGAAAAAGCCGGGTCGCATACCCGGAGGGGCCCGGCCGGACCGGGACGCAGAGGGGTCCGGCCGGGAATCGATCGGAGGGCTCGGCGTCGTCGCCGTAGCGGATTTCTGCCATGGGGTGCCTCCGGAAGGCAGCGGGATACATGGTCTGCGGGCCCCGGCGGCGGGGAGGCGGACCGGGGCCCGGCGTCGACGTTATGCCCGGCGCCCCCGGTTGCCGGACGCGCCCTGACGGGACGCATACGGTGTTCCGGGCGACCTTGACGGGATGCTGACGGGCCTGGTGGGAGAGGGTGGAGGAGGCCGTCAGAAGGGCGCCAAGAACGGGCGTACGGGCTGTTCGAACCGCTGGGCGCGCGGTGGGATGGAGGAGTTCCGAGGAGGATCCGATGTCCGATTCCCGCCCGCCCTCAGCCGCTCGCGTCCTGGTCGGAGTGAGCGGCTCCCCGGGCAGTCTCACCGCCCTCGCCCGGGCCGCCGACGAGGCCCGGCGCCGCGGTGCCGAGCTGTGGCCGGTGCTGGCCTGGGAGCCGCCGGGCGGGGACCTGGCCGCCCGCCGGTCCCCGGCCGCCGTCGTCCTGGTCGAGGAGTGGACGCGGCTCGCGGGGGAACGGCTGGTCCAGGCCCTGGGCGAGGTGTTCGGCGGTACGGACACCGGGTTGCCGGGGCAGGCGCTCGTCGTCCGGGGCACCCCGGGGTTCGCGCTGGTGCGGACCGCCGACCGGGACGACGACCTCCTCGTCGTCGGCGCCGGCGGCCGGGGCCGGCTGCGCCGGGCGCTGTGGCCTTCGGTCAGCCGCTACTGCCTCGCCCGCGCCGGCTGCCCCGTCCTCGCGGTACCGCCGTCCCCGCTGCACGCCGCCCTCACCGCCCTGCACCGGCGCAACGCCCTGGGCCTGCGCCTGGACACCGGTCTGCTGGAACGGGAGTTCCACACGGTGCCCCCGCGGGCGTGAGCCCCGGGCGCCCTCCGCGTACGACGAGCCGCCGGCCGCCCGACACGACAACTCCGCCCGGCCGCACGCGTTCTGGCACCGCGCGCACCACGTGAACCCGCCGCCCGGAGCGCCCTCCGTGCGCGGCGAGCCACCGGCCGCCCCCGGCGCAGCCCCGCGCCACCGCGCAGCCGCCGCTGGAACGCCGGTCCTGAAAGCGGGAGTTCACCGCGGCGCCCCCTGCCGGCGGCGCGGGCCGGGCCCCGGCTACCCCCGTTCGCCCGACGTGACGAGTCCGCCGGGGTGTTCGCGTTCGGGGGACGTCGGTACCGCGAGCACCATCGTGAGGCCGCCGCCCGGGGTGTCCTCCGCGCGCAGCGTGCCGCCGACCGCCTCGGCGAAGCCGCGGGCGACCGCGAGGCCGAGGCCGACGCCGACACCGCGGGGCGAGTCGCCGTACCGCTGGAAGGGCTCGAAGATGCGGTCCTTGGCCTCGTCCGGGACGCCGGGCCCGCGGTCCACCACGCGCAGCTCCACCCGGTCGGCGAGGGCGCTCGCGGAGACCAGGACCCTCTCCCGGTCCGGGCTGTACTTGACGGCGTTCTCGACGATGTTGGCGACGGCCCGTTCCAGCAGGCCCCGGTCGATGTGCACCATCGGCAGCGTCTCGGGGATGTCCAGCTCCACGCTGTCCTCGGGCACCCCGCCGAGTGCCATGGGCACGACCTCGTCGAGGTCGGTCTCGCGGATGATGGGGGTCACCGTGCCGGTCTGCAGGCGGGACATGTCCAGCAGGTTGCCGACCAGGTGGTCGAGCCGGTCGGCGCCCTCCTCTATGGCCGCGAGCAGTTCCGCCCGGTCCTGTTCGGACCACTCGACGTCGTCGGAGCGCAGTGAGGTGACGGCGGCCTTGATGCCGGCGAGCGGGGTGCGCAGGTCGTGGCTGACGGCGGCCAGCAGGGCGGTGCGGATGCGGTTGCCCTCGGCCAGTTCCCTGGCCCGGCCCGCCTCGTCCTTCAGGCGCCTGCGGTCGAGCACGACGGCGGCCTGCGCGGCGAACGCGGCCAGCACCCGGCGGTCGGCGGCCGGCAGCACCCGGCCGCTCAGCGACAGGGCCATGTGGTCGCCGACCGGTACGTCGACGTCCGCGCCCTCCGGGATCCGGGCGGGCCGCGGGCCCACGCTGCCCGCGCAGGTCCAGGGGTCCGTCTCGCCGGTCCGCTCCAGCAGGGCCGCCGACTCCATGCCGAAGGTCTCGCGGACCCGTTCCAGCAGCGCCTCCAGGCTGGTCTCGCCGCGCAGCACGTTGCCGGCGAGGAAGGAGAGGATCTCGGACTCGGCGCGCAGCCGGGCCGCCTGGTGGGTGCGCCGGGCCGCGAGGTCCACCACCGAGGCCACGGACACGGCGACCCCGACGAAGATCGCGATGGCGACGATGTTCTTCGGGTCGGCGATGGTCAGGGTGTGGACGGGCGGGGTGAAGAACCAGTTGAGCAGCAGCGAGCCGACCACCGCCGAGGCCAGTGCCGGGGCGAGGCCGCCGAGCAGGGCCGCCGCGACCGTCAGGGTCAGATACAGCAGCATGTCGTTGGCGAGGCCGACCTCCGGCGCCGCGCGGGTGAGCAGCAGGGTCAGCAGCGCGGGGCCGAGCACGCCGACGAGCCAGCCCCGGACGACCCGGGAGCGGCCGAGCCGGGCCCCGCGGGCCACGGGCAGTCCGCGGCCCTTGCCCACCTCGTCGTGCGTGATGAGGTGGACGTCGAGGTCGGGTCCCGACTCGCGGGCGACGGTGGCGCCGACGCCGGGCCCGAAGGCGTACTGCCAGGTCCGGCGGCGGGAGACGCCGAGGACGATCTGGGTGGCGTTGACGCCGCGCGCGAAGTCCAGCAGCGCGGCCGGTATGTCGTCGCCGACGACGTGGTGGAAGGTGCCGCCGAGGTCCTCCACGAGGGTGCGCTGGTGGGCGAGTTCCTTCGGGGAGGCCGCGCTCAGCCCGTCGCTGCGGCCGATGTACACGGCCATGACCTCGCCGCCGGCGCCCTTCTCGGCGAGCCGGGCGGCCCGGCGGATCAGGGTGCGCCCCTCGGGGCCGCCGGTCAGGCCGACGACGATCCGCTCCCGCGAGCCCCAGATCTGCGAGACCTGGTGCTCGCTGCGGTACTCGTTGAGGTACTCGTCGACCCGGTCGGCCACCCACAGCAGGGCGAGTTCGCGCAGGGCGGTCAGGTTGCCGGGGCGGAAGTAGTTGGACAGGGCCGCGTCGACCTTGTCCGGCTGGTAGATGTTGCCGTGGGCCATGCGGCGGCGCAGGGCCTGCGGGTCCATGTCGACCAGCTCGATCTGGTCGGCATGGCGGACGACCTCGTCCGGCACGGTCTCCTGCTGCCGCACGCCGGTGATCGACTCCACGACGTCGCCGAGCGACTCCAGGTGCTGGATGTTGACCGTGGAGACGACGTCGATGCCGGCGGCGAGCAGCTCCTCGACGTCCTGCCAGCGCTTGGCGTTGCGCGAGCCGGGGATGTTGGTGTGCGGCAGCTCGTCGACCAGGGCCACCTGGGGGCGGCGGGCGAGGACGGCGTCCACGTCCATCTCGGTGAAGGTGCTGCCCCGGTACCCGATCTCCTTGCGCGGCACCTGTTCGAGGCCGTGCAGCATCACCTCGGTGCGCGGCCGGTGATGGTGCTCCACGAACGCGACGACGCAGTCGGTGCCCCGCTCGGTACGGCGGTGCGCCTCCGACAGCATCGCGTACGTCTTGCCGACGCCGGGTGCCGCGCCCAGGTAGATCCGGAGCTTGCCGCGTGCCATGTCATCCCTCGAAGCGGTAGCCCATGCCGGGCTCGGTGATCAGATAGCGGGGGTGGGAGGGGTCGGTCTCCAACTTGCGGCGCAGCTGGGCCATGTAGACGCGCAGGTAGTTGGTCTTGGTGCTCTGCGAGACGCCCCAGACCTCCTGGAGGAGGTGCTTCTGCGTGATCAGCCGGCCCGGGTTGGTCACGAGTATCTCCAGCAGATGCCATTCGGTCGGGGTCAGCCGGACGTCCCGCCCGTCCCGTACGGCCTTCTTGGCGAGCAGGTCGATGCTGAAGTCCGGTGTCTCGACCAGGGTCGCCTCGGGCACCAGCGGGGTGTCCTCGGTGCGGCGGACGGCGGCCCGCAGCCGGGCGAGCAGCTCGTCCATGCTGAACGGCTTGGTGATGTAGTCGTCGGCGCCGGCGTCGAGGGCCGCGACCTTCTCGTCGGACGCCTGGCGGGCGGAGAGGACGAGGACCGGGACGCGGGTCCAGCCGCGCAGGGCCTTGATGACGTCGACGCCGTCCATGTCGGGCAGTCCGAGGTCCAGCAGCACCGCGTCGGGCTGGCGCGCGGCGGCCAGCCGCAGGGCCGTGGCACCGTCGGGCGCGGCGTCCACGCCGTACCGGCGTGCCTGCAAGTTGATGACGAGGGCCCGTACGAGTTGCGGGTCGTCCTCCACCACGAGCACCCGGGTCATGGGTGTGTGCCTCTCCTGTCATGGCTGCGGGAGCCGGCGGGTCCGGGATGTCTCCCGGGCCGCCGGCTCCCGTGTCGTTCGCGTAAGCCCGTCACTTGCGGGCCACGAGGTCCTTGAGCGCGATGTTGAGCTCGAGGACGTTGACCCGCGGCTCGCCGATGAAGCCCAGGGCGCGGCCCTGGGTGTGGTCCTCGACCAGCTTCTCCACCGCGGCGACGGACAGGCCGTTCCTCGCGGCGATCCGGTGCACCTGGAGGTCGGCGTACTGGGGGGAGATGGCCGGGTCGAGACCGGAGCCGGAGGAGGTCACCGCGTCGGCGGGGACCTGCGACGGCTTGACCGTGTAGCCGGCCACCGAGTTGTCCTTGACCACGGCGGCCCTGGCGGACACCACCTGGGCGCAGAGCGTGCCGTCCGCGGGCTCGGCCGGGCAGGTGCCGTGGACCGCGCCGCTGTCGGCTGCGAGGTTGGTCGCGCCCGAGAGGATCAGCTTGTACCGGGTGTTGAGGCTGTTGCTGCCGAGGCCGCCTGCCGGGCGGCCCTGGAACCACTTCAGGTCGGCGTCCGGGGTCTCCTGGCCCTTCTTCAGCGGCAGGTTGTAGGACTGCCCGATGAGGGACGAGCCGACGACCTTGCCGTCCGCCTTGATCTCGGAGCCGTTCGCCTTGTTGTGGAACAGTGCCTGCGCGACGCCGGTGACGACCAGCGGGTAGATGACACCGGTCACCAGGGTCAGCACGAGGAGCGCCCGGAGGCCCGCCCCGAGCAACCGGAGGGTGTTGGTTACGGAGTTGGTCATCGCGATCAGCCGATTCCGGGGATGAGGGAGATGAGCAGGTCGATGATCTTGATGCCGATGAAGGGCGCGACCAGGCCGCCGATGCCGTAGATGCCGAGGTTGCGGCGGAGCATCTTGTCCGCGCTCACCGGCCGGTACTGCACGCCCTTCAGGGACAGCGGCACCAGCGCGATGATGATCAGCGCGTTGAAGACGACGGCCGACAGGATCGCCGAGTCGGGCGAGGACAGCTGCATGATGTTCAGCTTGTCCAGGCCCGGGTAGACCGCCGCGAACAGGGCCGGGATGATCGCGAAGTACTTCGCGACGTCGTTGGCGATGGAGAAGGTGGTGAGCGCGCCCCGGGTGATGAGGAGCTGCTTGCCGATCTCCACGATCTCGATCAGCTTGGTCGGGTTGGAGTCGAGGTCGACCATGTTGCCGGCCTCCTTGGCGGCCGACGTGCCGGTGTTCATGGCCACGCCGACGTCCGCCTGGGCCAGCGCGGGGGCGTCGTTGGTGCCGTCACCGGTCATCGCGACCAGCTTGCCGCCGGCCTGCTCCCGCTTGATGAGGGCCATCTTGTCCTCGGGGGTGGCCTCGGCGAGGAAGTCGTCGACGCCCGCCTCCTCGGCGATGGCCCGGGCGGTCAGCGGGTTGTCACCCGTGATCATGACCGTTTTGATGCCCATGCGGCGCAGTTCCTCGAACCGCTCGCGCATGCCCTCCTTGACGACGTCCTTCAGGTGGATGACACCCAGCACGCGGGCGCCCTCGTCGTCGTGGACGGCGACCAGCAGCGGGGTGCCGCCGGCCTCGGAGATCCGGTTGGCGACGGTGTCGGCGTCCTTGGCGACGGAGCCGCCCTGCTGCTCGACCCAGGCGATGACCGAGGCGGTCGCGCCCTTGCGGATCCTGCGGCCGTCGACGTCCACACCCGACATCCGGGTCTGGGCGGTGAACTCGATCCACTCGGCCTGCGCCAGCTCGCCCTGGTGGCGTTCGCGCAGCCCGTACTTCTCCTTCGCCAGGACGACGATGGAGCGGCCCTCGGGCGTCTCGTCGGCCAGCGAGGACAGCTGGGCGGCGTCGGCGACCTCGGCCTCGGTGGTGCCCTGGACCGGGACGAACTCGGCGGCCTGGCGGTTGCCGAGGGTGATGGTGCCGGTCTTGTCGAGCAGCAGTGTGGAGACGTCACCGGCGGCCTCGACCGCGCGGCCCGACATCGCCAGCACATTGCGCTGGACCAGGCGGTCCATGCCCGCGATGCCGATCGCGGAGAGCAGGGCGCCGATGGTGGTCGGGATCAGGCAGACCAGCAGGGCGACCAGCACGACCATCGTCAGATGGGTGCCGGCGTAGTCCGCGAACGGCGGCAGGGTGGCCACCGCGAGCAGGAAGACGATCGTCAGCGAGGCGAGCAGGATGTTCAGCGCGATCTCGTTGGGCGTCTTCTGCCGGGCGGCGCCCTCGACCAGGTTGATCATCCGGTCGATGAAGGTCTCGCCGGGCTTCGTCGTGATCTTGATGACGATGCGGTCGGAGAGGACCTTGGTGCCGCCGGTCACCGCCGAGCGGTCGCCGCCGGACTCGCGGATGACGGGGGCGGACTCACCGGTGATCGCCGACTCGTCCACGGACGCGACGCCCTCGACGACGTCGCCGTCGCCCGGGATGACGTCACCGGCCTCGCAGACGACCAGGTCGCCGATCCTCAGCTCGGTGCCGGGCACCCGCTCCTCGGCGTCGCCCGCCAGGCGGCGGGCCACCGTGTCGGTCTTGGCCTTGCGCAGGGTGTCGGCCTGCGCCTTGCCGCGGCCCTCCGCGACCGCCTCCGCGAGGTTGGCGAAGATCACGGTCAGCCACAGCCAGGCGCTGATCGTCCAGCCGAACCAGTCGCCCGGGTCCTTGACGGAGAACACCGTGGTGAGCACGGAGCCGATCCACACCACGAACATCACGGGGGACTTGATCATCACCCGCGGGTCGAGCTTGCGGAACGCTTCCGGCAGCGACTTGACCAGCTGCTTGGGGTCGAACAGGCCTGCGCCGACCCGTCCTTCGGCGGGCTTGTGCCCGGTGGGGACGTCGCTGTGCGGCGCCCTGGTGGGTGTGGCTGTGGACATGGAGTCCTCTGACTTCTCTGACTTCTCGGTACGGGTGCTCATCACGCAAGCCCTTCCGCGAGCGGACCCAGGGCGAGGGCCGGGAAGTAGGTGAGGCCGGTGATGATCAGGATCGCGCCCACCAGCAGGCCGGTGAAGAGCGGCTTCTCGGTGCGCAGGGTGCCCGCCGTGGCCGGGACCGGCTTCTGCTCGGCGAGCGAGCCGGCCAGCGCCAGCACGAAGACCATGGGCAGGAAGCGGCCGAGCAGCATCGCGATTCCGGTCATGGTGTTGAACCAGTCGGTGTTCGCGTTCAGGCCGGCGAAGGCCGAGCCGTTGTTGTTGGCGGCCGAGGTGAAGGCGTACAGGACCTCGGAGAAGCCGTGCGCGCCGGAGTTGAGCATCGAGTTCGGCGGGGTCGGCAGGGCCATGGAGGCCGCCGTGAACACCAGCACCAGGGCGGGGGTGATGAGGATGTAGCAGGCGGCGAGCTTCATCTCGCGCCCGCCGATCTTCTTGCCCAGGTACTCGGGGGTGCGGCCGACCATCAGGCCGGCGATGAACACCGCGATGACGGCCATGATCAGGATGCCGTACAGGCCGGAGCCGGTGCCGCCGGGCGCGATCTCGCCCAGCATCATGCTCAGCATGGTGACGCCGCCGCCGAGTCCGGTGAAGGAGGAGTGGAAGGAGTCCACCGCACCGGTCGAGGTCAGCGTGGTCGCCACGGCGAAGATCGACGAGCCGCCGACGCCGAAGCGGACCTCCTTGCCCTCCATCGCGCCGCCCGCCGCCTGGAGCGCCGGGCCGTGGTGGGCGAACTCGGTCCACATCATCAGCGCGGTGAAGCCGAGCCAGATGGCGCCCATGGCGGCGAGGATCGCGTAGCCCTGCCGCACCGAGCCGACCAGCACGCCGAAGGTGCGGGTCAGCGAGAACGGGATCACCAGGATCAGGAAGATCTCGAACAGGTTGGTGAAGGGCGTCGGGTTCTCGAAGGGGTGGGCGCTGTTGGCGTTGAAGTAGCCGCCGCCGTTGGTGCCCAGCTCCTTGATGGCCTCCTGGGAGGCGACCGCGCCGCCGTTCCACTGCTGCGAGCCGCCCATGAACTGGCCGACCTCGTGGATGCCGGAGAAGTTCTGGAGGGCACCGCAGGCGACCAGCACGAGCGCGCCGACGACCGCGATCGGCACCAGGATCCGCACGGTGCCGCGCACCAGGTCGGACCAGAAGTTGCCCAGCTCACCCGTGCGGGAGCGGGCGAAGCCCCGCACCAGCGCCACGGCGACGGCCATGCCGACGGCGGCGGAGACGAAGTTCTGCACGGCCAGACCGGCGGTCTGCACGACGTGACCCATGGTCTGCTCGCCGTAGTACGACTGCCAGTTGGTGTTGGTCACGAAGGACACGGCCGTGTTGAACGACTGCGCCGGGTTGACCGAGGAGAAGCCCATCGAGCCGGGCAGGACGCCCTGGAGCCGCTGGAGCAGGTAGAGGAAGAGGACGCCGACCGCGGAGAAGGCCAGGATGCCCCGGAGATACGCGGTCCAGGTCATCTCGGTGTCGGGGTCGGCACCGATGCCCTTGTAGATCCACTTCTCCAGCCGCAGGTGCTTCCTGGAGGAGTAGACCCGGGCCATGTAGGTGCCGAGGGGGATGTAGACGAGCGCCAGAGCGCCTATCAGGGCGAGCAGCTGCAGCACGCCGGCCAGTACGGGACCCATGTCTGTTCTCAGAACCTCTCCGGGAAGATCAGGGCGAGGACGAGATAGCCCAGCAGGGCGACGGCCACGACGAGGCCGACGATGTTCTCGGCGGTCACAGCTTGGTCACCCCCTTGGCGACAAGAGCCACCAGCGCGAAACCCGCGAGCACGGTGACGACGAAGGCCAGATCGGCCATCGCGAACTCCTGGAGTGAGGTTCGGTTGAAACGGACGATTCGAGGAAAGCGTCTCCCTGGCCGGAATCGAGCGCCCGTTGACGGCTCTCTTACGGCGGCCCGTACGGCTTTGACGGGACCCTTACGGCCCTGGCCCGTACCGGGGAGCAGCCCCCCGTCGCTTTCGGTGACCCGGCTCACATCAGCCGGAAGCGCAGCCTGCAGATCACCGCGTCCGTCTCCCGGCGCACGGCGTGCGCCACCACCGCGCCCCGCTGGTTCTGCAGCAGCCGCTGCCACAGCCGCTCCGGCTCGGCCTCCGGGATCAGCACGGTCACCCGGGTGGCGGGCTCGGCCGCGGCGACCTCGCGGACGTAGGCGGCGATGGGGCGGCCCAGGGTGCGCCGCCCGCTGCTCAGCCGGACGAGTGACACCCCGGGGTCCCAGTCGGCCCAGGCGCGCTCCAGGGCGTGCAGCTGGGCCCGGTCCTCGGGGTCCGGGTAGCACACGGTCACCGCGCGGACCTCGTCGCCGAGGGAGGTGGCCGCCGTGAGCGCCTCCGAGGTGAGCCGGGACAGCGAGGACACCGGGACGATGACCAGCGAGCGCTCGCGGTGCGGGGCCGCCGGGATGCGGCCGAGCCCGAGCCGGTCCCCGATCCGGCCGTAGGCGTGGTGCACGGCCTCGAAGGCGGCCACGAGCAGCGGCAGGGCGATCACGATCAGCCAGGCGCCCTCGGTGAACTTGCTCGCCGTGACGACGACGGCGGCGACCCCGGTGAGGACCGCGCCGGACCCGTTGAGCAGCGCCTTGCCGCGCCACCCCCGGCTGTCCCGCTCCCGGCGTTCCAGGAGCCAGTGCCGGACCATGCCGACCTGGGCGATGGTGAAGCCGACGAAGACACCGATGGCGAACAGCGGCACCAGGGTGTTGGTGTCACCGCCGGAGAAGACCAGCAGCCCGGCCGAGACCAGCGCGAGGGCGAGCACACCGTGCCGGTGGACCTGGCGGTCGGCCTTCAGGGCGAAGACGTGCGGCGCGTAGTTGTCCCGGGCCAGCAGCTTCAGCAGTACCGGCAGGCCGCCGAAGGAGGTGTTCGCGGAGAGCGCCAGCAGGATCATCGTGGCGAACTGGATGACGTAGAACGCCCAGTTGTGGCCGAGGGCGGCGTCCGCGAGCTGGGCGAGGACGGTGACGCCCTCGACCGGCTGGAGGTGGAAGCGGCCGATCAGCACCGAGAGGCCGATCAGCATCAGGCCGAGGACGGCGCCCAGGGCGACCTCCGCCCGCTGGGCCCGCCGGGCCCGGGGCACCCGGAAGGACGGGACGGCGTTGGCGATGGCCTCCACCCCGGTGAGCGCGGCGCAGCCGGAGGCGAACGCCTTCAGCAGCAGCAGCGCCCCCACGGTGGAGGCGTTGTCGGAGAGCACCGAGGCGTGCCCGGCCGCCGCGGCCGTGCTCACCGGGTGGGAGCGGAACAGGCCGACCGCGATGAGCACGAAGACCGAGCCGACGAAGACGGCCGTCGGCACGATGAACGCCTTCGCCGACTCCACGATGCCGCGCAGGTTCACGCAGGTGATCAGCGCGAGCACCGCGAGGCACAGCCACAGCCGCTCGTCGTACAGGGCCGGGAAGGCGGAGGTCAGGGCCGCCACGCCCGCCGTGACGGCGACGGCGACGTTCAGGACGTAGTCCAGGACCAGGGAGGCGGCGGCGACCAGGCTGGTCCGCGCGCCCAGGTGCCGCTTGGCGACGGCGTAGGAGCCGCCGCCGTCCGGGAAGGCGGCGATCACCTGCCGGTAGGAGGCCACCAGCACCGCCAGCAGGGCCGCGATGGCCAGCGTGACGGGCATCGTGAAGCCGAGGCCGCGGGCACCGGCCGCGGCGAGGACGAGGACGATCGCCTCCGGCCCGTACGCCACCGACGCCATGGCGTCCAGCGAGAGCGCGGCGAGTCCGGTGACGGCGGTCAGCCGGTGGCGTTCACCGGTATCGGGCGGTTCCTCGCCGGCGGGGACGGCATCCGGCTCGGTGGTCAGGACGGACATCGGCGCGTGCTCCTTCGTTCTCCGGCCGCGCACCGGGGACCGAAGTGTGCGCGGGTGCACCCAGGTTCTGTCCGCGTGCCGCCGTCTTCGACGGTTCCTTGCGGCTTCTTCGCGCCGGACCGGCCGCCTTTGACGGGACCTTGACGGCCGGTGCCCGCCGGGGGGTGCCCCGGCTCAGGCGACCGGGCCCGAGGTGTCCAGGGCGGCCCCCGTCTGGCCGGCCAGGGTCACCGCGACCAGGCGGGCCTGCCGCGGCGGCACCGGGCCCGGTCCGGGGGTGAGCAGGAAGCGGCCGAGGTAGCGCCCGTTGCCGTAGGCGCGCAGCTCGATCTCGCCCGCGGGCCAGCCGGCGGTGTCCGGGTCCCAGGTGCGCCGGCCCACGGTGACGCCGCCGTCGCTCTCCAGGCGCGGCGGACGCCCCAGCAGGGTGCCGTACTCGAAGCGGCAGGCGCGCAGGCCGAGCAGACCGGTCAGCTCGGCGCGGACGTGGTCGACCACGATGTCGGCCGAGTTGGCCGTCCGGGCCAGGTCCGCCGTGCGGTGGAGCCGGGCGAGGTGGGCCGCGTCGGTGACGGTGACGACCTCCAGCCGGCGGGCGCGCGCCGCGAGTTGGGCGACGAGGACGGCGACGGCCAGCAGCAGCACCGCCGTCCCGATGTCGGCGGACCCGGTGATGTCGAAGGTCCGGTACGGGCGGGTGAGGAAGAAGTCGTACCAGGCCGCCGCCGAAAGGGCCGCGACCACGCCCGCCGTCCGGCTGCCGAGCGCGGCCACCGCGGCGACCGCCAGGACGAGGAGCAGCGCCGCGTCGGTGTGCGGGAGGGCCGTCCGGAACGGGACGAGCGCCAGCGCCACCAGGAACGGGCCGGCCAGGGCCGCCGCCAGGGCGAGCAGGTCCCGCGCCGGCCGGGTCCGGGGCGCGGCCCGGTCCGTGTCCCGCCGGTACGGCTTCCAGGTGCCGGTCATCGTGCTCATCACGCACCTCCTACGCGGTGCTCGGTCGGTTCGGTGTCCGCGGCCCGCGCGGCGAACGGCAGCGACACCACCATCGTCATGCCGCCGCCGGGGGTGTCCTCGGGGCTGAGGGTGCCGCTCATCGCCTCGGTCAGACCGCGCGCGAGGGCGAGTCCGAGTCCGAGTCCCGCGGTGTTGTCGGTGTCGCCGAGCCGCTGGAAGGGCTCGAAGAGCCGCTCCCGGCCGTCGGCGGGCAGCCCCGGCCCCCGGTCCACCACCCGCAGCTCCACCCGGCCCGCCAGGGCGCTGGCCGTGACCAGCACCTGCCTGCCGGGCGGGCTGTGCCGGGCGGCGTTCGAGACCAGGTTGGCGATCACCCGTTCCAGCAGCGGCGGATCGGCCAGCACCGCCGGTATGCCCTCCATGTCCGTCACCCGGACCCCGGGTTCGTCGGCCAGCGCCATCGGCAGCACCTCCTCCAGGGTGGTGGCCCGCAGGTTGAGGGTGAGGGCGCCCGCCTCAAGGCGGCTGAGGTCGAGGAGGTTCTCCACCAGGCGGCTGAGCTTGGCCATGGACTCGTCGGCGGTGGCGAGGAGTTCCTCGCGGTCCTCGGCGGAGAAGGCGACATCGCGGCTGCGCAGCGAGGTGACCGCGGCCCAGCCCGCGGCCAGCGGGGTGCGCAGATCGTGCCCGACGGCCCGCAGCAGCGCCGTGCGCAGCCGGTCGGCGGCCTTCACCGGCTCCACCTCGGCCGCCGCCTGGGCCAGCCGGGCGCGCTCCACGGCGGAGCCGACGTGGGCGGCGAACGCGGCCAGCACCCGGCGCTCGGAGGAGGACAGCGTGCGGCCCCGCAGCGCGAGATGGGCGCCGGGGCCGGCGGGCACGACCGTCACGCCCGCGGTGTCAGGGGGCTCGTCCACCAGGTCCGCCGACTCCATGCCGAAGGTCTCGCGGGTCCGCTCCAGCAGCGCCGGGATGGTCGCCTCGCCGCGCACGATGCTGCCGGCCAGGGACGACATGGTCTCCGCCTCGGCCGTGGCGCGGGCGGAGCGGCGCGAAAGCCGGAGCGACCGGTCCACGACGGCGGCCACGGTGGCCGCCACGAGCGCGAACACGGCCAGGGCCAGCAGGGTGTTCGGATCGTTCAGCGTGAAGGCCCCGATGGGCGGTATGAACCAGTAGTTGAGCAGCAGGGACGCCGTCACCGACGCGATCACCGCGGAGGCGACGCCGCCTATGCAGGCCACGCCCACCACGGCGAGCAGGAACAGCAGGGCCTCGCTGGTCAGGTTCAGCGTGCCGCGCAGCTGGGCGAGGACGACGGTGAGCAGGACCGGCAGCACGAGTCCGGCGACCGGGCCGGCGATCAGCCGGGCCGTGGAGAGCGTGCGGCGCCGCGAGGGCAGCAGGGTGCCCCGGCCGGCCCGCTCATGGGTGACCCGGTGCACATCGATGTCGCCGGACAGCTCGGTGACGGTCTCCCCCGTGCCGGGACCGGTCAGGAACCGCGCGAGCCGCCCCCGCCTGCTGGTGCCCAGCACCAGCTGGCTGGCGTTCTCGGCGCGCGCGAACTCCACCAGCGCGGTGGCCACGTCGTCGCCGACGACCGAGTGGTAGCTGCCGCCGAGGTCCTCCACGAGCCGGCGCTGCCGGGCCAGCGAGGCGTGCGAGACGCCGGCGGCGAGGCCGTCGCTGCGCGCCACGTGCACGGCCAGCAGGTCGCCGCCGGCGGACCGGTCGGCGATCCGGGCGGCCCGCCGTACCAGGGTGTCCCCCTCGGGGCCGCCGGTCAGGGCGACCACCACCCGCTCCCGGGTCTCCCACACCCGGCCGATGCCGTGCTGCGAGCGGTACTCCTGGAGCGCCTCCTCGACCCGGTCGGCCACCCAGAGCAGCGCCAGCTGGCGCAGCGCGGTGAGATTGCCGGCCCGGAAGTAGTTGGCCAGCGCGGCGTCGATCTTCTCGGGGGCGTAGATGTTGCCGTGCGCCATCCGCCGGCGCAGCCCCTCGGGCTCCATGTCCACCAGCTCGATCTGCCAGGCGCGGCGTACGACCTCGTCCGGCACGGTCTCGTGCTGGGGCACCCCGGTGATCTTCTCGACCACGTCGTTGAGGGACTCCAGGTGCTGGATGTTCAGCGCCGTGATGACGTCGATGCCGGCGTCGAGCAGGGTCTCGATGTCCTGCCAGCGCTTGGGGTTGCGGCCGTCGCCCGGGATGTTGCTGTGCGCGAACTCGTCGACGATCGCCACCTGTGGGCGGCGGGCCAGGACGGCGGCCAGGTCCATCTCCTCGAAGCGTGCGCCGCGGTAGGCGCAGGGCGCCCGCGGGACGGCCTCCAGGCCGTCGAGCATGGCCTGGGTCTTCGGGCGTCCGTGGCACTCGGCGAGCCCGATCACCACATCGGCCCCGCGCGCGGCACGGCGGCGCCCCTCGTCGAGCATCCGGTAGGTCTTCCCGACCCCCGGAGCCGCCCCGAGGTAGACCTTCAGTCGTCCGGGCCGTACGTCACTCATCGCCGCCGACGCGCTCCGCTCACTGATCCAACTCCCCTTCGCAGCAGGGGTTTCCCTTCTCAAGGAAGCCGCTTCACCCGGTGGTCGGGGCGGGTGTTAGCGGTTCCTTGGCGGCGGCCGGGAGGACTTTGACACCGCCTTGACGTGCCCTGGCCCGATAGGGTGGGACCAGGTGTGCCGGGAAGTCTGGTCGGCCGGAGGCCAGGGTGGCTTCCGTCAGCCCCAGGGGGACGGCATGCGCGGCGTCGGTACGGTTCTCGCTCTCGTGGTCCTCGCCACGGTGGTGGCCGCCTTCGCGCGCCGGTGGCGCATCCCGGCCCCCTCCCTGCTGGTGGTCGCGGGGCTCGCGGTGGCGCTGCTGCCTGGCACCCCGCAGATCGAGATCAGCCCGGAGATCATCGGGCTCGTCGTGCTGCCGCCCCTGCTCTACGCCAGCGCCGAGGACATGCCCTGGCGGGAACTGCGGGCGGTGTGGAAACCGGTCGGGGTCCTCGCCATCGGGCTGGTGCTCGCCTCCGCCGCGGCCGTCGGCGCCGTGGCGGCGCTGGTCACGCCCTTGTCCTGGCAGATGGCGTTCGTCCTCGGCGCGATCCTGGCCAGCACGGATCCGGTGGCGGTGACCGCGCTCGGCCGCAGGCTCGCCCTGCCGCCGCGGGTCCAGGTGCTGGTGCAGGCCGAGAGCCTGTTCAACGACGCGACCTCGCTGGTGCTGGTGCGGGTGGCCGCGGGCATCGCCGTGGCCTCGGCCGCCGCGGGCTGGGGGGCGGCCGGCGGCGAGTTCCTGCTGCTCGCGGGCGGCGGCACGGTGATCGGGGCGGCCGTCGCCGGGGTGATCGCACTGATCAGGCGGCGTACCGAGGAGCCGGTCCTGGAGACGGTGATCGCCCTGGTCACCCCGTACGCCGCCTATCTGCTGGCGGAGGTCGCGCACACCTCCGGTGTGACCGCGTGCGTGGTGGCGGGGGTGGTCCTCGGAGGCCGGGGCGACCGGCTCACCAACGCGCGGATACGACTCCAGCTGCACGCCGTGTACGGCACGGTCGTGTTCCTCCTGGAGAGCGTCGTCTTCAGCCTGATAGGGCTCGCGCTGCCCGCCCAGGTGCGGGCGCTGGCCCACGGCGACCGGGGCTGGCCGCTGTACGCCCTCGCCGTCGCCGGCACCCTCGTCGCCGTGCGCCTGCTGTGGGTGGCGCCCCTGTCGGCGCTGGTGCAGCGCAAGGGCGGCATCGGCCGGGTGAACTGGCGGGTGCCGATGGTGCTGACCTGGGCGGGCACGCGCGGGGTGATGCCGCTGGCCGCCGCGCTGTCCATCCCGGAGGCGGCGAGCGACGGCAGCGCGCTCGCCGGCCGGCCGCTGGTGCTGGTGCTGACCACCTCGGTGGTGGTCGTCACCCTGGTCGTGCAGGGCTTCACCCTCGCCCCGGTGGTCCGCGCCTCCGGGATCGCGCTGGAGCCCGCGCACACCGCGCGCGAGGAGGCCGGGGCCCGCGCCCGCCTCGCCCACACGGGGCTCGCCCGGCTGGAGGAGCTGGCGGAGCTGGAGGTCGTGCCGGAGGTCGTCCTGGACCGGCTGCGGCGCGGTCTGAGCGCGCGTCTCGACGACGCCCGCGATCGGCTCGCCGCCGGGGACGACGGCGGCGACGGCACGGGGCGGGAGTCCGCGGACCGGGTCTACCGGCAGCTGCGGCGCGATCTGATCACCGTCGAGACGGGTGAGCTGCAACGGCTGTACGACGCCCACGCCATAAGCGACACCACGCGGCGGCGGCTCCAGCGGGCGCTGGACCTGGAGGAGGCCCGCCTCTCCGACTGACCGTTCCACTGGGGTTGGGGGGCTACGGTGCGGTGCCGGGGGCGTGGGTGTGTCGGCTGGGGCGTGGGTGTCTCGGCTGGGGGCGTGGCTGTGTCAGCCGGGGGGGCGTGGGTGTGTCAGCCGGGGCGGGCGTGGGTGTGTCGGCTGCGGGTGCGTGGTGGCTTGTCGCGCAGTTCCCCGCGCCCCTGGGGGGGCGGCTGTGCGGGGGTGTTGTGGGTTGGCGGCGCGGGCGCGACGGCGCTGAGGGGCCCGCGCGGCCACCGCCCGTCGTCCGAGGCGCAGCCCCGGTCCCGGACCGGCCGTCTGCGAACCCCCTCGCCACCGCCGTGCGGGGCTGCCCTCGGACGGGACGACCACCGCTCTCCGTCGCGCGCCTCTTGCGCGGCACACCACGGATGGTCGCCCGTTCCCCCGTAGGGGATCAGTCTGCGACGGGATCCGGCCGTCCTCGGCTGCCCTTGACGGGTCCCTGACGGCTCCTCAGCCCTGTTTGACGGCGCCTTGACGGTCTCCGCGACCGGGCCGTACGGGTGCCGCAGATTCCTTGGTACTTCGCGATCGTCCCGGCGATGTTCGCGGGCTCCTACCCGGGCCTCGGGTCCCTCGACGTGATGGGCCCGCTGGTCGGCCGTACCGCTTGAAGCACGGGTGCGTGTCCGACTCCGCAGCGGGCGGGGGCACTTATACGATCACAGTCATGGACATAGTGGTTTGCCTCGCTCTCGCCCTGGCCGCGCTCGGCTGCGTCATGGTCGTCGAGAGCCGGTTCGCACGGGCCGACCGGCGCCTCGCCCGCGTCGAGCGCAAGCTCGACCTGATCATGGAGCACCTGGACCTGCGCGAGGAGCAGCCGCGGCTCGACGAGGTCGCCGCGCTCGCCCGCGAGGGCAAGCCGGTCCAGGCGATCAAGCTGTACCGGGAGACCACGGGCGCCGGTCTGCGGGAAGCCAAGGAAGCCGTCGACCGCCTCGGCTAGCCGGACAGGCGCTCTCCATGTCCACGCCCGGGGAAACGCCCTAGTCTTCCCAGCGTGACCACCGAGTTGACCTTGCTGCCCCGCGTCGCCTGCCGCGGCCGGGAGATCACCGCGCCCCGGCTGCGCGGGCTGCTGGCGCTGCTCGCGGAGGATCTGCGCACCGGCTGCAGCACGGGCCGGCTCGTGGAGGGCCTGTGGGACGAGGACCTGCCCGAGCGGCCGGGCAAGGCGGTGCAGATCCTCGTGTCGCGCCTGCGGTCGCAGCTGGGCGCCGAGCTGATCGTGAGCACACCGGCCGGCTACCGGCTGGCGCTGGACGAGACACAGGTCGACAGCTCCGCGCTGCTGCTGCGCGAGACGGCGAGCGCCGAGCGGGCGCGGGCCGGTGACCACGCGGCGGCGCTGGCCGAGGCCGAGGCCGGACTCGCCCTGTGGGACGGCGCCGTGGGCGCGGCGGCCGGCGAGGACGCGCGCGACCCGGTGGTGGCGCTGCGGACCGGCCGGGTCCGGGCGCACCACGCGCTGACCCGGTCCCGGGCGCTCGCGCTCGCCCGGCTCGGCCGGCGCGAGGAGGCCGCCGCCCCCCTCGCCGAACTCGCCGGTGACCTGCCGCGCGACGAGGAGTTGCTGGCCGAGCTGCTGCGCTGCGAGGCCGCCACCGCCGGCCGGGCCGCGGCCCTGGCCCGGTACGACGCCTACCGCCGCCGGCTCCGTGACGGCCTCGGCACCGACCCCGGCCGCGAACTCAAGTCCGTTCACCAGGAGTTGCTCGGCGCGGACGCGGCCCCCGTCAGACACGGCGTCCCGCACGAGCCGAACCCGCTGCTGGGCCGGGACGGCGATCTCGCCGCCGTGGCCGGGCTGTTGCGCGCCTCCCGGGTGGTGACCGTGGCCGGTCCCGGCGGTCTCGGCAAGACCCGCCTCTCCCACGCGGTGAGCCGCGCGGCCGAGCAGCCCGTGGTGCACTTCGTCACCCTGACCGGAGTCACCGCCGACGCCGACGTCGCCGGCGAGGTGGCCTCGGCGGTCGGCGCCGGCGAGGGCCGCCAGTTCCCCGGCGGCACGGACCTGGCCGGCACCATCGTCGCCGCGCTGGGCACCGGACCCGCCCTGCTGGTGCTGGACAACTGCGAGCACGTCGTCGCCGGCGCGGCGGCCCTCGTCCAGGAGCTGGTCTCACGCTCCGGTCAGCTGCGCGTCCTGGCCACCAGCCGGGCCCCGCTGGGGCTGAGCTCGGAGTCCGTGTACGGCCTTCCGGAGCTGTCCCAGGCGACCTCGGTGGAACTCTTCGTCCAGCGGGCGCGCGCCGCCCGGCCCGGTGTGGAGCTGCCCGAGGACGCGGTGGCCGAGATCTGCCGGCACCTGGACGGACTGCCGCTCGCCGTGGAACTGGCCGCCGCCCGGGTCCGGGTGCTCTCCGTGGCCGACATCTCCCGCCGGCTGCGGGACCGGTTCGCCCTGCTGCGCGGCGGTGCCCGCGACGCGCCCGAGCGGCATCGCACCCTGCGGGCCGTGGTCGACTGGAGCTGGAACCTGCTGGAACCCGACGGCCGGGCCGCCCTGCGCGCCCTGTCCGTGTTCCCCGGGGGATTCACCGAGGAGGCCGCGGAGTACGTGCTCGGCGACACCGGGGACACGCTGGAGCTGCTGGAGCAGCTGGCGGGCCAGTCGCTGATCCGGGTCGGCGACAACCCCTCCGGGGCGCGCTTCCACATGCTGGAGACGCTGCGGGAGTTCGGCGCGGCGAAACGGGCCGAGGCCGGCGAACAGGAGGCGGTCGCCGACCGGTTCCTCGCCTGGGCCCGGGACTTCGGCCGCGCCCACCACGACGTGCTGTTCGGCGGCGACCCGGTACCCGCCTGGCTGCGCATCCGGGCCGAGCAGGACAACCTCGTCCGGGCGCTGCGGCTCGCCCTGGCCCGCTCCGACGGGCCGAGCACGGCCGCCGTCACCGCCGTACTGGCCTCCCTGTGGGCCATCGACTCCCACTACACCCGGCTCGTCTCGCTGATCGCCGAGACCGGCGGGCCGCTGTCCCGGTTCCGGCCCTCCCCCGACAGCCCCGAGGACGTGGAGGCGGTGCGCAGCGCGGCGGCGGTGTGCGCGACGAGCCTGTTCATGGGCCGCGGCCCGCACGCCGTACGGCAGTTGGTGACCCTGCGCCGGCTGCCGGCCGCACCGCCGGACACCCTGCTGCGGGCGCTGTCGATCGTGCTGTGCGCCGTCCCGGACATGCGTCCGCCGCGCTTCGAACGGCTCCAGGAGCTGTGCGAGTCGCGGGAGCCGCTGCTCGCGGGCATCGCGGCCTGCGTGGCGAGCTATGTGTGGGACGCCCAGCACGAGACCGAGCGCGCGCTGGAGTACGCCCGCTCGATGCTCGACGCGCTGACCCCGCTCGGCAATCCGGCCGCCCTGCTGCTCTGCCACGGGCGGATCAGCGAGCTGTGCCTGCAGACCGAGCGGGGCTCGGAGGCGTACGACCACCTGCGGGCCGCGCTCGACGCGCTCGGCGAGTTCAGCCGGTTCGGCGACTGGTCGGACTCGGTCGGGGTGCACTGGGCGCTGGTGCTCGCCTGCCTGCAGCGTGGGGACGTCGACGAGGCGGAGTACTGGCTCGGGCTCGCGGAGCTGGACCAGCCGCCGGAGTCCGCCCTGATCTTCTCCCCCGACCTGCCGGCCCGGGCGGAGATCGCGCTGGCCCGGGGGCTGACCGAGGTGGGGCTCGGGCTGTGGCGCCGGGCGGTGGCCAGGACCCGGGAGGACAGCAGGGTCTTTCCCGACGACCCGTTCCTGGTGCCGTGGTCGCTGGAGGTGCGGTCGGCCGCGCTGGCGGCGCACGCGCAGGCCGGCCGGCTCGAACCGGTGGCGGGCCTCGCCGGGGAGCTGCGGGAGCGGCTGCTCGGGATGGTCTCGGGCACCGCCGACCGGGCCCCGGTGGAACTGCCGGTGTTCGGCACGGTCCTGCTGGCGCTCGGCTTCGCCGCACTGGCCGGGGGCGACACGGGGGCGGTACGGCTGGTGGCGCTCGCCGAACGGATGCCGGTGGTACGGGAGTTCCCCGCCCTGTCCTGGAGCCGGTCCCGGGAGGCGGCCGAGAACGCCGACAGGGCGGCGTACACCGACGCGAGGTCGGAGTACGCCGCCCTGGGGCGGGAGGAGCTGCGGGCCGCGGCGCTGCGGGAGCTGACCGGCGGAGATCCGGCCGGCGGCTGAACCGGACTGCGGGTGGAGCGGACTGCGGCTGAACCGGACTGCGGGTGGAGCGGGCTGCGGGTGCACGGGCCTGCGGGTGGGCCCGCCCGGCCTCACCGCCGCGGCTCGCGGTTGAACCGCGCCCTGGACCACAGGTAGCCCAGCAGGGTCAGGCCCAGGCACCAGGCGACGGCGAGCACCGCGTTCCTGGTGCCGATCGCGTCGCCCAGCAGCAGACCGCGCAGGGTCTCGATGGCCGGCGTGAAGGGCTGGTACTCGGCGAACCAGCGGAACCAGCCCGGCATGGCGTCCACCGGCACGAACGCGCTGGACAGGAACGGGAGCATCACCAGCGGCATCCCGATGTTGCTGGCGCCCTCGGCGTTGGGGCTCACCAGACCGATGCCGACCGCGAGCCAGGTCAGCGCGAGGGTGACCAGAGCCATCAGCCCGGCCGCCGCGATCCACTCCACCGGCGACGCGTCGGGCCGGAAGCCGATGGCCAGTCCGATGCCGAGGACGAGCACCAGGGCCATCATCGTCTGGATCACGCTGCCGATCACATGGCCGATCAGCACGGAGGCGCGGGAGATCGCCATGGTGCGGAACCGGTCCATGATGCCCTCGGTCATGTCGGTGGCCACGGACACCGCGGTGCCGAGCGAGGTCATGGCCACGGTCAGGAAGAGGATGCCGGGGACGAGGTAGGCGACGTACTCGGCGCGGTCCGCGTGGCCGCCGGTGAGGCCGGCGCTCATCACGTTGCCGAAGACGTACACGAAGAGCAGCAGCAGGATGACCGGCGTGAGCAGCAGGTTCAAGGTGAGGGAGGGGTAGCGGCGGGCGTGCAGCAGGTTGCGCCGCAGCATGGTGAGGTTGTCGCGGAGGGTGTGGGCGGCGGCGCTCATCGGACGGTCTCCTTGTCGGTGTTCTCGTCGGCGTTCTCGTCGGCGTGCTTGGCGTTCCGGTTCGCGGACCGGGCCGGACCGGAGTCGCCGCCGGTCAGGGCGAAGAACACGTCGTCCAGGTCCGGGGTGTGCACGGACAGCTCGTCGGCCTCGATGCCGACCGAGTCCAGCCAGTCCAGTACGGCGCGCAGCTCGCGCTGGCTGCCGTCGCTGGGGATCTGCAGGGTGAGCGCCTCGTCGTCGCGCGTGGCCTCGCGGAGCGCGGTCGCCGCCCGCTCGTACACCACCGGGTCGGAGAACCGCAGCCGTACATGGCCGCCGGGGACCAGCCGCTTCAGCTCCTCGGCGCTGCCCTGGGCGACGATCCTGCCGCCGTCGAGCACCGCGATGCGGTCGGCGAGCTGGTCGGCCTCCTCCAGGTACTGGGTGGTGAGGAAGACCGTGGTGCCGCCGGCGACCAGCTCGCGGATGATCTGCCACATGGTGTGCCGGGAGCGCGGGTCGAGTCCGGTGGTCGGCTCGTCCAGGAAGATGATCCGCGGGCTGCCGACCAGGGTCATGGCGATGTCGAGGCGGCGCTTCATACCGCCGGAGTAGGTGGAGGCGGGCTTCTTCGCGGCCTCCACCAGGTCGAAGCGCTCCAGCAGTGCGGCGGTGACCCGGCGCCCCTCGCGCTTGGACAGGTGGTGCAGGTCCGCCATGAGGAGCATGTTCTCCTCGCCGGTGATCAGGCCGTCCACGGCGGAGAACTGCCCGGTGACCCCGATGGCCGCCCGGACGGCCTGGGCCTCGGCGGCGAGGTCGTGCCCGGCGACCCGCGCCCGGCCGGCGTCGGCGGAGATCAGCGTGGACAGGATGCTGACCGCCGTGGTCTTGCCGGCGCCGTTCGGCCCGAGGAGGGAGAAGACCGTGCCGGCGGGCACCTGGATGTCGATGCCGTCGAGGACCGTCTTGTCCCCGTAGGCCTTGCGCAGCCCGGTGGCCGCGATCGCGGGTTCGTGCGTTGTCGTCGTCATGGCCCAGAGCGTGCGCCCGGACCGGTTCAGCGCGGCTTCAGCCCGGTTTCAGCGGGCCGGGCGGAGTTTCAGGATGGCGGAAGGCGCAGGTCAGGACGGTTGCCACAGTGGCCGGGGGAAGATCCGGAGCGAGAAGATCTAGGCTTCTGCTGTAGGAGATTCGTTCGTCTGTGGGGTCCGTGGCGTCGTGAGGGAAGTCCGTTGAACTTCTGGTCGATCTATCAGCATGGCTTCGCGCGCGTCGCCGCGTGCACGGGCCACACCGTCATCGCCGACCCGCCCGCCAACGCCGAGGCGGTCCTGCGCCAGGCCCGCCGGTGCGCGGACGAGGGGGTCGCCGTCGCCGTCTTCCCCGAACTGGGCCTCACCGGCTACTCCATCGAGGACCTGCTGCTCCAGGACGCGCTGCTCGACCAGGTCGAGGCGGCGCTGCGGACGGTCGTCGCCGGGTCGGCCGAGCTGCTGCCGGTGCTGGTCGTCGGCGCCCCGCTGCGCCACCGGCACCGGATCTACAACTGCGCGGTGCTGATCCACCGGGGCCGCGTCCTCGGCGTCGTACCGAAGTCGTACCCGCCGAACTACCGGGAGTTCTACGAGCGCCGGCAGATCGCCGACGGCCACGACGAGCGGGGCGGCACCATCCGTGTCGCGGGCGCCGAGGTGCCGTTCGGGGTGGACCTGCTGTTCGCGGCCGAGGACGTGCCCGGCCTCGTGCTCCACACGGAGATCTGCGAGGACATGTGGGTGCCGGTACCGCCGAGCGCGGAGGCCGCACTCGCCGGGGCGACCGTGCTGGTCAACCTCTCGGGCAGCCCCATCACGGTCGGCCGGGCCGAGGACCGCAGGCTGCTGTGCCGCTCGGCGTCCGCGCGCTGCCTCGCCGCGTACGTCTACGCCGCGGCCGGCCTCGGCGAGTCGACCACGGACCTGTCCTGGGACGGGCAGACCATGATCTACGAGAACGGGACGCTGCTGGCCGAGACCGAGCGCTTCCCGCTCGGCGACCGGTACGCGGTGGCCGACGTGGACCTGGACCTGCTCCGTCAGGAGCGGCACCGGATGGGCACCTTCGACGACAACCGGCGCTCCCACGGGCAGCGCACCGGCGCCTTCCGGACGGTCTCGTTCGAGCTGGACCCGCCGCTCACCGACCTCGGGCTGCGCCGGCACGTGGAGCGGTTCCCGTTCGTGCCCGCCGACCCGGAACGCCTCGCCCTCGACTGCTACGAGGCGTACAACATCCAGGTCGCCGGGCTCCAGCAGCGGCTGGCGGCGATCGGCGGGCCCAAGGTCGTCATCGGGGTGTCCGGCGGACTCGACTCCACGCACGCGCTGATCGTCGCCGCGCGCGCCATGGACCGCGCGGGCCGGCCGCGGAGCGACATCCTCGCCTTCACCCTGCCCGGCTTCGCCACCAGCGACCACACCAAGGACAACGCGCACAGGCTGATGCGCTCGCTCGGCGTCACCGCCGCCGAGCTGGACATCACGCCGACCGCCCGGCTGATGCTGAAGGAGATCGACCACCCGTTCGCCGCCGGCGAGCCGGTCTACGACATCACCTTCGAGAACGTGCAGGCCGGTCTGCGCACCGACTACCTGTTCCGGCTGGCCAACCAGCGCGGCGGCATCGTCCTCGGCACCGGCGACCTCTCCGAGCTGGCGCTCGGCTGGTCCACCTACGGCGTCGGCGACCAGATGAGCCACTACAACGTCAACTCCGGGGTGCCGAAGACCCTGATCCAGCATCTGATCCGCTGGGTCATCAGCAGCGGCCAGTTCGACGACGAGACCGGCGGGATCCTGGCCGCGATCCTGGACACCGAGATCAGCCCCGAGCTGGTACCGGGCGAGGAGATGCAGTCCACCGAGTCGAAGATCGGCCCGTACGCGCTGCACGACTTCACCCTCTTCCAGGTGCTGCGGCACGGCCTGCGGCCCTCGAAGATCGCCTTCCTGGCCTGGCACGCCTGGCACGACGCGGCGGCCGGCGCCTGGCCGCCCGGCTTCCCCGAGGCCAAGCGGGTGGCGTACGACCTGACCGAGATCCGGCACTGGCTCGAGGTGTTCTGCCGCCGCTTCTTCGCGTTCTCGCAGTTCAAGCGCTCGGCCATGCCCAACGGGCCGAAGGTGTCGGCCGGCGGCTCGCTCTCCCCGCGCGGCGACTGGCGGGCCCCGTCCGACGGCAACGCCGAGGCGTGGCTGCGGGACCTGAACCGCTTCGACCTGACGGAGCACACCGGGCGGTGACGGCTCCGGGCCGGCCGGCCCGCCCGCCGGGCGCTCAGGTGTTCCAGGTCTCGTCGTACGGGTCGTGCGGCACCGGGACCGGCCGCGCGGAGGCGGCCTTCAGATACGGGACGGGGCCGTTGTTGACCGGGTCGCGGGCCAGCCGGGGGGTGTAGGTGCCCGTCACCTCCAGCCAGGCGTCCGGGCGGAGGACCGGAGGCAGCTCGCCGGTGAGCGCGATCTTCACCGGCTGGGCGTCCGCGGCGCAGCAGTTGAGGGCCATCCGGACCAGATAGGGCCGGCCCGCGTGGTCCAGCGCCAGGAAGCCGGTGACCCGGACCCGGCGGCCGTGCAGGGAGCGGCCGTGGCCGTAGGCCGCGCGGGAGGCGTAGTCGACGACGGACAGCGGGACCGGGTCGCCGGCGGGCAACGGGGCGTAGGCGTACGGCTTCTGCAGGGCCGTACCGGTGCGCAGCGCGCTGTACGAGCCGAGGGCCGGCGGCGCGATCAGGATGAGGGCGAGCAGCGGGAGCAGCAGCAGCCAGGCCGTACGGGGCTCGGGGTGGGCGTGCGGCTCTCGGCCCCGCGGTCCGGGCCCGGCCTCGGGGCGGGAGCGGGGACGCGGCTGCGGGTCCCGCCGGCCGCCGCGGCGCTCGTACCAGGCCGTCGCCAGGGCCGCCGCGATCAGGACCGCGCCCGAGGCCAGCAGCAGCGGGCGCAGGTCCGCCTTGACGTAGCGCAGCGCCAGATCGGTGGCGCCCGCGTGCAGCAGGGCCGCGCCGAGCAGGAACAGCACGGCCGCCTGGGCCTGGCGGTTCACAGGAGCACCGCCCCGGTCAGCACGGCGCCCGTGATCGCCAGCGCGAAGGTGGCCGGCGCGAACCGGAGCGCGAAGCCGCGGCCGAAGGTGCCGGCCTGCATCGCGAACAGCTTGAGGTCGATCATCGGGCCCACCACCAGGAACACGAGCTTCGCCGTCGGGGAGAACTGGGTGAGGGAGGCCGCGACGAACGCGTCCGCCTCCGAGCAGATGGAGAGGACGACGGCGAGCACGGCGAGGGCCAGCACCGAGACCAGGGGGACACCGGCCGCCGCGCTCAGCCAGTCCGCCGGGACCGCCGCCTTCAGGGTGGCCGCGGCCGTCGCGCCGAGCACCAGGAAGCCGCCCGCGTGCATGATGTCGTGCCGGACCGACCCCCAGAACGCCTCCCCCTTGGTGGCGCCCTCGTGCGCGCCCCGGGCCGGCGGGCGCAGCCAGTCCGTACGGCCCAGCCGCTGCCACAGCCAGCCCATCGCACAGGCCACCAGCAGGCTCGCCAGGAACCGGCCCAGGACCATCTCCGGGTGCCCGGGGAAGGCGACGGCGGTGGCGGTCAGCACCACCGGGTTGATCGCGGGCGCCGAGAGCAGGAACGCGAGGGCGGCGGCCGGGGTCACACCCCGGCGGACCAGGGCGCCCGCCACCGGCACCGACGCGCACTCGCAGCCCGGCAGCACCGCGCCCGCCAGCCCCGCCACCGGCACGGCGAGTGCGGGCCGCCGCGGCAGGGCGCGCGCGAAGAAGGACGCCGGGACGAACACCGCGATCGCCGCCGACAGCAGCACGCCCAGCACCAGGAAGGGCAGCGCCTGCACGGTCACCGCCACGAACACCGTCATCCAGCTCTGCATCGCCGGGGAGCCGAGGGCCCCGCGGATCGGGGACTGCGCCAGCACCGCCAGCAGCAGGGTCAGCACCAGCACGAGCGGGGAACTGAGCCGTCGGCCCGCGCGGTCGGGCGGCGGCCCGGCACGGTGCGCGTCCGTGCCCGGCGGGGCGTCTTCGGTGATGGCCACGGGCGGTTACCTCCGGCTGCTGCGCTCGCTCCCCTTCCGTACGCGGGCCCCGGCGCGAACGTTCACTCACTTGCTGGAACCGCACATCTCCTTGGGGCACTCTTTTCCCTTGTGGCGAGCGTTCCGTACCAAGGGTGGCCCCAGGGCCCGCCGGCGCACATGGTGGTGTGCGGTGACGACGGGCTCGCGCACCGGCTGGCCGCCGAGTTGCGCGGGGTCTACGGCGAGCAGGTCACCCTTGTCGTGCCGCCGAACGGCCGCACCGCCCGGCCCCCGGTGGTCGGCCGGGCCCGGGCCGCCTCCGCTGCGCTGTTCGACCGCGTGGTCAACGCCGCGGTGGGCTCCGTCGGCCGGACCGGCGGAACCGGCGGGACGGGCGGGACCGGCGGGAACGGCCAGCCGCCCGGCACCGCGCCCGGCGGACGCCCGGACGGCGAAGGGGTGCTGGAGGCGGCCGAGCTGACCGAGGCGGTGCTCGCCGAGGCCGGGGTGGCCCGGGCCACCGCGCTGGCCCTCGTGTACGACGACGACGAGACCAACATCCGGGCCGCGCTGACCGCCCGCCGGCTCAATCCCCGGCTGCGGCTCGTCCTGCGGCTCTACAACCGGCGGTTGGGCCAGCACATCGAGGAACTCCTCGACCAGGCGGCCGCGTTGGCCGCCGGGGACGAACCGGGCGGCACCGGCGCAACGGACGGGGCGGGCGGAACGGCGAGTGCGGGCAGCGGTGTCGAGGCCTCCACGACCGTCCTGTCCGACGCCGACACCGCCGCCCCCGCGCTGGCCGCCACCGCCGTGGCCGGCACCGGCAAGGTCGTCCAGACCGAGGGCCTGCTGCTGCGGGCCGTCGAACGGCCGCTCACCGCCGACGGACCCGGCACCGATGCCGGGCGCTTCACCCTCGCCCTGCTGTCCGGCGGCGACCCGGCCGGCGCCGACGGCCCGGACGGACCGGGCGTCGCCGGGGAACAGCCCCGGCTGCTCCCCGACGACGAGGAGGTGCGGCGGGCCGCCGGGCGCCAGGCGGTGGTGCTGGAGCACGTCTCCACCCCGACCGGCACGGAGTCCGCCGCACCCAGCCGCCGGATGACCGGCGTCATGCCGCTGGCCTCGCTCTTCTCCCGGCGGCTGCGCTGGTCCCTGGCCGGTCTGGTCGGATGCGTGGCCGGCCTCGCCGTCGCCCTGTGGCTGGTGACCGGCATCCATCCGCTGCGCGCCTGCTACATCACCCTCCTCGACCTGTTCGCGATCGACGACCCGGCCCTCAAGGAGCCCCTCGGCCGCCAGCTCCTCCAACTCCTCTCCGCGCTCGTCGGGTTGCTGCTGCTGCCGGTGCTGCTGGCCACCGGCCTCGAAGCGCTCGGCACCTTCCGCACCGCCTCCGGTCTGCGCAAGCCGCCGCGCGGCCTGAGCGGGCACGTGGTGCTGCTCGGGCTCGGCAAGATCGGCACCCGGGTGCTGACCCGGCTGCGGGAGCTGAACATCCCCGTGGTGTGCGTGGAAGCCGACCCGGAGGCACGGGGGCTCGCCACCGCCCGCCGGCTGCGGGTGCCGGTGGTGCTCGGCGACGTCACCCAGGAAGGCGTCCTGGAGGCCGCCCAGATCCAGCGGGCCGAGGCGCTGCTCGCGGTGACCAGCGCGGACACCACCAACCTGGAGGCGGTGCTGTACGCCAGGACCGTACGGCCCGATCTGCGCGTGGTGCTGCGGCTGTACGACGACGACTTCGCCACCGCCGTGTACCGCACCCTCCGGATCGCGTACCCGCACGCCCTGACGCGCAGCCGCAGCGTCACGCATCTGGCCGCCCCCGCGTTCGCCGGGGCGATGCTCGGGCGGCAGGTGCTGGGCGCCATCGCGGTCGAGCGGCGGGTCCTGCTGTTCGCCGCCGTCGACGTGGACGGCCACCCCCAGCTGGAGGGCCGCACCGTACGGGAGGCGTTCCGGGCCGGCTCCTGGCGGGTGCTGGCGCTGGAGGGCCGCACCGACACCTCGCCCGAGCACGTCCTGGAGAAGGGCGACCGGGTGGTGGTCGCCGCGACCCGCAGGGGGCTGGCGGAGCTGCGGTGAGCCCTCCGTGCCACCCGCGGGTCGCGCCGCTCGGTGCGCCTAGCGCGCGCCCAGGTGCCGTTCCGCGAACTCCATCTCCAGTCTGACCTGCTTGATCCGCTCGTCGACCACCAGCGAGCCGTGCCCCGCGTCGTACCGGTACACCTCGTGGGCCGCGCCACGGCTCTCCAGCCGCTTGACGTAGTTGTCGATCTGGCGGATCGGGCAGCGCGGGTCGTTGACGCCCGCCGAGATGTAGACCGGGGCCTTGACCTGGTCGACGTAGGTCAGCGGGGAGGACGCCTCGAAGCGCTCCGGGACCTCCTCGGGGGTGCCGCCCAGCAGGGTGCGGTCCATGGCCTTCAGGGACTCCATCTCGTCGTGGTACGCCGTGACGTAGTCCGCGACCGGCACCACCCCGATGCCGAGGGCCCAGGCGTCCGGCTGGGTGCCGACGCCGAGGAGGGTGAGGTAGCCGCCCCAGGAGGCGCCGGTGAGGATCAGGCGGGCGGGGTCGGCGAGACCGGAGGAGACCGCCCAGTCGCGCACCGCGGCCACGTCCTCCAGTTCGATCAGACCGACCCGGTGCTTGAGGGCGTCGGTCCAGGCGCGGCCGTAGCCGGTGGAGCCGCGGTAGTTGACGCGGACCACCGCGTACCCGTGGTCGACCCAGGCGGCCGGGCCCGCGGCGAAGGAGTCGCTGTCGTGCCAGGTCGGGCCGCCGTGCAGATCGAAGACCGTGGGCAGCGGGCCGGTCGCGCCGGCCGGCTTCTGGACCAGCGCGTGGATACGGCCGCCGGGGCCCTCCACCCACACGTCCTCCACCGGCACCGAGGGCGGGCAGACCAGGCCGGGCGGGTCGAGCACCACGCCGCCGGCCGTGGAGCGCACCGCCGGGGGCTCGGCCGCCGACGACCACAGGAACTCCACGCTGCCGTCGGGCCGGGCGGTCGCGCCGGAGACCGTGCCGGGCGGGGTGGGGATGCGGGTCAGCTCGCGGTCCGCCAGGTCGTACCGGAACAGCTCGCTGCGGGCCTCGAAGCCGTGGACGACGAGCAGGGCCGAGCCGTCCGGATACCACTCGGCGCCGACGTCGCCCGGCAGCTCCAGGGCCAGGTCCGTCTCCGTGCCCGAGGCCACGTCCCACACCAGCGGCTCCCAGCGGCCCCGGCGCTGGTGGCCGATGAGCAGCCGGGTGTCGCCGTCGACCGGGGCGAAGCCCAGCACTTCGAGGCCCAGCTCCTCGGTGCCGCCCTTGGTGTCGTCCAGCTCGGCGACCGTCGTGCCGTCCTGGCGGAGCACCCGCAGGGCCGCGTGCATGGCGTCGCCGTGCTCGGTGTGCTCGATGGCGATCAGGGAGCCGTCGTGCGCGAGGTCGCCGACGCCGGCCGACTCGCGGTGCCGGTAGATCTCCACCGGGTCCGCGCCCGTGCGGGCCAGATGGATCGTCGTACCCTCCTCGTCCGTGGAGCGGCCGACGACCGCCGTGCGGCCGTCGCGGGACAGGGCGAGACCGGCCGGGTAGGACGGGTCGAGACCGGGCACGGCCGCCTCGTCCGGACCGCCGGCGAAGGGCTGGCGGCGCCAGATCCCGAACTCGTCGCCGTCCTTGTCGTCGAACCACCAGATCCACGCGCCGTCCGGGGAGAGCACGCCGTCCGTCGTGCCGTTCGGCCGGTCCGTCGCCTGCCGCTGCTCACCCGTCGCGCGGTCCCAGGCGTACAGCTCGTAGGTCCCCGTCGCGTTCGACACGAACAGGGAGCGGTCCGGCGCGTCCTGCGCCCAGTCGGGCAGCGAGACCCGCGGCGCCCGGAAGCGCTTCTCCCAGTCCGGCATGTCCGGTGTGTGCTGCGTGTTCGGCGTGCCGCCGCTCTCACTCATGGCCCCAGTCATGCGCCCATACTGCCTGGCCGCGACGACAATTGGGTGCCGGGTGTGCGCAGCCTGTGGATAACTTCCGTGTCCCGGGCCGCCCGGAGGCGCGCGCAAGGGCCGCCCCCCGGCCGGAGCGCGCGGCCGGGCGCCGTACCGTGGGGGTGTGTACCGCTTTCTGCTGACACCCCGCTGGTGGGGCATCAACGTTTTCGTGCTGCTCGCCATCCCCTTCTGCGTCTTCATGGGGTCGTGGCAGCTGAGCCGGTTCGAGGGCCGGGTGCAGGACCACCGCACCCTGACCGAGCAGGCCACCGCCGACCGGCACGAGGCCGCGCGCCCGCTGCGGTCGCTGCTGCCCGTCGACAAGAGCACCTCGGGGCGGCGGGCCAGCGCCACCGGGCGGTACGGCGAGCAGCTGCTGGTGCCCGGCCGGGAGCTTGACGGCAAGAACGGCTTCTACGTCCTCACCCTGCTGCGCACCGATTCCGGCAAGGCGCTGCCCGTGGTGCGGGGGTGGCTGCCGGGCACGGCGGACGCGGCCAAGGCTCCCGCGGCGCCCGCCGGGGAGGTCACCGTCACCGGTGCGCTGCAGGCGTCCGAGGCGCCGGGGGACAGCGGGCTCCCGGCCGGGCAGACGGCCGCGATCAGCTCGGCGTCGCTGGTGAACCTGGTGCCGTACAAGCTGTACGACGCGTGGATCACGCTGGACAAGGCCGATGCCGGGATGACGGCCGTGCCCGCCGCCGCGCCGCAGGGTTCGGGGCTCGATCTGAAGGCGTTCCAGAACCTCGGTTACACCGGCGAGTGGTTCGTCTTCGCCGGGTTCGTGGTGTTCATGTGGTTCCGGCTGATGCGGCGGGAGCTGGAGTTCCAGCGGGACGCCGCGCTGGGCCTGGTGCCGGAGGAAGAGGCGGCGAAGGAGCAGGCGGCGGTGGCGAGCCCGAGCGCCTGACCGGCGCCGGCAGTGGCCGGGGGCGTCCGGGGGCGGGTCTGACGCCCCACGGGCGCGTCAGACCCCGGCCAGCACCCCGGTGTAGTACACCGTCCCGGCGCACGCCCCCGGGACCACCGCCGTGGCCGTCGGTGCGCCGCCCTCCGCCGTGTGGGTGACCGCGACGCTGCCGTCGGCCGTGCCGTCCTCGGTGACCAGCTGGGTGGTCGTGCCCGTCGTCGCGCTGCCGGTGTCGGTCGAGCCGCCGGAGGCAGCCGGGTCCGGGGTGGTCGACGGATCCGGCGTCGCACCGCCCGTGTCGGAGCCTCCCGTGCTGCCGCCGCCGGTGGTGGGACAGGTCTCCGAGGGCACGAAGGCGAACTGCTCCACGTACGCCTCGCCGGGCTGCAGGACCAGCGTGGTGACTTCCAGGGACGGGTCGGGCAGCGAGGTCGCCGCGTCCCCGGCCGCGTGCCGGGCCGAGACGATCTTGGCCGGGTCGGCGGCGCCCTGGGCGACCGGCGTGACGGAACCCGCGCCGGCCACGGTGCAGGCGGCGCCCGAGGTGTTGGTGACGCGGAAGGTGCCGTAGACGACCCCGGCGGTGTCCGGGGCGTTGGCGGTGCCGGTGGCCGAGCCCAGCTGGGCCGCCGTGCACACCGGGGTGCCCGAGGACAGGGTGGCGGAGGGGTCGGCGCCGCCGGCGGAGCCGCCGCCGCTGGTGCCCTTCTGGTCCTTCTTGCCGCCCTTGCCGTGCTCCTTGCCCGGCTTGACCGACGTGCTCCCGTGGTCCTTCTCGCCGCCCTTGCCGACGTTCTTGTCCTTGCCCTGGCCGGTGCCGCCCTGGGCCTGGGAGGACTGGCCGGCCATGGCGGTGTTGGGGTCGGAGCCGCCGGCGTGCGAGACGTGCACGAGAGCGGGGATCGCGGTGCCGATGAACAGGGCCGCGGCGGCCATGCCGACCACCGCCTGCCGCTTGCGGGCGCGGCGTGCGGGGACGGCCCGGCGCAGATGCTCCAGGGTGCCGGTGCGCGGTTCGACGTCGTCGACCGCCGAGTGCAGCAGGCGGCGCAGGGCCAGCTCGTCCGAGCCGAGCCCGTCGAGTTCGTCGAGCCCGTCGCATCCGTCGAGTCCGTCGAGTCCGTCGATGCCCGGGCCGCGCCGCTCGGGGCCCTTGCCTTCGGGGCCGTGGTTCACAGTTCCGTTCCCAGCGTGCGATTGCGTGTGCTCTTGCCCGTCGCGCCCTGTCGGCTCGTGCCAGGCGTAGGGCTCGTGACGTTCATGGGAGTGGGGTTCATGGGAATGGCTGTCAGGGGAGTGGCGCTCACGGGGGTCACTGTCATGTGGATCGCCCTCCTCGGCGTTGCCGCTCATGCCGATGCCTCCATGACGACCCGCAGCGCCGCGATGCCCCGCGAGCCGTACGCCTTCACCGAGCCCAGGGATATGCCGAGCGTCTCGGCGACCTGGGCCTCGGTCATGTCCGCGAAGTAGCGCAGGACGAGGACCTCGCGCTGGCGGCGCTGGAGGCCCTTCATCGCCTTGATGAGGTCGCGGCGCTCCAGCTGGTCGTAGGCGCCCTCTTCCGCGCTCGCCATGTCGGGCATCGGCTTGGAGAGGAGCTTCAGGCCGAGGATGCGCCGGCGCAGCGTGGACCGGGAGAGGTTGACGACCGTCTGCCGCAGATAGGCGAGGGTCTTCTCGGGGTCGCGGACCCGCTTGCGCGCGGAGTGGACGCGGATGAAGGCCTCCTGGACGACGTCCTCGCAGGAGGCGGTGTCGTCGAGGAGGAGGGCGGCGAGACCCAGCAGCGAGCGGTAGTGCGCCCGGTAGGTCTCGGTGAGGTGGTCGACGGTCGTGCCGGCCGCCTCGGTCGCCACGGAGCCCGCGGAGTCCTCGGCGCCGTCACGCTGACTGGGAATGCGGGCGGGCCGCGCTGCGGGCATGGGCGCGATCACCGGCATGCCGCCGGGCGTGCGGGGCCGGAGCGCCGCACGGGGCCGCAGGGCCGTACCGCCGCGGGCCACACTGAGTTCGAGTACCTCTGCCACGCCAGTTGGACACGCTTCCCCCCTCCGGGGTTGTACGTGCCGGGCGTCACATGTGCGACAACCGGCCGTGCCTCAAGTGCCGTCATGCGTCCCGCTCTTCCCTTATGTCCCATTTGAACGGGCGTCCCCACGCCCCGATCACGGCGTCCCCACGCCAGGATCATCACGTCCCCAGGCCCCGCAAGGGTGACCGCAAAGACGCTCCCCGCCCTCCGTACGGTTGCGGAAGGCGGGGAGTGAAATCCTCTGTCAGCCCAGGGGGACGGTTCAAGTGGATTGGACCATGCTCCCGGCCACACTTCTTACACAGGTCCTACAAACCGCCTATGCGGGGCCGGTCGTCCCGGCCGCGACGAGTTCCGCGATCTGCACGCAGTTCAGCGCGGCGCCCTTGCGCAGGTTGTCGCCGCACACGAAGAGTTCGAGCGCGGTCGGGTCGTCCAGGGCCCGCCGCAGCCGGCCGACCCAGGTCGGGTCGGTGCCCACCACATCGGCGGGGGTGGGGAACTCGCCCGCGGCCGGATCGTCGCAGAGCACCACGCCCGGCGCGGTGGCGAGGATCTCGCGGGCGCCGTCGACGCCGACCTCGCGCTGGAAGCGGGCGTGGACGGTCAGCGAGTGGGTGGTGATCACCGGCACCCGCACACAGGTCACGGCGACCGGCAGCTTCGGCAGGCCGAGGATCTTCCGGGACTCGTCGCGGACCTTCATCTCCTCCGACGACCAGCCGTCCTCGCGCAGCGACCCGGCCCACGGGACGACATTGAGCGCGACCGGATCCGGGAACGGCCCGGTGTCGTCCCCGACGGCCCGCCGCACGTCCCCGGGGGTGGTGCCCAGCTCGGTTCCGGCGACCAGGGACAGCTGGGCGCGCAGCGTCTCCACACCGGCCCGCCCGGCCCCGCTCACCGCCTGGTACGAGGAGACCACCAGCTCCCGCAGCCCGAACTCGGCGTGCAGCGCGCCCAGGGCGACGATCATCGTCAGGGTCGTGCAGCCGGGGTTGGCGACGATCCCGCGCGGGCGGGACCGTACCGCGTGCGCGTTGACCTCGGGGACGACGAGCGGCACGTCCGGGTCCAGCCGGAAGGCGCCGGAGTTGTCGATCACGACGGCGCCGCGCGCCGCGGCGACCGGCGCCCATTCGGCGGCGACCTCGTCCGGGACGTCGAACAGCGCGATGTCGACCCCGGCGAAGGCGTCCTCCGTCAGGGCCGTCACCTCGACCTCCGCCCCGCGCACGGCCAGCTTGCGGCCGGCCGAGCGCGGGGAGGCGATCAGCCGGATCTCGCCCCAGATGTCCGCCCGCTGGGACAGGATCTGGAGCATGACCGCGCCGACGACTCCGGTCGCCCCCACGACCGCGAGCGTCGGCTTCCCGGTCGGTGCCATCAGCGGCCCGTGCCTCCGTACACGACGGCCTCGTCGGTGTCGGAGTCGAGCCCGAACGCGGTGTGCACGGCGCGCACCGCCTCCGGCACGTCGTCGGCGCGCGTGACGACCGAGATACGGATCTCGGAGGTGGAGATCAGCTCGATGTTCACACCCGCGTTGCTCAGCGCCTCGAAGAAGGAGGCGGTGACGCCCGGGTTGGTCTTCATACCGGCGCCGACCAGGGAGATCTTGCCGATCTGGTCGTCGTAGCGCAGCGAGTCGAAGCCGATGCCGGGACGGTTCTTCTCCAGCGCGTCGATGGCCTTGCGGCCCTCGGTCTTCGGCAGGGTGAAGGAGATGTCCGTCAGACCGGTGGAGGCGGCGGACACGTTCTGCACGACCATGTCGATGTTGATCTCGGCATCGGCGATGGTCCGGAAGATCGCGGCGGCCTCGCCCGGCTTGTCCGGCACACCGACGACCGTGACCTTGGCCTCGGAGGTGTCGTGCGCGACACCGGAGATGATCGCCTGCTCCACCTTCATGTCCCCAATCGGCTCACTGCTGACCCACGTGCCTTGCAGTCCGCTGAAGCTGGACCGGACGTGGATCGGGATGTTGTAGCGGCGGGCGTACTCCACACAGCGGTGGAGGAGCACCTTGGAGCCGGAGGCCGCCAGCTCCAGCATGTCCTCGAAGGAGATCCAGTCGATCTTCTTCGCCTTCTTCACCACGCGCGGGTCGGCGGTGAACACGCCGTCGACGTCGGTGTAGATCTCGCAGACCTCGGCGTCGAGCGCGGCGGCCAGTGCCACGGCCGTCGTGTCGGACCCACCGCGGCCGAGCGTGGTGATGTCCTTCTTGTCGGCGCTGACGCCCTGGAATCCGGCGACGATCGCGATGTTGCCCCTGTCCAGGGAGTCGCGGATCCGGCCCGGCGTGACGTCGATGATCCGGGCTTTGTTGTGGACCGAGTCGGTGATGACGCCTGCCTGGCTGCCGGTGAAGGACTGCGCCTCGTGGCCCAGGTTTTTGATCGCCATCGCCAGCAGCGCCATGGAGATCCGCTCTCCGGCGGTCAGCAGCATGTCGAATTCGCGCCCGGCAGGCATGGGAGAGACCTGCTCGGCGAGATCGATCAGCTCGTCCGTCGTGTCGCCCATCGCGGAAACGACGACGACAACCTGGTTGCCGTTCTTCTTCGCTTCCACGATCCGCTTGGCGACGCGCTTGATGCCCTCGGCATCGGCTACGGAGGAGCCTCCGTACTTCTGCACGACAAGGCCCACGTGCGCTCCTCGCTCGGTTCGTTTATGTCGGCTCAGTCTAACGAGCGTCCGAATTCCACCGCCCTGCTCCCGCATGGTGAGACATGCGGCACCGGGCCGGCGGGCCCTCGGACGCCCGCGTCCGGCACCTGCCCAGCCTCCGCCGTACCACGCGGGAAAGTGCCCCGGGTCACAGTCACGGCCGCCCGGCGGCGGCTACTTCCCCTGCCGGATTCCCAGCGGGGTGCCGATCTCCTCGGCCATGACCCGGCCCGCCTCGAACTCCAGGGTCTCGTCGCCCATGGTGGTCTGGTCCGTGTCGAGGCCGTCCAGCTCCTCCAGGGGCTGGTTCAGGCGGACGTGGATGAGGACGGACTGCAGCGCGCGCAGCACCGCGGAGGCGGTGGAGCCCCAGTTGGAGAAGTAGGAGAACTGCCACCACCACAGGGCCTCGGTGGTGCGGCCCGCCCGGTAGTGGGCCATGCCGTGCCTCAGGTCGGTGATGATGTCGGCGAGATCGTCGGAGATCCGGGCCGGCACCGGGAGCCTGCGCGGCTCGTACGGGTCGAAGACCTCCGAGTAGACGTCGACCGGCTCCAGCAGCCGGGCGAAGTTCTCCCGCAGCTCGTCCACGTCCGGCTCGGGGCCCAGGTCGGGCTCGTAGCGCTCGTCGGGAACGATGTCCTCATGGGCGCCGAGACGGCCGCCGGCCAGCAGGAGCTGGGAGACCTCCAGGAGGAGGAAGGGGACCGTCGAGCCGGGCTCGTCCCCTCTCGCCACCTCCGTGACGGCCACCAGGAAGCTCTCGACCTGGTCCGCGACCTGGACCGCGAAGTCGTCCGGGTTCTGCGACGAGGCGTGCAGCGTGGCGTCAGACATCTAGGAGTCGTCTCCCCTCGAAGGCGCGGCCGAGGGTCACCTCGTCCGCGTATTCCAGGTCGCCACCCACCGGGAGGCCGCTGGCCAGGCGGGTGACCTTCAGGCCCATGGGCTTGATCATGCGGGCGAGGTACGTCGCCGTCGCCTCGCCTTCCAGATTCGGGTCCGTGGCCAGGATCAGCTCCGTGACCGTCCCGTCGGCCAACCGTGCGAGAAGTTCCCGTATACGCAGGTCGTCGGGACCCACGCCCTCGATCGGGCTGATCGCGCCGCCGAGCACGTGGTAGCGGCCCCGGAACTCGCGGGTGCGCTCGATGGCGACGACGTCCTTCGGCTCCTCCACCACGCAGATGACGGAGGGGTCGCGGCGCGGGTCGCGGCAGATGCCGCACAGCTCCTCCTGCGCCACGTTGCCGCAGGTCGCACAGAAGCGGACCTTCGCCTTCACCTCCAGGAGCGCCTGCGCGAGCCGCTTCACGTCCGTCGGCTCGGCCTGCAGGATGTGGAAGGCGATCCGCTGCGCGCTCTTGGGACCGACGCCGGGCAGCCGCCCCAGCTCGTCGATGAGGTCCTGGACCACGCCTTCGTACAACGGATTGCCCTTCCTGGAGACCTTTCGGTACGTACGGTAGTCGGCTCGCGCCCTCGCCCGGAAGGCGGCGGCGTCAGAACGGCAGACCCGGGATGCCGCTGCCGCCGCCGAGCCCCTGGGCCAGCGGGCCGAGCTTCTGCTGCTGGAGCGCCTGCGCGTTCTCGTTGGCCGCCTGGACGGCCGCGACGACCAGGTCGGCGAGGGTCTCGGTGTCCTCCGGGTCCACCGCCTTGGGGTCGATCTTCAGGGAGCGCAGTTCACCGGCACCGGTCACGGTGGCCGTCACCAGGCCGCCGCCGGCCTGCCCGTCGACCTCCGTGTCCGCCAGTTCCTCCTGCGCCCGCTGCAGGTCCTGCTGCATCTTCTGGGCCTGCTGGAGCAACTGCTGCATGTTGGGCTGGCCACCGGGGATCACGATCAGCTCCTCGCGTCTTCCGCGTCGTCGTCCGTCGTCGGATCCGACGCTGTTCTCCGTCGTCAACGAGCCTACGTGGTCCACGCGGCCACTGCCCCGCCACTCTTTCGAGTGAGAATGACGAGTGGCCTATACCTGATCAAGGCCCTCTTCCGGGCGGAAAAGTCGGGAAAGCTCCCTCTCCGCCACCCATTGGGCGGTAGGAAGGTGCCCGCGCGTCGGCATGGAATGTCACGCAACGTGACCGGTCGTGATCAGTAGGGAGTGCCGGGTGGGTCAGCCGGAGATGCAGCCCGAGGGTCCGCCTCAGGACGGGCGGGGCGAGGGTGCGGCCGGTCTGCGGCCGGGCGATCTGACCGGGCGGTCCTTCCCGCTCGGGGACTGGGGCGAGCCCGCGGAGCGGCTGGACGAGCTGTACCGGTGGGTGGAGCGGCGGGCCCTGGAGACGGCGGCCTGGTATCTGCGGGACCGGGTCTGGAAGCGGCGCGGGGCGCGCGTGCTGCGGGTCGGGGCGGCCTCCGGTGCGGTGGCCGGGGCGGCGCTGCCCCTGCTGGATCTCACCGGGGCGGCCGGCGGAGCGGCCCCCTGGGGCTGCCCGGCGGTGCTGCTCGCGGTCGCCTGCGTCGGCATCGACCGGTACTTCGGGGTCACGTCCGGCTGGATGAGGGACGTCGCCACCGCACAGGCGGTGCAGCGCAGGCTCCAGGCGCTCCAGTTCGACTGGGCGTCGGAGAGCGTGCGGGAGGTGCTGGGCCCGGCGGAGGGCACGGCGAGCGAGGCGGCCGAGCGGTGCCTTTCGGTGCTGCGGCGCTTCTCGGAGGACATCACGGAGCTGGTCCGCACGGAGACGACGGACTGGATGGTGGAGTTCCGGACGGGTTCGGCGCCGCTGGGCATCCAGACGGCGGTGGCGTCGGTGCCGCGGCAGGAGGCCGGGGGCGCGGCGGGCCGCTTCCCCCTGCCGCCGGCGAACGGGAGCCGCCCGAACATGCCCCGGCAACGGCCGCCGGAGCCGCGCTAGCCGCGCGGTCCCGAGGTCCACGCGGGCCCGGGGGCACACGGGCCCGGGGTCACGCGGGCCCGGGGCCACGCGCACAGCTCGCGGCCGGGGTGCCGGCCGCAGGACGCTCACCGCCTGGTGTACGTCAGGCTCTCCCCGCCGCCGGCTTTCGCCCGCTTCAGCCGACCGTCCGGCAGCAGCGTGACCTCGGTGGCCTCACCCGGGGTGCAGGCCGAGGCGGGCTCGCCGCTGGTGACCAAGGACGGTCCGATCTCCAGCGGGCCGCCGCTGCCGGGCCGTTCGGCGAGATTCGCCGCGAAGACACAGTGGTACGACCCGCCGCCGTCGGTGGGGCCGTCCGCGACCAGCGTCAGCACCGGCTCGCCCACCCCGCCCTGGCGGATGGTCAGTTCGCGGGTGTTCGTTCCGCTCGCGTTGTCGAGGCTCGTCCGCCAGGTGCCCAGATAGCCGGCCGGGATCGTCCCGGGCGTGGCGGAGGCGGACGGGGAGGGCGCCGAGCCGGTCGGCGTGGGACCGCCGGAGCCGGCCGGCGAGCCGGCGGAGGCGGTGGGCGCCGGGCCGCCGCCCCGCTCCTCGGTGCCGCCGCCCTTCGTCATCAGCGCGTACACCGAACCGCCCGCGCCCAGCGCCACGACCAGCGCGACCACGATGAGCAGCGCGGTGGACCGCGGGTTGCGCGGCTCCGGCTCCCCGGGCGCACCGACGGTCGTCGGCCCGTAGGGCGGGGTGGATCCGAGCCCGCCGCCGGCGTACGGGTTGTACGGCTGCGGTCCCCCGCCCCAGGCACCGCCGCCGGCCTGCTGCGGGAACCCGTAGGCGGCGTGCTGGGGCGGCTGCTGCCGGGACGGCTGCGGGTACTGCTGGGGTGGCTGTGACGGCAGCTGGGGGAGGTGCGGGTGCTGCTGGGGGTACGCGGCGTTCCCGTACGCCGCTCCCGGCGCGGCCCCGAATGCGGGAGGCGCCTGCGGCGCGCGGGGCGGCTGAGTCCGGGCGGGGGCGGCGGCGGGCGGCCGGCGGTCCCCGGCCGGCCCTCCGTCGGACACGGCGGCGTGCTCGGGCGACCCCCCGCCTCCCGCGACGGACCGCCCGGCCGCACCGACAGCGGCACCGGCCCCGGCACCCGCCGACGGCGCGTCGGCCCCCGGCGCCGAAGAACCCCCCTCCGGGTTCTCGACCTCCAGCAGCTGTACGGCGTGTCTGCCGAGCTGGGCGACCAGGGAGCCGGGCAGCCAGGGGTCCCGGGAGCGCCCCTCGGCCACGGTGTCCTCCACCCCGGTCCGCTCCAGGATCGTGTCCAGCGAGGGCCGGGCCGCCGGGTCCTTGCGCAGGCAGTCCCGCACCAGGTCGGCCATCCCCTCCGGCACCCCGGTCAGGTCCGGCTCCTCCTGGGCTATGCGGAACATCAGCGCGTGCGCCCCGCTGTCGGCGTTGCCGAAGGGCAGCGCCCCGGTCGCAGCGTAGGCGAGCACGGACCCGAGGCAGAACACGTCGCAGGCCGGCGTGATCCGGTCGCCCCGCACCTGCTCGGGCGCCATGAAGCCGGGCGACCCGACGAGCGACCCGGTCCGGGTGAGCCCCTCCCCGCCGGCGGCCGTCGTCTCCAGCGCCCGCGCGATCCCGAAGTCGATCACGCGGGGCCCGTCGATGGTCACCAGCACGTTCGACGGCTTGAGGTCCCGGTGCACGATCCCGGCCGCGTGGATGTCCTTCAGCGCGTGCGCGAGCCCCGCCGCCAGGATCCGCACCGACCGCTCGGGCAGCGCCCCGTGGTCCTGCCCGACGACCTGGTGCAGGCTCGGCCCGGCCACGTACCCGGTCGCCACCCACGGCACGGCCGCCTCGGGGTCGGCGCCCAGCACGGGTGCCGTCCAGTACCCGCCGACCCGCCGCGCGGCCCGCACCTCCTGCCGGAACCGCGCCCGGAACTCCTCCTGCTCGGCCAGCTCCCGGCGGACGAGCTTCACGGCGACGGTCCGCCCCCGGTCCGAGCGGGCCAGATAGACGTGTCCCATGCCGCCCGCGCCGAGCCGCGCCAGCAGCCGGTAGGACCCGATCTGCTGTGGATCCCCCGGTCCCAGCTTCTCCATCCCCGCGCCGCCTTCCCCCCCATAGGTCTGCACCGACCGAGAATAGTGTGGTGATACGACCGCTGGCCCGGGCCTGTGTCTACGGTTCCGTAACGGGCCCGCCTGTGGACAACCTGTCGCGGATTCCTCCCGTCCACGGAACAAGACGCCGATGTCGCTTCCGCATCGCGGACATTTACCCTCACCGGCATGACCCCTCAGCCCACCAGCCCCGAAGCCGGCGCCGCAGTGAAGGCCGCGGACCGTGCGCACGTCTTCCACTCCTGGTCCGCCCAGGACCTCATCGACCCGCTCGCCGTCGCCGGCGCCGAGGGGTCGTACTTCTGGGACTACGACGGCAACCGGTACCTGGACTTCACCAGCGGACTCGTCTTCACCAACATCGGCTACCAGCACCCCAAGGTCGTCGCGGCGATCCAGGAGCAGGCCGCGAGGATGACGACGTTCGCGCCCGCGTTCGCCGTCGAGGCGCGCTCGGAGGCGGCCCGGCTGATCGCCGAGCGGACCCCCGGCGACCTGGACAAGATCTTCTTCACCAACGGCGGCGCCGACGCCGTCGAGCACGCGGTGCGCATGGCCCGGCTGCACACGGGCCGCACCAAGGTGCTCTCGGCGTACCGCTCGTACCACGGCGGCACCCAGCAGGCCGTCAACCTCACCGGCGACCCGCGGCGCTGGGCCTCCGACAGCGGCGCGGCCGGTGTCGTCCGCTTCTGGGCGCCCTTCCTCTACCGCTCCCGCTTCTACGCCGAGACCGAGGAGCAGGAGACCGCGCGGGCCCTGGAGCACCTGGAGACGACGATCGCCTTCGAGGGCCCGGGGACGATCGCCGCGATCATCCTGGAGACCGTGCCCGGCACCGCCGGGATCATGGTCCCGCCGCCGGGCTATCTGGCCGGGGTGCGCGAGCTGTGCGACAAGTACGGGATCGTCTTCGTCCTGGACGAGGTCATGGCCGGCTTCGGCCGCACCGGTGAGTGGTTCGCCGCCGACCTGTTCGGTGTCGTACCGGACCTGATGACCTTCGCCAAGGGCGTGAACTCGGGTTATGTGCCGCTCGGTGGTGTGGCCGTCTCGGGGAAGATCGCGGAGACCTTCGGCAAGCGCCCGTACCCCGGCGGTCTCACCTACTCCGGGCACCCGCTCGCCTGCGCCGCCGCCGTCGCCACGATCAACGTGATGGCGGAGGAGGGCGTGGTCGACAACGCCAGGCGGCTCGGCGAGAGCGTCGTCGGCCCCGGCCTCGCGGAGCTGGCCGAGCGGCACCCGAGCGTCGGCGAGGTGCGCGGCGTCGGCATGTTCTGGGCGCTGGACCTGGTGAAGAACCGGGAGACCCGGGAGCCGCTGGTGCCGTACAACGCGGCCGGCGAGGCCAACGCCCCCATGGCCGCGTTCGCCGCCGCCGCCAAGAAGCACGGCGTGTGGCCCTTCGTGAACATGAACCGCACGCACGTCGTCCCGCCGTGCAACGTCACCGAGGCCGAGCTGAAGGAGGGCCTGGCCGCGCTCGACGCCGCCCTGGCCGTGGCGGACGAATACACCGTGTGACGATCCGCGCGGGACGTCACGGGGCGTGAGCGAACCACGGCTGCCGCCCCGCCGATCCGAACGCGTAAGGTGACGTGCTCGTAGGAAGAGGTACGCGCGGGGATCGCGCGTACGTACGAGTACGTCACCCGGACGTGTGAGGAGAGGCACGCACCATGCCCGGCAACGGCACCGTGACGCGCAGCACCCTGCGCCAGCAGATCGCGGACGCGCTCCGTGACGAGGTGCTGGCGGGGCGGCTGCGTCCGGGCCGGGCGTTCACCGTCAAGGAGATCGCCGACCAGTACGGCGTCTCGGCCACGCCCGTCCGCGAGGCGCTGGTCGACCTGTCGGCGCAGGGCATCCTTGAGGCGGACCAGCACCGCGGGTTCCGGGTGCCCGAGTACTCGGTCACCGACTACCGGAACATGATCGAGGCCCGCATCCTGGTCACCGACGGCATGTTCCAGGCCCTCACCGCCGGCCACCCGGCCTTCGCCACCCCGCCGGACGATCCGCGCACCGCCGCGGCCCTGGCCACCGTGCGCCGCCGCGGCGAGGAGGCCCAGCGGGCCGCGACCGCGGGCGACCTCACCGTCCTCATCGGCTACGACCTGCGGTTCTGGCGGGAGCTGAGCGCCCTGTTCGGCAACCCCTACCTCGGCGACTTCCTGCACCGGCTGCGCGTGCAGTCCTGGGTCTGCGCGGTGCAGCACCTGCTCCGGCTGCCCGATCTGCGCGGCCGGCTCTGGGCCGGGCACACCGAGCTGGTGGACGCGCTGGCCCGGCGCGAGGCCGAGACCGCCCGCGCGATCGTCACCGACGCCAACGCCCACTCGCTGGCCCTGCTGGAACACCTGACCAACGGGTAAGTGAGCGATACGGCCCGTACAGGGGGGAGCCTCCCCGGGCCGGTACGGACTACCCTTCCCTGACCACATGCTGCCGTGCGTGATCACGCGCCTGCCGATGCGAGGAGCCCTCTTTTGGCCTGTGACCTGTGGCTGGTACCGCTCGTGGACGTGTTGTGCCACACCCCGGACAACCCCTTCGCCGAGGAACTCGCGCAGTACAACAAGGCCCTGGCCGAGGCCGGCCTGCCGCCGGTGCCGGTGTACCAGTACATGCCGGGCCTGTCCGGGGACGTCGCCCCGGTGGCCGGCTTCGACTACGACGCCCTGCACTTCCTGCGCCGGGTCTACCTGTTGCAGGTGTGCGGACTGCCGGTGACGCCGGTGGACGAGCTCGGCGGCGACTACGAGCAGCTGCTGGAGATGTTCGAGTCCACGGCCCAGCAGTCCCACCTGGTCTGGCACTACGACCACGCGGGCGCGTACGTCCCCGTGGACTTCCCGCACCCGCTGTCCAACGAGGAACTCCTCGCGGGCGGCGGCCCGTTGGGCTCGGCGCAGAGCCTGCTGCGGGAACTGCAGTACGTGGCACCGTCGATCGGCATCGACCCCGCCAACCCCCCGGCGGCCCCGACCCCTCCGGCGGCCCCGACCGAGCTGGAGGAGCCGGCCGTCCCGGCGCCGTACGACCCGAGCCCGTTCGCCCGCGAACGCCACGTCTGGCTGGGCCTGCACGCCGCCGCGACCCGCTCCCTCGCCCAGGGCTCGATGATCGTCTTCAGCTGACGCGACCGCGCTGCGGCGGGGCGGTACCGCCTTCCGCACCGCCGCGGCGAAGTACCCGCCGGACCGGGTGAGGCGTCACGCACAGGTGTCGGCCCGTGTCGAGCAGACGGCCCCGGGAGAACGTGCGACGCCGCCGGGAGGAGCCGGCCGAAGGACCGCCTGGACGGTGAGCGGAGCGAGCGGCTCGCACCGCAGCGGCGGCGCGCGCTACGCCTGGAGGCCGGGCGGGCGGCCGATGAGGCGGATGGACGGGGGCCACAGGACGCCGCTCGCCAGCAGCAGGGCGGGGCCGAGGTGTACCGGGCACACGAGCAGCGGGGGCCTGTTGTGCCGGGCCACCTCGAAGACGGCCGGGTCGGAGCAGTCCGTGCCCTCGGCCCGGTGGCCCTCACCGCCGTACGGTCCCCGGCATGGCGACTTCCGGAGGTCGCTCATCTACCGATTGTCTCCGCGCGGGACGCGGAAACGCCCGCCGATCTAGCCCGAGGGCCGGTCGGCGGGCGTCCGTGCGCGGTGCCTACAGGAACGAGTTGATCTCGATCGTCTCGTCGCGGCCCGGGCCCACGCCGATCGCGGAGATCGGGGCGCCGGACATCTCCTCCAGCGCCTTGACGTAGTTCTGCGCGTTCTTCGGCAGGTCGGAGAAGGACTTCGCCTTGGTGATGTCCTCGGACCAGCCGGGCAGCGTCTCGTAGACCGGCTTCGCGTGGTGGAAGTCCGACTGCGAGTACGGCAGCTCCTCGACGCGCTTGCCGTCGATCTCGTACGCCACGCAGACCGGGATCTGCTCCCAGCCGGTGAGCACGTCCAGCTTGGTGAGGAAGAAGTCGGTCAGGCCGTTCACGCGGGTCGCGTAGCGGGCGATGACCGCGTCGAACCAGCCGCAGCGACGGTCACGGCCGGTCGTCACGCCCCGCTCGCCGCCGATCCGGCGCAGGGCCTCGCCGTCCTCGTCGAAGAGCTCCGTGGGGAACGGGCCGGCGCCGACCCGGGTCGTGTAGGCCTTGAGGATGCCGATGACCCGGCTGATCTTCGTCGGGCCCACGCCGGCGCCGGTGCAGGCGCCGCCCGCGGTCGGGTTCGAGGAGGTGACGAAGGGGTACGTGCCGTGGTCGATGTCGAGCAGGGTGCCCTGGCCGCCCTCGAACAGGACGACCTTGTCGTCCTCCAGGGCCTGGTTCAGGACCAGCACCGTGTCGGCGACGTACGGCTTGATCTGCTCGGCGTAGCCCAGCAGCTCCTCGACCACCTGGTCGACCGCGATCGCGCGCCGGTTGTAGAGCTTGGTGAGGACCTGGTTCTTGACGTCGAGAGCCGCCTCGACCTTCTGCGTCAGGATCGACTCGTCGTAGAGGTCCTGGACCCGGATGCCGACGCGGTTGATCTTGTCCGCGTAGGTCGGGCCGATGCCGCGGCCGGTCGTACCGATCTTGCGCTTGCCGAGGAAGCGTTCCGTCACCTTGTCGACGGTCACGTTGTACGGCGTGATGATGTGCGCGTTACCGCTGAGCAGGAGCTTGGACGTGTCGACGCCACGCTCGTTCAGACCGCTCAGCTCGGAGAGCAGGACCGACGGGTCGACGACGACGCCGTTGCCGATGACCGGAACACATGTGGGCGAGAGGATTCCGGAAGGGAGCAGGTGCAGTGCGTACTTCTGGTCGCCCACGACGACCGTGTGGCCGGCGTTGTTGCCGCCCTGATAGCGCACTACATAGTCGACGGAACCACCGAGCAGGTCCGTCGCCTTTCCCTTGCCTTCGTCACCCCACTGAGCACCGAGCAGCACAAGTGCGGGCACGCGCGTACACCCCTTCCGGGCGGGGCATGTCCAAGGTCGGGGGCCCCGGCGTAAGGTTCACCGCCGCGTACCACCGCGACCGTCATCGGTCGCACAACCGTCGGACCGGATGCCCCGGAATAGACGAAGCCCCTGGCGCAATAGCGCAAGGGGCTCTTGCACAAAGATGCTACCCGAGGAAGCGAGGCAGGACCGAGGTGGCGACTTTCGCGACGTCCGATCAGCTGCTTGTGATCATCGATCCAGCGGCACGGCAGACGGACGGAGAGGCCGTACGGATCGCGAAAGACGTGCTCAGCGCGGGTGCGGCGGCCAAGGTGTGTCTGCCCGAGGGGCCCGAGGAGTTCGCCCGCGCACTGGGCCGGAGGGGTTCGAGACGGCCGGTCGTCATCGGTGACGGCGCGGCGCTGGTGCGGGCCGTCACCCTGCTGCACCGGCAGCGGGAGCTGGCCGGATGCGCGCTGTCGGTGGTGCCGGTGGGGGACACGGCGCTCGCCGAGTCGCTGGGGGTGCCGGGCGGCGCGGTGGCGGCGGCGCGTGCGGTGCTCGACGGGATCGAGCACCGCCTCGACCTGCTGGTCGACGACAGCGACGGGGTCGTCCTCGGGCGGCTGGGCATTCCGCCGGTGCGGGCGGCCGACGCCGAGCCGGTGCCGGCGATCCCGGGCCGGACCTGGTACCGCTCCCTGGTGCGCACCCTGGCCGCGTCCCGGCCCGTCCGGCTGCCCGGAGTGCCCGCGCCCTGCGCGGCCCGGCTCCGGGTGGAGGTCGACGGGCAGACGGTGATCGGCCTGGACCAGCCGGTGGAGGGGGTGTCGGTGACGGCGGGCACGGACGGGGTGGCCTCGGTGGAGGTGCGGCCCCTGTCGGTGGGCGCGGAGGCGACGCCCCTGCTGGCCGCCGGGCGCACGGTGACGGTCACCGGGGCCGACTTCCGCTACCGGGCGGACACGGCGGTCTCGGGGCCGGTGCGCAGGCGGACCTGGCGGGTGGCGGAGGGAGCCTGGGGGCTCGTCCTGCCGGCCGACCGGTGACCCGCACCCTGCCACACCACCCTCCTAAAGGTCTAGTGACAAATATTTAACCGCGCCGACCCCTTCCCGAGCCCCTGCTCCGTCCATCATCCTGCTCCATCAGGACCCACGGACAGGACAGGGAAGGGGCCACCCGATGGCTGTGGACGAGGGCGTCGCCCCGGCGACCGAGAACGGTGACGACGGACCGGTTCACCGGCTGAAACCCAATGCCGTGGGATTGCTGGGCGTGGTGTTCATGGCGGTCGCCACCGCCGCGCCGATCACCGCGATGACCGGCAACGTGCCCTTCATGGTGTCGTCGGGCAACGGCGTCGGGGCGCCCGCGAGCTATCTCGTCGCAATGGTCGTCCTGGCAATCTTTTCCGTCGGTTTCACCTCGATGGCGAAACACATCACCTCCACAGGCGCCTTCTACGGATTCATCTCCTACGGCCTCGGACGCACCGCCGGGCTGGCCTCCGGGCTGCTCGCCACCTTCGCGTACGTCGTCTTCGAGCCCGCGCTGATCGGGATCTTCTCGACCTTCGCCACGACCACGCTCCAGGACCAGACCGGCCTCGACGTGCCCTGGTGGGCCTTCGCCGTCCTGATGCTCGCGATCAACGCCACCGGCACCTGGTTCGGGGTGAGCGTCGCCGAGAAACTGCTGGTGGTGCTGTTGGCGACCGAGGTGACGGTGCTGGCGGCCATGGCGGTCTCGGTCGCCCTGCACGGGGGCGGGCCGCACGGTTTCACCTTCGCGCCCGTCGACCCGGTCAACGCCTTCAAGGGCACCTCCGCCGGCCTCGGGCTCTTCTTCGCCTTCTGGTCCTGGGTCGGCTTCGAGTCGACGGCGATGTACGGCGAGGAGTCCCGCGACCCCAAGCGGATCATCCCCAAGGCGACGATGATCAGCGTGCTCGGCGTCGGGGTCTTCTACGTCCTCGTGTCCTGGATGGCCATCACCGGCAACGGCGAGGCGGAGGCGGTGCGGGCCGCGTCCTCCGCCAACCCGCTCGCGATGTTCTTCAACCCCACCGAGCGCTATGTCGGCCACTGGGCGGTCGACGTCATGCAGTGGCTGATGATCACCGGCTCGCTGGCCTGCGGCATGGCCTTCCACAACTGCGCCGCCCGCTATCTGTACGCCCTGGGCCGGGAGGGCATCGTGCCCTCGCTGCGGCACACCATCGGGCGCACCCACGCCCGGCACGGCTCCCCGCACATCGCCGGCCTGGTGCAGACCGCCGTCAGCGCGGTGCTGGTCGGCGCGTTCTGGGCCGCGGGCAAGGACCCCTACACCGGGACGTACGTCCTGCTCGCCATCCTCGGCACCATGGCCATCCTGGTCGTCCAGGCCGTGTGCTCGTTCGCGGTGCTGGCGTACTTCCGCTCGCACCATCCGGAGAGCCGGCACTGGTTCCGCACCTTCACCGCGCCCCTGCTGGGCGGGATCGCGATGCTCGCGGTGGTCGTGCTGCTGGTGTCCAACATGGGGGTGGCGGCCGGCCCCGAGTCCGGCTCGCTGGTGCTGAAGGCGACACCGTGGCTGGTGGCGCTGGTGGCGGGGACCGGCGTCGGATACGCCCAGTACCTCAAGCGGCGCGCGCCCGAGCGGTATGCGCTGGTGGGGCGGACGGTGCTGGAGGAGACGAAGGAACGGTGACGCTCCGCCGGGGGCGGGGGCGGGGGCGGGGGAATTCGGGACGGGCAGCTTGGGGCGGGGGAACGGGGGACGGGGCAACTTGGGGCAGGCGTACGGGGGGCCTTGTGCGGGGTTCGGGCGGCTGCGGCTGGGTGGTGGCTTGTCGCGCAGTTCCCCGCGCCCCTTCAGGGCGTCAGGCCACTGTGACGCGCAGGCTCCGCAAGCCTCTGATGACGAAGTTCGCTGTGCGCTCCGGTTCTGCCGTCAGGGTCAGGGTGGGGGCCTGGCGGAGCAGGGCCGTCATGGAGGCGGCCAGTTCGATACGGGCCAGGGGTGCGCCGATGCAGTAGTGGATGCCGGCGCTGAAGGAGATGTGCGGGTTGTCCGCGCGGGCGAGGTCGAGGCGGCCGGGGTCGGCGAAGACGGCCGGGTCGTGGTTGGCGGAACCGAAGAGCAGGGCGACCTCGGCGCCCCGGGGAATCGTCGTGCCGTCGATCTCGATGTCGTCCAGCACCCAGCGCTCGAAGAGCTGGAGCGGGGTGTCGTAGCGCATCAGCTCCTCGATCGCCGAGGGGACCAGGGAGTGATCGGCGCGCAGGGCGGCGAGCTGGCCGGGGTTCGCGAACAGCGCCCACCAGCCGTTCACCGTGGCGTTGACCGTCGCCTCGTGCCCCGCGTTGAGCAGCAGCACCGCTGTGGAGATCATCTCCTGCTCGGTGAGGCGGTCGCCCTCGTCATGGGCCGCGATCAGGCCCGAGATCAGGTCCTCGCCGGGCTCCTCGCGGCGGGCCGCGATCAGTTCGCGCAGATAGCCGGAGAACTCCCGCGACGCCCGCACCGCACGCCGCGCCGTCTCCTCGGACGGGTTCAGCTCGTACATCCCGCAGATGTCCGCCGACCAGGGGCGCAGCTGCGCCCGGTCCGCCTCGGGGATGCCGAGCATCTCGGCGATCACCGCCACCGGCAGCGGCTCGGCCACGTCCGTCAGCAGATCGCCGCCGCCCTCCCGGACCAGGCCGGCGACCAGGTCGTTCGCCAGCCCGTGCACATACGGCCGCAGCCGCTCCACCGTGCGCGGGGTGAACGCCTTCGACACCAGGCGCCGGATCCGGGTGTGGTCCGGCGGCTCCAGATCCAGCATCCCGTGGTCGTTGAGGGTGTGGAAGGGCTCGTGCGCCTCGGGGGGCGGGGTCCTGCCGAACTCCTCGTGGGCGAACCGGTGCTGATAGCTGCGGCCGAGCCTGCGGTCCCGGAGCAGCGCCGAGACGTCCGCGTGCCGCGGCACCAGCCACTGATCGGTCGGCTCGTACCGGATCACCCGGCCGCGCGCCCGCAGTTCGGCGTAGGCCGGGTAGGGGTCGGCGACGAACGCCGGGTCCCAGGGGTCGAAAGCGAGGACGGTGGGGCCTGCCATGCGGGGACGCTAACCCCTCACCCCGCCGCCTGACCAGGGGCAGCCCCGCCGCACCGCGCGCACGCCCCCGCCCCGCACGCCCGCGGGACGGCCCGTCAGCCCGGAGTGACCAGTCTCGCCTCGTACGCGAACACCGCCGCCTGGGTGCGGTCGCGCAGGCCCAGCTTGACCAGGATCCGGCTCACATGGGTCTTGATCGTCGACTCCGCCACCACCAGGCGCCCGGCGATCTCCGCGTTGGACAGGCCCTGCGCGATGAGGACCAGCACCTCCGTCTCGCGTTCCGTCAGCTCCCCGTACGCCGCCTGGGCCGCCGGCACCAGCCTGGGGGTGTCCGCGAGGCGGGAGAACTCCGTGATGAGCCGCTTGGTGACGGTGGGCGCCAGGAGGGCCTCGCCGGCCGCCACCACCCGTACCCCGTCGGCCAGCTGGCGCGCGGAGGCGTCCTTGAGGAGGAAGCCGGAGGCTCCCGCGCGCAGCGCCTGGTACACGTACTCGTCCAGGTCGAACGTGGTCAGCACCAGCACCTTCGCCGTCTCGTCCGCGGCGACGATCTCCCGGGTCGCCTCGATGCCGTTCAGCTCCGGCATGCGGATGTCCATCAGGACCACGTCCGGGGCGAGTTCCCGCACCCGCTCGACCGCCTCGCGGCCGTTGACGGCCTCGCCGACGACCTCGATGCCCGGCATCGCGTTCAGCAGGACCGAGAATCCCTCGCGGACCATCATCTGGTCGTCCGCGATCAGCACGCGGATCGTCATGCCGCGCCCTCGGTCTCCGCGGCGGCGGGCACCGGAAGGAACACCGTCACCTCATAGCCTCCGTCGGCCGCCGGGACCGCCGTCATCTCGCCGTTCAGCATCGACACGCGCTCCTGCATGCCCGTGATGCCGTGCCCCGCGCCGGGCGAGGCCTTGACCAGCTGCGGGTTGGGCGGCGGACCGTTGACTATGCGCAGGCCGAGACCGCCGAGTACATAGCCGATCTCGACCCGGGCGTCCGCGCCGGGGGCGTGCCGCAGGGTGTTGCTCAGCGCCTCCTGCACGATGCGGTACGCCGACAGCTCCACCCCCTGCGGCAGCTCCCGCACCGCGCCGGTCACCACCTTCGCCACCTCCGGGCCCGCCTCGCGGACATTGGCGAGCAGTCCGTCCAGATCGGCCAGGGTGGGCTGCGGGGCGTCCGGGGCCGCGTAGTCCTCCGCGCGGACCACGCCGAGGACCCGGCGCAGCTCGGTCAGGGCCGCCACCGCGTTCTCCCGGATGGTGGCGAACGCCTTCTCCAGCTCCGGCGGCGGGTTCTCCACCCGGTACGGCGCCGCCTCCGCCTGGATCGCGACCACCGACATGTGGTGGGCGACCACGTCGTGCAGCTCACGGGCGATCGTCGTGCGCTCCTCCAGCAGGGTGCGCCGCGAGCGCTCGTGCTCGGTCACCGTCAGCTGGGCGGTCACCTCCTGCCGGGCCTCCCTCCGGGTGTGCCGGACGGTGACGGCCAGCAGGACCAGCGCGGAGAGGATGGCCATCGGGGCCACGTCGACGTCGTAGTAGCCGGAGCCGAAGACGGCCACGCACCACAGGCCGAACGCCGTGGTCAGCAGCCACATCCAGGCCGCGGTGCGCGGACGGGTGCGGATCGCCACGACCGTGAGGACCGCCAGGTGGGAGATGAAGCTGCCCGGCAGCCACGGCCAGGTGTCCCAGGAGTCACCGAACGCCGCGATGACCGCGGTGGCCCCGAGCGACAGCCAGAACGCGCCGACCGGACGGGCCAGGGTCAGCAGCACCGGGGCCAGCGCGAGCAACGCGCACACCAGCTGGGTCACCCGGCCCTCGGAGAAGCTCGCCGCGTTGGCGAGCATCGCCACCGTGCCGGCGCCGGCCACCAGCGCGTGCGGGGTCCAGGACGCGTACTCCCGCGCGCGGCCGGACAGCCGGCGGGTGAGCGGGCCGTCGACGGCCATGCGGGGCATCGGGCGGTAGGCGAAGGCCCCGTGGAACAGGTCCTGGCGCAGCCCCCGCAGGGCGTCGACGGCCAGCCGGAACTCCGGGCTGCGCGGCCGGCCGGCCGCCTCCGGCGGTGTCGTCTGCATGTGCGTCGTCGTCTCGGTCACAAGGGAAACGGTAGGCGCGGGCGGACGCGCGGTCGTCCCCTTGGAGAGGGGTCCTCCGGGATCCCTCTCAGGTACTACGGGAAGGACAGGGACCCGGCGCCGGTGAGAAGCGGGGCCAGGGTGCCCAGGGCGGCCCGCGGTCAGTGCGCCCCGGGGCGGACCAGACCGGACTCGTAGGCGAAGACCGCCGCCTGGGTGCGGTCGCGCAGGCCCAGCTTCACCAGGATCCGGCCCACATGCGTCTTCACCGTCTGCTCGGCCACGAACAGCCGCTCGGCGATCTCCGCGTTCGACAGGCCCTGCGCGATCAGCGCCAGCACCTCCGTCTCGCGCTCGGTGAGATCGCCGACGCGGCGCTTGAGCGGGACCCGGCCGCTGCCGTCCAGGCGGGAGAACTCCGCGATGAGCCGGCGGGTGATGCCGGGCGCCAGCAGCGCGTCCCCCGCGGCCACCACCCGCACCGCCTCGGCCAGCTTGTCCGCCGAGGCGTCCTTGAGCAGAAAGCCGGAGGCGCCCGCCCGCAGCGCGTCGTACACGTACTCGTCCAGGTCGAACGTGGTCAGTACCAGCACCTTGACGGCGGGGTGGTCGGCGGCGATCCGGCGGGTCGCCTCGATGCCGCCAAGCTCCGGCATCCGGATGTCCATCAGCACCACGTCCGGGGCCAGTTCGGCGGTCCGGGCGATCGCGTCCCGGCCGTCCACCGCCTGCCCGATCACCTCGATGCCGGGCTGGGCGTTGAGCAGCACGGTGAAACCCTGCCGGACCATCTGCTGGTCGTCGGCGATGATCACCCGGATGCTGCCGGCACCGCTCGTCATGGTGTCTCTTCTCCTGTCGGTGTCGTGTCGGCCGGGTCCGGGGTGAGGTCCCCGGGGAGGAAGGCCGTGACGTTGAAGCCGCCGCCCGGGGTTCTGGCCGCGACGAGATGGCCGCCGAGCATCGCGGCGCGCTCGCGCATGCCGAGCAGCCCGTGTCCGGCGCCCGGGGAGGGCGGGACGGGGTGCAGCGGCGGCGAGTTGGTCACCAGCAGGTGCAGGCCGTTGGGGAAGTGCCCGACCTCGACATGCACCCGGGACCCGGGCGCGTGCCGCAGGGCGTTGCTCAACGCCTCCTGCACGATCCGGTACGCCGACAGCTCCACCCCCGGAGCGTACGGCCGTATCTCGCCCACGACTTCGGCGCTCACGTCCAGGCCCGCCGCGCGGGTGTTCTCCATCAGCGCGTCCAGCCGGTCGAGCGTGGGCTGCGGCGCGTCCGGGGCGGCACCGGTCCCGGGACCGCCCAGGCCGTAGGGGTCCTCGGGGTTCTCGGAGCGCAGCACGCCGAGCACCCGGCGCAGTTCGGTGAGCGCCTCCAGCGCGTTGTTGCGGATGCCGGCCAGGTTCTCCAGCAGTTCGTCGGAGGGGCGCTCCACCAGGTGCGGGGCCACCTGGGCCTGGATGGAGATCACCGACATGTGGTGGGCGACCACGTCGTGCAGTTCGCGGGCGATCCGGCTGCGCTCCTCGAGCAGCGTGCGCCGGGCCCGCTCCTCGGCGGTGATCGTCGTCTGCTGGACCAGTTCGCTACGGGCCTCGCTGCGGCTGCGCAGGGCCGCCCCTATGAGGGCGACGACGACGAACAGGGCCACGGCCAGCGTGCCGGTGCCGGAGTACCGCCCCGTCGCCATGCCGCCCTGCAGGACCAGGGTCACGAGAACCGTCACGGTGAGCGCGACGACCGTGCCGCGCAGCCGGACGCGCAGCGCGAGGAGCAGCAGGACGGCCGCCTGGGCCAGCAGGGCGTGGACGGACCACGGCCAGTTGGGGCCCGGGTCGGGGACCGCCGTCAGGTGCGGGCGGGCGAGCAGGGCGGTGGTCGTGGCACCCGTCAGGGACACGGCCCAGGCGACGAAGGGGCGCCGGATGGCCAGGACGATGGCGGCTGCCTGGGGAAGGACGATGAGGAAGGCGTCGGACCAGGTGAGCCCGTAGGAGCCCGAGACCTCCTGGGGGCCGGTGAGGCCGATGCCCAGGGCCAGCCAGCCGAGGAGGAGGTAGGAGATCAGCCTGAGCCAGCGGTACTTGGAGAGGGGCGGGGCGCAACGGGAGGGGGCTTCGCCCAGCCAGGTGCGCAGCCGGCGCAGGCGGGTGGGGCGGGTGGGATGGACGGGGCGGGTCGGGGTGTGCCGGCCGTCGGAGGGGGTGGGGGTGGGGTTCGGGTCCGCGGGCTGCACGTGATCAACCTTAGGCATGGTGCGGGGACTTCGTCGGCGGGAGGTGGCGGCGGACCACCCGGGAGGCGCGGTCGAGCGGGCGGCGACGGCCCTGCTCATGGTGCCGGAAGGCCGCCAGGCACAGGGCCAGTACCAGGGCGAACAGCGGCAGCCAGGCGAGGCGGCAGGCCACCCAGGCCGGTGCGTCGGGTGCGGTGTGCAGACCGGGCAGCCGGCCGGCCGGCAGAGCCGCGGCCGTGACCGCCGTCATGGCCGTCTGGTGCCAGAGGTAGATCGTCATCGCGGACAGGTTGACCAGCGCCACCGCCGCCCAGGCGAGCGGGCGGGCCATCGCCCGGCGCAGCCGGTCGCGCAGCAGGAGCGCGAGCCCGCACTGGGCCAGGCCGAACGTGACGGCCGCCAGGGTCGGCGGGTTCAGGTTGGAGACCGCGCCGCCGGGGACGCCGACCATGGACGCCGGGTATCCCGCGCAGCCGATGAGGAGCGCGGTGGCCGCCGTACCGCCGAGGAAGAGGGCCAGCGCCGGGCGGCGGCCGTCCAGTTCGCCCCGGGCCCAGGCCGCGCCCAGCGTGTACGGGACCAGCCAGCCGGCGGCCAGGTTGGCCCAGCCGAGCCAGGACGGGCCGAGGTGCAGGCCGAAGCGGAGCAGGTCCACGTGGAGGACGACGGCGAGCGGCCAGAGCGGGTGCAGCCGGGCGACGAGCGGGGTGGCGGCCGTCAGGGCGGCGAAGACCAGCAGGAACCACAGGGGGGACAGCGCCAGTTTCCACAGGGTGTGGACCGTGGACAGGGGCGCACCGGCGAGGAGCAGGGCGGTGACGGCCACCGCCCACAGGGCCAGCAGCGCGGCGACCGGGCGGAGCAGGCGGCTCAGGCGGGCGCGCAGCCAGCGGCCGTAGGAGTCGCCCCGGGCGCGGGCCGTGGCCAGGCCGCGTGCCGCCACATGACCGCCGACCAGGAAGAACACGGCCAGCGTCTGGAACAGCCAGGAGACCGGGGCCAGCCACGGCATGGCCTGCAGCGGGCTCACCGTGTGCAGCGCGCCGTCCTTCGCCACCAGCGCCGTCACCAGCCAGTGGCCCAGCACGACCCCGAGGATCGCGCAGGCACGCAGCGCGTCCACGGCACGGTCGCGGGAGGCCGGGGTGGCGGCGTCCACCCGGTGGGCGCCCCGGTGGAGGGCGAGCAGCGCGCGGCGTACGGGGCGGGCGGCGGGGCGGCGCGTACGCCGGGAGGGCTCAGGCACGGGTGACCTCCGAGGGCTCGTCGAGGGTGATCCGGGCGAGGTTGGCGAGCGCGGCGGAGCCCGGGGTGAAGTAGCCGCTGTGGCCGGCGCCGGCCGCGTCGAAGACCCGGGCCCCGAAGGCGGCGGAGACGGGGTCGGTGCCGAAGCCGACGGTGGTGCCGAAGAGGCCGGCGCTCAGGTGCGGGACGTGCGCCACCCAGTCGCCGCTTCCGCGGGCCGCCCAGATCCGGGCGCGGGTGTGCAGGGCGGCGGCGGAGTCCGCGCCGGTGCCGGGGCTGCCGATCAGGACGATGTCGTCCGGGCCGTGTGCGGCGGCCCCGCGAGGTGCGGCGTGTGCGTCGGCCGCCCCCTGTACGGCGTGTGCGTCGTCCGGGGTCAGACCGGGGGCCGTCCGGCCGCAGACCACGGAGCCGTAGGAGTGGCAGACCAGGGTGAGGCGGGCGGTCGCGGGGACGGCCGTGTGCAGGCGGCGCAGGAAGGCGCGCAGGCGGGGGGCGGCCTCGTCGGCGCGGGTGGTCGTGGTGACCGTGGTGCTCACCGTGGCCGGGGTCTCGTAGCCGAGCCAGGCGATGACGGCGACACGGGTGCCCGGGGCGGCCCGCCGGCCGAGCTCCGCGTACAGCGCGGCGGCGGTGCGGTGGAAGCGGGTGTAGGTGTCAAGGGAGGTGTCCGAGCCGGGGACGAGCACGGCGATGCGGTCGGCGTGCGCGAGGTCGCCGAGGACCTCCGTGGCCTGGCCGGCGCCCCGGCCGTCGAAGGCGAGGAGGTGGCGGGACGGGGCCACGAGGGCGCGGTCCGCCGCGGCGCGGCCGGTGTCGCCGTGGGCGGCGGCCATGCGGGCCGCGGCGTCGGCGTTGGCTCGGTTCGCCGCGTAGGCGGAGTGCAGGGTGGAAGGGGTGAGGGGGGCGTGGGCGGCGGGAGCGGGCGGCGGGGCGGGGATCTCCGGGCGGGCCGCGCCGGCGAGGGGAAGGACGATGGCGGCGGTGAGGGCGGCGGCGAGCAGCGTACGGAGCCTTTGCCGGGCCGGGCGGGGGCGGCGGGGCTTCGGGTGCGGGTTCGGGCTCGGGAGCGGGTCGGTGGGTGGGTGCCCCGCCTCCTGCCGGGATCGGTTTCCCACCCGCATCACCCGTGCGGCTTTCGTCGTCGGCCGCGGGTGGCCCTCGTGGGGCGCATGCGCCGTCGGCGACCGCGGGAGGCCCGCGCGCGGGAGCGAGAGGGCCCTGCGGTGCGGCTCCGCCGACAGCGACAGCGGCTGCGGCTGCGGCTGCGACTGCGACTGCCACCGCGACCGCGGCTGCGGCTGCGGCTCCGACAGCGACCGCGACCGCGGCTGCGGCTGCGGGAGGGCTCTCTGGCGGGACGGTCGACCTGTGCTGTTCGCTGGTGAGGTCTGCGCGGCTGTGGACCGCTGCGGTGTCTGCCCCATGGGTGGCTTCCTTCCAGAGAGCCCGGCCATCGGGCTTGACTGAGAAGGAAGTTACGGAGAGACGGGTGTCACCGGCGTCCCGCCAGGGAGCTGTCCTGCCGGGTAGCTCTCAGGTACTACGGGTATCACCGGGTCCGCCCTCCAGCGAAGACGGCGACGGCCCCGATCCGTACTGCTACCAGGCCAGTTGGGCGATCTCCTCCGCCGCCACCGCGCAGGCGTCGGCCGCCGGGTCGATGAGGGGGAAGTGGCCCACGTCCTCCAGAAGGGTCAGCCCGACCACCTCGCCCGCCTTCGCCGCCGCGTCCGCGTACGACTCCGCCACCTGCTGCGGCACCTCCAGATCGGCACGGCCCTGGACCAGGGTCGTGGCGATGCCCGTGGGCAGCAGGAGGACCGGGTCCGCGTACGCGCGGCGCTCGGCGAAAACGCCATGCCCGCCCAGGAGTTGCAGGGACGCGTGTCCGCACACCGCCAGCTTCTCCGCCGCCTCCAGGTCCGCGATCGGGGCGAGCGCGACGACGCCGCGCAGCAGCGCCGGGCCGCCGGTGCGCCACCGGGAGTCCGCCGGCAGGACATGGCGGGCCGCTGCCCACAGCGCCAGGTGGCCGCCCGCCGAGTGGCCGGTCAGCACCGTACGGCGGGGGTCGGCCTGCGGGAGCGCCTCACGGACCAGCGCGGGGAGCGCGTCCAGGGCCGCGGCGATGTCGTCGAACGTGTCGGGCCAGCGCCCGGCGGGCGGCGTGGCGTCGGCCGGCGCCCCCTCCCCCGACTGCTGCCCCGGGATCAGCGGCTCGCCGCCCCTTCGGTACTCGACGTTGGCCACCGCGAAGCCCCGGCGGGCCAGGAAGCCGGCGAACGGGGTGATGTGGCGGCGGTCGTAGCGGGCCCGCCAGGCACCGCCGTGCAGGACGACGACCAGCGGGGCGGCGGCCGGGGCGGCGGACTCCGGGCCGGGGCGGGGGGCGTAGAAGTCGATCACCTGGTCGGGGTGGTCGCCGTAGGCGGCGGTGACGTCCGGGTCGACCGGCGGATGCGAGAAGGCCGACTCCTCCTCGGCGGCGGCGCGGGCAGCGGCGGCGTCGTCCGGCATGCTCCAACCTCTCAGCGACGATGGGCGATGGGGGGGTACCTCCCCGGCCTTCGGCACGGGGGGGGGGGGGGAGGCTGTGGCGGACCAGGTGGGACATCGGCCGTTGGCGGGGACGGTACCAGGCCGGTGACGTGCGGGGATACGGGGATGTGACACGCGGTGAGGGACGAACGGTCCATGACCCGCCGCGTGCCCGCTGCGGAGGCCGGCACGGAAGGCCCGTACGGGGAGCCCAGTACAGGGAGGCCAGTACGGGGAGGCCAGTACGGGAGAGGGAAGACGCGGGAGGACGGGAAGCCCCGCCCTCCCGCGCCGGCACTCCGTCAGGCCAGCTCCTCCCCCAGTGCCCGGGCCGCCCGTTCCACGTCCCGGAAGCCCACGTACAGCGGCGTGAAGCCGAAGCGGAGGACGTCGGGGTGGCGGAAATCGCCCACCACGCCCCGGGCGATCAGGCGCTTCATCACCTCACCCGCGTCCGCGCACCGCAGCGCGATCTGGCTGCCCCGCTCCGCGTGCCGTCCGGGGGTCAGGCACTCCACCCGGCCGGGCTCGGTGTACGCGGACACACAACGCAGGAAGAAGTCCGTCAGCGCGAGGGACTTGGCGCGCACGGCATCCACGGACACCCCGTCCCAGACGTCCAGGGCGGCCTCCAGCGCCAGCAGGGAGAGGATGTCCGGCGTGCCGACCCGGCCGCGCAGGGCGCCCGGTGCCGGGGTGTAGGACGGGCTCATGCCGAACGGCTCGGCGTGCGAGTTCCAGCCGGGCAGCGGGGAGTCGAAGCGGTCCTGCAGCTCCCGGCGCACATACAGGTACGCGGGCGAACCCGGGCCCCCGTTCAGGTACTTGTAGGTGCAGCCGACCGCGAGGTCCACGCCGTGCTCGTCCAGGCCGACCGGCAGGGCGCCCGCGCTGTGGCACAGGTCCCAGACCGCGAGGGCGCCGCGGGCGTGGATCCCGGCGGTGAGCGCGGGCAGGTCGTGCAGCCTGCCGGTGCGGTAGTCGACGTGGTTGAGCAGCACCGCGGCCGTGCGCTCGCCCAGCGCCCCGGGCACCTCGGCCGGGGTCACCGCCCGCAGGGTGCGGCCGGTCAGCCGGGCCGCCGACTCGGCGATGTAGCCGTCCGTGGGGAAGGTCGTCGCGTCGACCAGCAGCTCGTCACGGCTCGGGTCCGCCATCCGGACCGCCGCCACCAGCGCCTTGAAGACGTTGACGCTCGTCGAGTCGCCGACGACGATCTGGCCGGGCGCGGCGCCCACCAGCGGGGCGATCCGGTCGCCGATCCGCTCGGGCGCCGTCCACCAGCCGCTCTCCTCCCAGGAACGGATGCGCAGCTCGCCCCACTGGCGCCGGATCACGTCCGCCACCCGGCCGGGCACGTGCGCGGGGAGGGCGCCGAGGGAGTTGCCATCCAGGTACACACCCGTGGCGTCGGGCGCGTGCTCGGACACCGGGTCGAGGACGAAGCGCTCGCGCAGGGCGGCGAGTCCGTCCGCCGCGTCCAGCTTCTCTGCGTCCAGGGCCAGCTCAGACATGCGACCTCGCCGTCCACAGCTCGGGGAACACGTTCTTGCGGGCACGCTTCTCCAGCCAGGCCACGCCGGCCGAGCCGCCCGTGCCCGTCTTCGCGCCCATCGCGCGCCGGGTGGCGACCAGATGGTCGTTGCGCCAGCGCCACACCAGCTCGGCCACGTCGCTCAACGCCTCGCCCAGACGGGCGAGTTCACCGTCCTGGTCGCCGGAGTAGATCTCCGCCCAGGCCGCCTCGACGGCGTCCGAGTGCTCGTACCGCTGGGTGACGTCCCGGCGCAGCACGGACGCGGGGACGGGGTGGCCGCGGCGGGCGAGGAGCCGTACCACCTCGTCGTACAGGCTCGGCTCGTGCAGCGCCTTCTCCAGTTCCGCGTGGGCGCGCGGGGCGCCGCGGTGCGGTACGAGCATGGACGCGGACTTCTCGCCGAGCAGGAACTCCAGGCGCCGGTACATCGCCGACTGGAAGCCGGAGCCCTCGCCGAGGGCGGAGCGGTAGGAGTTGAACTGCGCCGGGGTCAGCTGGCCGAGCGGCTTCCAGGAGGCGTTCAGGGCCTCCAGTTCCCGTACGGAACGCTTCAGCGCGGCGATCGCGGTCGGCACGTCCTCCGAGCGGAGCGCCTGCGCGGCCGTCTCCCACTCGTGCACGATCACCGTGAACCACAGCTCCATGACCTGGGTGGTCACCAGGAAGACCAGCTCTCCGGGATCGTCGGAGAGGGTGTGCTGGAGATGGGTGAGTACGTCGGCCTTGACGTAGTCCTCGTACGGCGTCGTCCCCGCGAAGTCGAGATTCGGGGTCTCGGGCTCAGCGGCCTCGAAAGGGGGGTGAGCCTGTTGGGACATCGCTGTCTCCTGATGTTGCTCCGGGTAGCGGTCCGCCCCTGCCGATGCCGGCACGGGGGCCCCGGTCCCCACCCCGCATCCTCCGCAATGCCCCCGGGTACGGCAAGGCCCGTCCGCTGCCAGACGGGCCACACCGGTGACGTCCGTGCCGGTCAGCCCAGGGTCTGGGCGGCCGTCGGCGAGGAGTCCTTCAGGAACTGCGAGCAGCGCTCGTACTCCTCCTGCTCGCCGATCGACTGGGCGCCGCGGGCGAGGGCGTGCAGGGCGCGCAGGAAGCCGCGGTTCGGCTCGTGCTCCCAGGGCACCGGGCCGTGGCCCTTCCAGCCGCTGCGGCGCAGGGCGTCCAGGCCGCGGTGGTAGCCCGTACGGGCGTAGGCGTACGACTCCACGACCGCGCCCCGCTCGAACGCGTCGTCGGCCAGCTGGGCCCAGGCGAGGGAGGAGGTCGGGTACTTGGCGGCCACCTCCGCCGGTGCGGTGCCCTGCGCGAGCAGCTGACGGGGCTCCGGGTCGTCGGGCAGGTGCGTGGGGGGCGGGCCGCCGAGGAGGTTCTCGTGAATCGTCATGGGACCAGTCTCGCGCACCCGCCGCCGGTCGGCCGTGGCGGCCCGACCGGCCCCGGACGCGTGTGGGCACCCGGCACGTGGGGCACCTGGCGCATGCGGGCTGTCCTGCGGGTGCGGCGCCGTCGGGGCCGGTCGCGCAGTTCCCCGCGCCCCTGGCGGCGACGCCCGCACCGGGGCCTCACAACCACCCCCGGCACGGGCCGGCCGACCTGCGGGTGCGGCGACCGTCGGGGGCGGTCGCGCAGTTCCCCGCGCCCCTGGCGGAGACGCCCGCACCGGTGCCTCACAACCACCCCCGGCACGGGCCGGCCGACCTACGGGTGCCGCACCGTCGAGGCCGGTCGCGCAGTTCCCCGCGCCCCTGGCGGCGACGCCCGCACCGGGGCCTCACAACCACCCCCGGCACGGGCCGGCCGACCTACGGGTGCCGCACCGTCGAGGCCGGTCGCGCAGTTCCCCGCGCCCCTGGCGGAGACGCCCGCACCGGGGCCTCACAACCACCCCCGGCACGGGCCGGCCGTCCGGCGAGGCCGGTCGCGCAGTTCCCCGCGCCCCTGGCGGCGACGCCCGCACCGGGGTCTCACAGCCACCCCCGGCGCGGGCGGGCCGTCCGGCGGGGGCGGTCGCGCAGTTCCCCGTGACCCTGGCGGTGAGGTCAGTCCGGGCTACGGGTGGCTCACCCGCTCCAGGGGCGGAGTCGTCACGCAGCCGTGCTGTCTGCATTCGGGCCGCACGCAGCCCGGGGCCGGGCGGCGGACCAGGGTGGCGGACAGGACCGCGCCCAGCACCAGGACACCCGCGCAGATCGGCATGGCCCGGTCGAAGGCCGCGTCGAAGGCCGTGGCCGAGCGGTACGCCTCCGGGCCCATGCCGGCCAGCAGCGGCAGCGCCGCCACCGCCATCAGGCCCGCCGCCCTGGCCGCCGCGTTGTTGATGCCGCTGGCCAGACCCGCCCGGGCGGTGTCGACGGAGGCGAGGACCGTGGCGGTCAGCGGGGCCACCAGGACGACCATGCCGGTGCCCATCACGAGGAGCGCGGGGAGCACGTCGGTGAGGTAGTCCGCGTGCTGTCCCACCCGCAGCATCAGCAGCATCGCCGCCGCGCACAGCAGCGGGCCCACCGTCAGCGGAAGCCGCGGCCCGGTACGGTCCGCGAGGGCGCCCGAGCGGGACGAGAACAGCAGCATGAGGGCCGTGGTGGGCAGCAGGGCCGTACCGGCCGCCAGCGGCGAGTAGCCGGCCACCACCTGGAGCTGGAGCGCGGTGAGGAAGAAGAAGCCGCCGAAGGCCGCGTACACGCACAGGGTGACGAGGTTGACCGCCGTGAACTGGCGCGAGGCGAAGATGCCCGGCGGGAGCATCGGGTCGGGGCGGTGCCGCTCGACGTACACGAAGGCCGCCGCCGCCGCGACGCCCGCCACCGCGCTCAGCGTCACCGCGAGGGAGCCGGCCCGCGCCTCGATGAGCGCGTACGTCACCAGGGCGAGCGCCAGGGCGCCCAGGACCGCGCCGAGGATGTCGAAGCGGCCGTGCGCCCGCTCGTCGGCGGACTCCGGCACATGCCGCAGCGCCACCGGCACGCAGAGCAGCGCCAGCGGCACATTGAGCAGGAACACCCAGCGCCAGCCGGGTCCCGCCACCAGCCAGCCGCCCAGGAAGGGGCCGACAGCGGCGCCGATCCCGCCGAAGCCGGACCACAGGCCGACCGCCCTGCTGCGGTCGTCGGGATGGAAGGACGCCTGGATCAGCGCGAGCGAGCCGGGGGTGAGCAGGGCGCCGCCGACGCCCTGGAGCGCACGGGCGGCGATGAGGATGCCGGAGGTCGGGGCCAGGCCGCACAGCAGCGAGGCGGTGGCGAACCAGACCACCCCGATGACGAAGACCTTCCGGCGGCCGTAGCGGTCGCCGAGGGAGCCGCCGAGCAGGATCAGCCCGGCCAGCGTGACCATGTAGGCGTTGACCGTCCACTGCAGGGCGCTCAGGCCCGCGTCCAGGTCGCGGCCGATGCGCGGCAGGGCGACGTTGACGACGGTGGAGTCCAGCAGGACCATGCTGGAGCCGAGGACGGTGGTCAGCAGGATCCACTTGCCCTGCGGCGAGGCCATCCGGACGTCGGGCATGCTCCCAGGTATACAGCGGGCCCGGCGGCATGGACAGCCGCCGGGCCCGCTGGGGGTACCGCTTACTTGATCTTGTTGCCCGCAGAGCGCAGGTGCTGCGTGGCCTCCAGGACACGCGCGGCCATGGACGCCTCGGCCAGCTTGCCCCAGGTGCGCGGGTCGTAGGCCTTCTTGTTGCCGACCTCGCCGTCGACCTTCAGGACGCCGTCGTAGTTCGCGAACATGTGACCGGCGACCGGACGGGTGAAGGCGTACTGGGTGTCGGTGTCGAGGTTCATCTTCACGACACCGTTCTCCAGCGCGGTGGCGATCTCCTCCTCGGAGGAGCCGGAGCCGCCGTGGAAGACGAAGTCGAACGGGGACTCCTTGCCGAACCGGGCGGCGACGCCCTCGTTCAGCTCCTTCAGCAGCTCGGGGCGGAGGACGACGTTGCCCGGCTTGTAGACGCCGTGCACGTTGCCGAAGGAGGCGGCCAGCAGGTAGCGGCCCTTCTCGCCGAGGCCGAGGGCCTCAGCCGTGCGGATCGCGTCGTCGACCGTGGTGTAGAGGGAGTCGTTGATCTCGTGGGAGACGCCGTCCTCCTCGCCGCCGGTCGGGGTGATCTCGACCTCGAGGATGATCTGGGCGGCGCGGGCCTGCTCCAGCAGTTCCTGCGCGATCTCCAGGTTGTCGGCGAGGGTCTCGGCCGAGCCGTCCCACATGTGCGACTGGAACAGCGGGCCGAGACCGGCGTCGACGCGCTTCTTCGACAGCGCGAGCAGCGGACGCACGTACCCGTCGAGCTTGTCCTTCGGGCAGTGGTCGGTGTGCAGCGCGATGTTGACCGGGTACTTCTCGGCGATGATGTGCGCGTACTCGGCGAGGGCCACCGCGCCCGTCACCATGTCCTTGCTGTACTGGCCGCCGAGGAACTCGGCCCCGCCGGTCGAGATCTGGACGATGCCGTCGCTCTCCGCCTCCGCGAAGCCGCGCAGGGCCGCGTTCAGGGTCTGCGAGGACGTCACGTTGATGGCCGGGTAGGCGAACTTGCCTGCCTTCGCCCGGTCGAGCATCTCGTTGTAGACGTCGGGGGTTGCGATGGGCATCTGTCCGCTCCTTGAGTTGCGGGTTGGCGTTCTGCGTTACGGCCCTGACCTAGACCTGGGGTGCGACGTCATCGTCGGCCCCATCTTTCCAGACCTGAGCCGATGGTCCACGCGCCGGTCAAGTCCAGGTCAATTCCGCTCGTCAGTCCAGACCCAGTTCATCCTTCGAGAAGGCGAACAGGTACGGCACGCCCGCCTGCTCGGCGATCGCCTCGGCCGCGCCGGTCGCCCGGTCCACGATCGTGGCGACGGCGACGACCTCGGCACCGGCCTCGCGCAGCGCCTCCACGGCGGTCAGCACCGAGCCGCCGGTGGTGGAGGTGTCCTCGACGGCCAGCACCCGGCGGCCCTTGACCTCGGCGCCCTCGATCCGGCGCTGCAGGCCGTGCGCCTTGCCCGCCTTGCGGACCACGAAGGCGTCCAGCGTCCTGCCGCGCGCGTGCGAGGCGTGCAGCATCGCGGTGGCCACCGGGTCGGCGCCCAGGGTGAGGCCGCCGACGGCCTCGAAGTCCAGCTCGGCGGTCAGGTCGAGCATGACCTGACCGACCAGCGGCGCGGCCTGGCCGTCCAGCGTGATCCGGCGAAGGTCGATGTAGTAGTCGGCTTCCTTGCCCGAGGACAGGGTCACCTTGCCGTGCACCACGGCCTTGTCCTTGATCTGCTGCAGCAGCTCGCCACGTACGTCCGTCATGCCGACCAGCTTAGAGGCGGCGCCAGCTCCAGGCGGTCGCGGCCTCCAGCGGGTCCAGCGGGGTGACCAGGCGCGGGGAGGTGTTCAGGCCGTTGGGCGGCCCGGTCTGCGGCTCGACGCAGACGGCCTCGGCCTGCTCGTCGTAGACCACCACCCACTCCTCGCGGCTCGCCACCTTCAGCTCCAGCAGGCCGGGCCAGGTGAGGGTCACATCGACCCCGCCGGGCATGCCGAAGCAGTCGTCCCAGGGGCCCGGCAGGGGGTCGATCCGGTTGCCGGTGGGCAGGTGGTCGGCGCCGCGCTCCTCCTGCCAGGCGGGCTTGAAGTCCAGCCGGGCGTCCACGCCGTCCAGGGTGCGGTGGAACCACGGGTGCCAGCCGAGCTGCGCCGGGAAGGAGTCGTCGTACGCCTCCACGGACATCGTCAGCGTCAGGCCGTCCTCGGCGAGCGAGACGATCTGGGTGACCCGACCGCGGTGCGGCCAGGGGTCGGCCAGCTCGCACGTGATCACCGCCTCGTCCGCCGTGACGCGCGCGGTGCGCCAGGCGCCGTCGCGCGCGGTGCCGTGGATGGCGTGCGGCGGGGAGTTGAGCGGCATCTGGCGGACGGTGCCGCCGTCCAGGAAGCGGCCGTCCCGGATCCGGCCGCACCAGGGCACCATCGGGAAGCAGCCGAAGCGCGGGCCCTGCCGCAGCAGTTCGAGGGAACCGATCCTGAGCCCGCTGATACGGCCGCCGTCGGCGGGGCTGACGCGTACTTCCGCTTCGCCCGCGGTCAGCGTGATGTCGTCGTTACTCACGGGACGACACTACAGACACCGCTCCGCTCCGCCGGGCCCATCCGGCTCAGCGGCGCTTGCGCAGGGCCCGGCTGACGACGACCGCCGAGGCCAGGGCCAGCGCGGCGGCGGGCGCCGCCCAGCGCAGCACCTGGTTCCCGGTGACGCTCTGGGGGGCCGGTACGGGGGCGTAGCGGCCGCGCGGCGGGGCGTGGTCGACCTCTTCGGCGCTGCGGCCGATCATCGTGCGGCGCGCGTGCGCGGCCTCGGCGGGCGGTTCGCCGGTGTCGGTGAAGTCCCCGGTGAACCGGTCGGGATACCCGGCGACGCCGCCCTTGTCCGTGCCCTCGTCCACGTCCGCGCCCTCGTCCACGTCCGGGTCCAGGGCGGGCGCGGGGATCTCGGTGTCGAAGACGGAGGTGCGGGCGGGGCCGGCGTCGGCGGACTCCGGTTCCGCGGCGGGCTCCGCCGGCTCCTGCCGCGCGCCCCCGTCCGCCGCGAGGCCCTCCAGGAAACGGTTCAGGAGCCGGACCGCCGCCGCGGCCACCGCCTCCGCCGGCAGCTCGGTGATCCGGCCGGACGCGTCCGCCGTGCCCTCGGCCGTGACCGTGCAGCCGCCGTCGGTGTCGGTGAGGCGCAGGGTGAGGGCGAGCCGGACCGTGCCGGAGCCGCGCGCCTCGGCGGCGTCGGCGTCGACGGCGTACGTGCCGTCCGGCCGGGGCGTCACCCGTGCCGTTCCCCGGTAGGTGACGGAGTGTCCGCCGACGCGGAGTTTCAGCCGCCCGGTGATCGGTTCGGCACCGGCGTCCTGCTGCAGGCCGGGGACCGCTCGCGCGACGCGGACGTGGTCGGCCAGTGCCGCGGCGAGCCTGTCGGCGGGGGCCGGGACGAAGACCTGGTGCTCCATGGTGCGGGAGCCTACCCAGTTGTGGCCCGGACTCACCCTGCCGTGCCGACGTCCGTCCCCCGGACCCCCGTTTGCACACCGGCCGGCGTGCCGGTGACGGCCGGCGGAGGGAGCAGGCGGAGGCGGCGGGCGCTCAGTAGCGCGGATGCACCAGCGTGGACGCCGGCAGCCCGTCGATCCGGGTCCGCCGCGCCGCCCGGGCGTCCGCTCTCAGCCCGGCCGGGGTCAGGGTGTCCGGGCGGTCCCGGCCCAGCCGCAGGGGCGGCGGGGTGCGCCCGGGTGCCGCCAGCAGAAAGCCCCAGTCGCGCGGGGCGCGGGCGGCGCCCGCCGCGAAGCCGGAGTCGTGGCCGGGCACCCGGTAGGGGGAGGCGGCGAAGCCGGCCGTGCGCAGGGTCGCGGCGACGGTCCAGAAGGCGCGGGGGCAGGTGGTGACGGGGCCCGCGTGCACCGCCAGGCGGCCGTCCGCGGCCAGGACCCGCCGGGTCAGGCCGTAGAACTCCTGCGAGTACAGCTTGGTGCTCTCGGTGATGCCGGGGTCGGGCAGGTCGGCGATCACCACGTCGTACGCCGGTCCGCGGGCCCCGCGCAGCCAGCCGAGGGCGTCGGCGGTGGCCACGTGGACGCGCGGGTCGGCGAAGGCGTGGCCGTTGGCGGCGGACAGGCCGGGGTCGCGGCGGGCCAGGCCGACCAGGCCGGGGTCGCGTTCGACGACGTCGACGCGGCGCACCCCGCCGTGCCGCAGCACCTCGCGGGCGGCCAGGCCGTCGCCGCCGCCGAGGATCAGGACGCGCGCGTGCGGGCCGGCCAGGGCGGGGGCGACCAGGGCCTCGCCGTAGCGGTGCTCGTCCCGGCCGCCCGCGCGCAGCCGGCCGTCGAGGAAGAGGCCGAGGGGCCGGCCGCCGGTGCCGCCGGACAGGACGACCTCCTGGACGCCGGTGCGCACGGCCACCCGCACGTCCTTGCCGTACACCGCGTGCCGGGCGGCCCGTTCGAAGTCGCCGGCGAGGGCGGCGGCGGAGGCGAGGACGCCGAGGACGGTGAGCCCGGCGAGCAGCAGGGTCCAGCGGGCGCGGCGGGTGAGGTCGCGGCGGAAGAGGCCGAGGACCAGGGCGCCGCCCGCGACCACGTTGACCGAGCCGGTGAGCAGGGCGCCGGTCAACTGGCCCAGGAACGGCAGCAGCAGGAAGGGGAAGGCGAGACCGCCGACCAGGGCGCCGACGTAGTCGGCGGCGAACAGGTCGGCCACCGCGCCGCCCGCGTCCTGCCGGCGGATGCGCTGGATCAGCTCCATCAGCAGCGGGACCTCGGCGCCGATGAGCAGACCGATGGCGAGGGAGAACGCGACCAGCAGGCAGCGCGGGCCCTCGGCCCAGATCCCGCCCCAGCCGGCGGTCCAGGCGAACACCGCGTACAGCGCCATCGCGCTGCACCCGCCGACCAGCGCGAGGGCCGTCTCGACCGCGCCGAACCCGGCCGCCGCGTGCCAGCGCAGCCGCTTGGCGCCGAGCGAGCCGATGCCCATCGCGAACACCATCACGGACAGCACCACGGAGGCCTGGGTGACCGAGTCGCCGATCAAGTACGAGGCGAACGCGAGCAGTTCGAGTTCGTACACGAGTCCGCAGGCCGCGCAGACGAAGACGCACACGAGGACCAGGAACCGCCCGGTCCCGGGCCGCACGGGCAGCCGCGCGGGGCCCGTCCGGGAGGGCGGTGCGCCCGGGGGCGCGGGTGCGTGCGGTTCGATCACGCTGCGACGTTACGTCACGCGCTCGCGACGCTTCGTCACCCACACGTGTGGATCTGGGCGCACTTGTCAGCTGACGGGTTTATGTCGTGCCGAGGAGTGATCAGCCAGGCTGCGCCGCCTTTGCGCGCACCCCGACCCGGGTCCGGGTGGCCACCAGCTGCCCGTCCTGCGGATACGCGTGCCAGGTGCGCCAGTGCACCTGGCCCTCGTACCGCTGGGCCAGCAGCGCGGTGAAGGCGTGCGGGCTGCCGGGGAAGACGCCGGCCAGGCCGTGCGGGTGGTCGGAGACCAGGGCGAGCAGTTCCTGGGCGCGGCCGGCGAAGGAGCCGGGGGTGAGGACTTCCACCCGGGCGGCGAACTCGTACTCCCAGTCGCCGACCCGTTTGGCGACGCCGAGCGGTAGCGGGGTGCTGGACCCGGGGATGCACGCGACCGTCTCCGAACAGTTGCCGCACGCCTCCTCTAGGAGCACCTGGTGGGAGGCGCCGAGCAGCCTCAACTGGAGTTTGGCGCCGTCGAGTTCCAGATCGCGGGTGGCGAGGGCGGGTAGCGGCTCGCGCCCCAGGGTCCAGGCCAGGTCGGCGGCGCGGGTATCGGTGTAGGAGGTGTTCAGGGTCGTGAGCATGGATCGGCTCCGCTAACACGCAAGGAAGGGGAGATCGGCCATGTCAGCCCGGCCGGCCCGGCCGGGTGTGGGGAGTCCGAGGGACGTCCGAGGGGCTGCGTTGGCGATTTAGAGGGAATCATGAACAGTGGCGTCGCCACAGCGTTTTTACCCAACTTCGTGGGGTTTCCATCCCTCCGAGGGCTCCACAGCTCAACTGTTCAACCATGGCGTACGCCCGGCGCGGATCCGACAGGGCCGCGCGCCCGCCGGACGTACTGCCCGGCGGGCGCTCGGCGGTGGGCCGTTCCGGATGCGGTTCCCCCCGTTCCGGAAGCTCGGCTGCCCCGTGTCAGCCGCCTCCCCCGCATCCGCCCCCGCCGCCGCACGACGAGCCCCCGCCGCAGGACGAGCCCCCTCCGCAGGAGGAGGACCCGCCGCAGGAGGAGGACCCGCCGCAGGAGTGGCCCCCGTGGTGCCCGCCGTGGCCCCCCGACGAGCCGGAGTCACCGCCGCCGACCCACCAGCTGTTCGAACCGCTGTCGCTCGCGTAGGCGGCCGACGAGGACGCCGACGCCGACGACGCCGACGAGCGGTACCCGCGGCCCCGTCCGCCGCCCTTGCCGAGCGACAGCCGGGTCCTGCGCCGCTGACGGGTCCGGCTCGCCGCGATGATCACGACGACGGCCACCGCCAGGATGATGCCTTCGATCGCGTTGTCACTCATGGCGCCACCCTCCTTTCGTTCCCCCGAAGCGGCCCCCCGTGGGCGCCTCGCCCCGCACCGCTTCTCGCGCGGTGCCGGGGGGATGCCCGGCCCGGACGCGCCGCAAAGCAGAGTTGAGGAACTCCAGAGCTTGCGCGCAGGATGGCCGGCATGACCTCCAGCGCACGTCCTCACCTCAACCGCCGGCTCGCCGAGTTCGGGACGACGATCTTCGCCGAGATGTCGGCGCTCGCCGTGGCGACCGGGTCGATCAACCTGGGCCAGGGCTTCCCCGACACCGACGGCCCCGAGGAGATCCGGGAGGCCGCCGTACGGGCGCTGCGCGACGGCCGCGGCAACCAGTACCCGCCGGGCCCCGGCGTCCCCGAGCTGCGGACCGCGATCGCCGCCCACCAGCGGCGCCGCTACGGCCTGTCCTACGACCCCGACACCGAGGTGCTGGTCACGGCGGGCGCCACCGAGGCGATCGCGGCCGCGCTGCTGGCGCTGGTCGAGCCGGGGGACGAGGTGGTGGCCCTGGAGCCGTACTACGACTCCTACGCGGCGAGCATCGCGCTGGCGGGCGGCACCCGGGTGCCGGTCACCCTCCGGCCGCACGAGGGCGCCTTCCGCCTCGACCTGGACGAGCTGCGCGCCGCGGTCACCGACCGCACCCGGCTGCTGCTGGTCAACACCCCGCACAATCCGACCGGCACGGTCCTCACCCGGGAGGAGCTGGCCGCGATCGCCGGGCTGGCGGTGGAGCGGGACCTGCTGGTGGTGACCGACGAGGTCTACGAGCACCTGGTCTTCGACGGCGCCGGGCATCTGCCGCTGGCCTCGTTCCCCGGGATGCGCGAGCGCACGGTCTCGATCGGCTCGGCGGGCAAGACGTTCTCGTTCACCGGCTGGAAGGTCGGCTGGGTGACGGCCGCGCCGGAGCTGGTGAGCGCCGTCCGCTCGGTGAAGCAGTTCCTGACGTACGTCGCCTCGGGGCCCTTCCAGTACGCGGTGGCCGAGGCCCTGGCCCTGCCGGACTCCTACTTCGAGGAGTTCCGCGCCGGCATGCTGGCCCGCCGGGACATCCTGGCCGAGGGGCTGACGGCGGCGGGCTTCGAGGTGTTCCGGCCGGCCGGCACGTACTTCATCACCACCGACATCCGGCCGCTCGGCGAGAAGGACGGCTTCGCCTTCTGCCGGGCCCTGCCGGAGCGGGCGGGCGTGGTGGCCATCCCGAACGCGGTCTTCTACGACGACCGGGAGGCGGGGGCGCCGTTCGTGCGGTTCGCCTTCTGCAAGCGGGAGGAGGTCCTCCGCGAGGCCGCCGAGCGGCTGCGGCGCCTGTGAACCGGGTCCGGGGGCGGCGCCCCGGACCCGGCCGGGTCCGGGTTACTCCCCGTCGCCCTCGGGCTCCTCGGCGTCGTCGGCCCCGTCGCCCTCCGGCTCCAGGCCCAGCTGCTCGACCAGCCACTTGTCGAACTCGACCGCGGCCCGCACCCAGCTGACCGTGGAGGAGACGAAGTGGTTGATGTCGACGCCCGTGCCGATCAGCATCTGGGCCTCGCCGATCAGACGCACGGTGCCGTCGTCATGGGTGTGGGTGTACACCTTGGGCCACAGGGTGCGGCGGTTCCAGTCGTCGATCAACTCCAGCAGCTGCGGCTTGTCGTCGATCTTGTGCGGGCGGTCGTAGAAGGTCCGCACCGAGAAGATCTGCTGCTCGGCCTCCCCGCGGAACATGAAGTAGGTGCGGAACTGCTCCCACGGCGCGGCGAGGTCACCCTCCTCGTCGACGACGTACTTCAGCTCCATCTGGTCGAGAAGCTGCTTCACCAGGTCCTGATCCGGGAGGACGGGGCCCGCCGGTCCTTGCGGCTGCGGTTCGGGCTGGCCCCCGAAGTTCGGAATCGAGGACGGGTCGATGCTCACCGTGTACTTCCCTTCATGCGGATGCGGCCATCCTCCCCCAGGAGGGGCGGGTGATGGCAACCCCTGACCCGCCGGTCAGCCCTCAGCTGACAGCCGGCCGGCCACCGCCCCGCGGTCGGTCTTGCGGTGGGCGTCCGGCGGGAACGCGTCGAAGCGGGACGGACTCGCCCGTCCCGGCCCGCGGCCGGACCGCACGGGACGCCCGTGTGCGGGCCGGGGCAGAGGCAGGGGCTGCCCGGGGGGGGGGGGACAGGAGCGTATGGGTGATCCCGCCCCGGCCACCGCCCGCCACCCCGCCGCCCCGTCCAGGACCCGGGCGGCCCACCCGCGGACCCCGGCGTCAGCGACGCGGGCCGGACGGCAGTAGCCGAGGGAGGCCAGGAAAAGCAACGTATAAGTGATCCCGCCCCGGACACCGCCCGCCACCCCGCCGCCCCGTCCAGGGCCCGGGCGGCCCACCCGCGGACCCCGGCGTCGGCGACGCGGGCCCGGCGGCGGTGGCTGCTGAGCGAGGGCCTCAAGGACGAGGTGATCGCCCGCCGGCTGGGCGTCTCCCTGCGCACCTGCCGCAAGCACATCGCGGACCTGTTCCAGGAACTGGGCGCCGACAGCCGCTTCCAGGCGGGGTACCTGACCGCGGCCCGCGCCCTGCTGGCCGACCCGGCCTAGCGGGCCTGCCGGGGCCACCGCCCCGCCCAAAACGCGCGGCACCCCTTCCCGGCACGAGGACGGCCGGGGTGCCGGTGACCGCCGTACGTCACCGGCACCCCGGCCGTGTCGTCATGCCCCTCGCGCCCCCGCCCGGCGGCGGGGGCCCTCGCTCAGAGCGTCTTCCCGGTCGCCGGGCCGACCAGCAGGCCCTCGCCGGAACGGTCCACGCGGACCGTGTCGCCGTCCTTGACCTCGCCGGAGAGGATCTCCCGGGCGAGCCGGTCGCCGATGGCGCTCTGCACCAGGCGGCGCAGCGGCCGGGCGCCGTAGGCCGGGTCGTTGCCCTCCTCGGCGAGCCAGGCCAGCGCCTCCGGCGTGATCTCCAGGCTGAGCCGGCGCTCGGCCAGCCGCGCCGCGAGCCGGTCGATCTGGAGGCGGGCGATCCGGGCCAGCTCGTCCTTGTCCAGGGCCGAGAACACCACCAGGTCGTCGAGGCGGTTGAGGAACTCCGGCTTGAAGGAGGCCCGGACGACCTCCAGCACCTGCTCCCGCTTCTCCGTCTCGCCGAGGACCGGGTCGACCAGGTACTGGCTGCCCAGGTTGGAGGTGAGCACCAGGATGGTGTTGCGGAAGTCGACCGTACGGCCCTGGCCGTCCGTCAGCCGGCCGTCGTCCAGCACCTGGAGCAGGATGTCGAAGACCTCGGGGTGGGCCTTCTCCACCTCGTCCAGCAGCACCACGCTGTACGGGCGGCGGCGCACCGCCTCGGTCAGCTGGCCGCCCTCCTCGTAGCCGACGTAGCCGGGAGGGGCGCCGACCAGCCGGGCCACGCTGTGCTTCTCGCCGTACTCCGACATGTCGATGCGGACCATGGCCCGCTCGTCGTCGAAGAGGAAGTCCGCGAGCGCCTTGGCGAGTTCGGTCTTGCCGACACCGGTCGGACCGAGGAAGAGGAAGGACCCGGTGGGCCGGTCCGGGTCGGCGATCCCGGCCCGCGCCCGCCGCACGGCGTCGCTGACCGCCCGTACGGCCTCGGTCTGGCCGATGAGCCGCCGGCCCAGCTCGTCCTCCATGCGCAGCAGCTTCTGCGACTCGCCCTCCAGCAGCCGGCCGGCCGGGATCCCGGTCCAGGCGGCGACGACGTCGGCGATGTCGTCGGAGCCCACCTCCTCCTTGACCATCGTGTCCCGCGCGGCCTGCTCCTCGGCGGCGGAGGCGGCCTCCAGCTCCTTCTCCAGCTCGGGGATCTCGCCGTAGAGCAGCTTGGCCGCGGTGTCGAAGTCGCCGTCGCGCTGGGCGCGTTCGGCCTGGCCGCGCAGGTCGTCCAGCTTCTCCTTCAGCTCGCCGACCCGGTTGAGGGACTGCTTCTCCTTCTCCCAGCGGGCGGTGAGGCCGCGCAGCTCCTCCTCCTTGTCGGCGAGGTCGCGGCGCAGCTTCTCCAGCCGCTCGCGCGAGGCCGGATCGGTCTCCTTGCCGATCGCCAGCTCCTCCATCTTGAGCCGGTCGACGGCGCGCTGGAGCTCGTCGATCTCGACGGGGGACGAGTCGATCTCCATGCGCAGCCGCGAGGCGGCCTCGTCCACCAGGTCGATGGCCTTGTCGGGCAGGAAGCGGGAGGTGATGTAGCGGTCGGAGAGGGTCGCCGCGGCCACCAGCGCGCTGTCCGCGATCTGCACCTTGTGGTGGGCCTCGTAGCGGCCCTTGAGCCCGCGCAGGATGGCGATGGTGTCCTCGACGGTCGGCTCGGCGACCAGCACCTGCTGGAAGCGCCGCTCCAGCGCCGGGTCCTTCTCGATCCGCTCGCGGTACTCGTCCAGCGTGGTGGCGCCGACCATCCGCAGCTCGCCGCGGGCGAGCATGGGCTTGAGCATGTTGCCCGCGTCCATGGCGGAATCGCCGCCGGCACCGGCCCCCACGACGGTGTGCAGCTCGTCGATGAAGGTGATGATCTGCCCGTCGGAGTCCTTGATCTCGGCGAGGACGGCCTTGAGCCGCTCCTCGAACTCGCCGCGGTACTTGGCGCCGGCCACCATCGCGCCGAGGTCGAGCGAGACAAGCCGCTTGTCCTTCAGCGACTCGGGCACGTCGCCCTTCACGATCCGCTGGGCGAGCCCCTCCACGACGGCGGTCTTGCCGACGCCGGGCTCGCCGATGAGCACCGGGTTGTTCTTCGTCCTCCGGCTGAGCACCTGCACGACCCGCCGGATCTCCTGGTCCCGGCCGATGACCGGATCCAGCCGGCCCTCGCGGGCGGCGGCGGTGAAGTCGGTGCCGAACTTCTCCAGGGCCTTGTACTGGCCCTCGGGATCGGCGGTGGTCACGCGGCGTCCTCCCCTGGCCTTCCGGAAGGCCTCCAGCAGCTTCTTCGCCTCGGCGCCCTGCTCCTGGAGCAGCTCGCCGGCCGCGCCGCCCTGCGCGGCGACACCGATCAGCAGATGCTCGGTGGAGAGGTACTCGTCGCCGAGTTCCTGCGCCCGCCGGCCGGCGTCGGCGATCACGGCGAGCAGTTCCCGGTTGGGCTGGGGCGGCGCCACGGTGGACCCGGCCACGCTGGGCAGTGCGGCGAGGATCCGCTCCGCGCCGGCGCGCACGGCGGCCTGGTCGGCGCCCACGGCGGCCAGCAGGTCGGTGATGTTCTCGTTGTCCTGCCCCTGGAGCAGAGCAAGCAGCAGGTGGGCAGGGGTGAGGTCCGGGTGCCCCTCCGTCACGGCGCGCTTGCTCGCCGCGTTGATCGCGTCCCGGCTCCTGTTGGTCAGCTCGGCGTCCACGTCGTCCGTTCTCCTCCTCGGCCACACTCTCCAGCGCTGACCTCACCAGCGTACACAAAGTTGAGTCTATTCCGCTCAAGGTTCGGCGGGGAGCCTTCCGGCGCTAGGTTGCGGGCATGACGAGGCATTCCGTGGACCCGGCGTCCCCCGGCGAACCCTTCCTCGCGTTCTGGCGCGAGCGGCATCTGTGCACCCTGACGACCCTGCGCGCGGACGGCAGCCCGCATGTGGTGCCGGTGGGGGTGACGTACGACGCCGGGGCCCGGCTGGCCCGGGTGATCACCAGCGGGACGAGCACGAAGGCCCGGCACGTGGCGGCGGCGGGCGCCGAGGGCGCCCCGGTCGCGGTGTGCCAGGTGGACGGGCGGCGCTGGGCCACGCTGGAGGGGCGGGCGCGGGTGCGGACCGAGCCGGAGCGGGTGGCCGAGGCGGAGCGGCGGTACGCCGAGCGGTACGAGCGGTGGCCGCGGCCGAATCCCGCCCGTGTGGTGATCGAGATCGAGGTGCGCAGGGCGCTGGGGAACGGATGACGGGCCCGGCTGATTCACACCGGTTTCCAGCCACCGTGGAGTACCCCCATACTCCGAAATATCCCCGGAAACTGCAGCGGCGTCACCGTGTTCAGGTCACGGTGACGCCGCTGCGGGGGGAAGCACCTGAGCGATCTGTTACGACGGGGGAATCGCGTCAGGCACTGCGGGGGGTGGCCGAGATGGTCCTCAGATCGGAATCCGTCGGCTCGGACAGCCGATGGTCCCGCTGGTCCAGGTTCACAAAGATCATTCCGTACCGGATGGCACATCGCACCGGCTGCGGCGCCCCGCGCGGCTTGCGCAGGCACCGGTACGCCCGTACGTCGTCTTCCTCGTCCCGTGTCACGACGACCGGCTCGCCGAACACCGTCACCATCAACGAGTCACCGCTGTGGGGGATGGCGGTGACCAGGTCGATGAAGTGCCAGCCCGATCGGTACGCGGTGGCCATTTCCCGACGGAACGAGCGGTCGTCCGGAGGCGTCGTCATGTCAGGACCATTGCGTGTCGTCGGGGGTGGCCACCACGTCGCCGTCGCCAGCCCCGCCGGCCCGCACGATCGACCACTGGGTGTCGCCCGCCCGTGCATCGTCCTTCGCAGTGGAGAGGCCATTCAGCATGCCGAAGGCCGCAACGGCTGAGAAGGCGGCGACAAGCGCCGAGCGAAGCATTGTCTTACGCATAGTCGGCTTCGTCCTCACTTGAAGGTCCCCTCTTCCCCCGTCGGATTAGACGATGGCTCATTCAGGCACTCCATGACCACACAATCAGTGCATCATGTTCCTGCATGTTCAGGACCCTGGGGGGTGGAGATTTGACTACAAATCCGACAGACGCGACACATCCCCACACCCTCACCGAACTGTGCGAGGAAGGAAGGCGTCTCTACGCCAACGCGCTGCGCACCGGGCGCCTCGCCCGCGCGGACGCGGAGGCCGCTCCCTGCCTGATGGAGTTCGCGCTCCTGCACGCCGATCCCGATGACGCGGACTGGCTGCGCCCGGTTCCCCCCACGGTGGCCATGGCCCAGCGTCTGAACCCGCTGGAGCGCGAGATCTCCGAGCGCAGGCGCACCTCCATGGAGATCGCCGACATCTTCGAACCCTTCCTCTCGCTCACCGCCCAGGGCGCCGCCCCCACCCACTCGATCACCGTGCTGGAAGGGCTCGACCGCATCAACGGCGCCCTCGACCTGGCCACGGACCAGTGCCGCAACGAGGTGCTCACCGTCCAGCCGAGCGTCCGGCACCCCCAGCGCAGGGTCATCGAGGGCCTGGAGCGCGACCGGACGCTGATCGAGCGCGGCATCCGCATCCGCACGCTGTACCAGCACACGGCGCGGTACATCCCCGAACGACTGGCCTACGTCGACCAGTTCTCCAACGGCAAGGCCGAGTACCGCACCATCGACGAACTCGTCGAGCGCCTCATCATCTGCGACGAGACCGTCGCCTTCATCCCCATAAGGGACGACCGGCAGGTCGCCCTCGAACTGCGCCACCCCGGTCTCGTGTCGTACCTGATCAAGGTCTTCGAGTTCATGTGGAGCCGCGCGGTCCCGCTGCGCGCCGGCAGCCCCTACGAGACCGCCCCCGACGGCATCACCGACATCCAGCACTCCATCGCCAAGCTCCTGGTGGAGGGCCACGTCGACGAGGCCATCGCCCGCCGCCTCGGTATGAACGTCCGCACCTGCCGGGCCCATATCGCCCGGCTGGCCCAGGCGCTGGGCAGCGGCAGCCGCGCCCAGCTCGGCTATCTCATCGCCCAGTCCGGCATCCTCGACCGGGAGCACTGACCGGCCCGGCGCGGGGCCGTACGGCGCTCAGCGCACCGCGGGGGGCTCCTGCTCCGGGCCGGCGAGCGCCGCGGTCGGCGGGGGCGGCCGGTGCCCGTCCAGGCCGACCTGGGCGATGCGGACGCCCAGCTGGGTACGGCTGGCCGCGCCCAGCGTCTCCGACAGGCGGGCGATATGGGCCCGGCAGGTGCGCACGCTGATGCCGAGCCGCTCGGCGATCACCGCGTCCTGGTGGCCCTCGGCGAGCAGCGCGGCGATGGACTGCTCGCGGTGCGAGATGCCCTCGATGCCCGTGTCGGGCAGGGGCGCGGTGAGCGGGATCGCCAGGCGCCACAGGCGCTCGAAGACCGTCACCAGATACTCGACCAGGGCCGGGTGGCGCAGTTCGAGGGCCATCGTGCGGTCGGCGTTGGCGGGGATGAAGGCCACCGTGCGGTCGAAGAGGATCAGCCGGTCGATGACCTCGTCCAGGGTGCGGGCCTCCACCGTGTCGCCCATCAGCTCCAGGTAGTTGAGCAGGCCCTGGCCGTGCCGGGCCACATGCGTGTACAGGTCGCGCATGCGCACGCCCCGGCCGCGCAGCGCGAGGGCCCGGTGCAGCCCCTCCGTCAGCTCAGCCTCCCGGCGGATGCCGCCGGGCTGCACGGTGAGCACCTCGGTGGTGCACGCCTCGGTCGCCTCGTCCATCGCGGCCTGGATGCGGGAGAGCCCGTCCAGGACCCGGATGGCGCTGCCCTCGGCCGGTGCCGCCAGCGCGTTCAGCTGCCGTCCGAGGCCCGCGTACCACTCGAAGGCGGCCACCGCCGAGCCCACCCGCCGCTGGCTCTCGCTGACCTCGTCGTAGACCCCGCGCAGCAGCCGGGTCATGACCTCCTGCGGGGAGGTCGGCACCAGCCAGTCCATGTCGTCGGGATCCGGGTGCAGCAGGGCCAGCTCCAGCAGGCAGGGCACCGGACCTGCGTCCGTGCGCGGCACCCGGCCCCGGCGGACGGCACGGGAATACACCCGGTCCCCGGCCTCGCACAGCCGGTCGGCACCGTGAGGATGCTCCTCCGCCCCGCGCCCGGCCATCGCCCATTCCACCCCCGGTGTGCTGCCACTTCCGCAGCGCAACTATGCGCGGCGCCGACCGGGTCCGCAACACGGCTCACTTGAGGGTGACACTGGAAAACCCCCGGTATGCCCGGGTTTCGGCGACGGTCCGTCCTTCACCTCGCAGGAAGTCGGAGGCGTCGGCACAGGCGCCGCCCGGGCAGCGCTTTCCCAGGTCCGCCGGGCCTACTTCAGGCCGATGGCCGCGCAGGCCGCCTTGTACTTGGCGGTGCAGATGTCGCCGACGGAGTAGATGTCGTCCGCGACGACGGTGTCCTTGACGGTGTTCTTGGTCAGCGCCGTCACCTGGACCAGCTTGGACGGGATGTCCTTGGCGGTGGGGCTGTCCACCCGGTCCTGGGTGAGGGCGTCGAACTGGATGTCCTTGCCCTGGATCTTGGTGACGGCGATCTGCGCGGCGGCCTCGGCCTCGTCCGGGTAGGACTTGTACACGCTCATGTACTGCTCGCCGGCCACGATCCGCTGCACCGCGTCCAGTTCGGCGTCCTGGCCGGTGATCGGGGGCAGCGCGGTGACGCCGGCCGCCTTCAGGGCGTCGATGACGCCGCCGGCCATGCCGTCGTTGGCGGCGTAGACACCGGCGATGTTGCTCTTGCCGATCTCGGTGATCGCCTTGGCCATGTTGGCCTGGGCGTTCTCCGGCTTCCAGCCCTCGGTGTCGAAGCTCGCCGCGATCGTCACCTTGCCGTTCAGCTCGGAGAGCGCGCCCTCCTTGAACTGCTTGGCGTTCGGGTCGGTGGGCGAGCCGTTCATCATGACGATCTTGTCCGAGGTGTCCACGCCCGACCCCAGGGCCGACAGCAGGGAGCGGCCCTGCACCTCGCCGACGAGTTCGTTGTCGAAGGAGATGTACGCGTCGATCGGACCCTCGGCGAGCCGGTCGTAGGCGATGACCGGAATGCCCGCGTCCTTGGCCTTCTTCACCCCGTCGGCGACGGCGTGCGCGTCCACCGCGTCGAGCAGGATGACGTCGACCTTGCTGTCGATCATGTTCTGCAGCTGCTCGGCCTGCCGGGTGGCGCTCGCGTCGGCGTTGGCGTACTCGACCTTGCCCCGCTTGCGGGTGAGTTCGGCGACCTTGTCCCTGATGATGGGGTAGTCGAACTTCGCGTAGCGGGTGTTGGCCTTCTCGGGCAGCAACAGGCCCACGGTGATGTCGTTGCCCTTGGTCGGGCTCGCGCTCGCGCCGTCCCCCGCCGCGTTCAGCACACCGCAGCCGGCGAGCGAGAGGGTCATCGTGGACGCGGCCACGGACAGGACGATACGACGCATGCGGTGCTCACTTCAGGTGCGTTCCGGACGTGGGTGCTGCTATACGACCCAGGTGTCTGAAAAGACAACGCGGATGGCGTACCCGCCGTCAAGAAGAATCACTTAACGAGTGCGCAACACCACGCACAGCTGTATCTGTGAAGGCCACGCGAATCCCCCTTCAAAGGGCCTTTACGGACCCTCCATCCAGAGGAAGTTCATGGTTTTGCCAAGATCCGGGCAGTCACGCCCGCAGGGTGCGAGCCGTGCTCGCCGGTGGCCCCGGCCGCGCTCCGACTCGATCAGAGGACCGAACAATCCCAGCCACCGCGCGTACGGCTAAGGGGCCGGCGGGATCACTCCCGCCGGCCCCTTGGCCGTGCTGCCGTTGTGCTCAGTCCTGCTGCCTCCGCTTGGGCCGCCACACCACCAGGGCGCTGGTCTGCTGGACCTCCTGGTACGGGACCAGGTCGCGCCGGTAGGAGGCGTGCACGGCGGCCTCGCGCTGCTGCATCGCCGCCGCCGCGCCGTCCAGGGCCGCCTCCATCTCGGCGACCCGGGACTGGAGCGCGGCGACCTGGTTCTCCAGTTCGATGATCCGCTTGATGCCGGCCAGGTTGATGCCCTCGTCCTGCGACAGCGCCTGCACCTGGCGGAGCAGCTCGATGTCACGGGCCGAGTAGCGGCGGCCCCGGCCCGCGGTGCGGTCCGGGGAGACCAGGCCGAGGCGGTCGTACTGGCGCAGCGTCTGCGGGTGGAGTCCGGAGAGCTGGGCCGCCACCGAGATGACGTAGACCGGGGTCTCCTCGGTCAGTTCATACGGATTACGCCGACGGCCGTCCATCACCCTCAAGCTCCCTTCGCGGCCTCGAACAGCTCCGCCCGCGGATCCTCGTCCGCGGTCGCCTCGCGATACGCCTCCAGCGCGTCACGAGCCTTCCCCGACAGGTCCTGCGGGACACGCACCTCCACGGTGATCAGCAGATCGCCGCGGGTGCCGTCCTTGCGGACCGCGCCCTTGCCGCGCGCCCGCATGGTCCGGCCGTTCGGGGTGCCGGGCGGGAGCTTCAGGGTGACGGCGGGGCCGCCGAGCGTGGGCACGCGCACCTCGCCGCCGAGCGCCGCCTCGGCGAACGTCACCGGCACGGTGACGGTGAGGTTGTCGTCCTTGCGCCCGAACACCGGGTGCTCCCCGACGTGGACGACCACGTACAGGTCGCCTGCCGGGCCGCCCCGCTCGCCGGGTGCGCCCTTGCCGCGCAGCCGGATGCGCTGGCCGTCGGTCACCCCGGCGGGGATGCGGACCTGCATGGTCCGGGACGACTTCGCGCGCCCGCTGCCCTTGCACTCCAGACAGGGGTGCTCGGCGATCAGGCCGCGGCCCTTGCAGTCGGGGCAGGGGTCGGTGAGCGAGAAGCCGCCGCCCGAACCCCGCGCGACCTGGCCGGTGCCGACACAGGTCGGGCACACACGCGGTGTGCCGTTCTTGTCGCCGGTGCCCGAACATGCCTTGCAGGGCGCCTGGGAGGACATCCGCAGGGGCACCGTGGCGCCCTCGATGGCCTCCGTGAAGCTCAGCGTGACCTCGGACTCGACGTCCTGGCCGCGCCGGGGCTGGGTACGTGTGCCCGCGGCGGGACCGCCGCGGTTGAACAGGCCCCCGAAGACGTCACCGATTCCGCCGCCGAAGCCTCCGGACTGGGCGTTGCCTCCGAAGAGGTCGCCCAGGTCGAAGTTGAAGTTGCCGCCGGCCGCGCCCGGTCCGGGGCGGAAGCCTCCGTTGCCGAACAGCGCGCGCGCCTCGTCGTACTCCTTGCGCTTCTTGGGGTCGCCGAGGATGTCGTTCGCCTCGGAGATCTCCTTGAAGCGCTCCTCGGCCTTGGTGTTGCCCTTGTTGGCGTCCGGGTGGAACTCGCGGGCGAGCTTCCGGTACGCCTTCTTGATCTCGGCCTCGGTGGCGTCCTTGGGGACGCCGAGGACCTTGTAGTAGTCCTTCTCGATGAAGTCCTTGGTGCTCATCCCCGACGTCCCTCCTTCCGCTCGGTGTCTACGTCAGCCCTCCTCCGGGCCACCGTTCTCCTTGTCGTCGGCCGGCGTGTCCTCTTCGGCACCCTCGGCCTTGGCGGTCTGCGCGCCGGGCTGCGGTTCGGCGACGGCCACCCGCGCGGGGCGGATGGTGCGCTCGCCGATGCGGTACCCGGGCTGCAGGATCGCCACGCAGGTCGTCTCGGTGACGTCCGGCGCGTACGAGTGCATCAGGGCCTCGTGGATCGTCGGGTCGAAGGGCTCGCCCTCCTTGCCGAACTGCTGCAGGCCCATCTTGGCCGCCACGGTCTCCAGCGACTCGGCCACCGACTTGAAGCCGCCGACCAGTTCGCCGTGCTCCCGCGCGCGCCCGATGTCGTCGAGCACGGGCAGGAGCTCGGTCAGGAGGTTCGCGATGGCGATCTCCCGGACCGCGACCCGGTCGCGCTCGACGCGGCGGCGGTAGTTCTGGTACTCGGCCTGGAGCCGCTGGAGGTCCAGCGTGCGCTCGTTCAGCGCCGTGCGCACCTGGTCCAGCTGGGCCACCAGGCCCGCGTCTGCACTTACGTCCCCGGCCGGGGCCGCCCCCTCTTCGGGAGCGGCCTTCGGCTCGGCGTCATCGGGGGTCGCGCCGGAGGGGACGTCGGGCTTCTCCTCGAAGCCCGGGGTCTCCTCCGTCACGCGGCACCGTCCTTGCGCTCGTCGTCCACGATCTCGGCGTCGACGACATCGTCATCGGCCTTGGGCGCCTCGGCGTCGCCGGCCGCGGCCTGGGCGGACTGGGCGTCGGCGTACATGGCCTGGCCCAGCTTCTGCGAGACGGCGGCGACCTTCTCGGTGGCGGTGCGGATCTCGGCGGTGTCCTCGCCCTTGAGCTTCTCCTTCAGCTCGGCGACGGCGGCCTCGACCTCGGTCTTGATCTCGCCCGGGACCTTGTCCTCGTTGTCCTTGAGGAACTTCTCGGTCTGGTAGACGAGCTGCTCGCCCTGGTTGCGGGACTCGGCGGCCTCGCGGCGCTTGTGGTCCTCCTCCGCGTAGCGCTCGGCCTCCTCGCGCATGCGGTCGACCTCGTCCTTCGGCAGCGAGGAGCCGCCGGTGACGGTCATCTTCTGCTCCTTGCCCGTGCCCAGGTCCTTCGCGGTCACGTGCATGATGCCGTTGGCGTCGATGTCGAAGGCGACCTCGATCTGCGGGACACCGCGCGGGGCCGGCGGCAGACCGGTCAGCTCGAACATCCCGAGCTTCTTGTTGTACGCCGCGATCTCGCGCTCGCCCTGGTAGACCTGGATCTGCACCGACGGCTGGTTGTCCTCGGCCGTCGTGAAGATCTCGGAGCGCTTCGTCGGGATCGTGGTGTTGCGCTCGATCAGCTTGGTCATGATGCCGCCCTTGGTCTCGATACCGAGGGACAGCGGGGTGACGTCGAGCAGCAGGACGTCCTTGACCTCGCCCTTGAGGACACCGGCCTGGAGCGCGGCGCCGATGGCGACGACCTCGTCCGGGTTCACGCCCTTGTTGGCGTCCTTGCCGCCGGTCAGCTCCTTGACGAGCTCGGCGACGGCGGGCATGCGGGTGGAGCCGCCGACGAGGACGACGTGGTCGATCTCGCCCAGGGCGATACCGGCGTCCTTGATGACGTTGTGGAACGGCGTCTTGCAACGCTCCAGCAGGTCCGCGGTCAGCTGCTGGAACTGAGCGCGCGTCAGCTTCTCGTCCAGGTGCAGCGGGCCCTCGGCGGACGCGGTGATGTAGGGCAGGTTGATCGAGGTCTCGGTGGAGGAGGACAGCTCGATCTTGGCCTTCTCGGCGGCCTCGCGGAGGCGCTGGAGGGCCATCTTGTCCTTGGACAGGTCCACGCCGTGGCCGGACTGGAACTGCTTGACCAGGTAGTCGACGACGCGCTGGTCCCAGTCGTCACCACCGAGGTGGTTGTCACCGTTGGTGGCCTTCACCTCGACGACGCCGTCGCCGATCTCCAGCAGGGACACGTCGAAGGTGCCGCCGCCGAGGTCGAAGACGAGGATCGTCTGGTCGTCCTTGTCCAGGCCGTAGGCGAGCGCCGCCGCGGTGGGCTCGTTCACGATGCGCAGGACGTTCAGACCGGCGATCTCGCCGGCCTCCTTCGTCGCCTGGCGCTCGGAGTCGTTGAAGTAGGCCGGGACGGTGATGACCGCGTCCGTGACCTTCTCGCCCAGGTAGGCCTCGGCGTCCCGCTTGAGCTTCTGCAGGATGAAGGCGCTCATCTGCTGCGGGTTGAACTGCTTCCCGTCGAGCTCGATCTTCCAGTCCGTGCCCATGTGGCGCTTGACCGAGCGGATGGTCCGGTCCACGTTCGTGACCGCCTGGCGCTTGGCGACCTCGCCGACGAGCACTTCGCCGTTCTTGGCGAAGGCGACGACGGACGGCGTGGTCCTGGCGCCCTCGGCGTTGGTGATGACGGTGGGCTCGCCGCCCTCCAGAACGCTGACGACGGAGTTAGTCGTGCCCAGGTCGATGCCGACCGCACGTGCCATGGTTGATTCCTCCAGCTGACTTGAGTGGAACAGGCTCAAGTGTGCCCGAGGAGATCCGCCCGGTCAACAGACATGAGTCGTCTAGACTCAAGTCTTATCCGTTCCTTACGCGCAAGTGGCCGCTGACCTGCGTAGATGTCATATGGCGGGAGTGCTGGACAGAGTTTCGAAGGAGGACGAGCACCAGAACCACGAGGACCACCGCACCGGCCACCCAGAGCGCGGCCCCCTTCCCGGCCCATCCCGCGTGCACCAGCACCCCCACCGCCACCGAGGCGAAGGACGCGGCCCCCAGCACCACGACCGACCCCTGCGGGGTGAGCCCGAGCCGCCGCAGCCGGTGCGCGAGATGGTCCGGGCCCCGTCTGAGCAGCGGACGCCGGGCCAGCCCGCGGACGGCGACCACGAGCAGGGCGTCGGCCGCGGCCACGGCACCGAGGCAGAACACCACCGCCGCGCTCGGCCCGATGTCGTACCCCGCGCGCGTGAAGACGACCGCGGAGGACAGCACGAACCCGGTGAACAGCGATCCGCAGGCGCCGAGGCCGACCCGCGCGGGATGCCAGTTGTGCATCAGGAAGCCGGTGAGGGCGGCGGCGACCACGCTCAGCAGGACGGCGAGCCCGTCCATCACCTCGGCGGCGGCACAGGCCCCCGCGCCGAAGGCGGTGACCACCCCGACCGTCCCGGCCAGCCCGTCGGCGTGGTCGAGCCCCTTGAAGGCGAGGGTGGCGACGACGATCCAGCCGATGGCCAGCAGCCCGCCGGGCACGCCCGTCTCGTCGTACGGGACCACGCAGACCGCCGCGAGGGCCGTACCGGTGACGAGCACGCGCGGGCGCAGCCGCCACACGTCGGCCACCAGGCCGAGGCCCGCCACCACGACGGCGGCCACCAGCAGCCGGCCCACCCCCTGCCCGAGCGGGGCGACCCGGGTCCACTCCCCGACCCCGGCGACCAGACAGGTGACGGCCACGACGGCGAGACCGCCGAGCAGCGGCAGGGGCCGCTGCCGGCGCCGGTCGAGGATTCCGGCTCTCAGGGCGGGCAGCCGGAGCGCCGCCGCGAGCACGGCGGTGAGGAGGAGGGCGGCGGTGGCGGCTGCAATCCCGTAGAGCACGGCTCTAAGGTAGGGGCGAAAGTATCAAATGGGTACGAATAACACGATCGGATTGCCTGCGGAGCGACAACGGAGGTAACCCTCAGCGACCCAGATCACCCCGCACCCGGCTGCATCCCGAAGGAAGATGGGGGTAGTCTCAGACGGACTGCATAAGTTACCGCTTAGTAATGTCGCCCAGCTCAGTCAGCTAGTCAGACCGAGGCCGCCCCAGGAGCCCCAATGCAACTCGCCGCGATCATCGTGTCGCTGGTCCTGATCGTGGTCGGCGTGGCACTGTTCGGCCGCGCCCTCCTGCAGATCTTCAACTTCATGCGGCTGGGCCAGCCGGTGCCGGCCGGCACCCGGACCGACGACCCCGCACAGCGCACCATCACCGTGGCCCGGGAGTTCCTCGGCCACACCCGGATGAACCGCTGGGGCATCGTCGGCGTGGCGCACTGGTTCGTGGCGGTGGGCTTCTTCTCCCTGCTGCTGACGATCGTGAACGCGATCGGGCAGCTGTTCCAGGCGGACTGGCTGCTGCCGGTCATCGGCGAGTGGGCGCCGTACAACGTCTTCGTCGAGTTCATCGGCACGATGACGGTCCTCGGCATCCTCGTCCTCATCGTCATCCGCCAGCTGAGCAAGCCGAACAAGCCGGGCCGCAAGTCCCGCTTCGCCGGCTCCAACTTCGGCCAGGCGTACTTCGTCGAGACGGTCATCCTGATCGTCGGCGTCTGCATCTTCATGCTGCACGCGCTGGAGGGCGCCCAGCACCACGTGGATTCGTACGACGCCTCCTTCTTCATCTCCTACCCGGTGGTCTCCTGGCTGCGGGGCATGGACGTCTCCACGCTCCAGAACCTCACCTACTTCTTCGCCGGCCTGAAGATCGCGACCTCCTTCATCTGGATGATCACGGTCGCCCTGAAGACCGACATGGGCGTGGCCTGGCACCGCTTCCTCGCCTTCCCGAACATCTGGTTCAAGCGGAACGCGAAGGGCGAGACCTCGCTCGGCGCCCTGCTGCCGATGACCTCGGGCGGCAAGCCGATCGACTTCACCGACCCCGGTGACGACGACGTCTTCGGCGTCTCCCAGGTCGAGCAGTTCTCCTGGAAGGGCCTGCTGGACTTCTCGACCTGCACCGAGTGCGGTCGCTGCCAGTCGCAGTGCCCCGCCTGGAACACCGGCAAGCCGCTCTCCCCCAAGCTGCTGATCATGTCGCTGCGGGACAACGCCCACGCCAAGGCGCCCTACCTGCTCGCGGGTGGCGGCAAGACCATGGAGGGCGAGGAGAAGGCGTCCGAGGAGCAGCTGGCGGGCGTCCCCGCCGCCGCCCTCGCGGAGGCCGAGCGCCCGCTGATCGGCACCGCCGAGGAGAACGGCGTCATCGACCCGGACGTGCTGTGGTCCTGCACCACCTGCGGCGCCTGCGTCGAGCAGTGCCCGGTCGACATCGAGCACGTCGACCACATCGTCGACATGCGCCGCTACCAGGTGATGATCGAGTCCGCGTTCCCGTCCGAGGCGGGCACGATGCTCAAGAACCTGGAGAAGAAGGGCAACCCCTGGGGCCTGGCGAAGAAGCAGCGCCTGGAGTGGCTCAAGGAGGTCGACTTCGAGATCCCGGTCGTCGGCAAGGACATCGAGGACCTCACCGAGGTCGAGTACCTGTACTGGGTCGGCTGCGCCGGCGCCCTGGAGGACCGCGCCAAGAAGACCACCAAGGCCTTCGCCGAGCTGCTGCACATCGCGGGCGTCAAGTTCGCGATCATGGGCGGCGACGAGAAGTGCACCGGTGACTCCGCCCGCCGCCTCGGCAACGAGCCCCTGTTCCAGGAGCTCGGCATGGAGAACGTCATGGCGCTGAACATGGCGTTCGGCGAGGAGACGGACGACGAGGGCAAGGTCACCGAGGAGTCCCGCAAGCCGAAGTCGGCCAAGAAGATCGTCGCCACCTGCCCGCACTGCCTCAACACGCTCGGCAACGAGTACCCGCAGCTCGGCGGCGACTACGAGGTCATCCACCACACCCAGCTGCTCCAGCACCTGGTGGACGAGGGCAAGCTGGTCCCGGTCACCCCGGTCGAGGGCATCATCACCTACCACGACCCGTGCTACCTGGGCCGCCACAACAAGATCTACACGCCCCCGCGCGAGATCATCGCCAGCGTCCCCGGCATCCGCAACGAGGAGATGCACCGCCACAAGGAGCGCGGCTTCTGCTGCGGCGCCGGCGGCGCCCGGATGTGGATGGAGGAGCGGATCGGCAAGCGCATCAACAACGAGCGCGTCGACGAGGCCCTTTCGCTGAACCCGGACATCGTCTCGACGGCCTGCCCCTTCTGCCTCGTCATGCTGACCGACTCGGTCAACGGCAAGAAGAACGACGGCAAGGCCAAGGAGTCCATCCAGGTCGTGGACGTCGCCCAGCTGCTCCTCGACTCCGTCAGGACGCCGGTCGACCCGGCCGGCGAACCGGAGCACGAGAGCGAGCCGGAGCCCGAGCCGGTGAAGTGACCCCCCGCTGAAAGACCCGACGGCGCCCCCTGACCCGCACAGGCAGGGGGCGCCGCCGTGTCCGCGGCAGGTCAGGCGCCCTTCGGCCCCGCCTGCTGCACCACGTCGAAGGACCACAGGGTGGAGCCGGAGGCCGCGGGCTTCGGCCGCTCGCCGCCGCCCTCGCCACCGCCCTCGCCACCGCCCTGGTGCGCGGACTTCATCGGCCCCTCCATCCACGCCTGGAAGGACTCCTCGTCACGCCAGCGCGTGTACACGAGGTACTGGTCGGTGCCCTCGACGGGGCGCAGCAGCTCGAACCACTCGAAGCCGTCGGAGTTCTCCACCGCGTGGGCCCGCGAGGCGAACCGCTTCTCCAGCGTCTCCCGCTGCTCGGCGGGGACGGTCAGCACGTTGATCTTCACTACGCTCATGGACCCATCCTGTCCCATGCGGCGGCCGGTGCCGCACGGCACTCCCGGCCCTTGCGCCGGCAAGGGGCGGGCCGGGGTACGGCGGCCCTGGCGACATCCCCGGCCCGCGGTGCCGCGGCCGTCCGGTTCCCCCTCGGACGGCACAGTCGGCGGCCCCGCGTGCGGGTGGGCGGCGATGTCGCTCCGGTGCCGCCCCGGCCGCCGTCGGACCGACGGCCGGGGCGGCCCGGCATCAGGATCGCGCCTGCTCCTCGGCCTCGCCCTCAGGCGACACCCCGGCCGTACCCACCCGTAGCTGCTCGGTGATCTGGACGAACGCGGCGCGCAGGTGTTCCGGGATCCCCAGGGCCGCCGCCGCCTGCTCGGCGGAGAGGGCCGCGGCCGGTGACGGCACGGCGGGCGGGGCGGGCGCCTGGGGCAGGTCCTCCTCCGTCAGCTTGCCGGACCGGATCAGGACGTCCCGGACGGGGACGCCGAGGGCTCGGGCGAGCCCCCGCATGGTGTCCAGGTCCGGCATGCTCTGTCGTTGCAGCAGCCGGGTGACGGCCGCCCGGTGCACGCCCGCGTCCTCGGCGAGCTTGGTCTTGCCGCCGCCACGCGGGCTGTCGATGTCGTAGCCGCGCGCCCGCATCACGTCTTCGACCCAGCCGGCGAAATCCTCGATGTGCTCGGCATCGCTCTTCATCTGTGGTGCTCCCCTGTTCTTCGCTTCCCCCGCGCCCCACTCTAGCGTTCGCGCGCACACGAAATATGTGGGTGCGCGCACGCACAGCGGTAAGGATTCCGTGAAAGGACAGGCGCGTCGACCTCGTCCGCCGAACCGGCCAGCAGTGTCATATTCCATTGCGCGCGCCCACGCAACATGGGACACTGTGTGCGCGCACGCAACAAGTGATCCCGGTAAGCCCGCCGGTGTGGCCTTCCCGGCCGCCCTGCCCGTCGGCCTCCTGTGCCGACCCGCCCGCCGACAGCGCCTCACCGCCCCACCGCCGACAGCGTCCCACCGTCGACAACACCCGCCGCCAAGCGATCGGAGTGCCCTTCCATGAGTTTCGACCCCGCCCGTCAGGACACCGCACGCGCCGCCCGCTGGATCGACATCCTCGCCCGCCAGTTCCCCGATCTGCTGGCGGAGCTGGCCCCGGGCGGTGGTCGAGCCGGCCTCTTGGCCGGCCGCTCCCGTGGCGCCGGCGGCGGCGCGGGAGCGGCCCCGATCCGGCTCCACGTCTCCGACGCCCTGCGGGACATCACCGACGGCGTGACCGAACTGGAGGAGGCGGTACGGGACAAGCTGGGGCTCGGTCGCGCGCCGCGCGCCGACGTGCCGGAGCGGCTGCGCCGCATCGCCGGGCTGCTGGACCGGGTCGCCGACCACCCCGCCCTCGCCCGCCACGTCCTGGACGAGTGCCGGCGCATGGCCCGCCGCGGCGGCCGCACCCTCGGCACGCCGGAGGCGATGGTCCGTGTCGACGGCCGCTGCCCGTGGTGCGACTCGGTCTCCCTGCGCGCGCTGCCCGCCGCGCGGACCGTCCTGTGTATCAACCCCGGCTGCCGGTGCGCGGATCCGGGGTGCGCGTGCGCCGACGACCCGGGCCACCGGCACAGCTGGGCGGAGTCCGCGTGGGAGCGACTCGCCCGGGAGTCCGGCGCGGATCCCGCCGCGATCACCGCGGCGGTCGACGCCGCCGAGGCGGCGGAAGGGGCCTCCCGATGAGCCTTACGCCGAGCCGGCTGGTGCCCGCGGGGCCGACCCTGATGACCGGCCCCGCGGCCGCGGCGGAAGCGGGGGTCACGGCCGCGACCGTGCGCAAGTGGGTGCAGCTGGGCCGGCTGACCGCGGTCGGCAAGCAGGGCCGGGCCCACCTCTTCCGCCTGGAGGACGTCTTCGCCGCCGAGCGGGCCGCGCGGGGGCGGCCCGGTCCCGGATGACCGCGCCTTCCGTCCGATCGCCCCTTCGCACCCTGTGGCGCGAAGGGGCGATCCGCGTTCCCGCCGGCGCCGCGACTCCCCCGGAAATTCGGTGTTGCGCACGCGCTCGCAACATGTCACAGTTGGTGCAGCGGCGGAGCTGTGCCCGGCGCCGGAAACGGACCCGAACACCGGCCCGCCGCTTCGTCGTAGCCACCCCCTCCGCGAAGGGAGGCCCTCCCGTGGCCGATCCGACGGTCACCTTCCCCGACGTCGAACGACTCGTCGTCGACTACCTGAAGACCCGCGCCGAACTCGCCACCGCCACCGTGGACAACGTCCCACCGGGCGGTTTCGACGGCACCCAGCAGGTCGTCCTGGTCTCCCGCTCCGGCGGGGCCTGGATCGACGACCAGCGTCTCGACCAGCCGCTGGTGGACTTCGAGGTCTATGGCCCCGACAAGACCACCGCGCACACACTCGCCCTGAAGGTCCGCTCGGCAGTCCTCACGCTGCGCGGCACCCTCTACGGCACGGCGCGCGTCACCGACGTCGTCGAGGCCGACGGCCCGCGCTGGCTGCCCGACTGGAACCGGTCGGCGGCCAACCGCTACTACTCCACGGTCCGGCTGCTCATCCACACGGCCTGAGCGCCGCCCCCGAACAGGCCCTGCCCGCCTTCCCGTGAACGGCAGGGCCTTCGCGCTGTCCGGATACCTCCCGGTGCCGGGCAATTCACCATCCACTCAGAGGAGTTACGCATGGCTGGCAACAACGCCAACGAGATCCGTGTCGCCGGTACCGGACGCATCCTGGTCGCCCCGGTCGGCACGGCCGCGCCGACCGACACCGCCGCGGCCTGGGCGGCGGCCTGGAAGGACCTCGGCTACACCTCGCAGGACGGCATCAAGCTGTCCAAGAAGGACAAGCTGGACCCGGTCGAGACCTGGCAGTCCGTCTCCCCGGCCCGGTTCATCTACTCGGACCGCGACCTGACCGTGAAGTTCCAGCTGCTCCAGCTGAACGAGGACACCCTGCCGTTCTTCATGGGCGGCGACACCCTCGCCGAGACGGCCACCGGCTCCGGCATCTACAAGTACGACCTGGCCGTCGCCCCGAAGTTCAACGAGAAGGCGCTGGGCATCGAGTTCACCGACGGCAGCTCGATCACCTACCGCTTCGTCATCCCGCGCGGCCAGGTCACCGAGACCGAGGAGCTGTCGCTGACCCGCACGGCCTCCATCAAGCTCGGCGTCACCTTCACGGCCCTGTCGGTCGACGACACCAAGCCGCTCGCCACCTTCCTGATGAAGGACCCGGCGTACAGCACGGCCTCCTGACCCTTCCCCTCCCCCGGCGGGCGGGCCGGGACGCACTCCCCGCGTCCCGGTCCGCCCGCACCCCCATCCGCTTTCGCACGAACGGAGTTGATCCATGGCAGGCTTCGACGTCGGCGCCGCCCGGGCCCAGCGCTTGGAGGCGCTCGGCCGCAGCTGGTCGTTCACCATCGACGGCGACAGCTTCACGCTCCCCACCGAGCTGACCCGCAAGACCGCCCACGCCCTGCGCCGGCTGGACGACAACGACGTGGACGGGCTGCTGCGCGTGCTGCTCGGCGACGCCCAGTACGCCCGCTTCGACCGGCACGACATCACCATGCAGGACATCGCCGCGATCATGGAGGCGTACGGCAGGGAGACCGGGCTCGGCCTGGGGGAAGGCTGAGCCTCGGCGAGCTGGTCGACGAGCACGCCGAGGCCCTGGAAGCGGACCTGCTCCGCCACTACGGCGTGGACCTGCTGGACTGGCACCGCGGACGGCTCTCCTCACGCCGGCTCGCGGTGCTGGTCAGGCACCTGCCGCAGGACAGCGCAACCCTGCGGGAGCTGCACGGCGAGGCGGCCGGCTGGACGGTCGGCGACTACCTCCTCGCCGCCGCTGTCGACCAACTCGCCGAGGCCAACTGGATGTTCGCGACGGTCAACCGGGACGAGGACGCCGAACCGCTGGACTACCCGAAGCCGGTACCACGGCCGGGCGCGGCCGAGCGGACGACCGGTGCTGAGGACCCACCGCCGGTCCGCAACCCAACGGCGACCGAACTGGCCCAGTTCTTCTTGTAGGGAGCAACGATCCATGACGAGTTACACCCCGCTCAACGCACTCCCTTATCCTCAGCCCACCGATCCCGCGAACCTGCCCCTGCACCTGCAGTCCCTGGCCGAGGGCATGGACGGCCGGACGATCCTGCGGTACCCAACCGCCGCCGACCGGGACGCGGCGGTCACCACCCCGGCGGCCGGCATGGTGGCCTGGCTGACCACGCCCGGCGCACTCAGCTACTACACGGGCTCGGCGTGGATCGCGCTCGGCGCGTGGAACACGTACACCCCCGCCTGGAGGGCGATGACGACCGCGCCCGCGATCGGCAACGGCACGCTGACCGGTAAGTACGCGGTGGTGGGCAAGGTGTGCCACTTCACCGCGCTCGTCACCTTCGGCTCGACGACGGCGTACGGGAGCGGCTCATACAGCCTTGGCCTGCCGGTCACGGCCGGGGCGCTGGGCGGCCTGCCACAGTTCCACGGCGTGGCGACCGTGCCCGGCAACCGCGCGATCCTCGCCGCCCAGCCGGCGGCGTCGACGGGCGCGACGTCGTACACGCTGTGGGGTCCGACCTCGGCGTCCGATTCCGGGATCGGGCAGATCGGCAGCGGGGGCGTGTTCGGTACGGCCTTCGTGAGCGGCAACGTCATCCGGATCGGCGGCACGTACGAAGTGGCCTGAAGCGTCCCCCTGTTTCCGATGGGCGTCAGGACGGAGTCAGGTATTCTCGATGAGTAATCGCTCAAGTGTTCGATCACGGGGAGAGCGGTGCGGGAGGATGGGGCCGAGTGACGAAGAACGAGGGCGCGGTGCCGGGCGGGATCGACTACGTCGAGGCCACGGGCGAGCTGCGGCGCACGCTGGCCGAACGCCTGCGGGGTCGCCCCCTCCCTCCCGACCTGGTGGTCACCACGCGGTCGGAGATCGAGCGGCGGGAGTTCCGGGCGTACGGGCAGGGCTGGCGCGACCGGAGCGAATACGAGGCGCGGCGGGCCGAGGGAACGGATCCGGCGGCCCGGACGGCGGACGGCGCGAAGGTCCTGCCGTTTCCGCAGACGTCGGCACAGAGCGCACCGGTGCCGCAGCCGCCGGCGTCGCGGTCGCCCGGCCCGCACGCGCATCCGTCGGGTCCGCCGACCGCGCGTCCGCACCCCTCGGACGACCTGTCCTGAGCGCTCAGTGATCGAGGAAGTCCCGGCGGTCCTTCCGTCGGGACCTTCCGCGTTCCACCTTCGGTACGGTCGGCTCCTCGACCGGGGACTCTTCTGCGCGAACCGGGGACGCTGCCGGGCCGGGGCCGAGCCCTCGTCGGCCGGGCTGTCGCCGCGTCCGCCCTCCCCCCTCCTCCGGCACGCCCTGCCGCTCCAGGAAAGGAATGACCTCTCCGCCTTCCAGCAAGGTCAGTTCGGACTGGCGCAGCTGTGCGGGCAGGGAGGCGAGGGCATCCTTCCAGCCATGCGCATACGCGACGAACTCCCGGCGTTCGACCTCGGCCCCCGTGTACACGGCGTCACCCCCGTCGCCGAACTCCTTTACCAGGCACCGCAGTACCGCCAGGATCTCGCCCAACTCGGCCTCCTGGCGGCGGTTTCCACCCGCGTCCACCCCAGGCAGCGAGGTGATGAACACCAGATAAGGCGGAACTCGCGAGCCTGCTCGACACCGCCCTCCGCATCTACCGCAGGACACTGATCGGTCTGGTGCCGATCACACCCTCTTCCCGGGCATGTTCCTCGCCGTCGCCGAAGTCATCACCATGTGACGAAGGTGCTGACGATCGCCAGCAGGCAGAAGAGGAGCAGCAGGCTGGAGCCGATGGTGAGCAGGAGCGCGACACGGCCGGTCCCGACATCGTCGGGCATCAGGACATTGCTCAAATCCTTCGGGTCATAGATCACCTCGACCGTGCCACCGACCGAGACGGGAGGCCACTTGAACACACCCACCTCGATCCGGTTGGACCCTTCCTTGACGGAGAACTGCACCAACAGCCTGGTCCGGCCGTTCTCAGTCCGGGTCGCCACACATCTCGCCCGCGTACGAATCCCCCGCGTCCGCAAGGCGCGCCCCCGCCAATAGATTCCCCACGAGAAGAAGAGTACAAACCCCGCAATCACGGCAACAGGAATCGCCGGCCCGCCCATACCGCCCCCTCCAACACCAATAAGCCGCCCCTTCCATATCACCCACCGGACGAGCAGTCAAGGAGACGCGATCATGGCTCAGCACTCGATCGACGAAGTGCACAGTCAAGTCGTGGAGATCAAGAAACAACTGGAGTCGGGAGGCGGCATAGCCTCCCGGGAATACCTCGACAAGAAGTTCAAGGACGTCAAAATCGACAAGGAGGGGAAGAAGGAAGGGGAGAAGAAGGACGAACCCTCGCAGCTGGAGCAATGGGCGAAGACCATCGGCTTCGGCCTCGACGAAGTTGTCAAAACCGTTCAGGATTTCAAGGTCAGTCAAGTGGCATCCTGGTCCGCTCTGGGAGCAGTGGTGGCCGGCTTCCTCATCACTAATTTCTTCGACAAGGATGCGTTTATCACTTCGATGCTAGAGAAGCGGGGATACCAAAGGGACGAGCGGGGAATCCCGCGCAAGCGCCCGCGGCCAGACGCAGCCCAGGTCCCTATCACGACGATTGACATAGAACGCGTTAGGAACCTCCAGAAGTCATCCATCGCGCTGTCCAAGTCCCTGATCCAACTCACCACGGACGTCCGTACGGCCGCGCGCCAGATCGCCTGACCCGAAGGAGTAACCATGTCACTGGCACAGAGCGCGATCAGTGCCTCTGGATCGCTCGCGAGGTTCCGTACCTCGATTACCCAGACCGTGTCCGTGGTGGGGCGGCTCCAGACCGCCGCCGCCACCGGTGGCTCCTCGCTGGACAAGCTCCGCGGGAACTCGGACCGGCTCAACACCTCCGCCGGAAAGCTCAAGTCCGCGCTGGGCCAGACCCACACGGGCCTGGACAAGATGAAGACCGCGGCGGGCGGGGCCGACGGCGGGCTCGGCAAGGCGCGTACCGGGACCGACAAGCTCAAGTCCTCCTTCGACAAGCTGAAGGCCGCCGCCAAGGGGGCCCACGGTGAGCTGAAGAACGTCAAGCAGCAGTCGGACGCCGTCGAGAAGTCCGTCGGCAAGGCCGCGAAGAACGCCGACAAGGGCGGCAAGTCCATGGGCGGCCTCGGCAAGGGGCTCAAGGGTGCCTCGCTGGCGCAGAAGGGGCTGAACCTGGCGATGGCCGCCAACCCCTTCGGCCTGGTGATGACCCTGCTGACCCCGCTCATCGCGCAGTTCATCAACATGGACAAGATCACCAAGCTGCTGCAGAAGGGCGTCTCGTACGCCATGAAGGCCATCGGTTCCGCGGTGGGCGGCCTGGTGCACAACGCCGGCCCCCTGCTGCGCGGCCTCGGCAACGCGATGCTCGCCCCGATGACCGGCCTCGCCAACGCCCTGAACGGCCTCCTCGGCGCGCTCGCCGGGATCCACATCAACATTCCTGACTGGGTGCCGAAGTTCGGCGGCCGCTCCTTCGGCTTCCCCCGCCTGCACGTGCCGGTCCCGCACCTGGCCACCGGCGGTGTCGTCCAGGCCAGCCCCGGCGGCACGCTCGCCCTGCTCGGCGAGGCCGGCGAGAACGAGGCCGTCATCCCGCTGTCCAAGCTGGAGCGGATGCTCGGGCACGGCGGCGGTCTGCGCACCCTCGCCGCCGCGGTGGAACGGCTGGCCGACCGGCCCGTCGTCGTCCAGGTCGACTCGCAGGAGATCGCCCGCGCCGTGTTCCTGGGGCAGCGGCAGCTGGCCCGGCGGTAGCGCCACCCGGCAGAAGTTCGCCTTCCGGTCGACGGCTCACGCCCGTCGGCCTTTTTTCATGCCTTCAGGAGTCCTCATGGGAAACCTCTGGATCGGCCCGCCCGGTGCCATGACGGAGATCGACCAGGCCGCCAAGTCCTTCGACCGCAGCGCCGACCTGGGCGTCATCGAGTTCAAGTCGCTCGGCGGCCGGGTCACCGTCACCCGCAACCAGTTCCCCGTCCGCCGGCTGAAGCTGTCCTGGGACCTGCTCGCCCCGGTGCACGCACGCACCCTGGACCGCATCGCCCGCCGCGTCGACGGCCCCGGCCCGGTGTACGTCGTCGACCCCGCCGCCGGCAACGCGCTCGGCGCGTCCCAGGCCGCCGGTACCGGCGTCCCCGGCGCGACGGACATCACCGGCCTCGCACAGTGGTTCAAGACCTCCACGACCGGCACGGTCGCCGAGAGCACCACCGCGCCCGGCACCTTCGTCTTCACCGCCGCCGACGCCAACAGCGCCGTTGGCTGGCGCCACACCAGCACCTTCGGCAACTTCCCCGTCTCCCCGGGTCTCCAGGTGTCCTTCCGAGCACCGGCCGCCCTGGCCGCACTCGGCACGCTGAGCGCGGGCATCGACTTCAAGAAGGCCGACGGCAGCTGGCTCGCCTCCGCCACGGCCACCGGTCCCTACGTCACCGGCGCCGTCCCGGCGGGCGCCGTGTACGCCACCCCCACCGCCAAGCCGGGCGCCGCCGGCACCTACGCGCTTGCCGGTGCCTGCTTCACGTACGGCGGTACGGCGGAGGCCGGTGTCCCCGGCGACGGCCTGCCGCCGATGTCGGTCACCGGCTACAGCGACACCCCGGGCCGCCCGCTGCCCTACCGCAGCATCGGCCTCGACCTCGTGGAGGTGTCCGGTGCAGCGGGCTGACGACACCACCGCGGCCGCCCTGGCGGCCGGCGAGCGGATCACCCGGCACCGCACCCGGCTCGGCGGCAAGGACGTCTCCGCGCAGGTGCAGTCCTGGCAGCTGGAGCGGTCGTACGCCACCGACCTGCCGGCCGCGATGCGCGCCTTCTCCGGCTCCTCCGCGGCCCAGTTGCAGCTGCAGCTGTCGGGCGCGGGCGGGCGGACGGCCCCGAAGCTGTACTCACCGTGGGCCGACCGCGCCACCGGCGACGTCGTGCGGCCCGGGCAGTCCGTGGTCCACGAGGGCGGCGTCGGCGGCGCCCCGCTGCCCGCCTTCCGCGGCACGGTCCGCTCCCGGTCCGCCGCCTCCGGCGGCGACGCCGTCCAGATCACCGCGCTCGACGGGGCGGAGCGGCTGCGCGGCCCGGCCTGGCTGCCGAAGCCGTACGCCGGTTTCTACTGGAACCGCCCCGTCTCCTCGGCCACCTGGTGCGTGTCCGAACTGCTGCGTCAGGGCGGCCTGTACGCCTGCCCGCCGCCCCGTTACCCGGACTTCGCCGACGGCAAGCCGCTGACCCTGGTGTACGCCTCCCTGCACGGCGGGTTCAGCACCCCCTACGGCCAGCCGGAGGTCCTGCCCGACCCGGAAACGTACACCTTCAGCCGGGTGGGGGCCCCGCACGAGATGGCGCTCGTGCCCAAGCAGCCGCAGCTGCGGGCGACCTGGTTCCCGCGCAGCCGGGTCACCGTCCCCGGCAGCAAGCTGTTCGCCGAGGTGTGGGTCGACAACTCGGTCCGCTACGACAGCGGCAGCGGTGACGACGGGATCGGCAACGGCGACAAGGTCGTCCTCCAGCTGGACCTGAACCGCAACGGCTCGGACGTCGGCTTCCTGAAGCTCATCGTGAACTTCGCGGAGCGCTGGGTACGCATCGTCTCCAACGACCTCGACTCCGTCTGGTGCTTCGAGTGGACCTGGTCCGCGCTCAGCCAGCGGGGTGCCTGGCACCTCGGCTTCTGGGTCGACACCACGAACGGCACCAGCAGCGTCTACCCGACCGTGCAGCCCCGGCTCACCGCGCCGGACGGCTCCCAGCTCCTCGGCGGCGAGGCGACCTTCTCCAACGCGAGCGCCCTGCAGTACGCCTCCGAGCTGTACCAGGTGGCCCTGTTCACCGACCTGCCGACCGAGTGCCTGCAAGTCACCAGCGGGCTGCCGGCGATGCCGACGACAGCGGAGTTCGCGCACACCGGCGCCTGGGCGTGGACGAAGAGCGTCGAACTGGACGACCTGGTGTTGCCGTTGTACGCGCTGCCCCGGATCAGCGGCTCCCAGTGGGAGGTGCTCTCACAGATCGCCAAGGCCAGCATGTCCACGGCCGAGATCGACGAGCGGGGCGTGTTCCGGTGGCGCAACCACACCCGGTTCGCCACCCGGCCCACCACCCCCGACCTCACCCTCACCAGCACCCGGGAGATCGCCTCGTTGACCGCCACCGAGGAGATCGACGCGTGCCGCAACTACTGCGTCCAGCCGTACCGGGACTGGCGGGGCGCCGGGTACGACACGGGGGTGCGGACCCAGGACAGCGTGGTCCGCAAGCTGCCGGGCCGCTCGACGACCACGGTCAAGTACCTGCTGTCGAACGACGAGTACGACAGCAGTCCGCCCACCACCGACGACGACTCCGGCATCACCGGCGGCAGCAACGTCCGCTTCGGCACGGCGCCGACGGGCGGCACCGCCGTCAAGGGCATGGTGGACATGCTCATCCGCCGGGAGGACGGTTACCTGGTCGTCCGGTACACCAACCGCGACACCCGGACGCTCTACACCGTCACCACCGACGGAAAGCCGTCCCTCGTCCTGGTCACGCTCAAGCCGAAGTCCGACGCGGTCGACCGGGTGGCCGTCGCCATGCTGGACGACCCTGCGAACGACCCGAGCGGCGTCGCGAGCGAGAAGTACTACGGTCGGCAGGAGTACACCGCCGACAGCACCGACTGGATGCAGGACGCCGCCTCCGCCGCGGCCCTGGCGAAGGCGATGCGCAACGCGGGCGTGCTGCCCGTACCGGTCATCAGTGACGTCGACGTGCTATATGACCCGCGCATCCAGCTCGGGGACGTCGTCCGCGTCGTCGACGGCACCGGTGCCGCCCTCGACACCCTCGCCCGGGTCGTCGGCATCCGCACCGAGGCCACCGCGGACGGCGGCGTGCAGCAGACCCTGACCCTGCGCGGGGTCGATCCGGGCGCCCTGCCGGCCGACTCCGGGCTGACCCCGGACGCGCCGAGCAGCCCGGCGCCGGTGCCCTCGGTGACGTACGCGGCGGTCACCGCCGCCTACCCGAAGCTGTCCGATCTCACCGCGTCCGGTCTGACCTGGGCCGCGGTCAAGGAGGGAGCACGTGTCTGAGACCACCGTGGACCAGGTGCCTCCCGCCTTGGACGACACCCCCGGCGACCCGGTCGTGATCATGACGCCTGTCGAGGTCACCGTCACACAGCTGCCGCCCGAGGAGCGGCCCGCGCCCCCGGAGACCGACGAGGGCGTCGTACTCGCCGAAGCGCAGCCGGGCCCCGCCCCGTCCGTACCCGCCCCACCGCCGGACGGGGACCCGTCCGACCCCGACCTCAGTGAGGAGCCGAGCCCCGCATGACCGCCTACACCCCGCTCAGCGGCATCCCCTACCCCCAGCCCACCGACCCGGCCAACCTGCCCCAGCACCTGCAGAGCCTCGCCGAAACCCTCGACGCCCGCACGATCCTGCGCTACGCGACCGCCGCCGCCCGCGACGCGGCCGTCACCACCCCGGCCGCCGGCATGGTCGCCTGGCTGTCCGGCCCCGGTCAGCTGACGTACTACACCGGCACGGCCTGGCTGCCGGTGGCGGCGACACCGGTGTTCCTCTACAACAACGACGCCGGTACGACCACCTCGACCACCCCGGCCGAGACCCTCTCGGGCGCGACCGGCGACCCGCTGGTGGGCGCGTTCACCGCCCCGCCCAGCGGCAAGGTGATCATCACGGTGGGCGCCTGGATCAATTGCTCCATGGCCGCGTCCGGCTTCATGGGCGCCACCGTGAAAAAGCTCTCGGACAACTCGGTGTTCCTGGCGTCCTCCATCGACCGCGCCTGCTCGGTCTACAACACCGACCGCATCTCCGCGTCGAGCCAGTTCGTGGTCACCGGTCTCACCCCGGGCACGGCGTACTCGGCCACCCCGACGTACTGGTCCTCCGTGCCCTCCTCGGGCACCAACACGGCCGGCTACGACAACCGGTTCATCCGCGTCGACCCCGTTCTCTGACCCGCCGTACCGAACACCGGCCGTACCGAACACCCCGGAGCCCCGGTGTGCCGTGCCCGTCACGGCCACCGGGGCTCCGGCGTTCCCGCCCCACGAGAGGAACCCCCATGGCGACACCCCTGCCCGCCTCCGCCTTCCGCGCCGCGCTGCGCGCCGAGGGCGTCCGGACCGCCGAGCACGGCACCTGGTCCACCCACAACCGCAACGCCATCGGCGCCTGGGGCCCGATGGCGGGCGTCATGCTGCACCACACGGTCGGCGCGGGCAGCGTCGACATCTGCCGTACCGGCCGCCCCGATCTGCCGGGACCGCTGTGCATCGCGGTCATCGCCAAGGACGGCACGACCCACCTGGTCGGCTACGGCCGCACCAACCACGCCGGCCGCGGCTCGCAGGCCATCTACGACGCCGTCCGCACCGGCACGGCGCTCCCGGCCCGGCCGGGCCCGGACGCGGTCGACGGCAACGCCCACTTCTACGGCTTCGAGATCGAGAACTGGGGCAACGGACGCGACCCCTACCCCGAGGCCCAGCTGCTGGCCGTGGAGAGGATCGCGGCGGCGATCTGCCGGACGCACGGCTGGGGCGCCGACCGCGTGATCGGCCACAAGGAGTGGACGACCCGCAAGATCGACCCCAGCTTCTCCATGCCGTCGATGCGCACCCGGATCGCCGGGCGGCTCGGCACGGGCACCGGCCCGGACCCGTACGAGCCGTTCCCGGGCCCGGCGTTCTTCACGGCCGGCCGGCACAGCGCGGTGATCACCGCGATGGGCCGGCGCCTGGTGGCGGAGGGCTGCGGCCGCTACGACCGGGGACCGGGCCCCGACTGGACGGAGGCGGACCGCCGCTCCTACGCGGCCTGGCAGCGCAAGCTCGGCTACACCGGTGCCGACGCCGACGGCGTCCCCGGCCGCACGAGCTGGACGAAGCTGCGCGTCCCGCGGGTGTGAGGGAGCCGACGACACACGTGTGCGAGACCGACGAGAACCGACGAGAACGGAGCCGGCTGACATGACGGACTCGACCCGCAGGACCGTCCGTACGGCGGTCCAGACCCTGCTGGCGGTCGCGGCAGCCCTCCCGCTGATGGCCGACGACCCCCGGCTGGCCGACCTGCCTGCGTTCGGCGCGCTGGTGACCGTGGCGGCGGCGGTCAGCCGGCTGATGTCGGCGCCCGCCGTGGAGGAGGCCCTGCCGCGGTGGCTGCGCAAGGGGGAGGAGGACGCACCGTGACGGGCCACCCGGGCGAAGGGGTCGCCCTTGAGCTGGAGCGGCTGCGCCGCTCGGTGGACGTCGGCTTCGCCACCACCCGCGGTGACCTGGCCCTCCTCCTGCAGCGCGCCGACCAGACCGACAAGACCCTCGGCGACCACGAGAACCGCCTCGACGCCCTGGAGCGCACCCGCTGGCCCCTGCCGTCGCTGGCCGCGGTCGTCTCCTGCACAGCCCTGGCGGTGACCGTCTGGGAGGCGGCCGGCAGATGACCCGGCCGGGGGCTCCCCCGCCCGCCCGTCCGGGCGGCGGAGCCCCGCCCCGCGGCACACCGGCGACCGCGCACGGCACGGCGCCCCGGGAACCTGCCGAACGCGCGTACAACCCTTGCCTGCCCCCACGGGTCTCCTGATCGCCGGCCGCGCCGCCGTACAGGCGAGCGGCCAGCCCCCATCAACTGCGGACGCCCCGCCAGGCGTCCCCCGCATGCCGCAGGAGACCGCATGCACACGCAGCACCCGCGACTGGCCCTCGCGACGGCCGTGGCCGCCGCTCTGACGGGCGGTCTGCTCACCTTCGCCGCGTCGCCCGCCTCCGCCGCCGACTCCTTCCAGGTCGCCAAGGCCGACTTCAACGGCGACGGCATCGGCGACATCGCCACCTCGGCGCCCACCGCGTACGTCAGCGGCCACAAGGGCGCCGGCCAGGTCGTCGTCCTGTACGGCACGAAGACCGGAGTCTCCTCCGCCAAGCGCACCACCCTCAGCCAGAACACCTCCGGTGTCCCCGGCACCGCCGAGGCCGGCGACATGTTCGGCGCCGACCTGGCGTACGGCGACTTCAACGGCGACCACTACGACGACCTCGCCGTCGGCAGCCCGAGCGAGAAGGTCGGCACCGACACCAACGGCGGCACCGTCACCCTGCTGTGGGGCTCCAAGAGCGGCCTGACCGGCAAGAGCACCGACCTCCGGGACCCGGCCACCGGCTCCCACGACTTCTGGGGCCAGACCCTGGCCGCCGGCGACTTCGACGGCGACCACAGGACCGACCTGGTCGTCGGCAGCTCCGCCGCCACCCTCTACCTCTACAAGGGCGGCATCGGCTCCACCGGCACCCCGGGCGCCCGCACCACCGTCAAGCCGCCCATCCAGACGGGCAGCAACGACTACCCGTACGGCCCGATGAACCTGACCGCGGGCGATGTGAACGGCGACGGCCGCACCGACCTCGTCGTCGACGGCTACGAGACGAAGACCTCGTCGCACTGGAACACCAACTACTGGCTGCCCGGCACCGCGAGCGGGCTGGGCGCCGGCTCCGCCAAGGCCCTGAAGTCCGGCATCATCACCGGCATCGGCGACATCAACCACGACGGCTTCGGCGACATCGTCTCCGGCGCGTCCTGGGACACCAGGACCAGCGACGGCCGCACCATCCCCGACTCCGCCAAGGGCGGCCGGGTGAGCGTCACCTACGGGTCCGCCTCGGGGCCGGCCGCCACCACGTCCATCAACCAGGACACCGGCAACGTGCCCGGCGGCTCCGAGACGGGCGACGGCTTCGGCTGGGACATCGACCTCGGCGACGTCAACGGCGACGGCTACCAGGACCTGGTCGTCAGCACCCCGAACGAGGACATCGGCGGCGTCACCAACACCGGCCAGGTCACCGTCCTGTACGGCTCCGCCTCCGGGGTGAACACCACCTCCGGCGCCCAGTCCTTCGCCCAGAGCACCGCGGGCGTGCCCGGCGGCGACGAGAAGACCGACCTGTTCGGCGCCGACGTCAAGCTCGACGACGTCAACGGCGACGGCAAGGCCGACCTGGTGATCGGCTCGTACGAGAACGGCGGCGACGGCGCGATCACCTACCTGCCGTCCAGCGGCACGAAGATCACCACGACCGGTTCGCGCGCCTTCGGGGCGGACACCGTGGGCGTCTCGACCTCCGGCACCCCGCAGTTCGGCGTCGTGTTCGCGGACTGAGCGGGCACCCCGGCCCCAAACCCGGGGAACACCCCCAGGAACCCCTGGTCCCGCGCCTGACGGGCCCTTAGGGGATGTCACAGGTCGGCCGCAAAGCCGGGCCCGTCCCCCCGGGCCCGGCACGTCGACGGCCGGGACCAGGTACGTTCGATGACGTGGCTGGATTCAGGATCGGACGTGGGGGCCGGGACAACCGCACCCCCCAAGGACAGCAGGCGCCCCAGGGACCGTCGTACGGACGCGGGCAGGGCCCGGCTCAGCCCGGGGGACCGTCGTACGGTCAGCCGCCGTACGGACGGCCGGGACCCTCGGGCCGCCCCTCGGGCCCCTCGCACGGCTACCCGTCGGCGCCACAGCCGCCGTACCCGCCGCAGGGACAGCAGCAGGGACAGCCGGGACGGCAGGCGTACGGATACCCGGGGCCGGCCGACGACGGGCCGGAGTACTTCGGCGACGGCGGCTACCCGGATTCCGGGCCCGGCGGACAGGGCGGCCACGGCGGGTACGACCCGTACGCGGCGAACAACCCGGGCCACACCCAGGCCTTCTCGGTGGACGAGGCCGCCGGCTACACCCAGGGCTCGACCTACCACGCCGGCTCCGCCGCGGCGCCCGCGGGCCCGGTCGGCCCGCCGCTGCACTGGAAGGAACTCCTGAAGGGGATCGTCCTCTCCCCCGACCAGACGTTCCTGCGCATGCGGGACTACACGATGTGGGCCCCCGCCCTCGTCGTGACCTTCCTCTACGGCCTGCTCGCCGTCTTCGGCTTCGACGGCGCCCGCGCGGACGCGATCAACGCGACCCTGTCCAACGCGGTGCCGATCGTGCTGGTGACCGCGGTCGTGATGGTGATCGGCCTGTTCGTCCTCGGTGTGGTCACCCACTCCCTGGCCCGCCAGCTCGGCGGCGACGGCGCCTGGCAGCCCACGGTGGGCCTGTCCATGCTGATCACGGCCCTGACGGACGCCCCCCGGCTGATCTTCGCCATGTTCTTCGGCGGCGACGCCGGCTTCGTCCAGATCCTCGGCTGGGCCACCTGGATCGGCGCGGGCGCCCTGCTGACCCTGATGGTCTCCCGCTCCCACGACCTGCCCTGGCCGAAGGCCCTGGGCGCGTCGGCGATCCAGCTGGTGGCACTGCTGTCGATAGTGAAGCTCGGCACGTTCTAGCAGGACGTGCACGGAAAGAGCCCCCGGCGCGTGCGGCCGGGGGCTCTTCTCGTCCGTGTACGGAGGATGCGCGGAGGGAGGGTGCGCGCAGCGGACTCAGGCGTCGAGGACCTGCCCCGCCCGCCGCACCACGGGCGGCTCGACACTCCACGGGAAGTTGATCCACTCATCCGTGCGCTTCCACACGTACTCGCACTTCACGAGGGAGTGGGACTTCTCGTAGATCACCGCGGAGCGCACCTCGGCGACGGTGTCGAGGCAGAAGTCACGGACGAGCTTGAGGGTCTTGCCGGTGTCCGCGACGTCGTCGGTGATCAGCACCTTCTTGTCGGAGAAGTCGATCACGTTCGGCACGGGCGCGAGCATGACGGGCATTTCCAGGGTGGTCCCGACGCCCGTGTAGAACTCGACGTTCACCAGGTGGATGTTCTTGCAGTCCAGGGCGTAGGCGAGGCCGCCGGCGACGAAGACCCCGCCGCGCGCGATGCTCAGCACGATGTCGGGCTCGTACCCGTCGTCGGCGATGGTCTGCGCCAGTTCGCGGATGGCGGTCCCGAACCGCTCGTAGGTCAGGTTCTCCCGCACGTCTGCGCTGCTCATGCTGTAGTCGCCCTCACACCTGGGTCCGATGGAAATTGAGGAAGGACCGCGAGGCGGTCGGCCCGCGCTGCCCCTGGTACCGGGAGCCGTAGCGCTCACTGCCGTACGGCGACTCGGCGGGCGAGGTCAGCCGGAACATGCACAGCTGCCCGATCTTCATCCCCGGCCACAGCTTGATCGGAAGCGTGGCGAGGTTGGACAGTTCGAGGGTGACGTGCCCGCTGAACCCGGGGTCGATGAACCCGGCGGTGGAGTGCGTGACCAGCCCCAGCCGGCCGAGCGAGCTCTTCCCTTCAAGACGGGAGGCGAGATCGTCGGGCAGCGTGATGACCTCGTAGGTGGAGGCCAGGACGAACTCCCCGGGGTGCAGGATGAACGGCTCGTCCCCCTCGGGTTCCACCAGCCGCGTCAGGTCCGCCTGCTCGACGGAGGGGTCGATGTGCGGGTAGCGGTGGTTCTCGAACACCCGGAAGTAGCGGTCGAGCCGCACGTCGATGCTCGACGGCTGCACCATCGATTCGTCATAGGGATCGATCCGTACCCGCCCGGCGTCGATCTCGGCCCGGATGTCCTTGTCTGAGAGAAGCACGTAGCGAGGATACGCAAGGCGCGCGGGGCCATGGGAATCACGGCGGCTCCGCGCGCCCGCTGTCACGGTCCGACTACAGCCGGTCCCCCGGTTCTCCTGTCAGCGCTTTTCCACCGCGACAGGCACCGGGACCGCGCTGCGGAGCCGGGCACACCGCGGGCACCGCACGAGCCGGCCGGGGCCGAGCCGGCCGGCCTGCTGCATCGGGAACGAAGCGGTGCTGAAGACGTGCCCGTCCGCGCATCGGACGACGGTGCGTTCCATCAAGTCCCTCAAGTCCCTTCCCCAAGAGCCGCGTCCGGCGTTTCTGCCCGGACGCCAAAAGCCACATTACGGGATCAAAGGGACGGTGCTCCAGGCGGCGCTCCGGGGCCCCACGGTACGCCCCAACTCGGGCCGCCCGCAGCCGGATCCCGCCCTGAAACGCGATCAGACCCGCGGTATCCGAGCACCGGGGGTCTGCGATGATGTAAAGTGAGCGAGCGTCCGGACACCGGCTCCACCAGGGCCCGTCCGTACTTACGCGGGTGTAGTTTAATGGTAGAACATCAGCTTCCCAAGCTGAGAGCGCGAGTTCGATTCTCGTCACCCGCTCCATGATGAGACCCCAGGTCGGTGGCCTGGGGTCTTTGTGTTGCTGGAGACCCCCCCGGGCGCCGGTCCGTCGAAGGGCGCCGATGGTCCGAGGTTTCGCGGCCGGCTCGGCAGGCGTTCGCATGTCCTGGCCCTCGGCCGGCCGTTCCCTCGGTGAGGCCGAGTCGCGTGCCCCTCTCCTGAAGGCGACCGCCTACCAGGTCCCGTCCGTGGAGGGGACTTCAGTACGAGGACACTCGCGTCGAAGTGCGGAGCTCGATCGGCCCGCGGGTCGCACGACCGCCGCGGGCGCCCCGCCGGAACCGCCGTGTGGCCTTCGTCTCGCGGCTGGGGGTCTCGGCGCGTTCGCCGGCATGGCGTCAGCCGACGGCGGCGGCAGCCGCGGCCTAGCCGTCGGAGGAGGTCACGGAGCTGCGACCGGGCAGACTCGACGGCAACAGTGGCGGCCCGGGAGAGCAATTCCTGTGGTCGGGAAGTGAGAAATCGACACGGCTCACGAGAAATATTCCTGAGCCGGGAGACGGTCGGGAATTATTCACCGGGTCGGGTCGCTCACGCCGTGCTACTGTCGGTATCAGTTGCAGGTGTGGTTGCCAGTACGGTTTTTCCGACGGCTGATCATCACGGCGACACGGAAAGCGCACAGAGCGCATTCCTGACACCGTTTCCGAAGGAGAAACAAAATGGCTACTGGCACCGTGAAGTGGTTCAACGCGGAAAAGGGCTTCGGCTTCATCGAGCAGGACGGCGGCGGCCCCGACATCTTCGCCCACTACTCCAACATCGCCGCCCAGGGCTTCCGTGAGCTGCTGGAAGGTCAGAAGGTTTCGTTCGACATCGCGCAGGGCCAGAAGGGTCCGACGGCCGAGAACATCGTTCCCGCCTGACGCGTCGGCACTGACGCATACTTCGCAGCTGGGGCCCGCACCTTGGGGTGCGGGCCCCGGCTCGCTTCATTTTCAGGGCGATTCAGCCCTGTTTTTTTCGGCTCGTTCTCGCGATTCTCTGCGCCGTTCGTCCCACTGCGGAAATTCCTTGATACGCGCCCACGTCGAGGAAGGTTCCACATGAACCGTGCCCGCACGAATCGCACACGCACAACTCGCACATACGACCGCTCCGGTGTTCAGAGCCGCCCCAAGGGCAACGGAAACCGGCGGGCCGCACAGGGTGAGTTCGCACCGCCGAAGACGACCACACCGGCGTTGCCCGCCGTCGAGACGTTCGCCGATCTCGCCATGCCGACGCCGTTGCTGGCCGCGCTCGTCCACGAGGGCGTGACCGTACCGTTCCCCATCCAGGCGGCGACCCTGCCGAACTCGCTGGCCGGCCGGGACGTACTCGGTCGTGGCCGCACCGGTTCGGGCAAGACGCTCGCCTTCGGCCTCGCGGTGATGGCCCGCACGGCAGGCCGGCGTGCCGAACCACGGGAGCCGCTGGCCCTGATCCTCGTACCCACCCGTGAACTCGCCCAGCAGGTCACCGCCGCGCTCACCCCGTATGCCCGCGCCGTCCGGCTGCGGCTGGCCACCGTGGTCGGCGGAATGCCGATCGGCAGGCAGGCGAGTGCGCTGCGGGCCGGGGCCGAGATCGTCGTCGCGACACCGGGGCGGCTCAAGGACCTGATCGACCGGGGCGACTGCCGACTGCGGGACGTCGCCGTCACTGTCCTGGACGAGGCCGACCAGATGACCGACATGGGCTTCATGCCCCAGGTCACCGCCCTGCTCGACCAGGTGCGGCCGGAGGGCCAGCGGATGCTCTTCTCGGCGACCCTGGACCGCAACGTGGACCTGCTGGTCCGTCGCTACCTGACCGACCCGGTGGTCCACTCGGTCGACCCGTCGGCCGGTGCCGTCACCACGATGGAGCACCACGTACTCCACGTGCACGACGCGGACAAGCACCGGACGACCACCGAGATCGCGGCACGGGACGGCCGGGTCATCATGTTCCTGGACACCAAGCACGCCGTGGACCGGTTGACCGAGCACCTGCTCAGCAGCGGCGTCCGCGCCGCCGCCCTGCACGGTGGCAGGTCCCAGCCGCAGCGCACCCGGACCCTGGCTCAGTTCAAGGACGGTCACGTCACGGTGCTGGTCGCCACCAACGTCGCGGCCCGCGGCATCCATGTCGACAACCTCGACCTGGTCGTCAACGTGGATCCGCCCGGCGACCACAAGGACTACCTGCACCGCGGCGGTCGTACGGCCCGTGCGGGGGAGTCCGGCAGCGTCGTCACCCTGGTGACACCCGGCCAGCGCCGCGGCATGAGCCGACTGATGGCCTCGGCCGGCATCACCCCGCGCATCACTCCGGTGCGCTCGGGTGAGGCGGAGCTGAGCCGCATCACCGGCGCCCAGGCGCCGTCCGGTGTCCCGGTCGTCATCGCCGCTCCGGCCATGGAGCGTCCCCGCCGCACGTCCTCCCCGTCCCGTGGCCGTCAGGGCCGCAGCGGCCAGGGGCGCACCGCCGGCGCGGCGGTGCGCCGCAGGACACAGCGGCGGCCCGCCGCCGACCCGACGGCCTAGGCCCAGCACGACCCCGGAGCCGCGGCGGCCTCCCCAGGCCGCAAGGGCCACCGGGCCAGCCAACCCGTGACACGGGAGGCATTGTGACGCTCACTCAGACGCAGTGCCGCGTGGCGGACCCCGCATCGACGACCACGGTCGACGGCATGGAGGCGTACGGGCCTCGGGTCTGTGACGACATGACCGTGGAGGTGGCTCTGGCCGTCATGGCGGGTGCACGTGTCGAGTACCTGACCGTGTGCGACGGGGACGACCAGAGCACGGGTTCGGTCACTCTGGCCCGGCTCGCCGTTCTCCGTGCCAGTTCCGCGTACACGGACCGCATCCGCCTGCGGGACGTCCTCGGCGGCCGGCTCCGGCCCGTTCCCGTCCGCGGCTGATCCACCCCGCCCCGGTCAGTTCCTTTCCGTCACGCCTGGGAGGCATCATGCGTCGTGTCATCGCCCGGTACCCGTTCGACCTCACCAAGATCGGGGTGCTGGCCTCGATGAAGGGCGTCAAGCCCGAGCTGGTCACGGGCGCGTCCGTGACCATCGGCCGCCGCCGCTACCCCGTCAAGCAGGTGGGCCAGGTCACCACGGGACAGGACCGCCGTGACTCCACCGTCGGCGAAGTCACCCGGGCCATGGCCCGCCTCGGCTTCACCTGCCACGACGGCCCCGCGGCCGCGCCCGTGACCGTTCCGCTTCCGCTCCGCGCCCCGTCGGCACTGCTCGACGGCTCCTGCCCTGTGGGCGTGTGAAAACGGGCGGGCAACCGCCCTCAGGATTCCCGGTGGGGGCTCTGCCGACGCGTGTCGGCAGAGCCCCCACCGCTGTGTCCTCGTCCGCTCGCGGACTCCTGGCCGGGCACCGGGGCGGCGCCGCCCGCGACGGCCCAGGGGGAGGCCATCGTCGCAGGTGACAGGATTCCTCTTCCGTCATGGGGGTGAAATCTACTCTTGCCAGAGTAGACATTGCCTCTCGGCGTGGTTATGCTTTCTGGCGTAGAACACGGTCGAACGAGACCCGGCAGAGACGAACTGGCGGGTAGCTGTACATGAAGTTCGCAGGTCAGTGCGGCTCTCGAGCCTCGAAGCCAAGGTTTCCCAGAACGGCGACGGCGCTGGGAGCCGCACTGGGCGGCTCGCATCTCAAGGAGCTGCCGCAGCAGTACCGCAGTACCGATTCATCGAGTGGTTGGTTCAGAGAGGAACGGAGGAGCAGACGCCATCAGGATCGCCCGGCCCGACGAGCACTCGGCCCGGGTACCGCAAGACCCCGGAATGGATGGTGGTCCCCGGTCAAGCAGCTGCGATCCCCCGCCCACCCGCCCTCTGCCGGGCCGGGTAGCGGAAACAGAAGGTCGGCACAGCAGTAGGGCCGACAGATGGTGTTGAATTTCCTTCGGGGCCTTGGTGCCGTACGGCACCAAGGCCCCTCGACGCGTTCCACAGCGAGGTGACATGACAGCAGACAACCCTCTTAGTGACTTTCTGGACGACGACGACTACCCCGCCTACACGATGGGCCGGGCAGCCGAGATGCTCGGCACCACACCGGGCTTCCTTCGAGCCATCGGCGAGGCTCGTCTGATCACTCCGCTCCGCTCGGAGGGTGGGCATCGCCGGTACTCCCGCTACCAGCTGCGGATCGCCGCTCGCGCCCGCGAGCTCGTCGACAGGGGCACCCCGATCGAGGCCGCCTGCCGCATCGTCATCCTCGAGGACCAGCTCGAGGAAGCTCAGCGCATCAACGCCGAGTACCGTCGTGCCGCGGACGAGGCGGCCGGCAGCTCCGGCTCCGGCTGACCGCGTGGACTCGGGCCACCCGGAGCGCCCTGTGGTGGCCGCACGAGAGCGCGGGCCGGAAGTCCCGCGGAGGAGGGTCACCCTCCTCGACGAGCGGCAGTCCCAAGAGCGCCAGTTCGTGTGTCGTCGGCCGCTCCGGAGAGAAACCCCAGGTCGGTGACCTGGGGTTCGTTGTGGGAGCGGCGGGCGCCGGGGTGTTACCAGGCGAGGGCGTCCTGCGCGTTGTCCTGCCAGTAGGTGACGGTGGCGGCGCTGTTGAAGAAGACGCCGCCGTTCGGCAGCTTCAGGGTCTTCTCCTTGTCGATCGCGTCGCCCTTGCGGTCGGCGAAGAACACGCCCAGGGTCTTCTCCTTGCCGCCGCCCTCGCCCTCGGGGGTGGACGTCGTGATGCCCGCGTACGCGGACTTGCCCGGCTCGAGCGTCACCACGGCCTGCGGCGTGGTCTCCTCCGCCCACGCCAGCGGGGCCTGGGCGTCGGCGCCGGCCCTCAGGAACGGGGCGATGTAGGCGTAGCAGGGCTTGGTGCCGGTGTTGGTGGCCTTGAGCAGCAGGTGGTTGATCGGGCGGGACACCTCGGTGACGGTCAGCTTGGTGTTCGCCGTGGTGCAGGTGACGACCGAGGGGGCCTTCTCGGGGGCGGCGGAGGCGGTCTGCTCGGCGGCCTGGAAGCCGACGAGCGCCAGGGTGGCGGCGACGACCATGGAGGAGGCGGCGGCGCGGGAGGCGAGACGAGTGGCGATACGCATGAGTGGGCTGCTTTCTCTGAATATCCGGAAGATGATCTTCCGAACGGGGGCCGTGCCGGACAGGCTTGTCTCAGGCGTGCCGCGCTCGGTGTGCGCGGGGGGCGCCGGAAGTACGCGCCCCGAAGGCTGAGTCGAGCGCGTCCGGTCACCGTCTCCGGTGGGGCGCCGCGTTCGGATGGCCCAAGCCTGTGCCCTGCGGCGTTCCGGCCGCCATCCTCCTCGGGGGTTTCGGGACGCTGGAATGCCCGCACCGGTTCTGACCTGCGGAAACGTGGTCTTCCTGGGACGCCGGATGGAACGGGCGGGTACGCGGGAACGCCTCGGCACCCATCGGCGCCGGCTCCAATTCCGCTGGGAGGGCGGGGAGTCGGGGCCGGGCACCGACGCGCGACACGGGCGCCTCCGTCTCCGGCGCGGCAGGCCCTACGCTGATCACCGTGAGGCAGGCCGGCGCTGGGAAGGATGATCGGCGATGACGCCCCTGAGTACCGGGGACCCGGAGTCCATAGGCGGGTACACCCTCCTCGGCCGGCTCGGGGCGGGCGGCATGGGAGTCGTCTATCTGGGAGCCTCCGCCTCGGGACGGCAGGTCGCGGTCAAGCTCGTCCACGGGCCGTACGCCCAGGAGGAGGAGTTCCGGACGCGCTTCCGGCAGGAGATCGCGGCGGCGCGCAAAGTGAGCGGCGCCTTCACCGCACCCGTCGTGGACGCCGACCCGGACGCCGACCGGCCCTGGATGGCGACGCTCTACGTGCCGGGGCTCAGCCTCGCCGAGACCGTCGAGAGGGACGGCCCGCTGAGCCGGCGGGAGCTGCGCGCGCTGGGGCTGGGGCTCACCGAGGCGCTGCGCGACATCCACCGGGCGGGCCTGGTGCACCGGGACCTCAAACCGAGCAACGTCCTGATGACCGAGGACGGGCCGCGCGTCATCGACTTCGGCATATCGCGCGCCTCCGACAACCAGCGCCTCACCACGACCGGGCGGATGATCGGCACCCCGCCCTTCATGTCGCCGGAACAGCTGGCCGCTCCCCGGGACGTCACTCCGGCCTCGGACGTGTTCTCGCTGGGGTCGCTGCTGGTGTTCGCGGCGGTCGGCACGGGACCGTTCGACGCCGACAGCCCGTACATCACCGGCTACCAGGTGGTGTTCGGGACCCCGGACCTCGGCGGGGTGCCCGAAGACTTCCTCGACGTCGTCGAGCGCTGCCTGGACAAGGACCCGGCCGCACGGCCGGAGCTCACGGACATCCACCGCATGCTCCGGGCGCTGCCGGAATCCGTAGCCACCGGGCCCCGGACGGGACCGTCCGCGAAGCCGCCGGTCCGCTCCGCTCCCCGGAGCGCGGCCGCCGCCTCCACGGGCGCCGCGACCGGTGCCGGCAGACGACGCCGGACCCGGATGCTGCTCACCGGCCTCGGCGCGGCGCTGGCCGTCACGGGGCTGGCCGTCGGGGCGGGCGCCTTCGTGTCCGATACGGACACCACCACCGCCTCCGCCGCCGAGACCACCGCGACCCGTACCGCGTCACTGCCCGCCGGCTGGCGGCCGTGGCAGAAGGAGCTGCGGTCCGCCGTGAAGGGTGTTCCGCTCGACTACGACGACCCCGGATGCGTGGCGGAGGGCAGCGCCCTGTTCTGCGGCGGTACGGGCTTCACGGCCGCCAGGGTCGACGCGGCCTCCGGCCGCACCCTGTGGCGGGCCGGCACCCGCCCGCAGGGGGCACGGCCGATCGGCGTGCGCGACGGGCTGGTCCTCGCGTACGAGGATCCGAACGACTGGACCAGGCGCGTGGTGGCCCTCGACGCCGCCACCGGGCACCGGCGGTGGCAGCGCGACATCAGCAAGTCCGAGAACGCGGTCCTGTTCGACGGCGGGTTGCTGACCCTGTCCCCCGACTCCTCGTCGTTCGTGGCCTACGGGCCTTCCGGCAAGGAGTTGTGGCGGGCGCCCTCGCTGGACGAGTACTGCACTCCGTCGGCGCCGGGGGGCGTCCCCTACGCCCTGTGCTCGGCGGGCACCGAGCCCGGCCGGGCCCCGGTCGAGCTGATGGCGCTCGGACCCGGCAGCCTGACCGAGACCGCCACCCTGCCCGAGAAGGCGGAGGCGCTCGGCGCCGTCGGCGGGCACCCCCTCTTCCTCGCCCCCCAGACCGCGAAGGACGTGTACGAAGCCGGGTACGAACGGCCGTACAACGCGCTGCTGCGGGTGGCCCCGGAGACCGGGCAGGTCAGACGGATACCGCTGGCGCGTCCGCTGACCGGCGCGGCCACCCTGGTGGACGGCGTCGTCTACGTCGTCCGGTCCGACGGGCTGGTCACCGCGGTGTCGGCGGACAGCGGCAGACAACTCTGGCAGAAGGTGACGGACGTGGAGAGCCTGTCCGCGCCCGCGGTGTCGGGGAGGTACCAGCGGGTCTATTTCGCCAACCGCTTCGGACGGCTGCTGGCACTGGACAGCCGCACCGGGGCGGAGGTCTGGCGCACCTCCGCGCTGGACGACCCGGGCGACAAGGCGCAGGACTACCCGCCGCACGTGCTGCTGCTCAAGGACGCGATCGTGGCGACGGCCGGCGACACGGCCTTCTCCCGGAGCCCGGACGGACCCGGACCACCCACCTGACCCGCCGGGCGGGAATCGCCGGGCACCGTGCGGATCAGGACGTGGATCACAGCGGATCGGGACCGATCGGAACGGATCAGTGCGCATCAGTGCGGATCAGGAGTGGGCAGCTTGCGGTGTGCGGCGCGGCGTGGTTCAGATGTCGTGTGAACGACCGCCATGACCACCAGGACCGCCACGAGCGCCATGGCCTGCGCGACCGCCATGACCTCCGCATTCTCCGCGGCCTGCGCCGCGCACCGAGTGCCGTACGCCCGTGATGAGTGTGCTCGGCTCGTCGGCGGCCGTGGCGGGGGCCGGCTCGGGCTGGCCTCCGGCGGTGGCCTCGGGCCTCGTCGTGGTGCAGGTCTGTGCGTTGTGGCGGGTCGTGCGCAACCCGGTCGCCGTGCTCGGCGTGACGATGGCGACGGGCCTCGCGGCATGGGCGCTGCTTCCCGCGCTGAGTCTGACGGGCGCGCTGCTCGCCGCGCAGATCGCGCTGTGCGTGCTGGCGGCTACGCGGCCGAGGTGGGTCTCGCTGCGGGGCGCGGCGGCGATGTGCGCACCGGTGCCGCTCGCGCTCCTGGCGGGCGGCGGGCCGGGGCTGCTGCCGCTCTATCTGCTGGCCGTGGCGCTGGCCTGGACCGCCGGGGAGCTGTACCGGACGCGGCGGGCCAGGGCGGCGGCCGAGACGCGGCGGGCGGTGGCGGAGGAACGTGCCCGCATCGCGCGCGAGGTGCACGACGTGGTCGCGCACACCGTGTCCGTGATGGTGATCCAGGCGAGCGCCGCCGAGGACGGCTTCGCGGCCCGTCCCGAGCAGGCCCGGCAGGCGCTGCGGGACATCGAGGCCGTGGGACGCTCGGCCCTGGCCGATCTGCGGTGGCTGCTGCGGGCGTTCCGGGACGACGGACCGGAGGCCGGGTCCGGTCAGGGACGGGTGGGGCTGGCCCGGCTGGACGAGTTGGTGGACGCGGCGCGCGGCGCCGGGCTCTCGGTCGTCGTGCGGCGGGAAGGGCCCGGGGACGGTTGCGCGGGGGGTGTGCCGCCGACGGCTGTGGACCTCGCGGCCTACCGGATCATCCAGGAGGCGCTCACCAACGTCCTGCGCCATGCCGCCGGCGCCGACGAGGTGCGGGTGTCGGTACGGCTCGGTGCGGGGGCGGTGGACGTCGAGGTGGTCGACAACGGCCGTTCGCGGGCGCGGCCGGCCGGGCCGGCGGGTCCGGGGCACGGTCTCACGGGCATGCGGGAACGCGCGGCGCTGCTCGGCGGCACCTTTCGGGCCGGTCCGCTCGACGGCGGCGGCTGGGGCGTGCGCGCCACCCTGCCCACGCAGGGCGGGACACTGCCCACGGAGGGCGGGACACTGCCCACGGAGGGCGGGACACCGCCCGAGGAGGCCGGGGCACTGCCCGAGGAGGAGGACTCGTCGTGACGATCCGTGTCGTGGTGGCCGACGACCAGGCCCTGGTCCGTACGGGATTCCGCATGATCATCGATGCCCGGGACGACCTCGAGGTCGTCGGCGAGGCGTCCGACGGGGACGAGGCGGTGCGGCTGGTACGCCGGACGCGACCCGACGTGGTGCTGATGGACGTACGGATGCCGGTCCTGGACGGCATCGAGGCGACCCGGCGGATCGTGGCGGACGGCGGGGCGGCCCGGGTCCTGGTGCTGACCACCTGGGACGTCGACGAACACGTGCTGGCGGCGCTGCGGGCGGGAGCCTGCGGATTCCTGCTCAAGGACATCCGGCCCACCGAGCTGGTCGACGCCATCCGGGGCACGGCACGCGGCGATCTGCCGCTGGCCCCGAGCGTCACCCGCCGCATGCTCGACAAGCTGCTGCGCACCGCGCCCCGCGTACGCCCGCCGCAGGGTCTGGAGAGTCTGTCGCAGCGGGAGACCGAGGTGCTCACGCTGGTCGGGCAGGCGTTGTCCAACGCCGAGATTGCCCGGGAACTGGCCCTGTCGGAGGCCACCGTCAAGAACCACGTCTCCGCCGTCCTGCGCAAACTGGGGCTGCGGGACCGGGTCCAGGCCGTGGTCGCCGCCTACGACTGCGGGCTCGTCCGACCGCGTCGCCCCTGAGCCCGGCCGGCTCCGCACCCCGGTGGGGTCATCCCTGAGGAGGAGCCGGCCGGGCACTCCCCCTTCGCGCCTATCGCGAGTCCGTACCCGGGGCCGATCAGCGACGGCCGCTGCGGCCCTAGCGTCGACGGTGTGACCGACACACTGCCCTACCGCATGTACCTCCTCGCCTACGACGACTCGGCCCGGGGCCCCTTCGACCGCCGCAGGACGGGGTTCCTGGTGCGGGCCGCCGCGCTCGTCGAGCTCGTGCTGCGCGGACGCCTGGTGGAGACCGGCGACGGTGTCGTCCGGGTGGCCGCGCCGGGACCGCCGACCGGCGACCCGGTACTGGACGAGGTCCTGCGGGAGGCCGCCGGCTCCCCGCACGGCTGGAAGCACCTGATCCGGCTGCACCGGTCGCGGACGCTCGCGGCGGTGGAGGACCGGCTCGCGACGCGCGGGCTCCTGGCGGCCGACGAGCGCGGGTGGCGGTTCGCCGGGCGGCGCCTCGCGGTGACCGACCCGACGGACGTCAGGGCGCTCACCGATCACGCGTCCGCCGTACTGCGCGGCGGCGGGCCGGCCGCCGAGGTCGACGTCGCCGACGCCGCTCTGGTGGCACTGTGCGCGGCGGGCCGGGTCCCGTCGGTCGTCCCGCGCCGGGACAGCCGGGTCCACCGGGCCCGCGTCGACGACCTCACCGGCCGGCTCGGCCCGCTCGCGCCGGGCCTGGAGAAGGCCGTACGCGGACTTCACACGACCATGATCGCCGCGCAGGGAGGCATGGGCGGCGGCTGAACCACGACCGGAGCACGACCCCACCACACCGCACCGCACTGCACCGCACCGAACAGGGGGAGACGATGACGGTACGACGACTGACCGCGGCCCTGGCGTGCCTGGCCGCCGCGTGGACCGCCGTCCCGGCCCAGGCCACGGAGACGACGGCGCCGCGACCCGCCGCTGTCGTACGGACCCACGAAGGCGCCCTTCGCGGCAGCGCCGGGGACGGTTACCGCACCTTCGAGGGCATCCCGTACGCGGCCGCCCCCGTCGGCGCCCTGCGCTGGGCCCCGCCCCGGCCCGCGTCCCCGTGGCCGGGCGTGCGGGACGCGACCCGGCCGGGCAGCGCGTGCCCGCAGCAGGCCGGCGAGGTGCCGGGCGGCAGCACGGACGAGGACTGCCTCCACCTGAACGTGACCGCTCCCGCCGGCGCCTCGCCCCGGCGGCCGAAGCCGGTGATCGTCTGGCTGCACGGCGGAGGGTTCACCACCGGCGCGGGCAGTTCCTACGACGCCCACCGGATGGCGGTGCGCGGCGACGTCGTGGTGGTCACCGTCAACTACCGGCTGGGCGCCCTGGGTTTCCTCGGGCACGGCGGGCTTCCGGGCTCCGGCACCTTCGGCCTCGCCGACCAGCAGGCGGCGCTGCGCTGGGTCCGGGCGGAGATCGGCGCCTTCGGCGGCGACGCCCGCGATGTCACGCTGGCCGGTGAGTCGGCGGGCGGCTTCAGCGTCTGCGCGCAACTCGCCTCGCCCTCGGCCGCGGGCCTGTTCGACCGCGCGATCATCCAGAGCGGGCCCTGCACCGGCCGGCCCGAGCGGCCCTTCGCGCCCTCGGCGGCCTCCCTGCCGGCGGTACGGGCGGCGGGTGCGCGGCTGGCCGCCGAGGTCGGCTGCGAGAGCGCCCCCCACGTGCTGGCCTGCCTGCGGCAGGTGAGCGTCCCCCGGCTGCTGGCCGCGCAGGACACCGACCAGCAGCCCGCGTACGGAACACCCCTGCTGCCGCGGGACCCCGGCACGGCCCTCGCCCGGGGACGCTTCCCCCGCGTACCGGTGCTGATCGGCTCCACCCGCGACGAGGGCAACGGCTGGGCCGCCGGGATCATCCAGGCCGGCCACCCCGTCACCCCGGAGACCTGGCCCGGCACCGTGGCCGCCTTCTTCCCCGACCCGGCGCGGGCGGCGGCCGTCGTCCGCACCTACCCGGTCACCGGATCCGACGGCGGACCCGTCTTCGGCGCGGTCATCGGCGACAGCAACTTCGCCTGCCCCACCCTGCGCACCGGCACCCTGCTCACCGCCCGCGTCCCGGTCTGGCGCTACGAGTTCGCGGACGAGCACGCCCCTGCGCTCACCCCGGGCACACCGCCGTTCCCGCTCGGCGCACCGCACGCGAGCGAACTCCCGTACCTGTTCGACCTGGGCGGCCGTCCCCGGACCATGACCCCGGCGCAGCACCGCCTGGCCGGCCTGATGATCGACTACTGGACCCGCTTCGCGCGCACGGGCGACCCGAACGGCGCCCCCTCGACCGCCCCGGCGGCCTCCCGCTCCTGGCGGCCCGGCACGGTGCAGTCCCTGGCCCCCGAGCACACCGGCCCGGCGGACACCGCGGCCCGGCACCGGTGCGCCTTCTGGAACGGCCGGCCGTGACGGGGAGTGCCGGCCCGGCCGGGCCGGCCGGGTCCGCAGCCGCGGCTCACGGGGCCGGTGGGCCGGCAGGGGCTGGGCCGGTGGGCCGGACAGGGGCTGGGCCGGTGGGCCACCGCATGCCCGGGTTTTTCCCCCGGCCCCCAGGGCACCCGGCCAGTGAGCGCGGAGGTGCTGAGATGAGTGTCGGAGAGAAGGCCAAGGCGAAGGCCGAACAGGCGGTGGGGAAGACCGTGCGCCGGGTGGCCCACTCGGTTCACAAGGAGACCCTCGCCGCCAAGGGTGCCGCCCTTGAGGCGCGGGGCAGGATACGGGGCGAGAAAGAGAGGGCGAAGGACTCCTTCAAGCGCTGAGAAGCCCCGGGCCAGCAGCGCGCGGCGGGCTGTTTCCAGGCGCCCCGGGCCGGTGAGGCCGGGGGCGCCTGATCGTCGCGAGGCCGGCGGGCGGAGGTGAAGTCGCTCTCCGCCGCCGGCCGGCGCGGCTCGCTCAGCCGATGGCGTACGCCCGGTACACCGTCTCCACCGAGCGGTTGCCGGCGGCGTCCGTCACCTCGGAGCGCAGGGCGACGGCACCGGAGGCCGGGTTGCGGACGGCGGCCTGCCAGCTGGTGCCGGTGCGCTTGACCGTCGCCGCCTGCCAGGTCCTGCCGCCGTCGGCGGACGACCAGACCCGGACGGACTTGGCGGTCACCTTGGGGAACTTCAGGTCGGGGTCCTGGGCTGCGCGCACGGTACGCACGTCGACCGCCGTGATGCTGTCCGGCGCGGCCTGGTTGCGGCTGTCCAGCCCGGCGGGCAGGAAGCGGGTCAGGAAGACGGGCGCGACCGTCGACTTGGCCGGGTCGGCCTTGAAGCGCCAGTCGAGGGTGACGCGCGACGAGAGCATGCCGGCGGGGAAGGTGATGCCCGGGCGGTGGCGGTGGGCGTCGACGGTCAGGCGGTACGTGCCGGCCGAGCGGATGCGGGCGGAGAAGTCCGCGTCACCGGAACCCCAGTCGGTCAGGGTCTGCTTCTTGACGGTGGTGCCCCCCTTGGACAGGACCACCGTCTCCTTCGTCGGGTCGCCCCAGCCGCCGCCGATGTCGGGGTCCCCGATCAGGCCTTCCGCGACGAACCTGACGGACTTCTGCCCGACCATGGGCAGGTGGTGCAGCGGACCCCACACGGCCCGGCCGAAGGACTGGGTGACGCTCTGCCCCGCCTTCAGCGTCCTGGCCTTCGGGAAACCGCCGCCGACGTCGTCGCCGTTGCTCGCGAAGATGTCGTCACGCGGCTGCCAGGTCCCGGGAGTCACATGGACGGTGGCGGTGTACGGCGCGCTGTCGTCGCGGACCCCGGCCATCAGGTCGGTCGTGCAGTCGTCGGTCTTCGGCAGGGCCTGGATCGCGGTGCTGTTCTGCCGGGCCATCTGGGTGCCGCCGCGCACCGAGAAGCGCATCGTCGCCAGCTTCGACCGCTTGAACGACCCGCCGGGGGCGGCCGGGATGCCCGTGGTGTTCTTCACGGCGACGTAGCCGTCGTCGCCCGACCACTGCGCCAGGTACCCGAACTGCAGCAGCTTGGAGGAGTTCGGGATGGCGTAGAGGGCGCCCGCGTCGTTCCAGCCGGCCACGCTGTAGGCGGAGGGCATGCTGCTGGTGGCGGCGCACACCTGCGCGGTGATCCGCGGCCGGCCGGTCACGTCGGCGGGGGTGTCGAGCGACACCTTGACGGCCTTGCCCCTGCGCGCGTCGATCGTCACCGACTTGCCGCCCGAGACTTGGACGACCTGCGCGCCGATGGTGTCGGTGCCCGGACCGTCCCCGTCGCTCTCGAAGATGTCGGCCATCGCGATGTAGCGCCCCGACGGCAGGCTGATCCGCTTGCCGGACTTGACGCTGTACGTCTGGCCGGACGATGCGGCGACGACGGTGACCGTCGTCGGGACCTTGCCGCCGTGCCGCCCCAGCGTGGTGACGGCCAGTGAGGCCGAGGCCGCCTGCGCGGGAACGGCGCAAGCCGCGGAAGCGACCAGCGGTACCAGCGCGGCCACACCTGCGAAAGCGAGCGATCTTCGTCGCACCATCGACAACTCCCCCTTGGACCCTGAAAGTCGGCCAATCCTAGCCACGCGGCGGGACTGGCTCTCACTCGGTGGCTCTCACTCGGTGGTGTGAACCGCCTCCCGTATCTCCGCAGCGGCCTCCGCAGCGGTGGTTTTGGAGTGGTGTGTCCCACCTAGACTCCGCGCTCATGTCGCTATGGCTGCTCAACCACTTCAGCACCCTCACGCTGGCGGTCGTCACCGTCGGCGGAACCGTTCTCCTGGCCGTCGCCGGGAGTGTGCTGATGCGCCGGAGGTACCCGTCGCTGGCCCGCGGTGAGCACAACGACATGGTCGGGGTGACGCTGGGGATGTTCGGCGCCATCTACGGCATCATCCTCGCGTTCGTGATCGTCACCCTGTGGACGCAGCTGGAGGACACCCAGACCATCGTCGCCTCCGAGGCCACCGACGCGGCGCTCATCACGCGTGACGCCGCCTCGTTCCCGGCCTCGGTGCGTGCCCGCCTCGACGCCACCATGAGCGGGTACGTCCACGCCGTCGTCGAGGACCAGTGGCCCCGGATGCGCGCGGGCCACCCCAGCTACGGGGCCACGGAGCGCCACCTCCAGGACGCCTTCCGCGTCCTCCAGACGTACGACCCGAAGAGCGAGCGGGAGCAGGTCTTCTACGAGCAGGCCGTCGGCCATCTCGACGACGTCGCCACCCAGCGCCGGGCCCGGATCACCATGGCGGGCCAGGAACTCCCCGTGCTGCTCCAGGCTTTGGCCTTCGGCGGCGCGCTGGTCCTCGTACCGCTCACGTTCCTCTACGGCATGCGCAAACTGAGGGTGCAGATCCTGTTCGTCGCGTCGGTCGCCGGGCTCGTCGGCTTCAGCCTGCTCCTGGTGTTCGTCCTGGACCGCCCCTTCGCCGGGGATCTCAGCGTCAGCCCCGCCCCGTACCGCGAGGGCGCCCTCGCCCAGTACTGGGCCCGGTGACCGGGGAGGGGGCGGGCGGCGCCCCGGCACCCTTCCCCGTCCCGCACCCCGCGCCCCGCGCCCCGCTCCTCGTCCGCGCCTACTCGCCGTCCGTGCCGTCCTCTTCCCGGCCGCCGTCCCCGTCCCGGCCGTCCTCGAAGACGAAGAGCGGCTTGGCGCCGTGCGCGGGTGCCTCGGCTAAGGCGATGGCCTCGGTGAAGCGTTCCAGGGGGAACGGCCGGCCGCGGGGGATGCTCAGCACGTCGTCCGCGACGAGGTCGCGCACCTCGGACAGCGCGCGCAGCGCGTCCGCGGGCGAGGCGGTGCCGAACCAGCGGTTCAGCCAGAAGCCGCGGACCGCTTTGGTCTCGTAGATGACCGAACGCGCCGACAGCGGGATGGTCAGTGCCGCCGGGTCGGTCTGCCGATGGGTGGAGAGCGCGCCGTAGACCACGAGCTCTCCTCCCGGGGCCAGCGCCTGGGACACCTGGGCGCCCACGTGGCCCGCGACGCAGTCGACGGCCTTGCGCACGCCGGCCGGCCCCGCGATCTCCGCCACCCGCCGCGGCAGGTCCTCGTCCTCGGTGCAGACGACCTCGTCGCCGCCGAGTGCCCTGATCTCCTCGACGGCGGCGCGTCGCCGCACCACGTTGATGGTGCGGATGCCCAGATGCCGGGCCAGCTGGATGACGAGCCGGCCGACGGTGGATCCGGCCGCCGTCTGCACCAGCCATTCGCCCGGCCGCACGTCGAGTTCGCGCGTCACCAGGAGCAGCGCGGTCAGCGGGTTGACGGCGAGCTGACAGGCGCTGGAGTCGCTCAGCCGGCCGGGGACCGGCAGCAGCCGGCGGGTGTCGGCGACGAGGTATTCCTGCCAGGTGCCGGACACGCGCGGCCCGGGTACGGCCGGGACGGCGACGGCCACCACGCGCTCGCCGACCTCCAGCCCCCCGGTGTCCGGGCCCAGGGCCTCGATCCGGCCCACGCACTCCATGTGCCCGCCGACCGTGGGGAACTCCGGGGAAAAGCCGTAGCGGCCACGCAGTACGTGCAGGTCGCTGGCGTGGATCGGGGTCGCCTTCACCCGGATCAACGCCTGGCCGGGCTCCGGCACGGGAACAGGCCGCGACTCCAGCCGCAGGACCTCGTCCGGCTCGCCGGTCTCTCCGGCTACGAGCGCGTGCATGGATCGCGGCATGAGCGGCCTTCCGTCTCCCGGCACCCTGCGGACCCGGCGGACGGCCCGCACCGTGCCCCCTGATCGATCTCCGGTGTCACCCCTTGCACTCCCCTCAGCTTGCGCTGCTTCGCGGGCGCTGTCCTGTCCTGTGCGGCCCGACCCGTTACATCCGCGGGCAGGGGGTACTCGTGAGTCGACAGCGGAATGTCCCTGCAATTCCTGGAATCTACGGAATCTACGGAATCTACGGAATATCGGAATGTCTGGACTATCTGGAATTCATGTGACGGCTGAGGTCCGCACCGCCGCGCCACGCCTGCGCTGCTGGGTCCCTCCGGGCGTCTACCGCCCCCAGAGCGACACCCGGCTCCTGGGGCGGGCGATGCGCCGCGAAGGGGTCGGCGCGGAGACGGACGTACTGGATCTGGGCACCGGAAGCGGCATGCTCGCGGTGGAGGCCGCCCGCCTCGGCGGCCGGGTCACCGCGGTCGACATCTCCTGGCGGGCGGTCGCCGCCGCCTGGCTGAACGCGCTGCTGAACGGCGAGACCCTGCGCGTGCGCCACGGGGATCTCGCGGCCGCCGTGCCCGACCGCCGGTTCGACCTGGTGATCTCCAACCCGCCCTATGTGCCCGCCCCCGGTCCGCTGCCGGCGAGAGGCCCCGCCCGGGCCTGGGACGCCGGGGCGGACGGGCGGCTGCTGATCGACCGGATCTGCGACACCGCGCCGGCGGTGCTGCGGCCGACCGGGACGCTCCTGATCGTGCACTCCCATCTGTGCGGCACCGGCACCACGCTGACCCGGCTGGCGCGGTCCGGTCTGCGCGCGGAGGTCGTCGACCGGGCCCGGCTGCCCTTCGGCCGCGTACTGCGCTCGCGGCTCGGCTGGCTGCGCGAGCAGGGGCTGACGGGGGACGGCACGACGGAGGAGACCGAGGAACTGGTGGTGATCCGTGCCCGGCCCGTCTGAACGCCCCCGCCGCGTCCGCGTCCAGCGCGAGGGCCCCCTGCTCATCGAGGGGCCGGTCGAAGTGGTGGGCGAGAACGGCGAGGTGACCGTCTCCGAGCGCTTCACCGTGGCTGTCTGCACCTGCCGCCGCAGCCGCACCTTCCCCTGGTGCGACACCAGCCACCGCCGCCGCGACAGGCGGCCCGGCGAAGGCGGGGCCGAGTGAACCACGCGCGCCCGCGACAGCAGTCCCGGCTGCGGCCACCGCCGCTGCCCGAGCCGCGCGGTGCGCTCTCCGCCGCCGTGACGGCCCTGCTGCGGGGATCGGACCCCGGGAGCATGCCGTCCCCTGCGCGCTCCGCGCCGTACGGCGACGACCTGCAACTCGCCCTCTACGTCCTCTACGAGCTGCACTACCAGGGCTTCGAGGGCGTGAGCGAGGACCTGGAGTGGGACAGCCGTCCGCTGGCCTGCCGGCGCGCGCTTGAGGAGCGTTTCCTGGGCGCGCTGCGCAGGGACGTGCCGGTCGACGCCGCCGACACGGCCCGGCGGGCGCTGGACGAGCTCCAGGTCGAACCGGTGGACGGCTCCGGCAGCGTCTCGCACTTCCTCCGGGACCACGGCACCCTCGGCCACCTGCGCGAATACGCGGCACTTCGCTCGCTGTACCACCTGAAGGAGGCCGACCCGCACGCCTGGGTCATCCCGAGGCTGCACGGGCGGGCCAAGGCGGCCATGGTCGCCGTGGAGTTCGACGAGTTCGGCGCCGGCCGCGCCGACGAGATCCACGCGCAGCTGTTCGCCGACCTGATGGCGGACCTGGGGCTGGACACGGGTTACGGGCATTACGTCGACGCCGCGCCGGCCGAGGTGCTGACCACCGTCAACCTGATGTCCCTGTTCGGTCTGCACCGGGCGCTGCGCGGGGCGCTCGTCGGTCACTTCGCCGCCGTCGAGGTGACCTCGTCCCCCGCCTCGCGCCGGCTGGCGGAGGCGCTGCGCCGCGTGGGCGCCGGCCCCGCGGCCGTGCGGTTCTACACCGAGCACGTGGAAGCGGACGCGGTCCACGAGCAGGTCGTACGCCACGACGTCGTCGGCGGCCTCCTGGAGGCCGAACCGTCCCTGGAGACCGACGTGGTCTTCGGCATCCGCGCGACCACCCGCCTCGAAGAGACCCTGGCGGCCCGGCTCCTCGACACCTGGCACGCGGGCGGCACGATGCTGCGCTGAAGAATCCCGCCGCTGCCCGGCCCGCGCCGTTCGGCCTCAGCCCGAGAGCACCGCCCCCGCCTCGGCGAGTTCCCGCAGCGCCCGGTCGCCGGGATGTGCGGCGGCGAGCCGGTGCCCGGCGTCGGCGGCCCAGGCGGGCCCGGATGCGGCGAGGGCGCCGATGATCAGGGCGAGTTGCATGCCGAGGTCGAACGCCGGACGGTCGCCTGCCGCAAGGCGGGCGATGCCCCGGTCGACGGTCGCGGAGAGCTGACCGCGGCACGCCGACACGAGTTCCGGGTGGAGCAGGTCGCTCACCCCGCGGCCGAGCTGGACCCGGTCGGCGATCCGGATCAGCGCCCGGGCCGCCTCGACGCGCTCGGCCGCGGTACCGCGTTCGCCGGTCATGTCGCGGCTGCGGCCCACCGCCTCGGCCAAGTGCGCGAACGTGTCGTCCTGGCTGTGGAAGCGGTCGTACGTCTGGCCCCGCCACGCGAGGTCGTCGGGCCTGACGGCGGCCTCGACGACCGTCGCGTACCCGAGCGGATCCGCCCAGGAGGCGAGTGCGCAGCACGCCAGGAAGCGCGCGGCCGGATCGGCGTCCTCGTCGCGCAGCAGCGCCGACAGGGCCTCGGTCCGCTCCGCGTAGCCGCCGTCGAGGGCGTCGGCGATGACGTCGTCCGGCTCGGCGGGCAGCCCGTCGAAGTCCGTGAACAGGAGGTCCTTCAGCACGGGGCCGGGTTCCCGGCGGGATGCGGCATCCGGCACGCGGCACTCGTCTCCGGTCAGGGGCGCTGGGTGTGGTCGGTTCGAACGGGGCGGGACGGGTGGCGGGGGGCGGGTCAGGCGCCTACCGTGCCGTCGACTCCCTCGCGGAGGAAGTCCGCGTGGCCGTTGTGGCGGCCGTATTCGAGGATCATGTGGAGCATCACCATCCGCAGGGACACGTCCTCGCCCCAGCGGGGCTGGTGGCCGGTGAGGTCCAGGGACCCGGCCTGCTGCTCGACGCGGCGCGAGTGCTCGACCTCCGCCTGCCACACCGCGAACGCCTCCTCGGCGCTCGCGCCCGCGGTGTCGTACGCGGCCTGGAAGTCGAACTCCCGCTCCGACCAGAGCATCGGGGCGGCGTTGTCGTCGAACACCCGGCGGAACCAGGCCCGTTCGACCTCGGCCATGTGGCGGACCAGGGCCAGCAGGGAGAGCGTCGACGGCGGGCTCGACCGCTCCTTGAGCTGCTCCTCCGTCAGGCCCTCGCACTTCATCGCCAGGGTCGCCCGGTGGAATTCGAGGAACGCCCGCAGCGTCTCGCGTTCCGTGCCGAGGAGGGGCGGGCCGATGCGTTCGACGGTCACGGTGGGTTCCTCTCGCGGCGGGCCTGTGCGGGGAAACCTACCCCCGAACGCGCTCCCTTCGGGCGGCCCCGGTGGCCGGGGCCGCCCAGGGAGGGGTTCCCGCTACAGGCTGCGGGCGGTGATGTCGCCGTAGGAGGTGGTCGCGTGGATGTCCAGGCCCGCGGCGCCGTCGGTGCCGTCCGTGTTCTTGAGGGCGTTGTGGATCCGGCCGTGGCCGGTGCCGGCGTCCAGGGACGCGGAGACGCCGCGTGCGGCGCCGACCGTGATGTCGCCCGCCTCGGTGCGCAGCACGACCGTGCCGCGGACGGCCTCGGTGATGCGGAGGTCGCCCTTCTGGGTGCTGATCTCCGCCGCGCCGCCCAGCCGGCCCACGGAGATGTCGCCGGCCTGGACGGTGAGGCGGGCGCTCGCGGTCTCGTCCAGCTTCACCTCGGCCTGCGCGCCCTCGAAGACGACGTCGCCGAGCCGTCCGACGCCCCGGAGGTCGGCGAGGGCCGCCTTCGCCTCGACGCGGGAGCCGGCGGGCAGCTGGACGGTCACCTCGACGGATCCGGAGGTGCCGAGGATCCGGTTCTTCGCCGCCGGGGCCTCGATCCGCAGGACGCCGTCGGCGTACGCGACCGTGATCAGTTCCGCCGCCTTGACGTCGCGGGCCTTGCCGGCGTCAGCGGGCAGGACCTCGACCAGGGTGTCGGTCCGGTCGGCGGCGATGAGGCGGATGTGCCCGGCGGGGATGTCGAGGACGGCCGAGACGGGGGCGGGGGTGTCGAACTTCTGCGCGGCGCTCTGGTTCTTCGACATCGTGTGTCGCACTCCTTCGGTCCGTTGTTTCTGACATTGGAAACGCTACGTTGCGTTCATAGGTTGGGCAACTACTTCGTTGCGCGTGAATTACGTAATCGCTGTTCAGCGTAGGTAAATCATTGCAATGGTTTGGCATCTAATGCAACATGCGATCCTGCTTGCCGTTGCAATAGATGGCGAGTGAACGCTATGCTGCGCATCCCACGGACCACGACAGGAGACCGCGATGCCGGGAGGCAGGCTCACCCAGCAGGAACGGCAGCAGATCGCGCTGGGGCTGGCCGACGGCCTCGCCTACGCGGAGATCGCCAGGCGTCTGGAGCGCCCCACCTCGACCGTCACCCGCGAGGTCATGCGCAACGGCGGCCCCACCGCCTACCGCGCCGACCTCGCCCACCGCGCCACCGAGCACCGCGCCCACCGCCGCAGGCAGCCCGCCCCCCGCGACCCGGGCACCCCCGCGCAGCCGCACGGACGCGACGCCGAGGCGGTGCGCGCGTACGAGGAGATGTTCACCACCGTCTTCATGCAATCGGGCCTGCCCAAGATGACCGCCCGCGTGCTGACCTGCCTCTACACCACCGACGCCGGCAGCCTCACCGCCGCCGAACTGGTCCGGCACCTCCAGGTCAGCCCGGCGACCGTCTCCAAGGCGGTCGCGTTCCTGGAGAGCCAGGGACTCATCCGCCGGGAACGCGACGAACGCAGGCGGGAGCGCTACATCGTCGACGACGACGTCATGTACCAGTCCACGGTGGCCGGCGCCCGCTCCACCGCCCGGCTCGGCGAGGTCGCGCGGCAGGGCGTCGGCGTCCTCGGCTCCGGCACCCCCGCCGCCGCCCGCCTCGAAAACATCGCCCGCTTCGTCGACTTCGTGTCCGAGAGCATCGTCCGTGCCGCGGACCAGGCCCGCGAGGTCCTCCACAGCAAGTCCGCCGCGGCGTCCGGCGCGGACTCCGGCGGGGTTTCCTGAGCGGACGGGATCCGGGCGCGGGAATGACGGGAACGATGACGAAGGCCCCGTACCAGGCTCGGTACGGGGCCTTTGTCAGCCACTTCGAGATGCGCACAAGCAACTTCCGCCGGTCAGACGATCGGTGAGCGGGAGACCGCTCCTACCAGCCGCCGTCGCAGTCGGAGAAATCGGTGACCTGGGCACCCGGACTGCCCTCGCCGTTCAGCAGGTTGCCGCCCAGTCCGTTCAGGATGCCCACCTCCCCGAGGATGTCGATGTTCAGGTCGTGAGACCTGCACCCGCCGCCTCCCATGTGCTGCGCGGCATGGGCGGTGGAGGTGCTGGTGCCTATGAAGCTGACACCGACGATGATCGCGGCCGCCACAGCGGCCCTGTTTACCTTGCGCATTTCTCCTCCTCGGCTCGACTGGAGCGCACCAAAGATCCACTTTTGCGCTCATTTCGGAGGCTAGTGCGGCAGTCCCCGCCGCGCTCTTCGAGGGCGCCGTCCGGGGGCCGTGCGGCTCGAACGGACTACGGAACACCCCACACGGTGCGGGTGCGCGACGCCCACCTCCCCTGCGCCGCCGCGTAATTCACCGCCGGCCTCCCCGGGCCGCGGGGTCTGCTGCATTGGCAGCACCGATGTCACCGGGGAGAGGGACTGGCAGAGCGGACCCGCCGGATCGGTGTGAGCATCGCCTCTAGACGACCGGTGATCACCGACGGTCACCACGGCTGGCTGGAGGACGGATGATAAAGCTCATCTCGAAGCGAGTGTTCGGTGCCGCCGCGGCGGTGACCATGGCGGCGACCGCGCTGGTCGGTGCCGGTGCCGGCAGCGCGGGCGCCGCCGAACGGGCGCACTGCGACAGCGCGGAGCGGGACATGTGGAGCGAGGCGCCCGGCATCGACGTGTTCGCGCGCGGATGCAGCATCCCGGACCAGGACCACCGCTGGTACCGGATCGAGATCGACACCCTCGTGCAGAAGTACTACAAGACGGAGTACGTGACCGGACGGGCCGACCGGACCAAGACCGTGCACGACCGAACCGTCAGATGCCTGGGGCACCTCTCCGAGAAGAACACGGTGCACTGGTTCGGCTGCGTGCCCCACTGATCCCTCCCCCGGGTGTGCTCGCGCCCGCACCCCGCAGCCGGTTCGCCCGGCTGAAGGCCCAGGTCCGAGACCTGGGCCCGGGTGTGCGGCCGGGCGCCCCGGGTCAGGGGCGGGGGGGCCGGGCGCCCCGGGTCAGGGGCGGGGGGGCCGGGCCGTCGCCGGCGCGGGACTCGGCGGTGGTCTTCAGGTCGTCCAGCCATGCTTCGAGGCCCGTGCCGAGCGCCCGGGTCGCGGTGGGGACGTCCGCTTCGACCTGGTCGCCGGTCCAGGTCTCCTCGGTGTGGACACGGACTCCGCCCTCGACCTTCCGGAACGTCCACAGATGGACGCCCTCGTCGATGCGCAGCCCCTCGCCGGTCGCGGGGCCGGTCCACAGGAGGCAGCGCTCGCGCTGGAGTTGCCGGACCGTGGAGGTGATCGTGAGGGTGGTGGCGGGCGTCGTGGGGGTCGCGGGGGCGGGCGTCGTCCAGCGGAACCGCGAGCCCTCGCGCAGGCGGCCGGCGTCGAGGCGTTCGGCGGTGGTGACCGGGGGCTGCCAGGACGGCCAGCGTTCGATGTCCGTCTGCAGCTTCCAGACGGTGCTCAGCGGGGCCTTGATCACGGTGTCGGTCGCGTAGCGGATGGGCGCGTCGGGGTCGACCCCGCGCCCGGCGCACCGGGACGCACCGCCGTGCCGGTCCGGGTGGACGGGTGCGGCCTGCGCGGCCGGGGCCGTGCCCCAGAGCACGCCGGCGGCGGCGAGGGACGCCACGGCCGCGGTCGCGCGGCGGCGGTGGGCGGGAGTGCGCGGGTGCGGGGCGGTGGAACGGGGCTGCCGCTCGGGGGAGTTCGGCCGGCCGTTGCTGGACATGGGGTTCCTCTCTTCGCTTCTTCGCGGTGACGGGTGCGGAGTCCGGCGGCTGTGCGCGCTCGTCACGGGTTCAGGACGACCTTTCCGGCGACCGTGCCGGACTCGGCGAGTCGCAGGGCCTCGGCCACGCGGCTGAGCGGCAGCCGGGCCGCGACCTGGGGGGTGACCTCGCCGCGCAGGACCGCGGCGAAGACCTGGGTGAGGTCGGCGCGGAGCCGGGCGCGGAAGCGGTCCTTGGCCAGGGCCCGGCCGGCCCAGACGTTGAAGAAGAAGGCGCGGCGGCGGTTGGGGAGCGCGTTCCACAGCCACACCCGCAGCAGCAGCTTGACGACGGGCCACTGCTTGGACCCCTCGGCGTCACGGGTGGCGGCGCTGCCGTAGGAGACGAGGGTGCCGCCGGGGGCGAGCAGGCTCCAGGAGTCGGCGATGCCCGGGCCGCCGACGTGGTCGAAGACGGCGTCCGCCCCGCGGGGGGCGAGGGCGCGGATCCGGGCGGTGACGTCGGCGGCGCGGTAGTCGACGGGATCGACGCCGCGTTCCCGCAGCGCGGCGTGGTGGCGGGCGGACGCCGTGCCGATCACCCGTGCGCCGGCGGCCTGGGCCAGCTGCACCAGGACCGAGCCGACCCCGCCGTTGGCCCCGTGCACCACGACCGTGTGTCCGGCGCGGACGCGGGCCTTGCGGTGCAGCATCTGCCAGGCGGTGATGCCGTTGACGACGAGCGTCTCCGCCTCCGCCGCGCCGATCCCGTCGGGCACCGGCACCACGTCCGCCGCGTCGACCAGCACATGGCTGGCCCAGCCGCCGACCTTGACCAGCGCGGCGACCCGGGTGCCGACCAGGTCGGGCCGGACGCCGGGCCCGGCCGCCCCCACCGTGCCGACCATGTCGTAGCCGGGGACGAACGGGAACGGCGGCTGGTCGTAGTAGCGACCGCGGCGCATCTGCTGCTCGGCGAAGGAGACGCCGGTGGCCTCCATCCGGATCACGACCTGGCCGGGGCCGGCGGCGGGCACGGCCCCGTGCCGGACCTGGAGCCCCTCGGGCTCGACCTTGCCCGGCAGGACGACCTCGACGAGTCCCTCGGTGTTCATGGCGACCTCCATGGCAGCCGGCTCGGACACCCGCTGCTCGTTACTTGGCTTCGCGTTCGTTAGAAGTTGTAACGCATCAGCGAAAGAGGAGTCAATAGCTTTAGTGATAACCTCTAACTCACTTGCGGCCGCAGGACGAGCACGACGAGCAGAACGAGCAGGACGAGAGGTGGCGGACCAGTGGCGGAACACGGCACGGAGACCCCGCGCGAGCGCTACCGCGCCCAGGTGCGTACGGAGATCAAGCAGCGCGCGTGGGAGCAGATCGCCACGGCGGGCGCGTCCGCGCTCTCCCTCAACGCGATCGCCAAGCAGATGGGCATGAGCGGGCCCGCGCTGTACCGGTACTTCAGCGGCCGGGACGAGCTGATCACCGCGCTGATCAGGGACGCGTACCGCAGCCTCGCCGACGCCGTCCGGGCGGCGGCGCAGAGCGGCGCGGACCTGGCGGGGCTGGCGCGGGCGCTGCGGAGCTGGGCGCTGGAGGACCCGCAGCGCTACTTCCTCGTCTACGGCACCCCCGTGCCCGGCTACCACGCGCCCGACGACACCGTCGCGATCACGTCCGAGATCATGGCGATGCTGCTGGACGCCGGCGCGGCGATGCCCTCGGACGGCCCGGCGACGCCGTTGGACACGCATCTGGAGGACCATCGGGACTGGGCGGACGGCCACCCCGCCCCGGCCGCCGCGCTCCGCCGGGCGCTGGCCTTCTGGACCCGGCTGCACGGCGTGCTGTCCCTGGAACTCGCCGGCCATTTCACCGGGATGGGCTTCGACGCCGCGCGGCTCTTCGCCGCCGAGGTGGACAGCCTCACCACGGACTGACCGCCGCCCCACCGGACCGGGGGCCCACCGGACCGAGGGTCCACCGGACCGGGCCCCTGCCGGACCGGAGCCCTGCCGGACCGGAGCCCTGCCGGCGGCACGGCCCCCGGCCCGGTGCGGGGCGCACCTGATCGCTACGGCCGGGCCGCCGACCCGGTGTTCACCTGTCCCTTCGCGCTGTGCTCCAGCCACGCGGGCCAGGCGAGGTTCCAGTCGCCGTAGCCGTTGCCGGCCTCGACCGTGTCCGTGGAGCCGGTGACGCGGATGACGTCGCCCGGGACGAGCCGCCGGTAGAAGCGTTCGGCGGTGCCGTCGGTGGCGAGGCCGACGCAGCCGTGGGTGACGTTGGACCGGCCGGCGTAGGTGTTGGCGTTGGGGTTCTGGTGGACGTAGGTGCCGGAGGCGGTGATGTGCACGGCCCAGGCGTAGTAGCCGCGGTAGGCGTCGCCGAGGTCGACGGTCCGGGAGTCCATGTAGACCCTGGGCTGCTTGTCCATCACCACCATGGTCCCGTTCCAGGTGTCGAGGCCGGGCCGCCCCGCGGTGACCGGGATGCGGGTGGCGGGCTTGCCGTCCTCCTCGACGGTCATCGTGTGCCGGCGCACGTCGACGGTGGCGGTCAGGGAGCGGCCGACGGTGAAGTGCCGCACGGCGTGGCTGCCGACGCGCAGCGTGACGCGGGTGCCGGGCTTCCAGTACGCCGGCGGGCGGAAGTCGACGCGCTGACCGTCGTACAGGTTGCGGTCCTTGACCCAGCTCCAGGCGCCGGTGACGGCGGGCTCGCTGCCGACGCTGAGCCAGTGCTCGACCGCCGCCCGCCGGGACGCGGGGACGGCGTGCGGGAAGGTGACGGATATCGGCATGCCGACGCCGACCGTGTCGCCCTCGCCGATGTTGACCCGGGCGCCGGCGAGGGCGGCGGGCTCCGCGACGGCGGGCGCGGTCCGGCTGGGCGCCGCGGTGGGCCGGTGCGTGCCGCCGGAGGCGGTCGGCGAGCCGGCGGCCGGCGCGGTACCGGCCGACGAGGTGGTGGCGGCGCAGCCGGTCGCGCCGAGGACGAGCGCGCAGGCGGCGGCCAGGACGGCCGCGGCGGTGCGCGGGCGGTGCGGACGGTGCGGGCGGTTCGGACGGCGGCCGGTCGAGACGTGCGTGACCACGGAGGTTCCCCCTGGATTTCGGTGCGGACATGGTCTGTACGCACCCCGCGGCGGCCCGGTTGCATCCGGCTCCGGGGAATTCCCCGGCCCCGCGCACGGGGACGTCCGCCCGCCGCCGCGCCGTAAAATCGCCAGTCGGGGACGGGGGAGACGGGCGGGGGAGCCGAAGTGACCGAGGAGGAGTTCGACGCCTTCTACGCGGGCGCGTTCCCGCGTCTCGTGGGGCAGTTGTACGCCTTCACCGGCGACCATGCCGAGGCCCAGGACGTGGTGCAGGAGGCGTTCGTGCGCGCCTGGGACCGGCGGGCCTCGTTCGACGCGGCCGAGGCACCGGAGGCGTGGATCCGCACGGTGGCCACCCGGCTCGCGGTCAGCCGTTTCCGGCGGGCCCGGCGCTGGCTCGAACTCGTCCGCGCGGACACCCCGCCGGAGCGGGCCCCGGGCCCGGGACCCGAACATGTCGCCCTGGTCGCCGCGCTGCGCGAGCTGCCGGCGGCACAACGGCTGGCCGTGGTCCTGCACCACGTGTGCGACCTGAGCGTGGAGCAGATCGCGGCGGAGACCGGCTCGCCCGCCGGCACGGTCAAGGCGCGGCTGGCCCGGGGCCGGGCCGCGCTCGCTCGTCATCTGTCGCCCGAGGAGGCTGAGACCATGACCGGGACGAAGGAGGCCACCACCCATGCCTCATGACCCGTCGGGCCCGGCCGCGCCCGGGGAGCCGGCCGACCGGCTGACGCGGGCGTTGCGCGAGGTGGCCGCCGAGGGCCGCCGCTTCGCACCCGCCCCGGGCGCGGACGTACGGCGGCGGGCCGTGCGGCGCCGCCGCACCCGCAGGGCCGGGCTGCTGACGGCGGGACTCGTCGTCGCCGGCACGGCCGTCCTCGCCGGTGTCACCGCGCTGCACCCCGACGGCCGTCCGGTGCCGCCGCCCGCCGCTACCGCCTCCACCAGGGCCCCGGCGCCGCCCCCGTCCCCCGACGACGACGCCGCCGTCCACGACATCCGGATCGACCTGACCACGCTGGAACTGCGCGCGGGCGGGCGGACGTTCCCCATCTCGGCGCCCGGCATGAACCAGCCGTTCCGCGGCGACTCGGTCGGCCGGGTCACCGAGCGCCTGCGCAGCGCGCGGTTCAGCTCGGCGCCGACGGGCGTGGTGGAGCGGCACGAGTGGGTGCTGGTCTTCCTCGGCCCGCGGCGCGACGAGCACTTCGTCTACGGCACCGACCCCGCGGCGGTCGACGTCCCCGGGCGCCGGCCGTCCACGCTGGGCCAGATCGGTCTGCGCACCGCCGACGCCCGCTGGCTCTACGAGCACACGGCCGACGGCGCCCAGGTCGTGCTCACCGGGGACGGCACCTGAGAGCCGGCGGGCCGCCGGGCCGTCAGCTGGTGAAGATGAAGTACTTCCAGCTGCCGTACGTCGTCGCGTTCACGTTGTCGCCCGACTTCGTGTCGATGTAGGACGAGCGGATCCGGAAGCGGACGCCGGTCGGCGGGGTGCCCGTGAGTTCCAGGGTGTCCTTGCCGCCCGGGGGGAGCGCGAGGAACTCCGTGTGCGTGTCCCGCCAGGCGCCCTTGGAGTAACTCTGCATCTCCGCCTGGTACTTGCGGCCCTTGTACGCGGTCATCGTGGTGTCGTAGACCGGGTCCTTGGACTTGTGGAAGTAGCGGTAGGTCTGGTCCCAGGCCTTCTTGGAGGTGTAGTAGCCGCTGAGCGCGGACGACACCCGCACCCGGGTGCCGACCGTGCTGGTGGCCGCGGCGGGCGCGTACCGGGTGTCACCGGCGAACTTCGCCGTGACCTTGGTGTCCCGGGTCAGGGTGAGGGTGACGGACAGATTGCCCGCCGAGTCGACCGTGCCGGACTTCACCAGCTTCTCGGGCTTGTCGCCGCCGTAGGGGTCGGCGTAGATGTCGACCTTGCGGTTCGTGTACGTCGTGCCCAGGTGCGCCGTGAACTTCACCGCGCTGTCGTACGCGTACGCCGTGCCGCCGTTGTTCAGGGACAGGGCGGCCGTGCTGGGGGAGACGGTCACGGTGGCGGTGGCGGTGGCACGGGCGTGGTACGTGTCGCCCGCGTACGTGACCGTGTACGTGACCTTGCCGGCGGCCGGCGGGGCGTCGGTGAAGGAGTACGTGCCGTCGGCGCCGACCGTCGCCGTGCCGCGTGCGCTGCCCGCCGGGGACTCGGCGTCGGTGCGGGTCACGGAGACCGTGCCGCCCGCCGGGAAGGCGTGCGTCGACGTCAGCCTGCCGGTGACGGAGAGGGACTTGGCGCGGGGCGAGGCGGCCGGGGCGCTGGCCGTGAGGGCGGTGTCCGCCTTGGCCGGGTCGGTGAAGACGCGCAGCGCGTACACGTTGGCGTCGTTGTACGACACGGCGAACAGCTTGCTGGTGTCCGGTGCCCAGGCGAGACCGTTCGCCGCGAGGGTGTCGGAGCCGGTGCTGGTGCCGGTGTTCGGGAGGTCGTACTGGCGCAGCGTGCCGGAGTCGCCCGGCGCGAAGACGTGCACGTCCGGGTCGTACCAGGAGAAGGTGCCCGCGGCGACGGCGCCGTTCGGGGCGATGTCGACCGCGTTCGGGTACGCGGTGGTGGGGTAGCTGCCGTCCTCCGAGAGGTCCGAGAGCTTGAACATCTGGTGCCGGTAGGGGGCGCCGCTGGCGGTGACGACGTCCTTGCCGTCCGGGGTGACGGCGAGATCGGCGAGGTCGCTGCTGTTGCCCGGGTCGAACGCGTACGCGGTGCGGTTCGCGGTGCCCGACGACACGTCGTACACGGCGAGTTCGACCGGGCTCTGGTCGGGAGCGCCCGCCACCAGGGTGCCCGGGGCGCCGGCCGAGGAGCCGAGCACCGGGGCGCTGTACCAGGAGCGGGTGGTGTCCTGCCGGAGGGCGACCACCGGGTCGGCGCCGCTCAGGTCGAGCGAGCCGATGTTGCCGCTGCCGCCGTTGCCGTAGCCGAACCAGAGCTTGCCGCCGGCCAGGGCCGGGTACTCCGGCCGGGTGCCGGTGCCCGTCGGGTAGCGGCGGGCCTCGGTGGCCGTGGCGGTGTCGAGGGCGACGATCGCGTCGGCGCCCTCGACCGCCGCGTACAGCGTGCCGGAGTCGGCGGACAGTTCCAGGCCGCGGACGCCGGGCAGCGCGTCGACGGTGCCGACGACCGTGCCGCTGTAGTCGGTCGCGACGACCTTGCCCGCGGCCGGGTCGCTGATGAACACCCGCTGGTGGACGCCGTCCACCACCATGTCACCGGTGGACGTCACCGGCAGGACGGCGCTGGAGTCGGCCAGCGCGGGCGCGGCCGACGTGACCGCGAACGCGGCCGAACCGGAAAGGACCGCGAGCGCCGTCGCGGCCGGAAGAGTGCGTATACGCACGGTGGTTTCGAACCCCCGCAACTCAAAGAGCCCCTGCTGAGCCAAGGGATAGGGGGAGCGTAGGGGACGGGAGTGACAGCGGAGGCACAGGAGGGTCAACGATCCTCAAAGATCGTCAAACATTGCACTAGCTGTGGGGGCGGCGGGATCAGCAGGAGTCGGCGGGGGCCGCGCTCACCGCGTCGCGCTGCCAGGTGAGATGCCGGATGGTGCCGTCCTCCTTGCTCTTCTTGCCGCCCTTGGGTTCGACCTTGAGGGTGACGCCGGCGCCGTCCACCGCGAGGAGTTCGCCGCACACCGTCTCCTGCCGGGTGTGCACCCGCACGGTCTGCGCCGGCTCGTCAGGTCCCGGCGCCACCCAGGTGAGCAGGATGCCGGCCGCGGTGGCCAGCACGCCGAGCACGGTGGCCCGCAGCGCGCCGCCGATCCGGGAGGCGATCCGCTTCCGCTCGTCCTCCTCCCAGTCCAGCAGCTTGGCGGCGTGCGCGTGCTTCAGCACGTCACCGGGCCGGCCGTGGGCCGCCGACACGGCGAGGAAGGCGGCCACGAGCAGCAGGACGAGACCGGCAGCCACCAGCGCGACGACCGCCTCGCGGTAGCCGTCGGGCAGCTCGGCGACGTTCTCCCGGCCCTTGAGGACCAGCACGGCGGCCAGCAGCCCGGTGGCGACGGTGAGGAAGTTCCGCCAGCCCTCCGCCTGCGCCCGCCCGATCTCCAGCTGCGCCTCGGTCATCGCGTCGAGCCGCAGCTGGGCGCGTTCCAGCTCCTCGGGCTCGTATCTGCGCGGTGGCGTCGTCATGAGCCGGCGCCCGCCGGCCGGACGGCCACCCACTTGGCGCCGCAGCCGCCGGTCTCCTGCTCGTCCCCGGGGTGGGGCAGCCGGCACCGGCAGCGCATGTACACCTCGCCGGGCACGTCGTCCGCCGCCGAGCCCCTGCGCGCGCCCTTCGCGATCGCGCCGGGCGTGACGTCCGGGAGCGGATGGCGGGTCGCGCCGGCGCAGGCCGGGCAGGTACCGGTGATCACGAGCCGGCCACCGGAGAAGTCCCAGACGAATCCGGTCTGGTCCGGCAGGTGACGGGACGCGTAGGGGGTGTCCTGGTGCGACATGTCAGGTCCTCTCGTACGTCGGCAGGCGGAGTCCGAACAGGGGCGCGTAGTCCGCCAGCCGCTCGCGGACCTCGTCGACGGTCAGGTCCGTCTCCTCGGCGGCCAGCTGGACGTGGTCGGCGTCGACGTCACCGGACAGCGCGGGTTCCCGTCCGGTGAGCCGGGCGGTGAGCAGGATGACGTCCCGCCAGTCCGGGACGCGGTCGCAGTCGGGCTCGGGGAAGGGGATGTCGAGCCCGACGCGGGTGAACGGCCCGAGTCGGCGGTAGGTCTCCCGCAGCCCGCTCCCGAGCCGCCCCGCCGCTGTGACGAGGGCGAGGGGGGTGAGCGTCCAGGATTCGTCGAGGGAGGGCTGGAGGAGGGCGTGTTCGGCGGCGCGGTCGCGTTCGCCGCGCTCGGCGGGCGGTTCGCAGCCCGGGGGCACGGGCACGGTGGGGGCGCCGAGGGAGCGGTAGGCGTTGAGGGTGGCGGCGGCGGTGGGGAGGTCGGTGGCGCTGCTGTCCGCGTAGGTGACGAGGTCGTGCAGTGATATGCGGTTGCGCCAGTTTCCGGTGCTGCACAGGGCGTTACGCACCGCGCGGTCCGGTTTCATCTCCGCGACGTCCTCGGGAACCGCGGCAACGTCGAAGCCGTAGGCGGCCACCTGCTCCCACACACGCAGAGCGGCGGTGCCGAGGCGCTCGCCCATGTCCGCGGCCAGCGACACCAGAGAGGCGAGTTCCACCCGTGCGTCCCGCCCGATCCGCGCCGGCACGCTGAGTCCCGGGCTCAGCGTGCCGAGCGGGATGCCGCGCCGCCACAGGCCCCGGGGCCGCACGGCGAGGGGCTCGGCCAGCCAGGCCCGGACCGCTTCGACCGCCCGGCGTTCCACCAGGCCCGCGTCCGCCAGCGCTTCGACCCCGGCGACGTGCTGCTGCCCCGAGGCGTGGTCCTCCTCCAGCTCCTCCATCGTCCCCAGCACGCTCCAGGCGGGAACCGGCGATACGCCGCGGGCGCCGCCGTCCTCCTTCCCGCCTGTCGCGGCCCTCGGCGCCGGAAGCCGTCCGCACCAGGGGGGCGGCAGGAACGGAGCGAGCGGGCCCGGGTCCGTGGCCTCCACGCCCAGCGGGCCCGCCCATTCGGCCAGCCAGCTCGCTGTCTCCCCCACCGTCTGCTTGCGCCGGGCGGCCAGCCTGACCAGATGCAGCAGACCGGTCGGGCCCGGCTTGAGGAAGGGCGGCTGGGCGTCCAGGTCACGGCTGAGGGCGACGAGCTGCGCCTCGTCGAGGGTGCACGGCAACCTCGGTTCGACAAGTCGGTAACCGAGCGGTTCGAAGCGGCGCACGACCGCCTCGATCTCCGCGGGCGGGATCCCCGTCTGCTCCGCCCGATAGGCGACCTCCACCGCCCGGACGGAGCCCGAGAACGGCAGGGGGTCGCGCTGCATGAAGCCCGTGCTCGCGTCCTCGTACAGCAGGACGCGGCGTTCTCGCGCATCCACGCGATGAGCCGCGAATTCCTTGAGGTCCGGCGGCGGGGGAATCGACGGATCGAGGCTCGACAGTTGGTGGAACAGCTCTGCCAGGGTTCCGAGGCTCACCTTCTCGCCGGCCGAGAGCCGCACCATCGCCCGCCGCATGGCGCCGTACTCACCCTCTCCGTCCTCGTGCCAGCCGCCTCGGTCCCGCACGCGGAACTCCTCGTACAGCGTGGCCGCCAGACGGCTGGGAACGACGTCGGTCAAGGCGCGGATGTCCACCGCCTCCGGAACCCGCACGCCGGTGATGGCGTACCGGCGCTGCCGGCCGGTCGCCTCCCGCAGCGAATGTCCCGTAGCCGCGGCGGCGCGCAACGGCCCCAGGAAGGACCCGTCCGGATCCCTGCGGAACAGCGCCGCGTCCAGGGGCTCGGGCCGGGGGAAGCCCCCCTTCCGGACGATCGGCTCCTGGTGACGCCGTACGCCCAGGACGCTGTGGCGCCATGCCTCGAAGAAGAGGGAGTCCAGCGTCGTCCGCCGCGTGTCCTCTTTGAGCATGCCCTCGTCGACGGGCAGACAGCCGACATCCCGCAGCGGCAGCTGCGACCGCTGCGTGGCCCACTCCTCCACCCGGGTCCGCGACCGGGGCGGCACCGACACGATCACGTCGTGCGTCATCAGCTGACCGAGGACCTCCTCAGCGAGCCTCGGCCAGGAGTCGGCGAGAGTCCACAGCCACTCCAGCGGAAACGGCCGCCACGCCGAGCCGACCAGCGCCGGGATGGCCTCCTTGAGATCCTCCTCGACGCGCTGTTGGTCGTATCCGAGGATGCGGTTGCGGTCCACGCTCAGTTCCGGGCGGTGCCTCCCCCGGAGGTTCACCACATAGCCCTCGGGGCGTTCGGCGTCCGAGACCAGCAGGCCGTCCGCCAGCAGCATGCCGGTGCCCTGGACCCACCAGACCCCCTCGGTGCCCTCGATGCGCTCGCTGGGCAGGAAGGCGTCTCCGTACAGTTCGCCCGGGTGCCAGACCGCCGGGTCGCCGTCGAACTCGGTCGCGCTCACCGACACCGGGGTGCACAGCAGGAACTCCCGCAACGCCTCGATCAGGGAAGGGCGTTGCTCGTCCGTCTCCTCGGGCGCGTCGTGCAGGTAGAGCCGGACCCGGGTGCCGCCGCCCTCCAGCTCCCGCTGCTCCCGGCTGAGGTGCATCAGCCCCGAGCCGGCGGTGACGCTGGCCCGGTGGCCGTCGGCGCGGGCGAGGTGGCCGGACATGTCGACCGGCCGGGTGGTCACCTCGACCTCCTCGGCCAGCATGAAGTAGCTGAAGACACCGATGCCGAACCGGCTGTTGAGTTCCGTGGTGATGCCGCGCCGGCGCCACCGGCGCATCTCCCGCATGCGGGCCGAGGACTGCTCGGAGCGGCGGCCGGCCTGGGCGAACAGGTCCCGCAGCTCCTCGGCCGTCATCCCGACGCCGTTGTCCTCGCACTGGATGTACATCCGGCCGGTGTCCGGGTCGATGCCCTGGGTGAAGACGATGCGGCACCCGGCGAGCTGCTCGCGCTCGGTCTGGCCGGCGCTCTGCCGCTCCTCCCGGTCGTAGCGGCGCCGGGCCTGGCGCACCCGGCAGGCGTCGAGGGCGTTCTGGTACAGCTCGCGCACCGCCAGCATGCGGTCCCCGTAGAGCTGGGTGCCCATGATGAGCGGCTTGACCTCGTCCTCGGCCAGCCGGAACCGGGGCGGCGGCTTGTCGAACCCGCCGCTCCTGGGCATCAGCCCCTCGGTCTTGACCAGCTGCGGCAGGCCGAAGAGGAGGTCGCCGGAGCGCAGGGTGCCCTGCTCGCGCCGGGTCACCTCCAGCGCCGCGACGATGCGGGCGGCGAGCCGGTCGAGCGCCGTGAACAGGGCCGCGCCGCTGCACTTGAACACCAGCCGCCAGTAGGTGCCCGCCGGATGGGCCGGGGCGGCGGGCCGGCCGGTCCACTCGCCGGTGGCGGGAAGGAAGCCGTCGTTCGCCTCGATCTCGCCGATGATGCCCCGCGGCCGGATCTGGGTGGGCTCCCGGGGGCCGAGGTGGTCGATGAGCACGCCGTCGAGCATGCGCGGGTCGATGGCGAGGAGCCCGGCGAGATGCAGCAGCGTGGCCAGTTCGCGCGGGCGCCAGCTCCACCGCTCCGCCTCCCCGCACAGGTAGGCGCACAGGCCGTGCGCGGAGTCCCAGGGGGTGCCGTCGGGCGCGACCGCGTCGGCCGGGGTGCCCGTGCCCAGCTGGGCGACGACCTTGACGACGGAATGCCGCAGCTCGCCCCGCTCATGGGTGCCCAGCGTGAGGCCGGCGGCGCTCTCCGCCGCCTGCACCAGCAGGTCGACCGCGGCGCGCAGGCTGTCCAGCTCGGCGTCCCCGCGCGGTTCCCACAGCAGGTCCCAGTCGGCGAGGAAGCGGTGCCGCAGCCAGTGCTCGGCGCCGATGGCGTCGGTCGTGTGCCCGCGGCGCAGCAGCGTCCGCCGGGTCGCCTCGATCTGCCGGTGGGCCCGCCGTACATCGCCCATGTCGCGGTCGAGATGGGCGGCGAAGCTGTCCTCGGGCAGCTCCCGCGCGGTGGCGCTGTCGTCCGGACCGTCGCCGTAGAGGGTGCGGAGCGCGGCGAGGCCGCAGGACAGCGCGGCCTCGCGCAGGAACGGCGTGCCCAGGAGCACCACGGTCTCGATCAGGCTGAGCCGGGCGCCGGAGGCGGCGACGAGGTGGCCGAGCCGTTCGATCAGCCGCTGCGGGACGAGCGGGTCGTCCCACGGGTCGGTGCCGGACTCGCGCAGCCTGCGGATGGCGACGGTCTTCGCGACGACCGCCGCGAGGTGCTCCTTGGCCCGGTTGTGCTGGGCGGGTGTGCCCTCGGTCAGCTCCCACAGGTGCGACCGCAGGACGGCGTCGGTCCAGGGACCGGCGGAGGGTATCGCCTCGCACAGCGCCACCTCGGCGTGGCTGCCGCCGGTCCGGTCGCTGCCGAGCCACCGGTGGCCGGGCCTGGGCGGTCTGCTGTACCGGTAGTTCGCCGCCAGTTCCCCGGCGCGCTCCTCCACGCTCCGGATCACCTGGCCGAACGTGCGCGCCGACGACTCCGGGACCAGGCTCTCGCCGAGGGCCTTGCCCAGGACGCTGCCGGCGTCGGCGTGCCCGAGGGCCTCCTCGCCGGGGGCGCAGGCGCTGAGCAGGACGACGTTGTCCCAGCTGCGGCTGATCTTCATCCCGTCGAAGCTCGCCGGCGGGGTGTCCCCGCTGCTCCGGCAGGCGTCGAAGCAGAGCAGCACGGTGGCGCTGGAGCGCAGGGGGGCGAGCAGTTCGTCGGGCACGATCTCGATGAGCCCGTGCGGGCCCAGGGTGCGTTCGCCGTCCGGTCCCCACCGGGCACGGACGTCACTGGGCACGAGGTAGTCGGTCTCGCCGAAGCGGACGCCGTGGCCGGAGAAGTAGACGAGGCCGACGTCGCCGTCCCGGCAGGAGTTCAGGAACCGGCCGAGCTGGTCGCGGATGTTGCCCTCGCCGGTGGTCTCCTCCTCGTCGAGCACGGTCACGTGCTCCGACTGGTAGCCGCTGCGCAGCAGGGCGGTGCGCAGCGTCGCGGTGTCCTTCACCGTGAAGGGCAGGCTCGGGAAGTCGGCGCTCAGCTCCGGCACCTGCTCCAGCTGCGGATACGCGGGCACCCCGATCAGCAGCGCCCGCCGTAGCCCGTCACTCATCGTGCTCGTACCCCCCGTTGCCTCAAGCGAGTTGACGCCCCGTCACGGCATGGAGCGCGATTATCGCAGACCAGGGTCCCTTGACGCGGGCGAACCGGGATGCACGAGCCGCCCGTGCGCGATGAGGGACGCGGCCTGTTTCAGGCGGCGGACGCGGATGCTGACCTCGTAGGCGTCGATGCCGGGCAGCGGGGCGAGACGGGTCGTGAGGTAGTGGTAGAAGTCCTCGGGGTCGCGGCAGATGACGCTGAGCATCAGGTTGTGCCGGCCGCTGATCGCGCCGGCGAAGGCGACCTCGGGATGCGCGGCGAGCTCCCGGCCCACCGCCCGCAGCCGGGCCGGGGCGACGCGGAGCCAGAGGGTGGCGTTCAGGTGGTGGCCGAGCCGCTCCGGCAGCAGGTCGACGTCGTAGACGAGGGTGCCCGAGGACTCCAGGGCGGCCAGCCTGCGGGTGACGCGGGCGACGCTCCAGCCGGTGCGTTCGGCGAGGCGGGTGTGGGTGGTGCGGCCGTCCTCGGCGAGCGCGGCGAGCAGCGGGGCGTCCTCGTCGGCGGGGGCGCGGGGGGATCCGGCCGGGGGCGGGGGGCGGTCGCCGGTCAGGCGCAGCCGCTCCTCGGGGGTGAGTCCGGGGCCGTAGCCGGTCCAGTCGGGGGTGCCGGCCGGGTCGGTCGGCTCCAGGAACGGGTGGATCAGCAGGTCGATGGTGATGTCCAGAACGGCGGCCGAGCGGGGCAGCCGGCGCAGCAGGGCGTCGCCGCCACGGCCGTCGGGGCCGGTGTCGAAGGGCGCCCGGATCGTGCAGATGATCTCCGAGCCGCCGGAGGACAGGTTGGCGTAGGCGATGTCGGGGCGGCGGGCGAGGGACTCGGCGAGCGGCTCGACCCGGTCCGGGCGGCAGCGGATCCGGGCCACCCACTGCGCCCTGCCGTGCACGGCGGGGTCGACCAGGCCCACCACCCGCAGCACGCCGTCCCGGCGCAGGGCCTGGTAGCGGCGGGCCACGGTCTGCTCGGAGACGCCCACCGCCTCGCCGATCCGGCGGAACGACGCCCGGGGCGCGCACTGGAGGGCGTGGAGGATTCTCGCGTCGGTCGGCGGCAACATGGGCGGATTCTCGCACTTCTGGGCGGGATTCCGGAGGTTTCTCGGCGGAACGGACGAGCGGATCGGGGATCCGGACCGCAACCGCGGATCCTTTCAACGGCCGTACGGCCCTCCTTCCTCCCTCCCTCCTCCCTCCCTCTCCCTCGCTCCACCCTCCCGGGGCCCCGCCCCGACGACCAGAACCCGGAGACCCCTCCTGTGAACGCCCTCACCCCGGCGCCCGGGGCGGCGGGCCGGCGTACGGCCACGCTCGTCATGGCCTGCCTCGGCGTGTTCGTCGCCTATCTGCCCGTCACCACCGTCGCGGTCAGCCTGCCCGCGATCCAGCGGGCCCTGCACGCGACCACCGCCCAACTGTCATGGGTCCAGGACGCGTTCGTCCTGCCCATGGCCGCGTTCATCCTCACCGCCGGTGTCTTCGGCGACGTCCACGGCCGCAAGCGGGTCTTCCAGGCGGGGCTGCTCTGCTGTGCGGCGGGCGCGGCGGTCGCGCTGTGCGCGGACGACATCCACACCCTGTGGACGGGGCAGGCGCTGGCCGGTCTCGGTGCCGCCGCGCTGCTGCCCACCACGCTCGCCCTGATCAGCCATGCGATACCCGACCCGCGCGAGCGCGGCAAGTTCATCGGCCTGTGGGCCACCGCCCTGCTCGCCGCGCTGGCCGTCGGCCCGCTGGCGGCCGGCCTGATCCTGGAGCACGCCTCCTGGCGCTGGATCTATCTCGCCCCCGTACCCGTGGCCCTCCTCGTGCTGGTGATCGCCGCCCGGCTGCTGCCCGACTCCCGTGCCCCGCACGGCCGCAGGCTGGACTGGCCCGGCCAGATCACGGCGGCGGTGGCGGTGACCGCGCTGGTGTACGGCGTCATCGAGGGCGGCGCGGGCTCCTTCGGCGAGGCGCGGGTGGTCGGCGCGCTGGCGGTGGGCGCGGCGGGCGTCATCGCGTTCGTGCTGGCGGAGCGCCGCAGCGCGAGCCCCATGCTGGACCCGGCCCTGTTCCGCAGCGCGGGGTTCACCGCGACGGCGCTGGTGGCCGCGATCACCTTCCTCGGCCTGATCGGCTTCTTCTTCGTCCTGAGCCTCTACTTCGGCCTGGTCCAGCAGCTCGGCACGCTGGCCGCGGCCGGCCGGATCGTGCTCATCCCGCTGGCGGCGATCGCCGCGGGCGTCCCGGCGGGCCGGCTGCTGCACCGGATCTCCCCGCGCGTGCTGATCACCACCGGGCTGCTGCTGACCGCGTCGGCCCTGCTGTCCCTGACCACGCTCGACGCGGACACCTCGTACGCCTCCGTGGCCTGGCGTCTTGTGCTGCTGGGCCTCGGTATGGGCGCGGTCACCACGCCGATGACGGCGACGGCGGTGGCCTCGGTGCCGCACCGCCTGGCCGGTATGGCCTCGGCGGGCAACAACGCCTTCCGGCAGGTCGGCGCGGCCCTGGGACCGGCCGTCCTGGGTGCCCTGCTCACCTCCCGGGCCGTCGGCGCCCTGCCCGGTCATCTGGCGGACGCGGGGGTGCCCGAGGCCACCCGCCGCGCGGTGCTCGCGACCGCCGACTCGGGTGGCCTCGGCGCGGTCTCCGGGCTGCCGCTGGGTCCGGCGGCGGGGCGGGTGTACGACGCCCTCGGCGCGTCCCTGCTGGACGGCCTGCGCCTGTGCCTGCTGGTCGCCGCGGGCCTCGTCCTGCTGGCGGCGGCCTGCGCGGTGACGCTGCTGCGGACGCCGGGCCGCCCGAGCCCCCACGCGGCACCCGCGCAGGCGACGGACCAGGCGGCCCAAGGGGACCAAGCGGACCAGGCGGACCCGGCCGGCCGGAAGTCCGAGGCGCCCGTGCCCCGCTGAACGCCGGCCGGGGTCCGGGCGCCGGCGCCGGTGTCTGACCTCGGGTCAGTGGGCGGCGCCCGGCCCGGGGTCACTCCTCGTCGGTGGTCCGTACCGGGGTGGCTCTCCCGGCCTCGGGCCTCTCGGAGAGCTCGTTGCGCAGCAGCAGGACGTCACCGATGAAGAGGTCGTAGAGGAGGATGCCGATCGTGCCGCCGATCAGCGGGCCGACGATCGGGATCCACCAGTAGGCGCTGAACGAGCCGGCGACGCTCCCCGGGAACGCCAGACTGTCCCAGCCCGCCGCGTAGGTGAACAGGCGCGGCCCGAAGTCGCGGGCCGGGTTGATGGCGTAGCCCGCGTTGGCGCCGTAGGACATGCCGATGGCGGCGACGACCAGGCCCACGATGAAGGGCGCGAGGTTGGACTTCACGGCCTGGTTGCGCAGGTCGAGGACGGCGGCGATCAGCATGAGCAGGAACGCCGTACCGACGATCTGGTCGATCAGCGGGCCCCAGATGCCACCGTGGAAGTACGGGGCCGGGAACGTCGCGAAGATGGAGAACGTGGTGTTGGTGTGCCCGTTCACCTTCGGCCCCGTGACGGTCTGGTCGTAGGCGTCGATCGCGTTGTGGTAGACGAGGTAGACCAGCGCCGCCCCGGTGAGGGCGCCGGCGACCTGGGAGAACCAGTACGGCACGACCTTGGCCCAGGGGAACCCGCGGCGCACCGCCATCGCCAGGGTCACCGCCGGGTTGAGGTGGGCGCCGCTGACGCCGCCGGCGACGTAGACGCCGAGCATGACGGCGAACGCCCAGCCCCAGGTGACGAGCAGCCAGTCGCCGGCCGCGAGGAAGATCGTGGTGGCGGTCGCCGCCCGGCCCGAACCGGGCAGCGCGGCGACGGCCATCGCGACCACACCGCAGCCGAACGAGATGAGCACGAAGGTTCCGAGGAACTCCGCCAGGCACTCACCCACCAGGCCGCCCCGGCTTCTGAGGCGGGACGGCTTGATGAGCGCGGGGATGTCGACAGCCATGGAGGCCCCCTCTGAAGAGAGCAGTGCGGCCAATACGCTCATATTGGCCCACAAATCCACACTCCGCAGGGTGACTGCTCCGGGCGACCGCTCCCCCGTGGCTCCCCTTAACCGCTCGCCCCCGCACCGGCAACCCGGGCGCGGTTCGCGCGCCGTCAGCTGTCGAGGTCGTCCGCGTAGTGCCGGAATCCGTGCCGGTCCCGGTGCATGCCCCACAGGGTCTCCGCGAGCACGTCCGGGTCCTTGCGCACATGCCCGGCCGTGATCGCCCCCGGGATCACCAGCTGCGCCACATGGATGCCGTCCGGCGCGAGCCGGTCGTGCAGCAGATGGCCGTACGCGCTCTCCGCCGCGAAGGCGATCGAGGTGCCGGCCCGCTCGGGATGCGGTACGGCGGCGGAACCGCCGTTCACCAGGAGGATCGTCCCGCGCCCGAGCCGCCGCATCCCCGGCAGCACCTGCTGCACGGCGGCCACCGGACCGTACACGGAGAACTCGATCGGGCCCACCAGATCCCGGTACCCGGTGTCCAGCACGGGCCGCATGAAGTCCCGGTGCGGCACCGGGCTGTACTGGAGCACCTCGACGGTCCCCAGGGCCTCGGCGAGGGTGCCGAGCACCCCGGCCAGCTCCTCCGGGCGGCGCACATCGGCGGCGAACCCGTGCGCGGTGACGCCCTCGCCCGCCAGCGCGTCGATGATCACGTCGAGCCGGCCCCGGTCCCGGGCGACGAGCCCGACGGCGAAGCCCTCCCGCCCGAACCGCCGGGCGACTGCGGCCCCGAGCCCGGGCCCGGCTCCCACGATGGCGACACTGGTCATGCCCACCATCCGTACCGCACCGGCCGCCGCCTCACACCGGTTGCGGTGCCCCCGCCTGCCGCAGGCGCTCCACCAGCGCGCCGGTGACGGCCCGCACCGCGAAGGCGCCGGCGACGGCCGCCCCGACGACCGCCGCGTCACTCGCCAGCAGCGGCCACACCTCGGTGTAGGCACGGGCGATGATCTCGTCGGTCGAGTCGCGGGCCACGATCCCGACGCCGCTCAGCATGCCGATCACCCACAGCGTCCACCACACGTCGACGGAGACGGGCTGCCGCCGCCCCGGGACCGCGCGCCGGAAGGCGTCGACGACGATCCCCCGGGGGAACCACAGGTTGATGAGCGGGACGAACCAGCCGAGGTAGACCCAGAGCCCGGCGTACTTCGGCGGCTGCCCCGACAGGTCGCGCGCGATGTCCCGCACCCGCCACAGCCAGGCGATGAAGAGCAGCGCGCAGAGCACCACCGCGCCGCCGCCCAGCGCGGTGACGAAGTGGTACGAGTCCTCAAGGGCGTTGAGCGGGCGGTGCACCCCTTCCCCCTGGTCCGGCGGCCCCGCTGCCGGTTCCCCGGCCAGCGCCAGCCGCGCCTCCCACACTCCGCGCGCGATCCAGGCGGCCCCCGCGAGCAGCAGTCCCCCTGCGGCCAGCTGCCCCGACAGCTGGAGCGGCCGGCAGGAGGGCAGGAGCCCCCCGGCCTTGTCTATAAGTTCGGTCACCGGATCATGGTGCCGTACCCGGCCCGTCGCGCCCAGCCTGACCAGGCGTGTCACCGGACTCATCGGCACCCGCGGGCCGGCCGGGGGTGCGGGTCAGGCCATCCAGAAGAAGACGGCCGTCATGCGCTTCTCCTCCAGCGTGCGGCCCGAGTAGCCGGTCGCGCTGTGCACCAGGTTGGCGTGGTAGACGAGCAGCCGGTTGTACCTGTGCGGGACGCGGACGTCCTCCTCGAAGTGGTCCGCCGGGACGAACCGGGTGCCGAGGGCCTCGACGAGGTTGGTGTGCGGGGCCTGGACGATGTTGCCGCCGAGCCGGCCGCCGGGCAGCGACTGGCGGTAGAAGGCGGTACCGCAGTCCTTGGGTACGCCGGGGTTGAGGTAGAGCACGGCCGCGTACCGGCACAGGGCGCGCGAGTCGGAGTGCGGACGCGGCTCGCTCTCGCCCTCGCCGACGACCTGGACGCAGTTGTGGTTGAGGGTGCCGCCGCCGGGCGCCCGCTGCACCCACAGCTCCTTCGCCCCGGTCGCCTGCTTCACCAGCCGCTCCACCCGGGCCAGCTCGGCGGGTTCGAGTCCCGGCATGGCCCGCAGGCCCGGCCAGGTCTCGGAGGTGTACGGGTATCCCTCGACCCAGTCGTCCTTGGCCAGGCAGCGCCGGCGGACCGCGTCCGCGTCGGGCAGGACGTCGTCGAACACCCAGTAGTCGCGCCCCTTGGTGGGCTTGCGGTAGGGCAGGACGGGCAGCGCGGGGGAGGTGCGGGGCGGGGGCTGTGGGGGCATGCGGCGAATGTAGGCGCGGGCCCGGTCTGCCTTCTCCCGGGCAGAGGTCAATCTTCTGCCTGGGAGCGGCCAACCTTTGACCAACCGTCACCGGCGATTCTTTACCCGGCACCGGTGATACGAATCGCCGCCGCGCCCGTACTGCTGTGCGTCCGAACCGTCCCGCCGCCGTGCGGGACGGCTCCCCGACCGGGCAGGAGGCACGGTGCGCTTTTCGCGGAACGCGACGGGAACTCTCTTCGTGGGCGGTGCGATGGCCCTGACCCTCGCCGCGCTCGCCTATCCGGGCATGCTCGGACTGAGCACCGTCTCCAGCTCCCCGACCCGTGTCATCGCCAACACCCAGTGGGGTCCGCTGACCGAGTCCGACCGGGACTTCGTGGTGAAGGTGCGGGCGGCCGGGCTGTGGGAGTACCCGGTGGGGCAGATCGGGCTGCAGAAGGGCCAGTCGAAGGGGGTGCTCACGGCCAGCCAGCACCTGATCGACGGGCACTCGGCGCTCGACACCACCTGCCGCAAGATCGCGCCGATGCTGAACATCACGCTGCCCAACGTCGCCAGCCCCCAGCAGGAGGGCTTCGTCAGCCAGCTGAAGTCGGACAGCGGCAAGCAGTTCGACACCGACTTCGCCAACATCCTGCGGATGACGCACGGCTCGATCTTCAACACGGTCGCGAAGATCCGTTCCACCACGAAGAACTCGCTGGTGCGGGCCCTCGCCGACCAGGCCAACGACACCGTGCTCGACCACATCACCGTGATGGAGAAGACGGGTCTCGTCGACTTCGACCAGACCCTGTTCCAGCAGACCACTCCGCCGAAGCTGCCCGACTCCGACCTGACCCCGCCGCCCCCGGACGCCGGCCAGCCCGAGGTGGTGCTCACCCCGCCGCCGAACGCCACCTCCACACCGGTGGACATCAACGGCATCGCCGGCGGCCAGGACCCCGGGGCGGGCGCGGGCGCGAGCCCCGGTCCCACGGTGCGCTAGGCCAGCCACACCGTGGTGTCCGGCGGGAGCGATCCCCCGTCGGGCAGCGGTCCGCTGCTCAGCAGGACCTCGCCCGGCGGCAGCGGCACCGGCCCGGTGCCGAGGTTGGTGACGTTCCGCCAGGTCTCGGTGCGGGCGAAGTCCAGCACGTGCGCGGGCGCACCGGGTGTCCAGGCCAGCGTCTCGCCCTCCAGAAGCTTGCGGCGCAGCCGGAGCGCCGTGCGGTACAGCTCCAGCGTGGAGCCCTCGGTGCCGGCCTGGGCCTCGACGGCGTACGCGGCGAAGGACTCCGGCTGCGGCAGCCAGCCGGCGCCGGGCCCGAAGCCGTACGAGGGTCCGGTCCTCGTCCACGGCAGCGGCACCCGGCAGCCGTCGCGTCCCTTGCGGGTGTGCGCGGTCTGCTCCCAGATGGGGTCCTGGAGCACCTCGGCGGGCAGATCGGCGACCTCGGGCAGGCCCAGTTCCTCGCCCTGGTACAGATACGCCGAGCCGGGCAGCGCCAGCATCAGCAGGGTCGCGGCGCGGGCCCGGCGCAGCCCGGCCGCCGTGTCGAGCGCGGGTGCGGTGCCGCCGGACAGCAGCCAGGCACCCGGGTCGGTGCCGGGCGGCAGCAGGAGCCGGGAGGCGTGGCGGACGACGTCGTGGTTGGACAGCACCCAGGTCGCGGAGGCCCCGGCGACATGGGCGGTGGCCAGTGAGCCGGTGATGACCTCACGCAGCGCATCCGCGTCCCACGGGGCCTCCAGGTACTCGAAGTTGAAGGCCTGGCCCAGCTCGTCGGGGCGGGCGTAGAGGGCGCGGCGGACGGCCGGCACCCAGGCCTCGGCGACGGCGGTGCGCGGCGGGCTGTAGGCGTCGAACACCTTGCGCCAGTCGCGGTAGATCTCGTGGACCTCGTCCCGGTCCCAGTACGGGTGGCTGCCCGGCGCGACCCGCTCCAGCGCCTCCTCGCCGGTCGCGCCGATGCCGCCGACGTCCCGCAGCGGTTCGGCGAGGTCCTTGGCGAGGCCGTGGGCGACGTCGACGCGGAAGCCGTCGACGCCCCGGTCGGACCAGAAACGCAGGGTGGTGCGGTGGTCGGCGCGGACCTCCGGACTGTCCCAGTTGAGGTCGGGCTGTTCGGGGGCGAAGAGGTGGAGGTACCACTCGCCGTCGGCCACCCGCCGCCAGGCGCTGCCGCCGAACACCGACTGCCAGTCGGTCGGCGGGTGTTCGCCGTGCGCGCCCCGGCCCGGCCGGAAGACATAGCGCTCCCGGGCGGCGGAGCCGGGTCCGGCGCGCAGCGCCTCCTGGAACCAGGGGTGCAGATGGGAGGTGTGGTTGGGGACGATGTCCACGACGACCTTCAGACCGAGCCGGTGCGCCTCGGCGACCAGCGCGTCGAAGTCGTCCAGAGTGCCGAGGCGCTCGTCGACCCCGCGCGGGTCGATGACGTCGTAGCCGCCGTCGGCGAGTTCGGAGGGGTAGAAGGGGCTCAGCCACAGGGCGTCCACGCCGAGCGCGGCGAGGTGGTCGAGCCGCTCGGTGACGCCCTTGAGGTCGCCGAGCCCGTCGCCGTCGGCGTCGGCGAAGCTGCGCGGATAGACCTGGTAGATGACGGCCTGCCGCCACCAGTCGGGGTTCCTGGACGAAAGGTCTGCCATGGACAGACTCTGTCCACGGCGCCGGGAAGCGGAAACGTCCGGCCGCCGGCGTACGGCCGGACAGGGGAACGCCCTACCGCTCCACCGTCTCCAGGTACAGCTTCACGTACCGGTCGACGTCCACCTCCAGGGCCACGTCCACCAGGGGCCGGTCCCGGCCGCCCTCGTGGATCTCGGACTCGCCGGGGCGGGGGCGGCGGTCCACGATCGTCTGGCCGCGGGACGGGCCGGGGGCCAGGGAGACCTCCACGGGCAGCGGCCGGGTGGTGATGCCCTGCGGGTCGGCGACCGCGCACACCGCGCCCGCGTCGCCGAGGCCGCCCGCCTCCTCCGCCTCCGGCTCCTCGCCCTGGGTGGTCGGCCGGTGCGCGAGCAGGTCGCCGGCCAGGCGGGTGCCGGGCTCGGCGCTCGCACGCAGCCGGTGCACCTCGCCGGCGGGGACGACGACCCGCATGAAGACGTCGAGGCCGTACATCGTGATCGGCACCCCGGCCGTCAGCAGGATCGCCGCCGCCTCCGGGTCGTGCCACACGTTGAACTCGGCGACCGGCGTGGCGTTGCCGGTGGCGACGGCGCCGCCCATGAACACGATCCGCTCGATGTTCCGGGTCACCTCGGGGTGGGTGCGCAGCAGCAGGGCGATGTTGGTCAGGGGCGCGGTCGGGATCAGGGTGACCGGGCGCGGCGAGGCGAGGATCTCGCGACGCAGCAGGGTGACGGCGTCGACGGGCGCCGGGGCCCTGGTGGGCGCGGGCAGGCCCAGGTCGCCCATGCCGTCGGCGCCGTGCACGTGCCGGGCCGAGCGGGCCGGTTCCAGCAGGGGGCGCTCGGCGCCCCGGCCCACCGGGATGTCGGGGGCGCCCGCGAGCTCCAGCACGGTGAGGGTGTTGCGGACCACCCCGTCGACGTCGGTGTTCCCGGCCACGCAGGTCACCGCCCGCAGGTCGAGACCCGGGTGGCGGACGGCGAACAGCAGGGCCAGGGCGTCGTCGACACCCGTGTCGCAGTCGATGATCACGGGGATGGGCTGACCGGTCACGGCGGACTCCTTCCGTCGTGCCGACCTTAGATCAGCCGGACCGGTCGCGGGCGGGGCGTCCGTCGATGCCCCGGCGGGGGCGTGGCCCCTCACCCGTACGGACCGGAGCGCTGGTGGGCGGGTCGGGCCGGTGGTGCCGTGAGAGCAGGCACCCCGTCGGCCGCACGCAGCCCAGGAGGCACCGATGTCCCCCGCGATACCCCGCATACCCCGTGCCGTCCTCCTCCCCCTGCTCGCCACCGGACTGCTCGTCGCCGGCGGCTGCGCGGCCCTCGGCCTCGATCATCCGGCGAGCGCCCCGTACCCCCTGCCCACGGTCGACGCGCCGAGCGGGAAGTCCAAGGGGCCGGCCCGGCCGGACGGCTCCACGCTCACCGACGAGCAGGCCGAGGCCGCGCTGATCAACCAGACCGACCTGGGCGCCCCCTGGACCAGCACGCGCGGCGCGGCCACCTGGCGGGACGGGCTGCTGAAGGCGCAGACCTCGGCCGGCCAGTGCCAGCGGCTGCTGGACGCCCTCTACAGCGACGAGCCCCTCGGCACCCCGGCCCGGGTGGCCATCGGCCTGGACGACGCCGACACCGAGGCCCAGCTGCGCTACCAGATCGGCGCCCGCCGCCCGGCGGACGTCGACGCGACGCTGTCCTGGCTGCGGACGATGCCGGTGCAGTGCGCGCGGTTCACGGCCACCACGCAACTCGACCTCGTGGAGGACGTGCAGGTCGTGGACCTGCCGCTGCCGGAGGTCGGGGACAGGCGGCAGGGGCTGCGCGTGACGCTGGCCAGTACGTCGTCGGACGGGCAGGAGTACCTGCTCACCATGGACGTCGCAGTCGTCCGGGTCGGCGAGGACGCCTTCGCGTTCACCAACGCCGGTCTGGGTGACGTCCCGAACGACGCGACGCAGGCCGCCGTCCAGATCGGCGCCCTCCGTCTCGCGGACATCCGCAGGCAGGGCCGGGCCCAGGTCTGACGCTCACAGCGGCGGCTGGGCCGGGGCCGGGCCCAGGGTGGTGGTGCCGGGTGTGGTGCTGCGGTGGCCGAGGCCGGTGCGGTACGCGTCCAGGGCGGCCTCGACCCGGCCGGTGCGGCGCAGCAGGTCGCCGAGGAGGCGGCACAGGTCGGCCAGGTCCCCGGCCGCGCCCGCCCGTTCCAGCAGGCTGAGGGCGCGGACGTAGTGCTCCTCGGCGGCCTCGGTGTCCCGGGCGTCCTCGGCGATGATGCCGAGCAGGCGGTGCGCGGCGGCGGCGTGGACGGCGCCGCGCTCGGAGGAGAAGTCCCCGAGGACGCCCTCCAGCAGCCCGGCGGCCTCCCCGGACTTGCCCCGCCGGTGCAGCACGTCGGCCAGCTCGACGGCGGCCTGGCTGCGGTACAGGGCGGCCCGGGTCTCCGAGAGCATGGTGTGCGCCAGCCGCAACTCGGTCTCCGCGCGGTCCAGTTCGCCGTTCTGCGCGCAGACGTAGCCGCGCATCCAGTGGCAGTTGGCCAGCTCGGTGCGCAGCCGCAGCTGGCGGTACAGCTCGGCCGCCTTGGCCAGGGAGGCGTCGGCCTCGGCGGTCCGGCCCTCGGCGAGCAGGGTACGAGCCACCGAGCGGTGCATACGGGCGATCAGCGCGGGGTCGCCGGCCTGCGGGGCGAGCGCGAGGGCGAACTCGGCGGCCTGGGCGGCGCGGGCGTGCGCGCCCATGTCCATGTACGGCCCGATGACGCTCGCGTACAGCAGCAGCAGCGCGTCGGGGTCGTGCAGTCCGCCCCGGTTCAGCTCATCGAGGGCGGACTCCAGGAGGTAGACGGCGTACCGGAGTTCGCCCGCCAGGTAGTGCGCGACGGCCCGGCCGCGCACGGCGGGCACCCGGTCGGGCAGGCTCTTCCCGGCGAGCCGCTCCTCGGCCTGCTCGAAGCACTCCCGGGCCTCGGTCAACCGCCCGGTCTCCAGGGCGCATTCGCCGAGTCCGAGCAGGGCGTCGGCCTCTTCGCAGCCGAGCCCGTGGGCCTGCGCCTCGGCCCGCAGCACCGCGTACTGGGCGGCGGCCTCCTCGGACCGTCCGTCGGCGAGGACCCGCTGGGCCTCGGTGAGCCGCAGCCGGAGCCCGGTGGCGAGGTGGGCGGGCCGGCCCACGGCCAGCTCCTCGAAGGCGACGCCGAGCCGTTCGGCGAGGTACCGGAGCGCGTCGTCGGAGGCCCGGACCCGGCCGGCCTCCAGGGTGGATATGTAGGCGGGTGTGTAGGCGGGCTCCGCCAACTGCCGCTGCGTCAGCCCCTTCTGGGTGCGCAGGCGCTGTACCCGCCGCCCGACCACCGCCGGGTCGTCCCGCTCCTGCATGCCCCTAGGCCCCCCAACTCCCCTGGCGGCTCTTGCCGTCAGGCTCCGGCAGCGCCTAGGTTAAACGGTGAATTAAGCATGCTTAACAGGCCGTTGTCGTGTTGCGAGGTCGCCGTGTCCGGACGTACATCCGCACCTTACGCACGCCCCACCGCCCGGCGGGCCGTTTCGGCGGCGGTGATCGCCGCGGCGGCCCTGCTCCTAGCGGCGAACGCCGGCCCGGCACGGGCGGCCTCGCCGGCCGGGGCGGCACAGGTCACGGCGTCGGCGCCGACACCTCACCGCTGAGAGCGGCCACGAAGGCGGTCCAGGCCCCGGGGCCCATGGTGAGCGCCGCAGCGTGGGGGTTCTTGGAGTCCCGCACGGCGACGAGGGCGGGGAGACCGGCGACCTCGACACATTCACCGCCGGTGTTGCCGCTGTACGAGGACTTACGCCATCGCGCGCTCGTCAGGTCCTGGTGTATGCGCATAGCGTTCCTCCATCACACAAGTGATCAGTGCCGCCGAATCCTCCACAGAGAGGGCGGAGGCCTGCAAGTGAGCGTAACGAAAGGCCGCTTCCCTGACGGTCTCCGGGTTGGCTGTTGTGTGCCCTGAGATCAGATCCTCGGTGTAGATCAGGTCGGGGTGATCATTGAACCGCAGGCCGGTGAACGACCCGATAAGACTGGCATGTTCGCCGACGCGGAACGGCAGAACCTGAATGCGCACCCACTTGTCGTCCCGGAAGCTCAACAGGTGGGCAAGTTGGTCACGCATGACGTCAGCGCCGCCGATGGGCCTGTGCAGGGCCGCCTCGTCCAGAACGACCCAGGTCAACGGCGGCTGCTCGCGGGCCAGAATGCGCTGGCGCTCCATGCGCGCCGCCACCAGCTCGTCGAGCTTGTCCGGCATACCCGTCTCCAGCACAGCGCTGGCGTATGCCTCAGTCTGAAGGAGGCCGTAGATCATCTGCGCCTGGTACGTCGAGATGTATGTCGCCTTGGCCTCCAGCTCGGCGAACGGCTGAAACCACGTTGGCAACTGGCTCCGCAGGACCAGCCCCACCAGCCGTGAGAAGAACCCGTCCGTCAGCAGCGCCGCGTCCGCCCGTTCGGCGAACTCCCTCGTCGGCACCTTCAGCGTGGTCTCGATCTGGCCGATCAGGGAGCCCGTGCAGAAGATGACCGCGCCCAGCTCCTTCTGGGTCAGCCCCGCCGCCTCCCGTTTCCGCCGCAGTTCCGAGCCGAAGTAGTCCAGCGGAGAGGCACTGGGGTCGAGTTCGCGGATGTTGACCATGACGTGAGGCACCCCCTGCGATCAGCTTGTAGCTGAGCGTAACCGAGCGGATGCGGCAGGGTGCCGGAAACCAGGAAACCGACCTACGCTGCGACGGTGACCTCAGCCGCCGCGCGCACCGCACTGGACCTCACCTCCGACCTCCCGGTCACCGGCCTGGAGGATCTGTACCGCGATCTGCACCGGCACCCCGAGCTGTCGCTGCGCGAGCACCGCACGGCCGGCACGCTGGCCGAGCGGCTCCGGAGGGCGGGGTACGAGACCGCCGAGGGCGTCGGCGGCACCGGGGTCGCCGGTGTCCTGCGCAACGGGGACGGGCCGACCGTACTGCTGCGGGCCGACATGGACGCACTGCCGGTCGCCGAGGAGACCGGGCTGCCGTACGCCTCGGAGACGGCCGGGGTCATGCACGCCTGCGGGCACGACATGCACGTCACCTGGCTGGCCGGGGCCGCCGCCGCGCTGGCGGCCGGGCGGGAGACCTGGCGCGGGACGCTGCTGGTGGTGGGACAGCCCGCCGAGGAGACCGGGCGGGGCGCGTCCCGGATGGTCGCCGACGGACTGTACGAGCGGTTCGGGCGCCCCGACGTGCTGCTCGGGCAGCACGCGGCCCCGGGCCCGGCGGGCCTGTACCCGCACGTACCCGGGCTGATCATGTCCGCCGCGACCGACGTGGACATCGTCGTGCACGGCCTGGGCGGGCACGGTTCGCGCCCGGAGACGACCGTGGACCCGGTGGTGACGGCCGCCTATCTCGTCACCCGGCTCCAGACGGTGGTGTCGCGGGAGATCGCGGCGGGCGAGTCGGCCGTACTGACGGTGGGGCGGATCGAGGCCGGCACCCGGCACAACATCATCCCCGCCGAGGCGCGGATCTCGCTGAACCTGCGCACCCAGTCCGAGGCGGTGCTGGGGCGGATGCTGGCCGCGATCCGGCGCATCGCGCGGGGCGAGTGCCTGGCCGCCGGGTGCCCGCGCGAGCCGGACGTGACCGTCGGCAGCTCCTTCCCGGTGACCGTGAACGACGCCGGTACCGACGCCGCCGTGGCCGCCGCGCACCGCGAGGTGTTCGGCGCGGGCACGGTGTTCGACCCGGGCCCGGCGATGGGCAGCGAGGACTTCGCGGACCTGGCGCTCGGCTCGATCCCGTACGCGTTCTGGTTCGTCACCTCCACCCCCGCCGAGGTGTGGGAGCAGGCGCCCGGCGACACCGTCGCGGAGAAGTTCTCGGCGGTGCCGAGCAACCACAGCCCCCTCTTCGCGCCCGACCTGTCCACGGTTGCCCCGGGTGTCCGCACACTCGTCTCCGGGGCCCTGGCGTTGTTGTCCGTGGCATGACCTAGTCTTTGCGCACACTCGCCACACGAGGCACACACGGCACATTCACCGGGGGCCCTACGCCGCCGTGGCCGTGCCCGGGTGGCACCCATGTCTTTCATTCGTTCCGGGGGGTTCGAATCAGCGTGCGCAAGCGCTCTCTCCTTGCCGCCACCGCCCTGGCGGCCCTCGTCTGCCCGATGGCACTCGCCGTGCCCTCGTACGCCGACACCGACCGGCCCGTTCCGCTCTCGGACGCCGGCGACACCGTGGTGGACGGCCTCCACCAGCACATCTTCCTCGCCGACCGGTACAGCAACCGGATCGTCGTCACCGACGCCGCCGGCCGGTACACCGGCACCACCCTCACCGGCCTCGCTCAGCCCCGGGACCTCGAACTGAGCCCGGACGGCAGCACCCTGTACGCGGCGCTCTACGGCGCCGACAAGATCGTCGCGATCGACACCGCGACGCTGAAGCAGACCGCCGAGTACCCGACCGGTCCGGGCACCATGCCGTCCAGCGTCTCCTTCGCCGACGGCAGGCTCTGGTTCGGCTACGGCGACCAGTGGGGGTCCGGTCTCGGTGTGGTCGACCTGACCGCCGAGACGCCGACGGTCACCCTGGACCTGTCCGCCGGGCACGACTTCGCCAGCCCGCCCAAGCTGTACGCCGACCCGGACAACCCCGGCACGCTGCTCGCCCTGGACGCGGGCATCAGCTCCGGCCCGATCATCGTGTACGACATCTCCTCGGGCACGCCGGTCATCCACGTCACCGAGGACAAGGGCGGCTTCTACAAGGACGCGGCCCTCACGCCGGACGGCCGGAACGTCGTGGTCGCAGGGCCCGGCACCCGCGCCCTCACCGAGTACCGGCTCTCGGACCTGGCGCAGGTGCGCACGTACCCGGTCAAGGACCAGCCGGAGACGGTGGCCGTCGCCCCGGACGGCACGGTCGCGGCCACCGTCCTGGACACCGACGACATCGGTGACACGTACGTCTTCACGGGCGGTCCCGACAAGCCGAGCGTCCGCAACGTCTCCCACGACTGGATGCCGTGGGGCGCGCACGCGATCAGCTGGTCGGCGGACGGCGCGAAGCTGTTCGTGCAGACGGGCTCGGGCTCGACCTCCCGGCTGCACCAGATCGACGAGCCCCGCAAGTACCAGGCGACCCTGACGGTGAACGCCCCGACGAGCGCGCCCCGCGCCAAGTCCCTCAAGGTCACCGGCAAGCTCACCTCCGGTCTCGCCCTGCCCGCCGGCACCCCGCTCAAGGTGGTCCGCACGGACATGGAGTCGCCGAAGGGCAAGTCGCTCGGCACCAAGCCGCTGGGCAGCGGCGGCTCGTTCGGCTTCACCGACACGCCCCCGTCCGGCGGCAAGGTCACCTACACGGTTTCGTACGACGGCGACGCCACGCACACGCCGGCGAAGGCCGCCGACTCGGTCGCCGTCTCCCGCGCCAAGCCGAAGCTGACCGTCGACAACAACGGCAAGGTCTACTCGTACGGCAAGGACGTCAAGTTCACTGCCCACCTGGGCACGACGTACACGAACCGCACGGTGGAGATCTGGGCCGACCCGTTCGGCTCCGACAAGCCGAACAAGAAGGTGAAGTCCGGCAAGGTCGACGCGCACGGCAACCTGTCCGTCACCCTGGACCTGAAGCGGGACGCCAAGGTCACCGCGAAGTTCGCGGGCGACTCCCGGTACACGTCCGTCTCCGCCTCCAGCACGGTCGGCGCCCAGGTGAGCGTGTCCACCTCGCTCTCCAACCACTACAAGGCGAAGTCGGCGTGGGGCCACACGTACTACTTCTTCCACAAGAACAAGAACCCGCTGGCCACGACCAAGATGACGTTCTTCCCGGGCCGGGCGCAGAAGTTCGAGTTCGAGGTGTACTACCGGGGCCGCTGGTACCCGGGCGACCCCGCGTACTTCAAGCTGGGCTCCGACGGCGTGTCCCGGGTGATCCTCACCGGCGACCACGGCCAGGACGTCGGCTGGCGCTTCCGGATCCGCTCGTCGTACATCAACAGCTCCTCCAACGACACCGTGAACTCCACGACGCACGGGGCCTGGAAGTACCTCACGTACACCCGGTAAGGGTTATCGCACGTCCTGGAGCTGGCGCAGCTGCCGCTGGACGTTCTCCAGCGCGCCGCGCCGGCGCCCCGGCACCCTGAGCCGCAACTCCGCGAGCGCGGGCCCGAGTTCACGGGCCCGCGCCGTGTCGTCGATACGGGCCCACTGGTGGTGGGCCCGGTCCACGGCCGCCTCCACGGCGGGCGCGTCCACGGCCTGGCCCGCGGCCAGCCGCGCCCCGGCCACCGCGAGCCACGCCCGGCAGCTGCGCGCCGGATCCCCCGCGAACATCGCCAGATCGGCCCGGACCTCGGTCCAGTGCAGCGTCTGCTCGGACCCGGGACCGTGCGCCCGCACGGCGTCCGCCTCGTACCGGGCGGCGATCCCGTCGGCGTCCCCGTGCCGCCCCGCCCGCACGGCCACGCTGATGTCGGCGTGCGGGTCACCGGTGCCGGGGGCGGGGACGGGAGCTGGGAAGGGGATGGTGACGGGGGCCGGGGCGGCGCCCGCCGCCGGGAACACCGGGAACGCCGGGGCATGGCCGCCGGTGCCGGACAGCAGCAGGTTGCCGGCCGTCTCCTCCGGGATCCGGGAGAGCGCCTGCTGGTGCAGGACGTCCAGGGCCGGGCGGTGGCCGCTGCGCAGCAGGGTGGCCACCGCCTTCATGTAGGCCGGCTCGGCCAGGCCGCGCCGGCCGCCGGGCGGCGCGACCCGGCCGTACACCGCGGTGTGCCGGCCGGCGTCGAGACCGCGTTCGGCGAGGTGGCGCCAGGTCTCGGCGTCCGTGTGCAGGTCGACGACGAGGGCGGTGTCCGTGGCGGAGCGCAGCCGCAGTTCCTCCCGGATCCAGTGCCAGGGCAGTGCCGTGTAGCGCAGGGTGGCCGGGGTGGTGCGGGCCAGGGCCAGATGGGGCTGGTGCTGGCGGCGGTCCAGGTGCAGCTGGCCGACCAGGTACACGGTGAGCGGTCCGGGGGCCGCGGCGGCGGCCCGCAGCCGGGTGAGCACGGCCTGCGGCTCCAGCGGGTCGGCGAGTTCGACGACGTTCGCGGTGTCGGTGCCGGACAGCACGGCGGGGGCGACGGCGGCCAGCACCGGCAGCACACCGGCCGCGTCCACCAGGCGTCCCCGGCCCAGCGGCGAGGCCGCGAGCAGCAGCACGGTTCCGGGCATCGTGCGTCCCCCTGTCACCCTGTGGACCCCGTGGACCCTCCGGACTCGAGGACCCCGTAGACCCGCTCTCCAGCCAGCACCGTAACCGCTGCCGGTGCGCGGCGGTGCCTCAGGACCGCAAACGCCCCTGTTCGGGGTCTTCGCCCCGGCCGTCCCCGGGGTCCGGGCACCGCCGCACGGCGAAGATCGTGGTGTCGTCGTCCACCCGGCCCCCGCTGTGCCGCAGCACGCCGTCGCGGACCCGGCGGACCAGGCGCCGGGGCTCGACGCGGCGCGGCTCGCCCTCGGTCACCCGGGCGATCTCGGCGGCCAGCTCGTAGAAGTCGCCCCGCCGGTCGCGGGCCTCGGTCACCCCGTCGGTGACCAGCAGCAAGGTCTCGTCGTCGGCCAGCGGCACCCGGTGCGTGGGCGGCGGTTCGCCGAGGTCGCCGAGGCCCAGCGGCAGGCCGTCGCCGCTGGGCAGCTCGCGCACCCCGTGCGGGCCGACGGCGAGCGGCGGCTCATGGCCGAAGTTCACGATCTCGACCGTCTCCGGGGCGTCTTCGAGGAAGGCGATGAGGACGGCGGTGGCGAAGCGGTCGCCGTCGTCCCGGCCGATCGAGGTGGAGTGGTACCGGTGCCGGACCATCCGCATCTCCAGGCGCTCGGCGACGGTCGCCAGCTCCTTCTCGTGGTAGCCGGCCTCGCGGAAGGTGCCGAGCAGCGCGGCGGCGGCCTCCACCGCGCCGAGGCCCTTGCCCTGCACGTCGCCGACGAGGACCCGGGTGCCGTACGGTCCCGGCTGGATGTCGTAGAAGTCGCCGCCGACCCGGGCGTCGACATCGGCGGCCAGGTACACCCCGGCGTGTTCCAGGCCCGCCCAGCGGGGCGGCAGCGGGCGCAGCACGGTGCGCCGGGTGGTCTCGGCGATGTCCCGGATGTGCAGCATCTGCCGTTCCTGGCGCTTGCGCACGGCCGCCGCCATGGTGGCCAGGACGCCGCCCAGGGCGACCAGGACGAAGTCGCCGAAGCCGGCCTTGTACTCGGCGGGCCAGGCGCTGTCCACGACGAAGTAGGTCACCACCGACACCAGGCCGTAGGCGGCCGTCGTCCACACTCCGCAGAGGGCGGCGGCGATGCCCGGGACCAGGACGATCCAGGTGATGATCCGGAAGTCCTCGCCGGTGCTGAAGTCCACCAGGATGATGCCGGCGAGCAGCAGCAGCGGCGGCAGCCAGGCCACGCTGCGCCCGTGGAACCGCAGCGGCAGCGGGCGCCGCCGCCCGTACTCCATCTCCGTCACGGCGGGCAGCCCTCCATGTTCCTCAGCGAAGCACGGGTGTCCGCCGTACGCATCCGGGCACCCGTCACCCGCCCGGCCGACTTGCCGGGCCGTCTCCCCCGGTGTGCGCTGGTAGCGGGGGTGAGAGAGAGGAGCGCTGTCATGGCTCAAGCGGCACCCGCGCCCGGCGGAATGTCCCGGCCCGGCCGCACGCCCGAGGTGGAGGGCCGGGCGGCGGGCGCGCACGGCCCGGCCCCGGACGTCTTCGACGCGCGCACGCACGCGATGGCCCGCATCGGCGTCCCGGTCGCGCTGGGTCTCGTCTACGGCTACTGGGTCGCGGCCAACAACCGCTCGGGCGGCCCCATCACCGGCTGGAACCTGCTGCTCGGGTTCGTCAGCGCGCTGGTGTTCGCCGCGCTGTTCATGGCGCTGCTCACCGTGGCCCCCCGGATGCGGCGGGAGTCGCACGCGCTGCTGTGGACGGCGTTCACCGGCTGCGCGTTCGGCTTCGTCTACAGCCAGACCGGTGCCACGATCCTGCGCTCGGTGCTGATGGCCCTGGCGGTCGCGGCGGTCACCTTCGCCGTGTTCTTCTACCGCTACTACACGCGGGAGGACGCCTTCGGGCGCCGCACCCGCTGAGCGGACGCCCCGCGCGCATGGGCCCCGGCCGGAAGGCCGGGGCCCATGCGCTCCCCTGTGTTCCCTCCCACCGGAGCGAAGTCCCGGACACGCACCGGCTTCACGACCCGGAGAAGCCGGACACGCGCCGGAACCGCTCAGCACCAGGAAACACCCGTTCGGATGAACCCTCCACCGGAGAGCGGGATCTCCAGTTCCGCCAAGCGGGTCCACCCGCCGCCCGAATGCAGTCCCCCCGCTCGCGCGCCGGCCCCCGGGGCCCTTGCCTGGAAGCGTGCCCCCACGCCTCAGGAGCGCCCTGTCGGCCGTACTGATCGCCCTGTCCTGCCTCCTCGTGCCGTTCGGCGCGCTGGCGGCCTGGGCGGCGTACGGGCTCGCCGACACGGGCCGGTACGTCACCGCGATGGCTCCGCTCGCCGCCGACCCGGACGTGCGGGAGGCCGTCGTGGACACGGTCGGGGACGGCCTGCTGCGCGCGGTGGACCAGCATCTCGACGTCCGTCCGCTGCGCGGCTCGGTCCGCCCGTTCGTGCACGACGCGGTGCGCTCCTTCACCCAGACCGAGGCCTTCCGGCTGGCCTGGGACACCGGCAACCAGGTGACGCACGACGCCGTCCTGCGCGCCCTGCGCGAGGAGGACGAGCGCGCGGTCACCGTCGACCTGGCCCCCGTCACCGCCCAGGTCAAACGCCAGCTCACGCACGACCACGTGCCGCTCGCCGAGCGCATCCCGGTGGAGCACACCGCGGTCGCCGTCCTCCCCGCTGGCCAACTGACCCCGCTGCGAAAGGGGTTCCACGTGCTCGAAGTCGCCGGTTTCTGGCTGCCGGTCGCGGCCGTCGCGTTCGCCGTCGGCGGGATCGCGCTCGCCGTCCGGCGGCGCCGGGCCGTCGCCGCCACCGCCCTGGGCACGGCCCTGGGCGGCGGCCTGCTGGTCCTCGCCCTCACCATCGGCCGCGGCCTGACCCTGGCCGACCTGCCGGCCGGGGTCTCGCACCCGGCGGCGGGCGCGGTCTACGACGCCCTCACCGCCACCCTGCGCACGGCCGCCTGGCTGCTCCTCGGCCTCGGCCTCGCCGTCGCCCTCCTCGCCTGGCTCACCCGGTACCTGCCGCTGCCCCGTCCCGTGCGACGCCGGCGAGGATCCCCAGCGCCCGCGCCAGCACCGGCTCCGGCACCGACGCGAGTCCGAGCCTGACCGCGCCCGGGGTGCGGCCGGGCCCCACGGAGAAGGCCGTACCCGGCGTCACGGCGATCCCGCGCGCCCGCGCGGCGGCCGTGAAGGTCTCGGCCCGCCACGGCGCGGGCAGCTCCCACCAGGCGAAGTAGGCGGCCGGATCGGACCGTACGGCGAAGGCGGCCAGCTTCTCGGCGACCAGCCGCTGGCGCCGCCGCGCGTCCTGCCGCTTGGCCGCGACCAGCCGGTCCACCGTGCCGTCGCCGAGCCAGCGCACCGCCGCCTCCAGCGCGAAACCGCCCGCGTTCCAGCCGCCCGAGCGCACGGCCCGCGCCACCGCCTCCGTACGGTCCTCGGGCACGACGGCGAAGCCGACGGCGAGCCCGGGCGCGACCCGCTTGGACAGGCCGTCGACCAGATGCACCAGACCGGGGGCGAGCGCGGCGAGCGGGGGTGTGCCGCCCGGGTGGAGGAAGGCCCAGATCCGGTCCTCCACGACCGGTATCCCCAGCCTGTGGACACAGTCGGCCAGCTGCCGCAGCCGCTCGGCGCCCGTCGTCCGCGAGGTCGGGTTGTGCAGGGTGGGCTGGAGGTAGAGGGCGGACAGCGGGGCGCCGCGGTGGGCGGCGGCCACCCCCTCGGGCAGGAGGCCCTCCGCGTCCGCAGCGAGCGGGACGAGGACCAGGCCGAGCCGGGCCGCGATCTCCTTCACCAGCGGATACGTCAGCGGCTCCACCCCGACCCGGCCGCCGGGCCGGACCAGCGAGGCGAGCGTGGAGGCGATCGCCTGACGGGCGTTGCCGGTGAACAGGACGCGGTCCGCCGCGACGCGCCGCCCGTCCCGCCCCAGCAGCGCGGCGACCGCCTCCCGGGCCGCCGGGGTGCCCGCCGCGGCGGCCGGGCGCAGCGCCTGCCCGAGCGCGTCCGGCCGCAGCAGCGGGGCGAGGGCCGGGGCGAGCAGCTCCGACTGGCCGGGCGCCGAGGGGTAGTTCAGCTCCAGGTTCACGGCCGGGGCGCCGGCCGCCTCGGCCAGCGCGTGCCCCGGCTGCCCGTCCGGGGCGCCGGCCCGCACGAACGTGCCGCGCCCGACCTCGCCCACCACCAGGCCCCGGCGGACGAGTTCGGCGTAGATCCGCCCCGCCGTCGACGGCGCGACGCCGTGCCGGCGGGCGAACGCCCGCTGGGGCGGCAGCCGTTGCCCCGGCCGCAGCCGCCCACCCGTGATGTCCGCCGCGATCCGGTCGGCGATGCGCCGGTAGTCGTCCACAAGTCCCCCTGCTCCACGGCCCGTTGGATTGCACCGAGAGCAAAGATTTTATTGCACCGAGCAACGGGGCGCCCTAAGGTCGATCACATGCCCCCCTTCCTCGCATTCGAGGACAAAGACCCCGGAATTCCCTCCCGGGTCCCCCTCGTCCTCGTCCACGGCCACCCCTTCGACCGCACGATGTGGCACCCGCAGCTCACCGAGTTCGCCGCCGCCCGCCGGGTGATCACCCCCGATCTGCGCGGCTACGGCGCCTCCCCGGTGACCCCCGGCACGGTCCCGCTCTCCCGGCACGCCGAGGACATCGCCGGCCTCCTGGACCACCTCGGCGTGGACGACTTCGTGCTCGGCGGCCTGTCCATGGGCGGCCAGATCGTCATGGAGTGCGCCGCCCGCTTCGGCGACCGGATCCGCGGCCTCGTCCTCGCCGACACCTCCCCCGCCGCCGAGACCCCCGAGGGACGGCGGCACCGCGCCGCCCTGGCCGCCCGGCTGCTCGCCGAGGGCATGCGCGGCTACGCCGACGAGGTGCTGGAGAAGATGGTCGCCCCCTCCGCCGCCCCCGAGGTCAAGGCCCATGTGCACCGCATGATGACGGCCACCTCGCCCGAGGGCGCCGCCGCGGCCCTGCGCGGCCGGGCCGAACGCCCCGACTACCGCCCGCTGCTGCCGACGGTGACCGCCCCCGCCCTGGTCCTGGTGGGCGCCGACGACACCTACACCCCCGTCCGGGACGCCGAGGCGATGCACGCGGCCCTGCCCGACTCGGCCCTGCACGTCATCGAGGGCGCCGCCCACCTGCCCAACCTGGAGCGGCCACGGGAGTTCAACCGGGCACTGGGTGATTTCCTGGCGCGGCTGGACGGCTGATCGTAGGCTCGCTCCCGTGACCCAGCGCCCCGGACGCAGGCTCGGCGCCTGGTGCGCCGGACTGCTGCTCGCCGGGGTGAGCGTGGTCGCCGGCTGCCGGGCCGCCGACACCGACGGCATCACCCCCGTGCCCCAGCTCCTCGCCTTCCTGCCCTGGCTGCTCGCGCCGGCCGGCTTCGCCCTGCTGTGCGCGCTGCTCGCCCGCTGGTGGACGGGCCTGGTGTGGGCGGTCGCCGTCCTCGGCCTGCTCGCCTGGTACCTGGAGCCGTACGGCAGGACCGGCGAACCGGGCGGCGCGCAGCTCGCCGCGTTCCGCGTGCTCACCTCGAACGTCGAGTTCGGCCGCGGCACCCCCGCCCTGGCCGCGATCCTGCGCGAGAGGCGTCCGGACGTGGTCTTCGTCGAGGAGTGCGAGTCCGGCTGCCGCGGCCTCCTGGACCGCGAGTTCTCCGGCGTCTACCCGCACCGCCGGTCCGTCGACGCGGACGGCTCCCACGGCTCCGTCATCCTCAGCCGCTTCCCGCTGACACCGGCCGCGGGCGTGCGCGCCACCATGGGCATGCCCGGCGCCGTCGCCGACGTGCGCGGCCACGCCGTACGCCTCCAGCTCGCCCACCCCATGCCGCCGCTGGCGGACCAGGTCGGCCTGTGGCGCCGCGAACTCGGCCGGCTCCGCGCCTTCGCCGCCGCAGGCGGCGACACCCCCACCGTCCTCGCCGGCGACTTCAACGCCTCCCAGGACCACGCCGCCTTCCGGCACATCCTCGACACCGGCCTGACCGACGCGGCCCGCCTGGCCGGCCACGACCGCACCCCGAGCTGGCCCGCCCGCACCGCCGGCGTCATCGGCGCCCAGATCGACCACGTCCTGGTCACCGCGGACTTCACCGCGAGCGGCGCCCGCTTCCTGCGCGTGTCCGGCTCCGACCACCGGGCCCTGGTGGTCGACCTCACGCTGCACGAGCGAAGCTGACGAACACCCCCCGACGGCAGCCGGACCGCCCCCCTGCCCCTCCCGCAAAGCGGCCATAATGGGCACATGCCCCGAGAGTTCCCCATCGGCCTCACCCCTCCCGACTGGCTGGTCCGGAACCTCAGGCCCCAGCCGGCCCCGCTCAACCGGTCCGCCATGGCCCGCGCGTCCTTCGGCATAGCCCTCCCCCTGGCGATCGGCCTCGCCGCCGGCCGCCCCGCCTACGGCGCCCTCGCCGCCATGGGCGCCCTGTCCGGCGTCATCGGCGACACCGCCGACGCCTACCGCATGCGCATCCTCACCATCGCCGTCCCGCAGCTCTTCGGCGCGATCGGCGTGACCCTGGGCACGGTGGTGTACGGGCACGGCTGGTACGCGGTGGCCGCCGTCACCGGCGTCGCCCTGGTCTCCGGGCTGATCTCCTCGATCGGCGCGGTGGCCTCCGTCTCCGGTCTGCTGCTCCTGCTGAACTGCGTGGTGGGCGCGGGCCTCCCGCTGCCCTCCCCCTGGTGGGTCGCCCCCCTGCTGATGACCGGCGGCGGCCTGCTGGTCCTGCTCCTGGCCCTGCTGGCCTGGCCGCTGCGCGCGGGCGTACCCGAACGAGCGGCGGTCGCGGCGACGTACCGCGCGGTGGCCGCCCTCCTCGCGACCGCCGGCACGGACCGCGCCGAGGAGTACGAGGAGGCCCGCCGCACGGTCACCCAGTCCCTGAACCAGTCGTACGACCTGATCCTGGCCCGGCGTGCCCGCTACCACGGCCGCAGCCGCGAACTCACCCGGATGCTGGCCCGGTTGAACGCGATCACCCCGGTGGTCGAGGCGGCACCCGCGGCCCATCTGGCGGCCCGCCCGCTGCCCCCGGAGATCCCCCGGGCCCTGGACCGCCTGGCGGACGCCGTCGCATCGGACCACGCCCCCGCGCCCGCACCCCCGCCGGACCTCCCCGCCCCCGCCACCGAGACGGCCCGCGCGGTGGACGCCGCCCTGCGGCACGCCGCCGAGGTCGTCGCCGCGCCGGACGTGGACCCCCGCGGCATCGACGACCGCCTGGGCCGCCCCGCCGCCCTCGGCGTCCGCGCGGCCCGCACGGCACGCAACGTCGTCCTGTCCACCAGCTCCTGGCGCTACGGCATCCGGCTGGCGCTGTGCATCGGCATCGCCCAGGCCCTGGTCTCCCTCATCCCGGTCCCGCGCTCCTACTGGGTCGCGCTGACCGTCACCTTCGTCCTCAAGCCCGACTTCGGCTCGGTCTTCTCCCGGGCCCTGCTGCGCGCGCTGGGCACGGTGGCCGGCCTGGTGGTGGCGGCGGTCATCCTGGCCGAGGTCCCGCTGGGCTGGTGGCACGTCCCCACGCTGTTCCTGCTCGCCGCGCTCGTCCCGGCGCTCACCCCGCGGGGCTACGGCCACCAGACGGCGGCCATCACCCCGGTGATCCTGCTCCTGTCCGACATCCTCAACCGCCAGGGCACGGCCCTGCTGCTGCCCCGGCTGAACGACTCGCTCATGGGCTGCGCGATCGCGCTGATCGCGGGCTACCTGCTGTGGCCCGAGAGCTGGCACACCCGGGTGGGCGACCGCCTGGCCGACGCGGTGGCGGACACGGCGGCGTACGTCGAGGCCGCCTTCGGCCCCGGCACCGACCCCTCGGCCCGGGCCCGGATGCGCCGCCGCATCTACCGCGACCTGTCCGTCGTCCGCACCGAGTTCCAGCGGGCCCTGACGGAACCGCCGCCGACCGGCCGGCTCGCCGCCGCGTGGTGGCCGCTGGTCGTGGCCGTGGAACGCATCGTGGACGCGACGACGGCGGCCCGCGTCCGGGTCCGGCACGGGGCCGCGCGGCCGTCCGCCGCCGAGGTCGCACAGGTCGCCCTGCAGCTCCGCGAGCTCTCCGAGGGGGTGCGCGGCACCGAGACCCTGACCGCCGTCCGCACCGACCTCGCCGGGGCCGCCGGCAGCGTCCTCGAACCCCTCCGCCAGGAGGTGGCCGCGGCACGGGCGATCACGTCACCGCACTGACGCGGTCCCGCCATGTGGGGCCGCTAACCTTACGTGTCCGTCCTGGCCAGGGATTTACGGGCTACAACTCACGCGAAGGGTTGCGCACATGGGCATTCTCACTCTCCTGCGGAACGCATTCGGCCGCTCACGCAAGGTACGAGCCACCGAGGCGGAGGGTGCGGACCGGACCCCCGCGCAGTCCCCGCCGGCCACCGCCAGCGTCCCCGAACCCCGCCGGTCCCCGTCCGGGGCCGGGGAACACGACCTGGTGGCAGCGGCCTTCGACAACATCAAGGTCCCCCACCCGTCCACCCCGACAGACCCGTCCCCCACCCCGGAAACCACGCCTTCGACACCGGCAGCGCCTGCGACGGGGGCGGAAGCGCCTGCGGCTGAGGCGGGGGCGGAAGCGCCTGCGGCGGAGGCGGAGGCGGAGGCGGAAGCGCCTGCGGCGGGGGCGGGGGCGGAAGCGCCTGCGGCGGGGGCTGAGACCGAGGCCGAGACGGAGGCCGTGGCCGAGGCGGAGGGCTCGGCTCAGGCGGAGGGCTCGGCTGAGGCCGAGCCCAAGGCTGAGGCCGTGTCCGAGACGGAGGCCGTGTCTGAGACGGAGGCCGTGGCCGAGGCGGAGGCCGTGGCCGAGGCGGAGGTCGCGGATGAGGCCGAGCCCAAGGCTGAGACCGAGCCCAAGGCTGAGACCGAGCCCAAGGCTGAGACCGAGCCTCAGTCGGAGGTCTCGGCTGAGGCGGAAGTCGCCGCTGAGGCTGAGGTCTCGGCGGAGGCCGCGTCTGAGTCGGAGGTCGCGGCTGAGGCGGAGCCTGAATCCGAGGTTGCGGCTGAGGCCGAGGCGAAGACCGGAGCGGAGCCCGTGTCCGAGCCCGAGGCGGAGGCTGTAGCTAAGGCGGAGGTCGCGCCTGAGGCTGAGCCTCAGGCGGAGGCCGTCGCTGAGGCGGAGGCCGCGCCCAAGGCCGAGACCCAGCCTCGGTCGGAGGCCGAGCCCGAGGCGAAGGTCGCCGCTGAGGCTGACGCCCCGGCGGAGGCCGCGCCCAAGGCCGAGACCGAGCCTCAGTCAGAGGCCGTGGCCGAGGCGGAGGACGAGCCTGAGGCGGAGAACGAGCCTGAGGCGGAGGCCAAGCCCAAGGCGGAGTTCGTAGCCGAGGCCGAGCCCGAGGCGGAAGTCTCCGCGGAGGCGCAGCCCGACGTCGTGGCCGAGCCCAAGGCTGAGGCTGCGGTCGTGGCCGAAGAAGAGCACGCGGAGCCGGTTCCGGCCGAGGCCGAGGACACGGCCCCGGTCGCGGAGGTACCCGAGGAGCCGGCCGAGGCCGAGGCTGAAGTGGTGGTCGAGGAGGCGGCGGTGACCGCCGAGTCCACCGCCCCGCAGGCCGCCGACGGCGAGGACGCCCCGCAGGGGCCACCCGCAGCCGACGACGCGACCCGCACGGGTGGTGCGGGTGGGAACACCGACGCCGACGGCGAAGCCGAGGCGCACGCGGCGACCGCCGAACCCACCGCCCCCCACGCCGCCGACGGCGAGGACACCCCGCAGGGGCCACCCGCAGGCGACGACGCGACCCGCACGGGTGGTGCGGGTGGGAACACCGACGCCGACGGCGAAGCCGAGGCGCACGCGGCGACCGCCGCACCCGCCACCCCCCTGGCCAGGGTCACGTCCCGCACCCCCTCCCTCACCACCGCCTACAAGGCCGCCACGACCACCCTCGACAAGACCGCCCTCACCGGCACCCGAGCCCAGGTCTACCTCGTACTGGACCGCTCCGCGAGCATGCGCCCGTACTACAAGGACGGCTCCGCCCAGGCCCTCGCCGACCAGACCCTCGCCCTCGCCGCCCACCTCGACCCCGAGGCCACGGTCCACGTCGTCTTCTTCTCGACGGAGGTAGACGGCACCACCGACCTCACCCTCGCCCCGGAGCACGAGACCAAGATCGACGACGTACACGCCGCCCTCGGCCGCATGGGCCGCACCAGCTACCACGCCGCCGTGGAAGCCGTACTCGCCCACCACGACAAGAACGCGGACCCCGCCGCCCCCGCCCTGGTGGTCTTCCAGACGGACGGCGCCCCGGACGCGAAGACCCCCGCCACCCAGTCCCTCACCGACGCCGCGAAGAACCACCCGTCCGTGTTCTTCTCCTTCGTCGCCTTCGGTGAGCACGACAACAAGGCCTTCGACTACCTCCGCAAGCTGAAGACCGGCAACACGTCCTTCTTCCACGCGGGCCCCGCCCCCCGCGAGCTGACGGACACGGAGCTGTACGAGGGCGTCCTGGCGAACTGGCGCCCGTAGCCCTCCGTGGCTCCAGGCCCCGTGCCGCCCGCTTCTCAGCCCGTAAAACGGGAAGCGGGCGGCATACACACGTCGGCTACGATTTCAAGGTTCGTACACGCAGCGACCTGGGAGCAGCCCGCGATGGCTCGACACCTCATCACCAGCGCCCTTCCGTACATCAACGGGATCAAGCATCTGGGCAACATGGTGGGGTCCATGCTCCCGGCGGACGTGTACTCCCGGTACCTCCGCCAGCGCGGCCACGACGTCCTGTACATCTGCGCCACGGACGAGCACGGCACCCCGGCCGAGCTGGCCGCCAAGGAGCGGGGCCTGCCCGTCGCCGAGTTCTGCGCGCAGGCGCACGACGCCCAGAAGGCGGTCTACGACGGCTTCGCCCTCGCCTTCGACTACTTCGGCCGCAGCTCCAGCGCGGAGAACCGCGAGATCACCCAGCACTTCGCCCGCAAGCTGAACGAGAACGGCTTCATCGAGGAGCGGGCGATCCGGCAGGTCTACTCGCCGGTCGACGGCCGCTTCCTCCCGGACCGCTATGTCGAGGGCACCTGCCCGCACTGCGGCTACGACAAGGCGCGCGGCGACCAGTGCGAGAACTGCACCCGCGTCCTCGACCCGACCGACCTGATCGAACCGCGCTCGGCGATCTCCGGCTCCACGGACCTGGAGATCCGCGAGACCAAGCACCTCTTCCTCCTCCAGTCCAAGCTCCAGCACGAGGTCGAGGCGTGGGTCGCCCGGCACGAGGCGGACTGGCCGCAGCTGGCCTCCTCCATCGCCCGCAAGTGGCTGACCGAGGGCCTGCACGACCGCGCCATCACCCGCGACCTGGACTGGGGCGTCCCGGTCCCGGCCGACACCTGGCCGGAGCTGGCCGCCGAGGGCAAGGTCTTCTACGTCTGGTTCGACGCCCCGATCGAGTACATCGGCGCGACGAAGGAGTGGTCGGACCAGGACCCGGAGAACCGCGACTGGAAGTCGTGGTGGTACGAGGCGGACGACACCGTCCGCTACACCGAGTTCATGGCGAAGGACAACGTCCCGTTCCACACGGTGATGTTCCCGGCCACCGAGCTGGGCGTGCGCGAGCCGTGGAAGAAGGTCGACTACGTCAAGGCGTTCAACTGGCTGACGTACTACGGCGGAAAGTTCTCCACCAGCCAGAAGCGCGGTGTCTTCACCGACCAGGCCCTGGAGATCCTCCCGGCCGACTACTGGCGCTACTTCCTGATCGCCAACGCCCCCGAGTCCGACGACTCCTCCTTCACCTGGGAGCACTTCACCGCCACGGTGAACAAGGACCTGGCCGACACCCTCGGCAACTTCGTCAACCGCGTCCTGTCCTTCTCCCGCAAGCGCTTCGGCGACGACGTGCCCGCGGGCGGCGAGCCGGGCGAGGCGGAGACCCGCCTCGGCGAGGAGATCGCGACGCTCCTCGCGGAGTACGAGACCCACATGGAGGCCCTCCAGTTCCGCAAGGCCGCCGCCGCCCTGCGCGCCCTGTGGTCGGCCGGCAACTCCTACCTGGAGGAGAAGGCCCCCTGGCTGGAGATCAAGACCGACAAGGACGCCGCGGCCCTCACCCTGCGTACGGCGATGAACCTGATCCACCTGTACGCGGTGGTCTCCGAGCCGCTCATCCCGACGTCGGCGAAGGTCATGCGCGCGGCGTTCGCCCTCGCCGACGACACGGCCGCCTGGGTCACCGCCGACGAGGCCAGGGCCCTGGTCTCGGTCCCGGCCGGCACCCCCTTCACCGTCCCGCCGGTCCTGTTCGCCAAGCTGACGGACGAGGACCTGGCGACGTACAAGGAGCGCTTCGGCGGCGACGAGGGCTGACCCGGCGGCACTGATCCGCGCGGGAGGGCGCCGGGCCCGCGGGTCCGGCGCCCTCCCGCGTCCGGGGCACTGCGCCCAGGACCTCGACGGCGGCCGGGACGACGGGCGCGCGCAGCGCCGCCCGGCCGTCGCCGCGAAGGCCGCCGTCGCCCGCGCGGCCTCGTCGGCGGCCGGGCGGCGCCTCCAGCCGCTAGGCTCCAGCCCCTACGACCGCACCTCTCCCGGGCCGCCGAGTGAACCTCCCCGCTTCTTCCTCTCCCGCGCACTTCCCCGCACCCCATCAGCGTCTGCTCACCGACGTCCTCGCCGTGGCCGCCCCCCTGGCGCTGGCCGGCGGATACGCCCTCCAGGCCCACGGCCTGCTGCAACGTCCGCACGCGAACGTGGACTTCGCGACGGAGAGCGCCGAGCCGACACCCCGCCTCGCGACGGCGCTGCACGACGCGCTCGTCTCCCGGGGCCACGAGACGGCCGTCCGGGACGCGGACCCGCTCTCCGCCCATCTGACGGTCACGGACCCGCCCACCGGCACCACCGTGCTCCTGGCGCTCCACAAGGAGACCTTCTGGAGCCCGCCCGTGCTGACCCCCTACGGCCCGACGCTCTGCCTGGAGGACGCGGTGGGCACCAAGATCCGGGCGCTCTACGACCGGGGCCTGGCGGTCGACCTGATCGACGCGCGCGCCGCGGCGGCCCGCTTCTCCCACCCCGACCTGGAGGAGCTGGCCCGCCGCCACGCCCGCGACACGTTCGACCTGCCCGCCCTGCGGACCCGGCTGGAGGGCACGGACTACTACCCGGACCACGCGTTCACGGCGTACGGCCTGACGGGCGAGGAGATCACCGCCCTGCGCGCCTGGGCCCAGGGCTGGTCGACGGAGATCGCGGAGCGGCTGCTGGAGGACGGCGCCTGGCCGGACGACTGAGCCGGGGGCGCCGGAGAACGCCGAAGGGGCCGGAAACCGGTGTCGGTCTCCAGCCCCTCGGGTGCCGTGTCCCGGGTGCCGCTACTTCGGCTGCGGCTTGCGCACCGACAGGTGCAGCTCCTTCAGCCGCGCCTCCTCCAGCTCCGTCGGCGCACCCATCATCAGGTCCTGGGCGTTGCCGTTGAGCGGGAAGGCGATCGTCTCGCGGATGTTGGGCTCGTCCGCGAGGAGCATGACGATACGGTCCACGCCCGGGGCGATGCCGCCGTGCGGCGGGGCGCCGAAGCGGAAGGCGCGCAGCATGCCGGCGAACTTCTCCTCGACGGTGTCACGGTCGTAGCCCGCGATCTCGAAGGCCTTGAGCATGATCTCCGGCTCGTGGTTCCGGATCGCGCCGGAGGACAGCTCGACACCGTTGCAGACGATGTCGTACTGCCAGCCCAGGATCTCCAGCGGGTCCTGGGTCTCCAGCGCCTCCAGGCCGCCCTGCGGCATGGAGAAGGGGTTGTGCGAGAAGTCGATCGCGCCGGTCTCCTCGTCCTTCTCGTACATCGGGAAGTCGACGATCCAGCAGAAGCGGAAGACGTTCTCCTCGAACTGGCCGGCCCGCTTGGCCGCCTCGACGCGGACCGCGCCCATGATCTTGGAGACCTCGTCGAAGTCGCCCGCGCCGAAGAACACGGCGTGACCGGGGGCCAGCGAGAGGCGCTTGGTCAGCTCGGCGACGTTCTCCTCGGTGAGGAACTTCGCGATCGGGCCGGACAGCGCGCCGTCCTCGCCGACGCGGACCCAGGCCAGGCCCTTCGCGCCCAGCGAGATCGCGAACTCGCCGAGCTGGTCGAAGAACTTGCGCGGCTGGTCCTGGACGGCCGGGACGGCCAGCGCGCGCACGTGCTTGCCGGCGAACGCCTTGAACTCCGAGCCCTCGAAGACATCGGTGATGTCCACCAGCTCCAGCTTGGCGCGCAGGTCCGGCTTGTCGGAGCCGTACTTGAGCATCGCCTCGCGGAACGGGATCCGCGGGAACGGCGAGGTGACGTGGCGACCGCCGCCGAACTCCTCGAACAGCTCGGTCATCAGCTGCTCGATCGGCTGGAAGACGTCCTCCTGCTCGACGAAGCTCATCTCGACGTCGAGCTGGTAGAACTCGCCCGGCGAGCGGTCGGCGCGGGCGTCCTCGTCGCGGAAGCAGGGCGCGATCTGGAAGTAGCGGTCGAAGCCGGAGATCATCAGCAGCTGCTTGAACTGCTGCGGGGCCTGCGGCAGCGCGTAGAACTTGCCGGGGTTCAGCCGGGACGGCACCACGAAGTCGCGGGCGCCCTCGGGGGAGGTGGCGGACAGGATCGGCGTCGCCATCTCGTTGAAGCCCAGCGCCGTCATCTTGTGGCGGATCGCCGAGATGACCGCCGTACGCAGCATGATGTTGCGGTGCATGCGCTCGCGGCGCAGGTCCAGGAAGCGGTACTCGAGACGCCGCTCCTCGTTGACCCCGTCCTCGGCGTTGATGGTGAAGGGCAGCGGCTGGGCCGCGCCGAGCAGCTCGACCTCGGCGACCTCCACCTCGATCTCGCCGGTGGGCAGGTCGGGGTTCACGTTCTCGGTTCCCCGGGAGACGACGCTGCCGTCGACGCGGACCGAGGACTCCTTGGAGATCTTGTCCAGGGCCTCGTACGCGGGCGTGCCGGGGCGGGCGACCAGCTGCGTGATGCCGTAGTGGTCGCGCAGATCGATGAAGAGAATGCCGCCCAGGTCGCGCCGATTGTGCAGCCAGCCACTCAGCCGGACGTCGGTGCCGACGTCAGAGGCGCGGAGCTGGCCGCAGGTGTGGGACCTGTACCGATGCATCGTCGTTCATCGTCCTTCGTTTGGGCTTTGCCGAGGTGCTCCCCTCGACCGAGCGCGGGCACGGGGCCCGGACCCATCAAGGGTACCGGGCACGCCAAGATCGGCTCCCCACCATTTCCCCCGGCCGCCCGGCCCGCCGCCTACGGTGGCAGCCACCGGTCACATCTTCCTAAAGTGGGGCAATGCGTACAGGCGAGCCTCTGCCGTCCGTCGGGGACGTACTCGCCGCCCTCGCGACCGGGCTGTGGCACTGGGACACGGCCACCGGTCTTGTCACCGTGGACGCGGAGGCGGCGCGGCTGCTCGGGCTGCCCCCGGAGCCGGCCACCCTCACGGAGGCCCAGACCCGGGCCCGGCTGCACCCGGTCGACTGGAACGAGATCACCGGGGTGGTCCGGCTCGCGGTCGCCGAGGGCACCCTCGCCGAGGTGCGTGTCCGGGTCATGGACGAGCGGGGCCGCGTCCTGCGCGTCGCCCGCAGCCGCTCGAAGCCGTCCTTCGACCCCGAGCGGCGGGCGTACGAGCTGATCGGCACCCTCCAGGAGGTGACCGAGCCGACTCCGGGCACACCGGCCGCCCGCAGCGCGGTCACGGGGGACTGGCGGCGCTCCCGCGAGGCGTTCCTGCTGGACGCGGGCCGGGCGCTGGCGGAGGCCCGGTCCACGGCGGAGGTGCTGCGGGTGGTGGGCGGCCTCTCCATGCCGGGGTTCACCCCGGACGGGCTCGTGGTGTTCGGGGTCGAGGGCGACCGGCTGACCATCACCGGCCAGCACGGGCACCAGCCCGGCGCCATGAACCCCTTCTCGAACATGCCGCTGTCCACCGACTATCCGGCGGCGGAGGTCGTCCGCACGGGCCGTGCGGTGTATCTGTCCTCCCCCGACGAGTACCGGGAGCGCTATCCGGCGACCTGGCCGCTCGCCCAGCACTTCGGACGCCGCTCCTGGGCGTTCCTGCCGCTGACGGCCGCCGGGCGCACGATGGGCGCCTGGATGGCCGGCTTCACCTACCCGGTGGCGTTCACCCCGGACGAGCGCGCGGTCCTCACCACGGTCGCCCGGATGCTCGCCCAGGCGCTGTCCCGGGCCGGCGTCGCCGAGACGGAGCGGAAGCTGACGGACGGCCTCCAGCGCTCCATGCTGCCCACGCTCGGCCCGGAGATCCCGGGGATGCGGGTGGCCGCCCGGTACATCCCGACCGGCGGCGGGCTCCAGGTCGGCGGCGACTGGTACGACATGATCCCGCTGCCCTCCGGCCGCTTCGCGCTGGTCATCGGGGACGTCCAGGGACACGACGTGCGCGCGGCGGGGCTCATGGGCCAGCTGCGGATCGCGCTGCGCGCCTACGCCTCCGAGGGGCACCGCCCGGACGCCGTGCTCTCCCGCGCCTCCCGGTTCCTGCACGGCATCACGCACGCGGCCGGCCCGGACCCGCTGTCCGACCCGCGCTTCGCGACCTGCCTGTACGTGGAGGCCGACCCGTCGGACGGCAGGCTGGAGATCGCCCGCGCCGGGCATCCGGACCCGGTGATCCGGATGGCGGACGGCACGGTGATGATGCGGCCGACGGCGGGCGGGCTGCCGCTGGGCATCGACCCGGACGCCGACTATCCGACGACCCGGTTCACGCTCGAACCCGGCGAGACGCTGATGCTGTGCACCGACGGCCTGATCGAGACCGGCGGGCACGACCTGGACAGCGGCTGGCGCCGGCTGCGCGCGATCCTGGAGGAGCACCACGGCGACCCGGAGTCGCTGGCCGACGCGCTGGTGCAGGCGGTGCACGGACCGCCCTCGCACTACACCACGGGACCGCTGGCCGACCGCCGCGAGGACGACATCGCGCTGCTGCTGCTGTGCCGGCCCGGGGAGGGCTGCGGCTGCGGCGACGCCGTCGCGGCCCGGCCCACCGCGCGGCGCACGCTGCTGTCGGTCGCCCAGGACGAGCCGGACCGGATCGCCGAGGCCCGCCAGCATCTGCGCGAGCTGCTGCACGACTGGGTGTCGGGCGACCAGGTCGACTCGGCGGTGCTGCTGGTCTCCGAGATGGTCACCAACGTGCTGGTGCACACCGACGCCGACGCGCTGCTGCTCGCCGAGGTGATCGGCGAGCGCGACTGCCGGCGGCTGCGGGTGGAGGTCTTCGACTCCGGCGACGACCTCCCGCACCGGCGCCGCCCCGGCGAGCTGGCCTCCTCCGGCCGGGGCCTGATCCTGATCGAGCTCCTCGCGGACACCTGGGGGGTGGACCCCCGGGGCGAGGGCAAGTGCATCTGGTTCGAACTCCATGAGCCGCCGGGGACGGGGGGTGCCGGATAGCGGCGGCCGTCCCCCGTCCCCCTACGGGCCCCCGGTCCCCTACGGGCCCCCAGGTCCCCTACGGCCTCCGTCCCCCGAAGGCCCCGTTCCCCTACGGCTCGGGCGAGGTGGCCGCCGGGGCGGGGCCCGGCGGGGCCGGCGGGGGCCCGGTGCCGCCGCCGTAGCGGTCCCGCAGCTCCGCTCCGACGCCGAAGGCCGCCGCGGTGAGCGGGACGGCGAGCAGCATGCCGAGGATGCCCGCGACGGAGGCGCCCGCGGTGATCGCCAGCATCACCACCGCCGGGTGCATCTGCACGGTCCGGCTCTGGATCACCGGCTGGAGCACATGCCCCTCCAGCACCTGCACCGCGAGCACCACCCCGAGCGCCCACAGCGCGATGACGAAACCCCGGTCGGCGAGCGCGACCAGTACGGCCACCGCGCCCGAGAGGAACGCGCCGAGGTAGGGGATGTAGGCGCCGACGAAGACGAGCGCGCCGAGCCCGACCGCGCCCGGCACCCGCAGGACCAGCAGTCCGACGGTGATGCACAGGGCGTCGATGAGGGCGATGACGGTCGTCCCCCGCATGAAGCCCTCCACCCCGGCGAAGGCCCGCCGGGCCATGGCCTCAAGGGTGTCGGCGGTGCCGCCGGGCGCCAGGGAGCGCAGGGCCGCCACGGCCCGGTGGGAGTCGCGCAGGAAGAAGAAGACGAGCAGCAGCGCGAGCACGGCCATGGCGATGCTCTCGGCGACGACGCTGACCCCGCTGATGACGTTGGAGGCGGCCGTCGCGCCGAACTTGCCGAGCAGCTCGCGCGCGTTGGCCGCGAGGTCGTCGAGGCCGGTCCCGGCGGACCCGAAGTGCTCCGCGACGCCCTTGGCGGCGGACCGGAGCGAGTCGATGATCTGGTCGCCGGTGTCGATCAGCGCGGCGACCACGATGTACACGGCCCCGCCGACGACGGCCACGACGGCGACGCAGGTGAGCCCGGCCGCCACCGACCGCTGCACCCCCGACCGGACCAGCCGCCGGTACAGCGGCCCGAGCAGCGCGGTGCCGAGCAGGGCGAGCAGCACCGGCGTGACGGCCGTGCGGAACTCCCCGCACAGCCGCACCCCGATCCAGACCACCCCGGCGACGAGCAGCAGCACGGCGCACCAGGCGGCGAGCCGGCGAACGGGTTCGGGCAGAAGGCGCACGAGCCCAGCCGATCACGGGGACCGCCGGCTGTCCTGCGACGCGGGGCCGGGCGGGTGAGCGTCCGGGCCCGGGGGGCCACGGCGTACGGTCGGGACCATGGAGACGACGTCAGACCAGGCGACGGCGGCCGGGACCGTCGTCTACCGGCCGGCGCGGCCGGCGGACGGCCCGGCCGTCGCGGCGCTCGACGGGTCGTTCACGACCGACGCGGTGTTCGAGGTGACGGTGACCGAGGAGGGCTTCCGGCTCCGCGAGACCCCGGTACGGCCGCCCCTGCGCAAGGTGTTCCCCGACGAGGACGCCGAACCGGACGAGGAGACGGGGGACCCCGGGCGGCACCGGACGGTGGTGGCCGTGGCCGGGGACGAGCTGTGCGGCTTCGTGACCGCCGCCTTCGAGCCGTGGAACGCGCGGCTGACCGTCCGCGACATCGAGGTGGCGCCGGCCTGGCGGGGCAAGGGGGTGGGCCGGACCCTGATGCGGCACGCCGTCGACTTCGCGCGGGAGCGCGGGGCCGGGCACGTATGGCTGGAGGTCAGCAACGTCAACGCCCCCGCCGTCCGCGCCTACCTCCGGATGGGCTTCGCCTTCTGCGGCCTGGACACCTCGCTCTACGACGGCACGGCGTCGGCCGGCGAACAGGCGCTGTTCATGAGCATGCCGGTGCGCTGAAGGGGCCCCGTCCGCCAGGGACGGGGCCCCTCTTCCGCTCCTTGGCTACAGCCCGCCCTCGGACATCCCGTGCACCGCCGGGATGCTGCCGAGGCGGCCCTTCTGGTAGTCCTCGAAGGCCTGCATCAGCTCGTCCTTGGTGTTCATGACGAACGGGCCGTAGTGGGCCATCGGCTCGCGGATCGGCTGCCCGCCGAGGACGACGACCTCCAGGTCCGGGGTGTGCGCGTCCTGCTTCTCGTCCGCGCGGACGGTCAGCGAACCGCCGGCGCCGAAGACGGCCGTCTGGCCCAGGCGGATCGGACGGCGCTCCGCACCCACCGAGCCCTTGCCCGCCAGCACGTACGCCAGGCCGTTGAAGTCCTCCCGCCACGGCAGGGTGACCTCCGCGCCCGGGGCGACGGTCGCGTGGATCATCGTGATCGGCGTGTGCGTGATGCCGGGACCCTGGTGGCCGTCCAGCTCGCCCGCGATGACCCGCAGCAGCGCGCCGCCGTCGGGGGTGGTGAGCAGCTGGACGCTGCCGCCGCGGATGTCCTGGTAGCGCGGCGCCATCATCTTGTCCTTGGCCGGGAGGTTCACCCACAGCTGGAGGCCGTGGAAGAGCCCGCCGGACATGACGAGCGACTCCGGCGGCGCCTCGATGTGCAGCAGGCCCGAGCCGGCCGTCATCCACTGGGTGTCGCCGTTGGTGATGGTGCCGCCACCGCCGTGGGAGTCCTGGTGGTCGAAGACGCCGTCGATGATGTAGGTGACGGTCTCGAAGCCGCGGTGCGGGTGCCAGGGCGTGCCCTTGGGCTCGCCCGGCGCGTACTCCACCTCGCCCATCTGGTCCATCATGATGAACGGGTCGAGGTGGCGGTAGTTGATCCCCGCGAACGCCCGGCGCACCGGGAATCCCTCCCCCTCGAAACCGCTCGGAGCGGTCGTGACGGTGAGCACGGGGCGTGCCACGGCGTCGGCGGGCGCGGTCACGCGGGGCAGCGTCAACGGGTTCTCGACGGTCACTGCAGGCATGGTGGGTACCTCCTTGGTACGCCCACATTAGTTGAGCATTGAACTTCCTGCCACCAGGAACACGCCGACCCCGGAGGGAATTCCCTCCGGGGTCGGGTGAAGAGGTCTCGGCTTCCTGGGCGGAAGGGATGGTTCAGCCGCCGTACATCCGGCGCATCGCGAAGTCCACCATCTGCTCGACCGCCTTCGCGTCGAACACCATCCGGTGCTCGCCCTCCATGTCCAGGACGAAGCCGTAGCCGGTCGGCAGCAGGTCGATCACCTCGGCGCCGGTGATGACGAAGTACTTGGACTCCTTGCCCGCGTACCGGCGCAGCTCCTTCAGCGAGGTGAACATCGGGATCACGGGCTGCTGGGTGTTGTGCAGGGCGAGGAAGCCGGGGGTGTCGCCGCGCGGGCAGTACACCTTCGAGGTGGCGAAGATCTGCTGGAAGTCCTCGGCGGCCATCTGACCCGTGGTGAAGGCGCGCACCGCGTCCGCGAGGGAGGGCGGGGACGGCTCCGGGTAGAGCGGCGCCTGCTGGCCGTACCCGCCGGCACCGCCCGGCATCTGCTGCTGCGGCTGGGCGTACTGCTGCTGGCCCGCGCTCTGGTCGTAGCCGTACATGCGCGCAAGACTACCGAGCGGGGGCGGCCGCGTGGGGCGCCGGGAGGACAAGGGGGCCGGGGCGCGGGTGAGTAGACCCTTCTCACACTTCGCCGGGTAGGGGTTGCTTCTTATTACCGACGGGTAGCATCATCGTAGCTACTTGTTGGTACGTGAATTAGGCGCGAGGAGTCAGTGCCTCGCCGATCTCTCTACGGAGCCGTCGCCATGGGGCACTACAAGTCGAATCTCCGCGACATCGAGTTCAACCTCTTCGAGGTACTGGGGCGCGACAAGGTGTACGGCACCGGCCCGTTCGAGGAGATGGACGTCGAGACCGCCAAGAGCGTCCTGGAGGAGCTGACCCGCCTCTCCGAGAACGAGCTGGCCGAGTCCTTCGCCGACGCCGACCGCAACCCGCCGGTCTTCGACCCGGAGACCAACACCGCGCCGGTCCCGGCGTCCTTCAAGAAGAGCTACCAGGCCTTCATGGACTCCGAGTACTGGCGGCTCGGCCTGCCCGAGGAGATCGGCGGCACCACCTCGCCGCGCTCCCTGATCTGGGCCTACGCCGAGCTGATCCTGGGCACCAACCCCGCCGTGTGGATGTACTCCTCCGGCCCGGCGTTCGCCGGCATCCTCTTCGAGGAGGGCAACGAGGTCCAGAAGCACATCGCCTCGGTCGCCGTGGAGAAGCAGTGGGGCTCCACCATGGTCCTCACCGAGCCCGACGCGGGCTCGGACGTGGGCGCCGGCCGCACCAAGGCGGTCCAGCAGGAGGACGGCTCCTGGCACATCGAGGGCGTGAAGCGCTTCATCACCTCGGGTGAGCACGACATGTCGGAGAACATCCTCCACTACGTGCTCGCGCGTCCCGAGGGCGCCGGCCCCGGCACCAAGGGCCTGTCCCTCTTCCTCGTCCCGAAGTACCTCTTCGACTTCGAGACCGGCGAGCTGGGCGAGCGCAACGGCGTGTACGCGACGAACGTCGAGCACAAGATGGGCCTGAAGGCCTCCAACACGTGCGAGATGACCTTCGGCGACAAGCACCCCGCCAAGGGCTGGCTGATCGGCGACAAGCACGACGGCATCCGCCAGATGTTCCGCATCATCGAGTTCGCCCGCATGATGGTCGGCACGAAGGCGATCTCCACGCTCTCCACCGGCTACCTGAACGCGCTGGAGTACGCCAAGGAGCGCGTCCAGGGCCCGGACCTGGCGAACTTCATGGACAAGTCCGCGCCCAAGGTCACCGTCACGCACCACCCCGACGTGCGCCGCTCGCTGATGACGCAGAAGGCGTACGCGGAGGGCATGCGCGCCCTGGTGCTGTACACCGCCTCGGTGCAGGACGCGATCCAGCTCAAGGAGGCGACCGGCGAGGACGCCGCCGCCGAGCACGCGCTGAACGACCTGCTGCTCCCGATCGTCAAGGGCTACGGCTCCGAGAAGGGCTACGAGCAGCTCGCCCAGTCGCTGCAGACCTTCGGCGGCTCCGGCTTCCTTCAGGAGTACCCGATCGAGCAGTACATCCGGGACTCCAAGATCGACACCCTGTACGAGGGCACCACGGCGATCCAGGGCCAGGACTTCTTCTTCCGGAAGATCGTCCGCAACCAGGGCGCCGCGCTGAACTCCCTCGCCGAGGACATCAAGAAGTTCCTGGCGCTCGGCACCGGCGGCGAGGAGCTGGCCGGCGCCCGCGAGCAGCTGGCCAAGGCCGCCGTGGAGCTGGAGGCGATCGTCGGTGTGATGCTGACCGACCTCGCCGCCACCGAGCAGGACACCAAGAACATCTACAAGGTCGGTCTGAACACCACCCGCCTGCTGCTGGCCTCCGGTGACGTCGTCGTCGGCTACCTGCTGCTGAAGGGCGCCGCGATCGCCGCCGAGAAGCTGGCCACGGCCTCGGCGAAGGACAAGGCGTTCTACACCGGCAAGATCGCCGCGGCGAAGTTCTTCGCGGCGAACGTCCTGCCGGGCGTCACCCTGGCCCGCAAGCTCGCCGGCACCGTCGAGCTGGACCTCATGGAACTGGACGAGGCCGCCTTCTAGCCGGTCCGGCCGCGCCCGTCCGGGCGGCCCTTCCCGACGTTTAGGACGTCCCCGTCGATTCCTCCGCTCGGGCCCGCTCCCTTTCCGGGAGCGGGCCCGCGCACGTCGTTAAGGTGAATCCCATGAGCGCAGCAGCCCGCTTCGACCGCGGCCACACCGACGACCTGATGTCCTTCCTCACCGCCAGTCCGTCGCCGTACCACGCCGTGGCGAACACCGCCGAGCGGCTGGAGAAGGCGGGCTTCCGGCAGGTGGCGGAGACGGACGCCTGGGACGGGACGAGCGGCGGCAAGTACGTGCTGCGCGGCGGCGCCATCGTGGCCTGGTACGTGCCCGAGGGCGCCGAACCGCACACCCCCTTCCACATCATCGGCGCCCACACCGACTCCCCCAACCTGCGGGTCAAGCCGCGCCCGGACAGCGGGGCGCACGGCTGGCGCCAGGTCGCCGTGGAGATCTACGGCGGCCCGCTGCTCAACTCCTGGCTGGACCGGGACCTGGGCCTGGCCGGCCGGCTGACCCTGCGCGACGGCTCCTCCGTCCTGGTCGATGTGGACCGGCCGCTGCTGCGGGTGCCGCAGCTCGCCATCCACCTGGACCGCTCGGTCGGCACCGAGGGGCTCAAGCTCGACAAGCAGCGGCATCTGCAGCCGGTGTGGGGCCTGGGCGGCGAGGTGCTGGACGGCGACCTGATCGCCTTCCTGGAGCAGGAGGCGGGGCTCGAGGCGGGCTCGGTGACCGGCTGGGACCTGATGGTGCACCCGGTGGAGCCCGCGGCCTACCTCGGCCGGGACCGGGAGCTGCTCGCCGGTCCGCGCATGGACAACCTGCTGTCGGTGCACGCCGGCGCCGCCGCCCTCGCCGCCGCCGCGGCCTCCGGCGCCGCGCTCACCCGGATCCCCGTGCTGGCCGCCTTCGACCACGAGGAGAACGGCTCCCAGTCGGACACGGGTGCGGACGGACCGCTGCTCGGATCGGTGCTGGAGCGCTCGGTGTTCGCGCGCGGCGGCTCCCTGGAGGACCGGGCGCGCGCCTTCGCCGCCACGGTGTGCCTGTCCTCCGACACGGGCCACGCCGTCCACCCCAACTACGCCGAACGGCACGACCCGACGCACCACCCGCGGATCAACGGCGGCCCGATCCTCAAGGTCAACGTCAACAACCGCTACGCCACGGACGGTTCGGGGCGCGCGCTGTTCGCCGCGGCCTGCGAGAAGGCGAACGTCCCCTTCCAGACCTTCGTCTCCAACAACTCCATGCCGTGCGGCACGACCATCGGCCCGATCACCGCGGCCCGGCACGGCATCCGCACCGTCGACATCGGCGTCGCGATCCTCTCCATGCACAGCGTCCGCGAACTGTGCGGCGCCGACGACCCGTTCCTGCTGGCGAACGCCCTGACGGCCTTCCTGGAGGGCTAGTCGGGAGCCGACCGGGTACCCGTTCGGAACCGGATGTCCCGGAACCGAAGGGGAGGCGAGTCATATGGGTCTCGGCGGATGCATCATTCTCATCGCGGTGGGAGCCATCCTGACGTTCGCGACCGATTGGCACATGCAGGGCGTCAACGTCACGGTCGTGGGCCTGATCCTGATGGCCGTGGGCCTGATCGGGGTCGCCACGTTCACCGGAATAGCCCGCCGCCGCCGGGTGATGGTGCCGCCGACGACCCAGGTCGTCGAGGAGGAACGGCACCACCACCACGGCGAGGGCTACACGGACGGGTACGGCGTCTGACGGCAGCCGTTACCGATACAACCCGCCAACTAACTCAGTAATCTACTGAGTTATGGACTTCACCGTTATCAAGCACGCCGTTCAGGTGGACCACGGCATCAAGCACCTCTCGATGCGCTTCCTCAAGGAGCTGGCAGCGCCGGGCCGTGTCCGCTTGAGCGCCGAATTGTGTGCGGACATGTCGAAAGAGCTGGAGAAGCTAGGACTTATCACCGTACCCAGGCGATTGCCGACGTCGGAGACCGCGTCCGTGTACGTCATCGAGAAGGCCAGCCCCCTCGGACAGGCGGTCTCCATCGCCTCGACGCTGGCGGCCTTCGACAACGTCGGGCAGAACCCGCTGCCCATGCTCTTCGAGAACCACCCCGGCGCCCGTGAGTCGCTGACTCCCTGAGGCCGCCGGACCGTCGGCCGCCGTACGGAATAAGACATTCCATAAGATCGGCGGCACAAAACAGCGAATCCGGTGGTCTACCGGCGCACGCGCCCCCTACGCTCGGGAGGGCGTGAAGCCGGTGACGCCCGTGGCGCGTGCGACGCGCGAGCCCGCGTTTGCACTGCGGAAGCTCCATCACCTCACTTGTGAAGCAATGGAGTTCGACCATGGACGCCCGCGCCAATCCGCCGTCTTCTGGTATGTCCGACCCCGCCGCCGGCGGCGACGAGGATCATCCGGCCGCGACCGAATTCGCACCCGCACATGGAACGGTCTATGCCGTCGTCCCGTCCGGTGACGCCGCGCTGACCGCCTTCGGATGGCTGCGGCTGCCCGTGGCCGACCTTCCGCGGGCAGCGGCCCGCTGGACCGCCTTCCGCGCGGAGCTGCATGAGGATCCGGCGCTCAACATCCGGCCCGACGACGATCTCCGCGCCAGGAAGCTGGCCGCGGGGCAGGGCAGACCGCTGGGCGGCGCCTATCTGAAGCGCGGCCCGAACCGCACCGAGAAGTGGAACTACCGCAGGGTCCTGCGGCGCGGCATCGACGTGATCGCCGCCCTGCCCGGCACCACGGTCGGCACCGCGGGCGGCCACGGCCTGTCCACGGCGGTCGCCACGGAGGCCCTGCTCAAGCGGCTGGCCGCAGAGCGCGCGGCGGACGTCTGCGCCGCCTTCGCGCTGATCCGCACCGGCAACGGCAGCCACTCCTGGTACCGGCTCCCGACCGGTGCCGAAGCGCCGCGACGCGTCGAGGGCCCGCCGAACATCACGGCTGATGCCGAACGCCTGGTCGAGCCCGCGGAGTTCGTCGCCTACTGCGCCTACCGCCACTGGGCGCGGCTGCACGAGCGCCGTCTCCTGCCGGCCTGGTTCCCCGAGCTGCTGCCGGGCGCCGAAGGCCCCCACACGCTCTGACCCCTGTCACCGGCGGCCGGGCCGCACGCCCGGCCGCCGTCCGCACGGCCCACGCAATCGCCGTCCCCAACCGCGCTCCGGAGGTCACCCCATGCCCCGCAACGCCCCCCGCTCCCTCAACGTCCGCTGGGGCTCCGACCCGGTCCTGGTGTCCAACATCGACCCCGAGCTGCCCGCCACCGCGTCCGACGCCGACATCGCCAAGGTGGTCGCGGCCGGGCGGGCCAACCCCGTCACGGTGCTGCCCGAACCGGTATGGGCGGCCCTCGCCGCCGCCACCACCGGCCCGGACGCCCTCGCCGTACAGCTCCGCTCCACCGCGGAGGAGCCCGGCGGACTGCTGATGGAGGAGAACGTCGAGGGCGCGACCCTGCACTCGGCCGTCACCCGTGTCCATCTGAGCGAACTGCTGCCCGGCATCCAGCCCCGCACCGGGATGGAGGTCATGGAGATCCCCGACCCCCAGGTCCAGGGCCTCACCGAGGACGACAGACCGTGCGCGGTCATCCGGTACCGGTACCGCGACGTGGAGCACCTGCGCCACCACGTCTGGCAGACCGTCCACGGCACGCTGTCCCTCAACAGCTACGCCTCGTCCATCCTGGCGCGCAAGGTCACCCGCAACCTGATCACGCACCCGGTCGAGATCGCCTTCGAGGACGGCACCGAGCCCTTCCACATGCTCGTCGTGCGCGACGGCATCACCCGGCTCGCCAGCGCCTGGGCCGTGCTCGCCGGACCCGACGCCGACGCCGCGGAGGCCGCCACCCTGGCCGTGGACTCCCTGCTCGGCAAGTCGGCCGCGCCGCCCGCCGGGTCCGGCGGCGGCCCGCTGGGGCGGCGGCTGGCCGCGGGCCGCGGCCGCTGGCGCCGCGCGCTGCGGGACGAGTTCGCCCAGGAGATGGCCCTGCCCGAACCCGGACTGCGCGCCGCCCAGATCGCGCAGACCGCCGTCCTGCCCGCGCAGATCGCCGTGGGCGCCGAGGGGCACCCCGGGCATCTGCTCGCCGCCGAGGACATCTTCGACGACGCGATCCGCTCCGTACTCGCCTCGGTGCACGTGGAGTTCAAGCAGTGGGACGCGGCGGCCCAGAACGTCGAGGTCGCCACCCGCGCGCTCAAGCGGGTCATCCAGCTCGGCGACTCCCTCGTCCCCAAGGACGACCTCCAGATCGTCCACGGGCTCGCGGTCGGCCGGATCACCGCGGAGGAACTGCCCACGGTGGCCCCCGGCGAGACCGCACCGCCCGGGACGGCGCTGTGGCGCAGCGTGTACCTGGTCTACTGGCTGACCCGGCCCGAACTCCTCGACCGGCTGAAGGACCAGGCCAAGGCCATCAAGGGCGGCAAGCGCATGGGCCTGAAGGGGTTCGCCGAGCTGCTCGGACCGCTGATCGACCTGCCGTGGCGGGCCTACAAGAAACAGGCCACCACACAGGCCCGCAACGCCTGGAACAACGGGGGTGTCCTCACCGAGGACGTGCTCCAGGAGTGGGCCCCCCGCCCCACGGACGACTTCACCGCCCTGGTGGCGCCCGCGCTGGCCGGTGACACCGACGCCCGCTGCACCCTGGCCGTGGCCGGAGGCGTGGCCCTGATCGCCGACAAGCTGCTGACCCGGAACGTCGGTTCGGCCCTGATGGCCGCGAAGGAGAAGGGCGGCGTCCCGTTCCGCGCCGACGTCAATCAGGTCATCGAGGACCTGTCCCGGCCCGACAACGAACTGGGGCTGTGGACACTGGCCCAGGCCGCCGAACGGTTCCGCGGCGACGAGCTGCCCGAGAACGCCGTGACCATGCGGCATCTCACCCGGCGGGACAGCGCCCAGGACCCCGCCCGGACCCCGTACATCCACTTCCGCGCCGATCCCGACGCCGACGACAAGATCGCCCGCGACGCCGACGGGGTGCCGGAGAAGCTGTACCAGTGGGACGTGGTGTGGGCGTCCAACCCGGAGCGCGCGCGCAAGGCCCACCCCGTGAAGCCCGCCCCGCCCCTGTTCCCGGCCTCCTCGACGGGCACGGACCCCTCCGGGACGGCCACCGCCGACGGCTCCTCGGGCGGCGACCCGGCGGGCGACGGCTCGGGCACCGGCCCGGGCGACGGCTCGGGCACCGGCCCGGGCGACGGCTCGGGCGACGGCTCGGCGGGCGAGGGGAACGCCGCCGGTGCCCGGGCCGGGGCGGGCACCGGCCGGGCACCCGCCAGCCTCCAGGCCGTGGAGCAGCGCCGGATCCTGCGGGACAGCGTGGAGGCGGCCCGGGACGCCCTGGACCGGCTGCACCTCCTGGAGCCGGAGGTCGGCCGGCACACCCCGATCGTCCCGGCGGCCCACCTCGACGAACTCCACAAGCTGCTCATCGGCCTCCAGACGGACGTCGAGAACCTCCGCCGGCGCCTCGACCCGGACGACGATCAGGGCGCCGAGGCGGAGGCCGACGAGGAGGCGGTCCAGGACGGCACCCACGACGACGCCCACGACGGCCTCCGGCCGGCCGGACGGCACTGACCGACGCCCCGCCCGTACCGCTGGTTCCCGGCCGCCGGTTCCCGGCTAGTTCTCGGCCATCCCCGCGAGGACCAGCGGCAGGCGGTCGGCGGCGCCCTCCGTGAGGCGGAGCGGGACGCCCCAGTCCTGCTGGTGGACATGGCAGGCGGGGTACTCGTTGGCGGTGTCGTCGTCGCAGGAGGCCGCCATCGCCGAGACGTGCAGGACGCCCTCCGGGACGGCCGGGTTCAGCTCCAGCTCGCGGGAGAGGTCCGTGTCCGCGCCCCCGCCCCCCAGCAGCAGCTCGGGCGGGGTCGAGGAGACCAGGAGGCGGGTCGAGGGGCCGTAGCGGGTGTCGAGCTTCTGGCCCGCGGGGGCCTGGAAGACCACGTCCAGGCGGAGGCGGCCGGGGGCGACCTCGGTCGCCGCGCGCCGGGTGCGGTGGGCGACCGACTCCACCCGGACCGCCTCCTCCGGCAGGCGCAGCCGGGTCAGCCGGTGCCGGGCCGACTCCACGACCACGATGTCCTCGCCGACGAGCACGGCGTCGCTGGGCTCGCGCAGATCGGTGGCGAGCGTGGTGACCTGGCCGGTGGCGGGGTCGTAGCGGCGCAGGGCGTGGTTGTAGGTGTCGGCGACGGCGACCGAGCCGTCCGGCAGCGCGGTGACGCCCAGCGGGTGCTGGAGCAGGGCCTGCTCGGCGTCGCCGTCCCGGTGGCCGAAGTCGAAGAGGCCGGTGCCGACGGCAGTGTGCACCCGGCCGTCCGGGTCCACCCAGCGCAGCGCGCTCGTCTCGGAGTCGGCGAGCCAGAGCCGGTCGGCGGTGGCCGCGAGGCCGGAGGGCTGGGCGAACCAGGCCTCGGCGCCCGGCCCGTCCACCAGGCCCTCGTTGGTGGTGCCGGCCGCCACGGCGACGGTCCGGGCCGCCGGGTCGTACGTCCACAGCTGGTGGACGCCCGCCATCGCGATCCACACCTTGCCGCCGAAGACCGCCACGTCCCAGGGGGAGGACAGATCCGTCCCGCGGGCCGGGCCGGAGGTCGCCGAGCCCTGCCACCACTGCTTGCCGGTGCCGGCCAGGGTGGTCACCTCGCCGGTGGCGAGGTCCAGGCGGCGCAGGGCGTGGTTGACCGTGTCGGCGACCACGACCGCGCCGTCGTCGAGGAGCGCGAGGCCCTGCGGCTCGTTGAAGGACGCCTCCTCCCGGCCGCCGTCGGCGAACCCGCGCACGCCCGAGCCGAGCCGCCGTACGACGGTCTCGGCGTCCTCGGCCAGCTCCACCAGCTGGTGCCGGGTGGTGTCGCTGACCAGGAAGTTCCCCGACGGCAGGAGCAGCGCCTTGCCGGGGAAGCGAAGGCTCGTCGGCTCCGGCTCCGGCGGCACGTAGGGGCCGTCACCGCGGCGCAGGGTGCCCTTCGCCTCGTGCTCGGCCGCCAGCTCCGCCACCAGCCGCTCGATGGCGTGCGCGTGCCCCTCCCCCGCGTGCTGCGCGACGACGTACCCCTCGGGGTCGATCACCACGAGCGTCGGCCAGGCCCGCACCGCGTACTGCTTCCAGGTGGCCAGCTCCGGGTCGTCCAGCACCGGGTGCGCCACGCCGTACCGCTCCACGGCGTCCACCACGGCCTGGTGCTCGGCCTCGTGCACGAACTTCGGCGAGTGCACCCCGACCACCACCACCGTGTCCCGGTGCTTCTCCTCCAGCTCCCGCAGCTCGTCCAGGACGTGCAGGCAGTTGATGCAGCAGAACGTCCAGAAATCCAGGATCAGCGTGCGGCCCCGGAAGTCGGCCAGCCTCAGGTCCTTCCCACCGGTGTTGAGCCAGCCCCCCTTGCCGATCAGCTCGGGGGCGCGGACACGGGCACGTCGGCGGGGCGCGGGGGCGGGCACCGGGGCGGCATCGTTCATGGTTCAAGGGTGCCATCCGGGCGGGAGCGGCGGGTCACCCGTGTCAGTCCTGGCGGACCACGTTGCGGCCGGGGCCGCCGGAGAGCTTGTCGCGGCCGGGGCCGCCGTACAGCTTGTCGTCGCCGCTGTTGCCGTACAGGGTGTCGTTGCCGCTGTTGCCGTACAGGACGTCGTCGCCCTTGCCGCCGCCCAGGTTGTCGTCGCCGGCGCCGCCGGTGAGGGTGTCCTTGCCGTCGTCGCCGGACAGGTACTGGCCGCCGGCGCCGCCGCGCAAAGTGTCGTCGCCCTTGCCGCCCTGCACGATGTTGTCGCCGCCGCTCGCGTCGATCGTGTCGTTGCCGTCGCCGCCCCAGGCCAGGCCGAGCTTGCCCACCGAGAGGGTGTCGTTGCCCGCGTCGCCCGAGACGTAGGCGCCGTCGAGCCGGCCGGAGTCGCTCGCCCTGTCGTTGCCGGCGCCCAGGGAGATCTCGGCGTAGGAGTAGACCTGGTCGGTGGTGTTCTTGTACGCGACGGTGTCGTCGCGGTCGCCGAGGTCCATGATCAGGGCGGGGTACGGGTCCTGGCTCTCGACGCTGGTGACCGTGCAGGTGACCTTCGTGCGGTCGGCGGCGGCGGGGTAGGAGCAGCCGTGGCCCGCGGTGACCGGGACGACGTCGTCGATCACGTAGATGTAGGCGGAGCGGTCCGCGCTGAGCGAGGCGGTGACGGCGGCCTTGTTGGCCTGGCCGGCACCGGCCGTGTAGGTGAGCTGCCAGTCGTACTGGTTGACCTCGGCGGTGGCCGGCGAGGCGGCGGCGGAGGCGTCGGAGGCCAGGGCGGCGGGCACCGCGAGGGCGGCCGCGCCGAGGACCAGGGCGAGCGTGCGCGCGGACCGGCGGCGGGTGGGGCGGACGGACATGGTGGACCTCCGTGAGGAACGGGCGGCTGTCTTCGCCGACTTCCGCATCGTTCGACCCGGTCGCCGGCCCGTTGGTTGGCCAACTCCGCTGCCGGTTCCTGAAGTTCATTCTCCGCATACCTGGTGTCCGGGTGGATTCCGGTGCCCGGTCAGGTGACCCGCCGGGTCCGGGGTCCGCGCCGTCCGGCGGCGGAAGGACCCCCGTACCCCCGACGGTCGAACACCAGGACGACCTCGGGTGCGGCGTACGCCCTGGCGGCCGTCGGCAGAGGGCGATTCTGTGAGGATCCACCGGCTCCGGGGAAGCATGGGCTGTATGAGATTCCTCGTGCGCGACCGGATCCTCGGCATCGGTGACGACTGGTGGATCGAGGACGAGCAGGGCCGCAAGGTGTTCCTCGTCGACGGCAAGGCGATGCGCCTGCGGGACACCTTCGAGCTGAAGGACGCCCAGGGGCGGGTCCTGATCGACATCCACCAGAAGATGTTCGCCCTGCGCGACACCATGGTGATCGAACGGGACGGCGAGGCGCTGGCCAGGATCAAGCGCAAGCGGCTGTCGCTGCTGCGCAACCACTACCGGGTCGCCCTGGTGGACGGCACCGAACTGGACGTCAGCGGCAAGATCCTGGACCGCGAGTTCGCCGTCGAGTACGACGGCGAACTCCTCGCGGTGATCTCCCGGCGCTGGCTGAGCGTCCGCGACACCTACGGCGTGGACGTCGTACGGGAGGACGCCGATCCGGCGCTGCTGATCGCGGTGGCGGTGTGCGTGATCCACCTCGCCGAGAAGGAGGGGGAGGAGGACTGACCCCGGGCGGGCGCGGTCAGGCGGGGTGCCTGGGCGGTTCGAGGCCGAGCACCCGGTCCTTCAGTGCCGGGAACTGCTCACGGGTCGCGGCCACCTTCGCCGGGTCGATGTCCACCGTGAGGACCTCCTCGCCGGGACCGGCCTCCGCGAGGACCTCGCCCCACGGGTCCACCACGATCGAGTGGCCGGCCTGCGGAACTCCGGCGTGCGTCCCGCCCGTTCCACAGGCGAGCACGAACGCCTGGTTCTCCACCGCCCGCGCCCGGGCCAGCAGCGTCCAGTGCGCGCGTCGCCGTTCGGGCCAGCCCGCCGGGATCACCAGGGTCTCGGCGCCGGCGTCGACCAGGGCACGGAAGAGTTCGGGGAAACGGAGGTCGTAGCAGGTGGCCACGCCGAGCGTGGTCCCGGGCAGCCGGACCGTCACGGGTTCCCGGCCGGCGCTCATCAGCACCGCCTCGCCCTTGTCGAAGCCGAAGCGGTGGATCTTGCGGTAGGCCGCGGCCAGTTCGCCGGAGGGGGAGAAGACGAGCGAGGTGTTGTAGAGGGGGCCGTCGCCCGCGGTGGCCGAGCCGCCCTCGGCGGGCGCCCGCTCGGGGATGGACCCGGCGTGCAGCCACACGCCCGCGTCGCTCGCCGCCTTGGCCATCGCCTCGTACGTCGGCCCGTCGAGCGGCTCGGCCTCGCGGCCGAACTCCTCGTAGGCGAAGGCGCCGGTGGTCCACAGTTCGGGCAGTACGACCAGGTCGGCGCCGCTCTGCTCCCGCACCAGCGCGGCCACGCGCCGCCTCCGGGAGTCGACCGGTTCGTCCTCGTCCACCGCGATCTGGATCAGCGAGGCGCGCACACTACCACCGTCCTGGCATTCGAGTCGTCCACACAGGCCTACGATCGTCACACGAAAGCACTGCCGGGGTGCCTTTCAGCAGCGTAACTTAGCCACTCAAGACACCCGCCGAAGTGCAGCCGCCGCCCGCTGGCCATGCCGCCACAACCTGCCCGTGTACCGACCGCCGAGGGGTCCTGTTCCGTGAGTCTGCATCCCGCCCTCCAGCCCTACGCCGACGCCTGGACGCACTCCATCGAAGCGATATCCGAGATGGTGCAGCCGCTCGTCGAGGGCGAGTGGAACCGGCGGACCCCGTGCCCCGGCTGGTCGGTGCGGGACATCGTGTCCCATGTCATCGGCATGGACTGCGAGATCCTCGGCGACCCGCGCCCCATCCACGCCCTGCCGCGCGACCTGTTCCACGTCACCACCGAGCACCAGCGCTACATGGAGATGCAGGTCGACGTCCGCCGCCACCACACGGCACCGGAGATGACGGCCGAGCTGGAGTACACGGTCATCCGGCGCAACCGCCAGCTGCGCAACGAGTCCCGGGAGCCCGGCACCCTGATGCGCGGGCCACTGGGCACGGAGATCAGCCTGGAGCAGGCCTACCGCTCCCGGGCCTTCGACCTCTGGGTGCACGAGCAGGATCTGCGCACGGCCCTCGGCCGCCCCGGGAACCTGGACTCGCCGGGCGCGCACATCACCCGGGACGTCCTGCTGGAGGCGCTGCCGAAGGTCGTCGCGCACGACGCGGGGGCGCCGCGCAGCTCGGCGATCGTGTTCGACGTGCACGGCCCGGTGGAGTTCCTGCGCACCGTCCGCGTCGACATCCAGGGCCGCGGCACGGTGGAGACGGCCCCCGCCCTCGGCCCCGCCGCCACCCTCGGCCTCGACTGGGAGACCTACGTCCGCCTGGCCTGCGGCCGGGTCACGCCGGAGGCGGTCGCGGACCGGGTGAAGACCGAGGGCGACCAGGAGCTGGCGGCGGCGATCCTGCGCAACTTCACGGTGACGCCGTAGCGGCTCCCGGCCGAGGCGGGGCCGAGGGCGGCGAGGTGCCCCCCTCGCGCCGGCCCGGTGTCCCGGCCGGGCGGAACCCGGCGGGCGGGGAGAGCCGCGGCTCAGGCCGCGGGCACGTGCACCGTCTCCACCCGGCTCGCCACCAGCCGCTCCCGCTCCCGCCGCGCCGCCCGGCCCCGCAACCGCAGGATCTGGCTGACGCCGAGCGCCTGGAGGACGAACACCGCCGAGAACGCCACGGTGAAGTCGTCGCCGGTCGCGTCGAGCAGCACACCGATCGCGAACAGCGTGGTCATGGAGGCGATGAAGCCTCCCATGTTGGTGATGCCGGACGCCGTGCCCTGCCGCTCGGGCGGGTTGGCGGGCCGGGAGAAGTCGAAGCCGAGCATCGACGCCGGCCCGCACGCGCCGAGCACCGCGCACAGCGCCAGCAGGAGCCACATCGGCGCATGCTCCCCGGGGCAGGCGAGCGTCGCCGCCCACAGCAGCGCGGTCGCGCTCACCGTGCCCAGCGCCAGCGGCAGCCGCGCCGCGTGGTGCCGGGCGACGATCTGGCCGTAGACCAGGCCGACCACCATGTTGGACAGGACGACGAGGGTGAGCAGTTCACCGGCCGTGGCCCGGCTGAGGCCCTGCGCCTCGACCAGGAACGGCAGGCCCCACAGCAGCAGGAACACCATCGCCGGGAACTGGGTGGTGAAGTGCACCCACATGCCGAGGCGGGTGCCCGGCTCCCGCCAGGCGGCGGCGATCTGCCGGCGGACGTAGGCCGCGCCCTGGTGCGGGAACGGCTCCGGCTCCTGCCCCTCGGGGTGGTCCTTCAGGAAGAGCAGGGTCAGCACCAGGACGACCGCGCCCGCCGCCGCGCTGCCCGCGAACGCCGGGGTCCAGCCGATGCCGTGCAGCAGCCGGGACAGGACCAGGGTGGAGACCAGGTTGCCGGCCATGCCGACCAGTCCCGCGAGCTGGGCGACCAGCGGCCCGCGCCGGGCCGGGAACCAGCGGGTGCCGAGCCGCAGCACGCTGATGAAGGTCAGCGCGTCGCCGCAGCCCAGCAGCGCCCGGGAGGCGAGCGCGGTGCCGTACGAGGAGGAGAAGGCGAAGCCCAGCTGTCCGGCGGTGAAGAGGACCGCGCCGATGCTCAGCACCTTCTTGGTGCCGAGGCGGTCGACGAGCAGGCCGACGGGTATCTGCATGCCGGCATAGACCAGCAGCTGGAGTATGGAGAACGTGGAGAGGGCGGAGGCGTTGACGTGGAAGCGGTCGGCCGCGTCCAGGCCGGCCACCCCCAGCGACGTACGGAAGATGACGGCGACGAAGTAGACGGCCACGCCTATGGACCACACGGCGACGGCCCGCCGGCCGCCCGGCGGGTCACCCGGAAGAGTGGCGTTGCGCTCCGGGGCGCTCACCGGACCTCACCTCGCGCGAGGTGCGAGAACCAGCTCACATGCCGGTGGACGACCCCGACGGCCGCCTCCGCGTCTCCGGCGCGCAGCGCGTCCAGGATCTCCTCGTGCTCGGCGAGCGTCTTGGCGATCCGGTCGGGGTGGGAGTGCATGACGGCGACGCCCATCCGCAGCTGACGGTCGCGCAGCTGGTCGTAGAGCCGGGAGAGGATCTCGTTGCCCCCGCTGCGCACGATCTCGGCGTGGAAGCAGCGGTCGGTGACCGCGGCGCCGGCCAGATCACCGGCGGCGGCCTGCGCCTTCTGCCGCTCCAGCAGCTCGGCCAGCCGCTCCAGCAGGCCGGGCGGGGCGGGTACGGCCTTGCGGGCCGCGTGCTGCTCCACCAGCAGCCGGGTCTCCACCACGTCGGCGATCTCCTGCGCGGAGACCGGAAGGACCAGGGCGCCCTTCTTCGGGTAGAGCCGGATCAGGCCCTCGACCTCCAGCCGGAGCAGCGCCTCCCGGACGGGGGTGCGCGAGACGCCGACGGCCTCGGCCAGCTCGCCCTCGGTGAGCAGGGTGCCGCCCTCGTAACGGCGGTCGAGCACACCCTGCTTGACGTGGGTGTACACGCGGTCGGCGGCGGGCGGCGGTTTGAGGGGGTGGGGGGCGGACTGCTCGACGGCCGTATTCATGGCCACAGGATAGATACAACACGTACGCAACCGGCAGATCCGTCCATCATGCGGACGTGACGAAGGTCTCTCCCAGCGACCGCACAACCTTCTGTGCTACTTACGTGTCAGACACATGCGGCCTCTTTCCGTTTGCCACCTCAACTCGGCCGCACTTCAGGGGCATTCAAGACATTCGAGGTACATCACGTTGATTACCGGCATCACAGGCACCCGCCTCCGCAGAGCCGCCGCCGTGGCCGTCACATCCGGCGCGCTGCTCGCCACCGGTGCCCTCACCGCAGCGCCCGCCCAGGCCGTCGCCACGCCCTCGATCGTGGCCAAGGGCGGGTACCTCATGAACAACGCGAACAGCTCGACGTTGTTCAACAAGAAGATGGACACCCAGCTCGCCACCGGTTCCACCACCAAGATCATGACCGCCAAGGTCGTGCTCGCGCAGTCGAACCTCAACCTCGACAAGAAGGTGACGATCCAGAAGGCGTACAGCGACTACGTCGTCAAGAACAACGCCTCCCTGGCGCACCTGATCGTCGGCGACAAGGTGACGGTCCGCCAGCTGCTGTACGGGCTGATGCTGCCGTCCGGCTGCGACGCCGCCTACGCCCTCGCCGACACCTACGGCTCCGGCTCCACGCGCGACGCGCGCGTGAAGAACTTCATCGGCAAAATGAACACCGCCGCCAAGAACCTGGGCCTGAAGAACACCCACTTCGACTCGTTCGACGGCATCGGCAACGGCAAGAACTACTCGACGCCGCGCGACCTGACGAAGATCGCCAGCAGCGCGATGAAGAGCGCCACGTTCCGTACGGTCGTCAAGACCAAGACGTACACCGCGAAGACGACCACCAAGTCGGGCGGCACGCGCACGATGCCCGCGTGGAAGAACACCAATGGGCTGCTCAGCAGCTACAGCGGCACCATCGGCGTGAAGACCGGCTCCGGCCCCGAGGCCAAGTACTGCCTGGTCTTCGCCGCGACCCGGAACGGCAAGACCGTCATCGGCACCGTCCTCGCCTCCTCCTCCATCGCCCAGCGCGAGGCGGACGCGAAGAAGCTCCTCAGCTACGGCTTCGCCAAGCTCGGCTGACGCGCACCACCGGGAAGGGCCCGTCGCGCAACGCGGCGGGCCCTTTCCGCTGCCCGCCTCCGTCAGGGCACGCGGGGCGCCGGCCCCGAAGACCCGAAGTGCCGAACACGGCTGCACTGAGGGCCTTTTCGGGAAACTTCACTCGCAATCATGAACATCCCGGTTGCGAGTGGCATATGCGATTCGCCCGGCTCTACGTTCCGCGGAGGAGGTGGTTCACATGATCGAACCCAGCAAGCAGCCCGACTCGTCCGCGCGGCACGAGGCGATCGACGTCAGCGACTTCGTGTACGCGGCGACGGGGGCCCGCGTCCGCCGGCTGACCATGCCGGACGGGACGCACTGGTTCCCGGCGGTGGATGTTTGCACCGAACTCGGATACACGACGCCGCGGAAGGCTCTCATCGACCACGTTCCGGAGGCGCACCGAGACAATCTCGAGACAGTGACTGGAAGTCACGGTCTCAGCATTCCCGCAGGTAGGGAGTGGCGCCGAGACCTGAATCTCATCTCTCTGCAAGGTCTCATCCTGCTCGTCAACGCCTGCACCAAACCGGCCTGCGCCCCCTTCAAGCAGTGGGCCGCCGAGGTGATCGAGACGGTTCAGCGGGAGGGTTCGTACACCTTGCAGGAGGCCGAGGTGCAGCCCGGCGATCCCGGTGCCCCCATCGCCTACGCCATGCCGGAACAGGTCGCGGAAGCCATCGTCCGGCTGGAGGCGCACAACCTTCAGGTGGACGGGGAACTCGCGGCGGCACAGCGGGAGTCACTCGCCCTGCAGAAGGAGATCCTGGCCACGCAGAAGGCCGCGCTGGCCGCGCAGGAGACCATGGCGATCGCCATGCGGCGCATCGCCGACCACCTCGACGTCCTGGCCCTCGGACGTCCCGCGCCGCCGGCGGCCACCCTCGGGGTCCAGCCGACCACGGAGTCCGTCCTGGCCAGCTGGCGGCAGCGGCTGTCCGTGACCGAGGACGTATGGGCGGTGGCCGTGGTGATCGCGCCCGTCCTCGTCGAGAAGGGCGAGTTGCGTGAGCCGCTCGAATCCATCGCGGCGCGCACAGGTCTCTCGGTGAGGCGCGTCAACGAGTGTCTGCGGCTGCTGCGCAAGCACGCCTGCATCCGGTCCCGGGGCGGAACGGAGGACGGGGCGCCGGTCTATGTGCTGAACCCGGCCTGAGAGGGCCCCTGAGCAGAGAGGGCGGCCGCAAAACGATGTTGCGGCCGTCCTCTCCTGGTTCCGAGGGTAACCGATCGGAGCCCTCGGACACGCTCATCCCCAGGTGATGAGGCGCTTGGGCTGTTCCAGGATCGCGGCGACATCGGCGAGGACCTTGGAACCCAGCTCGCCGTCGACCAGCCGGTGATCGAAACTCAACGCCAGCGTGGTCACCTGACGCGGCTTCACCTT
>NZ_JBIBUO010000008.1:0-427209 GCF_043079545.1 Streptomyces sp. NPDC015171
CCCAGGTACTCGCCGCGGCGCTCCTTGGCGATCACGGTGGAGTAGACCTGGCCGGTGGTGACGTTGGCCGAGCCGTCCAGGTCGCGGTCGAGGAAACGCTCGTAGTGGCCGATGTCCAGGTCGGTCTCGGCGCCGTCGTTGGTGACGAACACCTCACCGTGCTGGAAGGGGTTCATCGTGCCGGGGTCGACGTTCAGGTACGGGTCGAGCTTCTGCATCACGACACGCAGGCCGCGGGCCTTGAGCAGCATGCCCAGGCTGGAGGCGGTCAGACCCTTGCCGAGCGAGGAGGCGACACCCCCGGTGACGAAGATGTGCTTGGTCGTCGTGCTCGTTCGAAAAGCGGCGGGCGGCGTGGCCAAGAGGGGACTCCCGTGGTCGCGGTGATTCGAGGGGCTGGGACCTAGCGGCGCGGGGCGTCCGGGCCGGGGCCGTAGGTGTAGGTGCGGGTGACTATCCCGGTGTCCAGGTCGAGCACGTCCTCGGCCGGCCCGAGGACATCGACGAGGAAGCCGTAGACATCCGTCTCGTGCGGGAGGCACACCTCCGCGAGGAGGCCGTACGGTCCCGCCACGGCGGTACAGGAGTGCACATCCCGGTGCGCGGCCAGGGTCGCGCTCACCTTCTCCAGTCCCGCCGGACGGACCTTCAGCCGCAGCAGTGCCCTGGCCGGCCTGCCCAGCAGGGCCGGGTCAACCAGCGTGCGCAGGCGCAGCACCCGGCGTTCCAGCAGCGACGCGACCCGGCGGCCCGCCGTGGCCGTGGAGAAGCCCAGCTCTCTGGCCAGGTCGGTGAGGGAGGCGCGGGCGTTGTCCCGCAGCAGTCCGGCGACCCGCTGGTCGGTGGGCGTGAGCTGGTACCGGTCCGCGAGCGCGGGCAGGGGCTGGACCAGGCTGGCCCGCAAGAGCTTCTCCTCGTCGTCGGTGAGAACCGGGGCGTACCACTCGGCTCCGGTCTTGAAGGAACGCAGCGTGAGGCACACATCGAGCACCTCCGCGTCGGGGAGGTCCGGGACCCCTTCCGCCAGGGCGTGCAGGAGCGGCCGGGACGGCACCGCGAGTTCGCACCACAGAGGGCCCGTCGCACCGCTCACAGCGGCGACGTTAAGCGCTTCCGCGCGCCGCGCCAACGCGTCACCAACGGCTTCCGGACAACCGGACCGGGACCTCAGGCGCAGCCAGGCGGTATGGCCGAGGGGACAGCGCAATCGGTCGTACTCGGCCGTGAAGCGGATGATTTCCAGGGCCAGCAGGCGCTGGAGCCGACGGGCCACGGAGCGCTCGTGCTCGCCCAGGATGCGCCCGACCTCCGCCACACCGGCCCGCGGGTTGATCTGGAACGCAGCGATGATTCGATGGTCAACTACATCGAGCATGTCGGAATCATTCATCGGGACGCCATGATGGCAGGATCTTTATCAAGAAAAAAAGGGGTGTTGTCGCAACCGATCACATGGGACAGACTGTTGTATCGTCACCAATCCGTGACGCGTGGTGAGCTTCTTGTATCCGCACAGGCCGATCAGGCCGAGAGGACAGAGCTTGTTAGGCGAGAGCACCTCCGCAGCAGTCGACAACCCGGTCACCTCCCATCAGTTCCGCTCCGTGATGGGGCACTTCTGTAGCGGCGTCACCGTGGTCACCGGCATGGGGACCGAGGCGCCGATGGGTTTCACCTGTCAGGCGTTCTCGTCCCTGTCGCTCGACCCGCCACGCGTCGTCCTGTGTGTCAGCCGCACCTCGGCCAGCTGGCCCGCGATCAGCGGAAGCGGTTCCTTCTGCGTCAATGTGCTGGCACAGCAACAGCGGGGGCTCAGCGACCGGTTCGCCCGGTCCGGCGGCGACAAGTTCCACGACGTGGACTGGGATCTGTCACCCGAGGGCTCGCCCCGGCTCGTCGGCGCCTGCGCGTGGATCGACTGCACGGTGTACGCCGAGCACGACGGCGGCGACCATCTCCTCGTCATCGGTGACGTACGCCGTCTCGTCGCGCCGGCCGAGGACCGCCGGCCGCTGCTGTACCACCGGGGCCGGTACGCACGCCTCGACGACATCACATGACCTGACCATCGGTTCCCCGACGGATCCGGACCGCCGTCCGGTCCCGCGGCTCCCCGCGGGTGTCCCGGCGGCCGGCCGGCAGCGCGAGCTGCCCGCCGTGTGATCCACCGGTCCCCGGTGCCGTCGTCCCTCGGATCCTGCACCCCGCACCCCGCACCCCGTGCCGGGCCGCCCGCATGCGGCCCGGCCTCTCGACCAGCCCTTTCCCGGGGCTGTTCCATCCCTGAAGAGGAGCACCGCACATGGCGGAGAACATCGTTGTCAACGTGCCCGAGCCGGCGGACGGCGTCCTGAGCGGCCTCGACGTGTTCGTCGGCGGCCCGATCCAGCACGCCATCCTGAGCACCGGGTTCGTAGGAGGCTTACAGGACGCCATCACCACCGCCATCGGCACCGTCACCGAGCACGGTGCCACCGTCTTCTCGGCCCATGTCGTGGAGAAGTTCGGGGAGCAGACCGCGGCCTTCACCCCGGAGCAGGTGTCGGTGCGTGACTTCCGCTGGATGCGGAAGTGCGACGTCTTCGTCCCGGTCCTGCCGCTGCTGGACGACGGCACGCTGCGCCGCACGGACGGCACCCACGTCGAGCTGGGCTGGGCCACGGCGCTCGGCCGCCCGATCGTGATGATCACCAAGCAGCCGTTCGCCGAGTCCGCGAGCCACCTGCTCAAGGGCCTGCACCGGGTGGGCGCGGTCCAGGTCATCGACTTCGACGACTTCGTGCAGAAGCCCGCACTGCTGGTCGACGCCGTCCTCGCGGCCACCGAACGGCAGCGCGAGGCGATCGGCGCCAGCCTCGTCGCCTGACCCGCCCAGCGCCCCGCAACCATCCGCCGGACGGAGTGAGAAGTGCCCGACATGGCCGTACTGGGCCTGCCGATCGACAACCCCGTGATCGTGGGATCCGGGTTGCTGACGGACCAGGAACGCAACATCCGCAGACTGATCGAAAAGGGCGCGGGTGCCGTGGTCACCAAGACCATCCACCCCAGCCCGCCCACCGGACTCGACGAGCGCATCCTGCGACTGCCCGTCGGCATGCTGAACAGCACCACGTACTCCAAACGCCCCGTCAACCACTGGCTGGGAGTGCTGCGTTCGTTCGCCGAGGACGGCCTCCCCGTCATCGCCTCCCTGCACGCCGACAGCCCCGCCGAACTCGCCGCCCTCGCCAAGGACGTCGAGTCCACCGGCTGCCGGGCGCTGGAGCTGGGCATCTCCTGCCTGAACGAGGAGGACGGCCTCGACGACGACAACCCCGACCGGGTCTACGCCTACACCGCCGAGACCCGCGGCCGCACCAGCCTCCCGCTCGCCGTGAAACTGGCCATCGGCGAGGGTCTGCACGACCGGGTCCGCGCGGCCATCGCGGGCGGCGCGGACGCCATCACCGTCAGCGACACCATCGCCGGCGCCGCCGTGTCACCCGAGACCGGCGCCCTGGAACTGGACGGTGTCTTCGGCTACTCGGGCCCCGGCATCAAACCGCTGGTCGTCGCCGCCATCTGGCAGCTGCGCCGGCGCGGCTTCGACCTGCCGATCCTGGCCAGCGGCGGGGTCACCGGCGGCCGGGACGTCGCCGACTACCTCGCTGTCGGCGCAGGCGCCGCCCAGGTCTACACGGCCCTGCACACCGACATGTACGACACCCTCCAGCGCATCCTCGCGGAGACCCGGGATCTCGTGGGCCCCGGAAGCCAGGCACCGGTGTCCCCCGCGCCCGAGGAGGCCAGGGCATGAGCCACGACCGCACCGCACCGGCGCGGCTGACCGACCTGACGAGCACACAGGTCACCGACGCGGTACGGGGCCGCACGGTGGTGTGGCCCATCGGAGCCGTGGAACAGCACGGCCCGCACCTGCCGCTCTCCGTCGACCTGCTCCTCGCCGAGGCCGTCGCCGACGGGATCGCCCGGGAACTGGACGCCTTCACCCTGCCCGCGCAGGCCGTCGGCGCCCGGTCGCTCCCGCAGAGCGGCGGCGGCCTCTACTTCCCCGGCACCGTGCACGTCACCGGCGGCACACTGATCGACTTCCTGCGGGACACGCTCACCTCCCTGGCCCAGCTGCCCATGGCCCGCCTCGTCGTGGTCAACGGCCACTTCGAGAACGAGCCCTTCCTCTTCGAGGCGCTGGACCAGGTGCGCCAGCAGGGCCTGCTGGACAGCACCGAGGTGTTCGCGTTCAGCTGGTGGAGCCTGGTACGGGACACCTGGACCGACGCCGAGATCGCCGAGTTCCCCGGCTGGCACGCCGAGCACGCCGGCGTGACCGAGACCAGCCTGATGCTGCACCTGCACCCGGAGCTGGTCACCGAGGAGCGCCCGGACCACGACCGGCCGCCCCGGGCCGGTGTCTATCTGCACCCCGTCGACGTCGAGCAGATCAGCAACCGCGGCATCCTGTCCTCGACCTCGGGATCCAGTGCCGCGCTGGGCGAGAAGCTCCTGCGCCATGTGCTCGACGAGGCGGTCGGCCTGATCCGCGGGGGCGAGGGGCTGCTCTTCGCCCAGACCCGCCCCGACCGCCGCTCCCTGCCCAGCGACCGACGTTCCCGCGCCGCCGAGCGCCGCACCGCCCAGCCCGGAGGACAGCACCCGTGAGCCGCAAGTTCCACCTCGCCTTCATCTTCAACTTCACCCCGGACGACTGGCAGGGCCCCTTCGGCACCGGCGGCTCCCCCTGGGACGGCCGGTTCCACACCGAGGTCGCCCAGGCCCTGGAACGCGCCTGCTTCGACTATGTGATCGTCGAGGACAAGCTGATGGTCCCGGAGAGCTACGGCGGCACCTCGGAGGCCGCCCTCAAGCAGGCCATGGTCGTCCCCAAGCACGACCCGGTGCCGCTCGCCGTCGCCATGGGCCTGGCCACCACCCGCCTCGGCGTCGTGGCCACGCTGTCCACCCTGGCCTACCCGCCGTTCATGACGGCCCGGCTCTCCTCCACCATGGACAGCATGCTCGGCGGACGCTTCGGCTGGAACATCGTCACCAGCGCCGAGGACCTGGCCGCCCAGAACTTCGGCATGGACAAGCTGCCGCCGCGGGACGTCCGGTACGAGATGGCCGACGAGTACGTCGACGTCGTCAAGCAGCTGTTCGCGTCCTGGGACCCCGACGCGGTCGTCCTGGACCGGGAGAACGGCGTCTACGCCGACCACACCAAGGTCCGGCCCGTCCACTTCCAGGGCAAGTACTTCAGCGTGCGGGGCCCGCTCAACACGGTCCCCTCGCCCCAGCACCGGCCCGCGTTCGTCCAGGCCGGGGCCTCGCCGCGGGGCCGGGCCTTCGCCGCGCGCAACGCGGACTCCATCATCGCCATCGCCAGCGGCCCCCAGAGCATGAAGGAGTTCCGCGACGACGTACGGCGCAAGGCCGCGGAGAACGGCCGCGACCCGGACTCCATCAAGGTGCTGTTCTGCGTCACGCCGACGCTCGGCGAGACGGAGCAGGACGCCCGCGAGAAGCAGGCCCGCATGGTCTCCTCCCCGCAGTTCATCCAGGACATCCTGGCCCAGGTGTCGGCCCTCACCGAGATCGACTTCGCCCAGTTCGACCTGGACAAGCCCCTGCCGCACCAGCTCACCACCAACGGCGAGCGGGGCACCCTGGACAAGTTCCAGCAGTGGGGGAGCGGCAAGACCCTGCGGGAACTGGTCATCGACGGGGCCGGCGGGCTGGTGTCCTCCGTGGACCTGGTCGGCACCCCGGACCAGGTCGCCGAGCGGATGGGCGAGGTGATGGAGGAGGCCGGCGGCGACGGGTTCATGATCACCACACCGCTGCTCCGGCTCAACCGGCGCTACATCGCCGAGGTCACGGACGGCCTCGTCCCGGCGCTCCAGCGGCGCGGACTGACCCGGAGCGCCTACACACCGGGCAACACCCTCCGGCAGAACCTCACGGAATTCTGACCGGCACCGCGATGCCGACGCCCACCACACAACCGCTCGCGCTGCACCCGGCCGCCCAGGACCTCCTCTTCCGGCAGGCCCGCACCGCGGACCGGTTCACCGACGAGCCGGTCTCCGACGAGACGGTCAGGGCGGTGCACGAACTGGTACGCCTCGGCCCGACGGCGTTCAACCAGCAGCCGCTGCGCCTGCTCCTGCTGCGCTCGGCGGCGAGCCGCGAGCGGCTCGCGCCCCATCTCTCCCGGGGCAACCGGGAAAAGACCCTGCGGGCGCCGCTCACCGCGCTTCTCGCGGTGGACACCCGTTTCCACCGCAGACTGCCGGAACTATTCCCGGCGTTTCCCGGCGCGGCCGATCTGTACACCGGAAATGACGCCCTGCGGGAACGGTCCGCGCTGCTCAACGGTGCGCTCCAGGCCGCTTATCTCCTCATCGGCATACGCGCGGCCGGTCTGGCAGCCGGCCCGATGAGCGGATTCGACGAGGCGGGCGTCAACCGGGAATTCTTCCCGGAGGGCGACCTGCGCGCGCTGCTCGTGGTGAACATCGGCAGGCCCGCCGGGCCACCGCCCCGGCCGCGCGGGCCCCGGCTGTCGTACGAGGAGACCTGTACGACGCTGTGATCCCCGCGGACCGTCCGGCCCCCGCCCTCAGAGCGGGGGCCGGGAGCCGGCCGGTGCCGCCTCGCGCACCTGATCGCGGTACCACTGGCCCCACTTGTCCAGCTCGTCGGTGATGGCGTCCAGGCTGTGGCCGATGTCGGTGAGCGCGTACTCCACCCGCGGCGGCACCTCCCGGTACACCGTCCGGGAGACCAGCCCGTCCTCCTCCAGCTCGCGCAGCTGGCGGGTCAGCATGCGCTGGGTGACACCCGGCAGGGCACGCCGCAGCTCGCCGAATCGATGTGTCCCGGCCACCAGCTGTTTCAGAATGGCCAGTTTCCAGCGGCCCCCCAGAATCTCCATCGCGAACTCGACGGCGCACTGATCCGGTGATTCCTCGACCCTCGAACGCACCGTTGACCTCCATTGGTATACCCAGTGGCACTAGGCCACAGAAAAGACCGTACTTGCGGCCCGAGTCGGTACCTCCAGAAACTGAGAATATGTCACACAAGGAAGCGCCGGCAGCCCCGCGCACGGTCGGCGGAACGGCACAGACGGCAGAGTCGGAAGAGGCGGCCCGCATCCACCGAAGGCGCTGGCTGGTGCTCGCCGTGGTGTCGGGCAGCCTGCTGCTGTGCGGCACCGACCTCACGGTGCTGCATGTCGCGGTGCCCCGGATGAGCCAGGAGCTGGAACCGTCGCCCGCACAGCTGCTGTGGATCGTCGACGTCTACTCCCTCACGCTCGCCGCGCTGCTGGTGACCTGCGGCACGCTCGGCGACCGGATCGGCCGGCGCCGCATGGTGCTCAGCGGCTTCTTCACCTTCGGCCTCGCCTCGACGGCGTGCGCCTTCGCCGCGACCACCGCGCAGCTGATCGCGGCACGCGCCGCGCTCGGCGTCGGCGCGGCCATGATCATGGCGTCCACGGTGGCGATCATCCGGGTCGTCTTCGCCGACGACCGCGAACGGGCCGTGGCCATCGGCATCTGGACCGCCGCGCACAGTGTCGGCGCGACCATCGGCCCCCTGGTCGGCGGGCTCGTCACCGAGAAATGGGGCTGGGGCGCGGTCTTCCTGATCAACGTGCCCGTCATCGTCGTCATCCTGGCCGTCGGCGCCAAGGTGATCCCCGAGTCCCGCAATCCGCAGCCGCGCCGCTGGGACGTGGCGAGCGTGGCGCTCTCCGTCACCGGCCTGGCCGGCGTGGTCTACGCCCTCAAGCAGGCCGGCGAACACGCGGGCGTCGACGCCGTCATCCTCGTCACGGCCGTCGCGGGCGCCGCGCTGCTGTACGTCTTCGTGCGCCGCCAGCGCCGCATCCCCGAACCCCTGCTGGACTTCACCCTGTTCCGCGAGCGTCGGTTCACCACCGCGACCCTGTGTGTGATCGGCTGCTTCGGCAGCTATGTGGCGCTGCTGTTCTTCCTCACCCAGTGGCTCCAGCAGGTCGGCGAGTACTCCCCGCTGCGCGCCGGTCTCGCGCTCATGCCGCTGGCCGCCGCCAACGCGGTCGGCGCCGTCACGGCACCCTGGGCCTCCGGCCGCTGGGGCAACCGGTGGTCGCTCACGGCGGCGCTCGCGCTCTTCGCCCTCGCCATGGCCGTCATCGCCCTCACCGGAGACACCGGCCGGTACGTCGCCCTGCTGGCCCCGCTGGTCTGCGCGGGATACGGCGCCGGCATCGTGATGACCCTCGGCGCCGACTCCATCATGAGCGCGGCCCAGCCGGAGCGGTCCGGGGAGGCGGCGGCGATCCAGGAGACCTCCTTCGAACTCGGCGCGGGCCTCGGCGTCGCCGTCCTCGGCACGGTACTGACCGCCGCCTACCGCACCGGGCTGCCGTCCGTCCCCGGACTCGACCCCGGCGAACGGGCCACGGCCGAGAAGTCCTTCGCGGCGATGGAGGGACTGGCCCCGCACCTGCCGCAGCGCACCGCCGACACCTTGCTGCGCGCCGGACAGCACGCCTACGACCGCGGGTTCACCGCGGTGACCACCATCGCCGCGTTCGGCCTGGCCGGCACCGCCCTGCTGGCGGCCCTGCTCCTGCGCCCCCGCCCGGCCGACGACTCCGCGGCCGGCGGAGAGACCTGAGACCACCCTCCCGGGGTGCCGCACACGCGACGGCGGCACCCCGGCGGGCAACGCGCCTCCCGGCCTGTGACCTTCTGGAGGCCGGGAGCCGGAGGGGACACCCGGTCCGGCCTGTGGCGCCGGCCCCGCCCGGGTCGGGCCGCGTGCCGTAGCCGCCCGCCGCGTACCCGCCCCGGCCGCCTCGGTCAGGCCGAGCGTCGGTCTCCGTGAAGTGTCATCCCGTCAGGCCCCGTACCCCCCGTCCACCGAGAACTCCGCGCCCGTGACGTAAGCCGCGTCCGGACCCGTGAGGAAGGCCACCAGGGAGGCCACCTCCTCGGCCGTGCCGAAGCGGCCGAGCGCCGTCATGGCCGCCTGACCGGAGGCGTACGGGCCGTCCGCGGGGTTCATGTCGGTGTCGGTCGGGCCGGGGTGCACGACGTTCGCCGTGATGCCGCGACCGGCCAGCTCCCGGGCCAGCGCCTTCGTCAGCCCGACCATGGCCGACTTGCTCATCGCGTACAACGTGGCCCCGGGCCCCGGCACGCGCCCGGCGACACAGCTGCCGATGGTGATGATCCGGCCGCCGGGCCCCATGAGTCCGGCGGCGGACTGGGCGGCCAGGAACACTCCGCGCACGTTCACGGCGAGGAGCCGGTCGATGTCGGCGAGGGACAAGCCCTCCAGCGGCCCCATCAGTCCGACCGCCGCATTGCTCACCAGGACGTCAAGGCCGCCCAGTTCCTCCGCCGCGCGCCGCACCGCGCCCGCCGCCTCCGCCGCGTCGGCGGAGTCCGCGCGCAGCGCCACCGCCCGCCGCCCCAGCGCCTCGATGTCCCGTACGACCTTCTCGGCCGCGTCCTTGCCGTGCACATAGGTCACCGCCACGTCCGCGCCGTCGCGTGCCAGCCGCAGTGCCGTCGCCGCGCCGATGCCCCGGCTGCCGCCGGTGACCAGTGCCGTCCTGCCGTTCGGTTCAGTTCGTGAAGTCATGACCCCATCCCACCCGAGGGCCATGGCGGACACCGGCGGCGAACGGACGTCGACCTCGGCGGCCTCGGTGCGGTGGCGCCCGGTCAGCCCTGCCCCGCCCCGCGCGGGCTGATCAGTCCGGTGTCGTAGGCGAGGATGGTGGCCTGCACCCGGTCGCGCAGGCCGAGTTTGGACAACAGGGCGTTCACATGGCTCTTGACCGTGCCCGTGGTGACACCGAGTTCGGCGCCGATCTCGGCGTTGGTCAGCCCGGAGGCGATCTTCAGCAGGACCTCCCGCTCGCGCTGGGTGAGCTGACCGAGGGGCCCGGCGGCGGACGGCGGGGGCGGGGCACTGCGCGCGAAGGTGTCGATGAGCCGGCGGGTCACGGCGGGTGCCAGGATGCCTTCGCCGTCCGCGACCACCCGGATCGCGGACAACAGGTCCTCGGGCCTGGCGTCCTTCAGCAGGAACCCGGACGCCCCGGCACGCAGCGCCTCGTACACGTACTCGTCCAGGTCGAACGTGGTGAGCACCAGGACCCGCGGGCCGCCGGCCGACGCCGTGATCAGCCGGGTCGCGGTGAGTCCGTCCATGCCAGGCATCCGGATGTCCATCAGGACGACATCGGCCTCCCGGGCCGCGGCGAGCGACACGGCCGTCGCCCCGTCGCCCGCCTCGGCGACCACCGTCAGATCGGGTTCGGCGTCCACGATGGCCGCGAACCCGGCCCGGACCACGGCCTGGTCGTCGACGACGATCACGCGTATGGCGACGGGAACACCTCCTGGACGGGGGCCGGAACGGCTCCGGCCGGCAACGACACCCGTAGCGTACCGGCCGGCTCGCACTGGATCCGCCCCTCACCGGCGGCGACCTGCACCCGCAGGCGTTCGGCGACCGGGCCCGCGACGGCGAGCCGGACGCCCTTCACGGTGATCCGCAGTGTGCCCCGGCGGCGCCGCAGGCTCACCCGGGCCGGTCCGGGATCGCCCGCGCCCAGCGCCGCTTCGACGATCCGGTAGACCGAGACCTGCACGGACGGCGGCAGGTCCCGGGCGGCCTCGGGCAGGCCCCGCAGCCGTACGTCACGCCCGCCGCGGCACAGCGCGTCGCACAACGCGTCCAGGTCGGCCGCTGTCGGCGAGGGGGCCAGCCGGCCACCGGGCCCCGTGCCGCCGCCGTCGCCGTCGCCGTCCGCACCCGCGTCGCCCAGGCTGTGCAGCATCTCCCGCATCGCGGCCAGCGCCGCCCTGGCCGTGCCGGCCACCTCCGCCAGGTCACCGCGCCCGGCCGCGCCCATGAGGGCCCGGGTGTGCGCCAGCACGGCGTCGTGCAGCGTCGCCGCCAGCCGCTGCCGTTCGGCGGCGGCGGCCCGGTCCGCGTGCCACATCGAGCTGGCGAACGCGAAGTCGTCGTAGGCCAGGGCGCGCAGCCGCCGGCGCCGGACGATCAGCCCGGCACCCCACAGGGCCGCGAAGAGCGGGGCGGTCAGGACGGACAAGAAGCAGGCCAGCAGCACGGCCTCGCCCGGGCCCGTGGGCTCACCCGCCATCGAACCGTCGGCGTACGACGCGAGCGTCAGGGAACCGGCCGCACTGAACGCCGCGACGAGCGGCACGGGCCAGGTGCGCCCCGCCCCCTGCCCGAAGGCGGCGATCGCGTACACGGCCAGTGTCTCCACGAGCAGCCCGCAGGCGAGGAACTGCGCGGCGTGGGACGGAAGACGCAGCGCCGAGACGGCCACCGGCCCCAGCCAGGCCGTCGCCAGTACGGCGAGGAAGGCGGCCCACGGAGCACGCCTGCGCCACAGCAGCGGCAGCGCGTGCAGCACCAGAAGTCCGCACACCACCAGCAGCGCCGGGAGCGCGGCCCTGCGCATGGCGGCCGACCAGTCCTCGGTGAGCCCGAGTATGCAGGACACGGGCAGGATCATCGCCGCGAAAGCGAGGGCGGGATCGGCGAGCCGCTGCTCGCGCAGCACATCACGCCGCCAGCCGTGCTCGTCGGGCCGTCGTGGTGCGGCGCCGTCGGGCAGCGTCGCGCGGACCAGCCAGCCGCCCTCCCGGGTGGGGCCTGCGGTCAGTTCGCCCCCCGCCGCGGCGGCCCGCTCCCGCATCCCGGCCACTCCGCGCCCTCCGCCGAGGTCCCCGGAGCCCTGCGGTGCGGTGCGCGGCGGCGCGTTCTCCACGGTCAGTTCGAGCAGGCCGTCCGTCCGCCGCACCAGCACCCGCGTGGCGGCGCCCGGCGCGTACCGCAGCGTGTTGGTGAGGGCCTCGCGGACGATGCCGTGGACCGCCTCGGCAGGCGGACCGGCCAGGTCGTCGGGGAGCTGTGCGGTGACCGGCCGCCCCAGCCTGCCGAAACCCGCGACCAGTTCCTCGATCCGCCCGCTCATCGGCCGGTGGTCAGGGCGGTCGGCCACCCACAGCAGTCCGACGAGGCGTTGCAGCGCCGTGAGGGTCTCGGCACCGGTGCGTTCCGCGAAGGACAGCGCCTCGGCGGCCAGGTCGGGCCTGCTGTCCTGCAGCCTGCTGGCGGCATCGACTGTCACCACGACCGAGGTGAGGTGATGGGCGCTCACATCGTGCAGCTCCCGGGCGAGACGCCGGCGTTCGTGGTCGCCCGCCAGCCGGCGGGTGTGCTCCGCCCCGGCCAGCCGCCGGGTCGCCGTCAGCCGTCCGGCGAGCCACTGCCGCCGGGTCTCGCCGAGCCCCGCGCACAGCACGTACACGCCCAGGGCGACCGCCATGGACGACAGCAGCGGGGCCCGCGGCCCCTCCTGCACGGCGGACAGCAGCCACTCGACGCCCACGGCCCCGGCGAGGGCGCGCACCGTCACCGGTACCGGGCAGCGCACGGCGACGGAGTACAGGGCGATCAGCGGGCCGATGCCGAGGTAGCCGTCCGGCCGGACGAGCCCGCCGAGCACCAGGGCGGCCAGGGTGCCGGCCAGCGCCCGCAGGGGAGCGCTGCGGCGCCACCCCAGCGCGACGGCCTCCACGGCCGACGCGCTCACCAGGCCGAGCATGCCGAGAAGGCCCGGCGGGCCCGTCGGGCCGTCCGGGCCGACCCCGGACCAGAGCAGGGCGCCCTGCCCGGCCGCCAGCAGCAGGGGCAGAAGCCAGGTGCGTGTCGTCTCCATGTCACCCACGAGCGTAAAGTCCGGCTCGTGCGGCAGGCACCGGGCCTGAGGCCGAGGTCCGTCTCCACCCTGGGATAGAGACACCACCCGAGGATGGAGACACCGGATCATGCCGGGGGTCGATGGCGCGCGGGGGCGTCTTCGGTCAGGCTGACGGCATGACACAGCCACTGCTCGCCGAGCAACTCCCGTACCACCGCCTGGCCCGCCTGGCCCGCCTGGCACCGCGCTACCGGTGGTGGCGCCCCCTGCTCGGGACCGTGGTCGTGGCCGTGGCATACATGATCACTCTGATCGTGCTCATGATCGTCGTCGCGGCCCTGGGGGCCGGCATGGGCTACGCGGAAGACGCCGACGGCTGGCCGGAGTTCGGCCCCGTCGCCGGCACCGCGGTGGACCTGCTCACGATCGCGGCGGGCATACCCGTGCTGCTGCTGATCGTGCGCTGGATCGGCGGCCGGCCCGCCGGCACGGTCTCCTCCGTGACCGGGCGGCTGAGATGGCGCTGGCTGGCGCTGTGTGCGCTGACCGCCGTGCCGATCCTCGGCCTGGCGATGGGCGCCATGTTCCTGCTGCCCGCTGAGCCCGGTGACCCGGAGGGCCAGTGGGTGGGGTGGTCCGCCTTCGTACGGGCCCTCGCCATGCTGGTGGTACTGGTGCCGCTGCAGGCAGCTGCCGAGGAGTACGTCTTCCGCGGCTGGCTCACCCAGACCGCCGGGGCGTTCCTGCGCTCACCCTGGATCGCGCTCGTACCCCAGGCGGTCCTGTTCGCCGCCGCCCACGGCTGGGGCACCGCCTGGGGCTTCGTGGACCTGGTGGTGTTCGGAGTGGCCGCGGGCTGGCTGACCTGGCGGACGGGCGGCCTGGAGGCGTCCATCGCCCTGCACGCGGTCAACAACGTCCTCGCCTTCGGTGTCTCCGCCGCCGTCGTCGACGGGCTCAGCAGCGACGAGACGGCGGCCGACGCGAGCTGGCAGCTGGTCGTGTTCGACGTAGTGGGCATCGCGCTGTACACGGCGGCCGTGGCCTGGTGGCTGCGCCGCCGGCGACTGCAGCGGACGGCCGCGGCCCCGCAGCCACCGGCCTTCCCTGCGGCCTACGCCGGCGTCCCCATGCCGCCGCAGTGGCCCGGGTACCCGGCTCCCGGTGCGTCGGTACCGACACCGTGGCCGGTCCATCCCGGCGGCCATGGGCCGTACGTCGCTCCGCCGGGGGCGGGCGGGCCCGGGCAAGGCTCGTTCGTAACTCCGCCGGGGGCGGGCGGCCCTGGGCAAGGTTCGTTCGGTGCTCCGTCGGCGGCGGGCGGGCCGGGGCAGGGTAGGTCCGCTGCCGCGCCGTGGCCGGGTGAGTCTGGTCAGGGTGCGGCCCTTCCGCCATCGGCTCCGAACGCGGGCGGGGGTGAGGGCGGGGGCAGCTCGGCTCGCGCTTGAGCCAGGGCGCCTGCCGGTGTCGGCGCCGCGGCGGTCTGCGGGGAGGTGCGCCGCGTAAGGGTGGCCAGGGTGGTGACGGCGTCGGTGGCGTCCGTGCCGCGCGGGCGAACTCCCGGTCCACGGCCGCCAAGTGCGGACAGCAGTCTGCGCGGCGTGCCGAAGGACGTCCACGATCCGGGTCATCCGCACCGCTCGTCCTGCCCGCACGGCCCGTACGGCCCACCCCGCCCGTACAGTCCGCACAGCCCGCTCTGCCGGTCAACCGAGGCGGGTGGCGATGATCCGCGCGCATGCGAGGGACTCCTGGTGGGGCGTGTCGACCTCCAGGTCGTACTCCACGCCCTCGTGCACCACGTCGGCCTGGGAGGCGGCCATGCCCTGGTCCCGGTCTCCTCGGGCGATCTCACGTTCCGCGGCGACCGAGGCCGCACAGCGGACACCGACCCACAGCACCTCAAGCCCGTCCAGGGCCTTCCACCACCGCCGCTGGGAGGCCGCGCCACCGAGGAACACGTCGTCGACGACGACCCTGGCGCCGGCGCGTGCCGTCGCCGCGACGCCTGCCATCCAGGCGGCCTCCAGCGTCCGGAAGTCGGCCCCGACGCGTACCCCACCGTCCGTGGCGAACTCGATCCCGCCGTCCGCTCCCCTGAGCTTCGCGGGCAGCGCGTCGACGAGCGAGTCGATCCCGAAGGCCAGCCAGGGATCGGGCAGCAGTGTTTGCAGACAGCGCACGATCCCGGACTTCCCGGAGCTGGAACCACCGTTGAGAAGGATCACCTGAGTCGTCACCGTGCCACAGTACGGAACCTTCGCCGACCACCGTGGTCGGTCTGGCAGGACGGCACGCCGGAGCGGCGGCTCGACGTGCCGCGCGCCCGGCTGGTGGAAGATCTTTCCGGCGGCCGGGGGTCCGTGTCCTCACCCGGGTGACGCGGATCGACCGGACCGACAAGCCTGAGTCCCGTAAATTGCAGGGAGTTGACGTCATGACCGACAAGCTCACCGTGAGTGTCCTGGGCACCGGCATCATGGGCGCCGCGATGGCCCGCAACCTCGTGCGTGCCGGACACACCGTCCGCGCCTGGAACCGCACCCGTGCCAAGGCCGAACCGCTCGCCACCGACGGCGCACACATCGCCGGTACGCCCAGCGAGGCCGTCGAGGGCGCTGATGTCGTCCTGACCATGCTCTACGACGGCCCAGCGGCCCTGGACGTCATGCGCGAGGCGGCTCCCGCGCTGCGTCGGGGCGCCGCCTGGGTGCAGTCCACCACCGCCGGGATCGAGGCCATCGGCGAGCTGGCCGCGTTCGCCCGCGAGCACGGCCTCGTCTTCTTCGACGCGCCGGTGCTGGGCACGCGCCAGCCGGCCGAGGCCGGGCAGCTCGTCGTCCTCGCCGCGGGTCCTAGCGAGCACCGGGCCGTCGTGACCCCGGTGTTCGACGCGGTCGGTTCCCGGACCGTGTGGACCGGCGAGGACGGTGCGGACGGGGCCGCGACCCGCCTGAAGCTGGTCGCCAACAGCTGGGTCATCGCGGCCACCGCTGCGGTCGGCGAGGTGCTGGCCCTGGCGCAGGCGCTCGACGTGGAGCCGCAGAGCTTCTTCGACACCATCGCGGGGGGTCCGCTGGACATGGGGTATCTGCACGCCAAGGCGGGGCTCATCCTCAACGGCCAGTTGTCCCCAGCCCAGTTCGCGGTGGCGACGGCGGCCAAGGACGCCCGGCTGATCGTCCGGGCCGGCGAACGGAACGGCGTACGCCTGGACGTGGCCGCCGCGAGCGCGGAGCGCCTGGAGCGCGCCGCCGCGCAGGGTCACGCCGAAGAGGACATGGCCGCCGCCTATTTCGCCAGCTTCGACGCCACCGGCGGCCCGTCCGCCTGACCCGCATCGGCTCGTCCCGTCAGCGCTCGGGAAGCCATCGGCGGGCCGGTCCGGTGGGCCGGCCGTCGCCGGGTGCTGACGCGACGGCCCCGGGTCGCGGCCTCGGCCGCCGTACGGCGCGAGGCCGTCCCGGGAGTGCCGCGGCCGTCGCGGCGACCGCCCCGGGCATCCGAGGATCCGGCGGCGCACCTACGACGTGCCCGACACCCGGCCAGCGGCAGAGCGGCTGAGGACGACACCCATGGAGCCCGCTTGCGCGTACACCCGGCATCGGGCGTGCGAGGCCGCTCCGAACCGGATGCCGGGCACACCGGCCCCGCGCCTGCCGTCCGGAGGGCCTGCGGCTCAGCAGCCGCCACCACCCGCAGCAACAGCTCGCACGGCGGCACACCCCCGCGCCGGGCACCCCGCACCTCGCCCCCGACGACACCCTCGTCGGTGTACGCGCGCGCGTGTCCGAGGCGGCCAGGATCATGTGACGGTGTCGGGCTCCTTCGCCGGTGCCTTCGCCGGTTCCTCCGGCATCGTGTAGAAGACGGACGAACCCTGCTTGGTGCGTTGGGCGCAGTTCCGCGCCACGAGGTTCTCCAGAGTCGTGCGTACGACCTTGGTCTGGACCCCGCGGTCCGGGTGTGCCTGGCCCAGCGCCTCGGTGACCTCCGCGGCGGACCGCGGTTCACTCTGCTCGGACAGGTACCGGCGGACGAGTTCGATCAGCGTGGGCGCAGTGGCCTCCGACGCGGCCTTCTTGGGCGTGGACTTGGCGCTCGCCCCCTTCTTGGCCGCCGGCTTCTTCGCGTCGGTCCGCTGTGTGCCGCCGCGCTGTGTGCTTCCGCCCCGTGTGCTGCCGCGCCGCGTGCCGGCGTGCTGTGTGTCGCCGCTCTTGTTGCGCGGGGCGGGAACGACCGCGCCGCCGGCCGGTGCGGCGACGCCGAGAGCCTGCTGCATGCTGAGCAGAATGGTGTGGTCGTGCTGGAGTCCGGCCAACTGCTCCTGCAGCGCGGTGATTTCGGCCGTGACGCGTTCCTGCTCCTTGAGATTGTGTTCGAGGTCGTTGGTTACTTGGCTGACGTACTGAGAGGCCAATTCGGTAACGGCCCCAGGGGTTTCCGGCATGTTTCCCTCCGCTCCTGACGGTGCGACACCTGGATGATACGGGCGGGTCGACCGGTTTTCACCGTTGACGAGGCAGTAATAGCCGATCGAGGCCCGCTCCAGCCCCAGGTACCCGCCGTGTCGGCATCGAGTCGGGGGCGCCATGTTCCCCTGGTGGCGGGACATGCACGGCCCGCCGTCAAGGGAGTTGCCGTCCACGGAGTCGCCCCGGGCGGCACACATGGCTGGCACATATGTCCGACGCCGATGTCCGCAAGATGCCGCCCTTCTGTGGCGACTGGCTCGCCGCACCCCCCTCCTGAGCGGATACGGCCACCACGTCCCCGTGTGGACGACCCGCGCGAGAGCGGCCTCGGTGGCCTGTGTCTATCAGGACATGTCCGGCGCATCGTTGTGGGCGCGGATCGCCGCCGCGAGCGCGGTGTCATGGCTTCGTCCGCGCGCCGACAGGCCCGCGACGACTCCCTCGACGTTCTCGCGAGGCTGGTTCTGGCTGAGCTTGAACTTGGCCTCGATCCGGCTGATGACCAGTTCGATGCCGACGATCGCGCGGAGCCGGCCCTCGACGTACCTCGCCGGGGCCTGGTCGACGGACCACGGTTCGGCGGAGCCCGCTTCATGCCGGTCGGTCAGCCGGCGCAGCTGCGCGGCGGTCCAGTCGGGATCGTCGTGGACGACCAGTTCCCCGTACACATGGGCCACTATGTAGTTCCAGGTGGGCACCACCCGGTGGTGCTCGGCCTTGGCCGGGTACCAGGTGGGCGTCACATAGCCGTCGGGTCCGCGCACGATCGCCATGGCGTCGCCCCGCACCGGCTCCCGCCACTGGTCGTTGCCACGGGCCATGTGCCCGATCAGGGAACCGTGTGCACCGGCCTCCGGGTCGTACACGAACGGCAGCACCGTCGCCAGCAGGCCCTGCGGGGTCATGGTGACCAGGTCGGCCGCGCCGTGGTGGGCGAGCAGGTCATGGACGGCGGCCTCGTCGGCCGTGAAGTGCTTCGGCAGGTACATCAGTACGTCTCGGTCCTCGGGTATCTCGGTCCCTGGGCCCTTGGATCCCTGGATCCCTGGGTGGCTGGGTGTCTGGATTTCTTGGTCGCCGGCAGGGGATGGGATCGCCCGGCTCACATCGGGTTCTCGCGCAGCCAGGCCAGCACCTGCCCGGCGTGCGCGTTCGGCGGGAAGACCGGGTAGAAGGCGTGCTCGATCTCCCCGTCGCGGACGATCAGCGTCAGCCGGCGGAACAGCCGCCTCCCGTCGGCCTCGAAGGTGGGCAGGGCGAGGGCGTCGGCCAGGTGGAGCGCGGGATCGGAGAGCATGTCGAACGGCAGTCCGAGCCGCTCCACGACCTCCCGCTGGTACGCCGAGTCCTGGCTGGACAGCCCGTACACGCGCCCGGCCCCGGCGTCGAGCAGCTCCTGGAAGTGGTCGCGGAAGCCACAAGCCTCCGGGGTGCAGCCACGGGCCCCGGGGATGGCGTTCCAGCCCTCCGGCAGATCGGTGCCGGGGCGGCCGGTGAGCGGATAGAGGTACAGGACCGTCCGCCGGGGTCCCAGTGTGTCCAGCCTGACCTCCTTGCCCGCCGTCGTGGGCAGGGTCAGGCGGGGGACCCTCGTGCCGGGCAGCTGGGACGCGGCGCCGTCGTCCGCGGGGACGGGCAGGTCGGCGGGGAGGGTCAGATAGTCCTCGTCGGGTGTTGCGGTCCGTGCGGCCGGTGCCGCCGAGCTGCCCCGGTGTGCGGCCGTGTGCAGGTGGGTGATGAGTGTCGTGCGGCGGGCGGCGAGGGCCTCGATGCGCTCGGTCAGCTCGTCGATGGCGGCGCGGTAGCTCGCCAGCGAGGCCGGGCAGTCGTCGGCGTACTGCCGTCCGGCCGCCAGGCACTCCAGGAAGGGCCGGGTGCCCTCGGCCGGGATCCCCAGCCGCTGGAGCGCGCGGATCTCGCGCACGAGGCGGACGTCGTCCTCGGTGTAGGTCCGGTAGCCGTTGGCGAGCCGCTCGGGCGTGATCAACCCGAGCGATTCGTAGTACCGCACCGCCTTGGTCGTCGCACCGGCCCGGCGTGCCAGTTCGCTGATCTTCATGTCGTTCACCACCGACCACGCTAAACCTTGCCCCGGGGGGCAAGGTCAAGCGTGGGCCCCGGGGACCCATGGGCCTTACCGGTGCCGCCCCCGCGCGCTCATCCCCGCACGCTCAGCCGAGAACGAGCGGGATCCTCTCGGCGAGACCGCCCAGTTCGGCCCGCTCCCCGGCGGTGGGGGCCCGGCGCCCCGTGCCGATCCGCAGCGCGTCCTGGTCGGACCACGACGTGGGGAACGACGCCCCGGCGATCTTCTCCAGCAGGACGCGCGCTCCCGCGAGGGTCTCGGCGGGCGGCTGGGCCGCGTCCGGGAGGTGGGCGATCAGGTCCAGGTGGTGCAGGGTCCACTCCAGGACGTACGCGTGCAGGTAGTCGCCCGCGGTGAGGACCATGTCCTGGGTGCCGACCAGCAGCCCAGGGTCGGCCAGCTCCGCCGCGCGGCCGGCGGCGGAACCGACGTCGTCCAGGTGGAACTTGAGAAGGCCCGGCTCCTCGTACGCCGCGGCCAGCCGCACGGTCAGCGCGTCCAGCGGATCGTCGCCCGCGGGCGGCGTGTCCGAGACGTGCCAGTAGGTCACCGCGTCGTGGGTCGGCTCCGCCGAGGCGGGTGTCACCAGGGTGATCAGTACGTCCTGGGCGTCGATGACCAGATGGCACACCAGATCCCGGACCTGCCAGCCGCCGCACCCCGACGGCAGCGCGAAGTCCTCGTCGGAGAGTCCGGCGACCGTCGTGCGCAGCGCCGCCCAGGAGCGCGAGAAGAGGTCCACGGCCGCAACCTAGCAGTGGCCGTCCGGCGCTTCGATCGATTTCCCGTGGAGCGGGCGGTGGCCGCAGGGGGGAGAAACCCACTACCCGACCGGGTGGTCGTGCGGCATGATCGGGTCATGTCCGACCAGCGAAAGGGCGATGCCGCGTAGGCAGCCCGGCGCCCTGCGCGCCCGACAGGTTCCCCGTGTCCCGCGCGGCCTGCACGTCGAGCGGATCCATGGACTCTCCCTCCGGACCAGCCTGGCGATCGAGCGCGTGGAGAGGCTCTCCGGCGACTACTACCTCTACGCAGGCGCCACCGACCGCGCCCTGCGCCGCTACCGGCAGTTCCTGCGACCGCCCGGACGCCGGCCCAGGTATCCGCAGGAGGAGGGGTGCGGCTGCCGGGGCTGTTCCTTCCGCGACGTACGGCACGCCCGTGACGTGCTGGACGACGTCCTGCGGCGGCTGCCGCCCGGCCCGCGTGCCGAACTGGGGCACCGCGTGAGGGCGCTGGACGCCGAGTACGTCGCGCGCACCCTCCCGGACCCGCTCGCCGAAGGGCGCCGGTGGCGGGCGGACCTGTGGTGGCGGCGCCGACTGGCGAACGGCCCCGAAGGCACGTGACCGCGGTGGCCCGCGTCGTGCTCAGGGAAGGATCCCTCGATCCGCCGTTCACATGGATGAACCTTGCTCACGTGGGTGTACATGTGTGCGTGTGGTGTGCGAAGCTCAGCCAACTTCCCGTCCGCACGGCCCAGTTGGAGAGCGAGTATGAGCGTTTCCCGGCGTACGGTGCTGGCGACGGCGGCCGGTGCCGCGGCCGTAGGTGTCTCGGCCGTGCCTGCCGCCGCGGCGGACCGCACGGACACGGAGGCCACCCTGCGGACGCTCCGCGCGGCGGCGGACTACGCCGTGGAGAAGGTCCGTGCCGTCGCGCCCGGCGTGACGGGCTACCCGGTCGGCACCAAGTTCGAGAAGTGGACGTACTCGCGCAACGGGGACTGGGTGGGCGGCTTCTGGCCCGGGACCCTGTGGATGGCCTGGCTCCACAGCAGGGACGACGCCTTCCGCGCCTGGGCCGTCGAATCCGCCCGGAATCTCGCGCCTCGCCAGTACGACACGAGCACCCACGACCTCGGCTTCCTCTTCTACCCCTCCTGGGTCACCGCCTGGCGGCTGACCGGCGACGACATGTGGCGGGCCGGCGCGATACGGGCCGCCGACTCCCTGATCCAGCGGTACAACCCGCGCGGGAGGTTCATCCGGGCATGGGGTGCGCTGACCGACACCGCCAACGCCGGCCGGGTCATCATGGACACGATGATGAACCTCGACCTGCTGGCGTTCGCGAGCCGGCAGACCGGGGACAGTACGTACCTCGACATCGCCGTGGAACACGCCAGGACCGCCCAGCGCGTCTTCCCACGCCCGGACGGATCCACCCCGCACGTCTTCGACTTCGACCCGGACACCGGTGCGGCCGTCGGCCCCGGCACCGTCCAGGGCTACAGCCCCGCCTCCTGCTGGTCGCGCGGACAGGCATGGGGGATCTACGGGTTCACCACCATGTACCGCAGGACCGGCGACACCGGGTTCCGGGACACCGCGCGCAGACTCGCGGACTTCGCCGTCGCCGCGCTCGGTCCGGACCATGTGCCGGTCTGGGACTACCGCGCGCCCCAGCAGCCGTACGACATCAAGGACGCCTCCGCCGGGGCCATCATGGCGTGCGGTCTCCTCGACCTGCACGCGGCGACGGGCCGGCACACCTACCGCGAGGTGGCGCTGCGCCTGCTCACGGCTCTGGCGGACACCTGCCTCACGAAGGACTCGGCCCGCGCCGAGGCGGTCGTGGCCCGCTGCACCCGCAACCGCCCGGCCGAGGACGGCATCGAGGTCTCCCTGCCCTACGCCGACTACTACCTGCTCGAAGGCATCCTGCGGGTACTCCGCCCCGCGGACGTCGACCGCGCGATCGACCTGTCCGCCCGGCCTCGAAAGGAATGAGCCGAACGCCGCCGCCACCACGCCCGGTGCGCAACACGGTGTTCACGGAACTCATGGAGACACCCAGGACGTCTGAACTAAACTGTCCGTAACCGCTCTTTCCGCTTGCCGAGCTGTTGTTCTTCCGAATGGAGGCAGCGCCGCATGAGCCGTTACGCCCACGTGGCCTTCACCGATGACGTCCGACGCGTGCAGGAAGAGCGGGGAAGCGCCGCCGCCATGGAGCGGCTGCTCGGCACGGACGCCGGGCGTGCCGATCGGCTGGGGCCCGCCGAGGCCGGGTTCATCGGGGCTCGTGACGGGTTCTACCTGGGCACCGTGAGCGAGACCGGGTGGCCGTACATCCAGTTCAGGGGCGGCCCGCCGGGATTCGTCCACGTCCTGGACGAGGAGACGCTGGCCTTTCTCGATGTGCGCGGCAATCGGCAGTACATCACGGCCGGGAATATTCGCGGCAATGACCGCGTCTCGCTGTTCTTCATGGATTACGCACACCGGACCCGGCTGAAAGTCCTCGGCCGGGCCGAGATCAGGGACGCCGGCGAATTCCCCGGGACGGGGGGCCGGCCGGAGGACGTGCGGACCGAGGGGCATGAGGAGTGGCTGATGGTGGTGCGGGTCGAGGGCCTCGCCTGGAACTGCGCCAAACACATCACTCCCCGCTTCTCGGAGGCCGAACTCGCGGACGCGCTCGCAGGGGTGTACGAGCGCATCGCGGAACTGGAGGAGGAGAACAAGGAGCTGCGGTCGCGGCTCGGGGCGCGCGACTGATCCGCGCCCCGGGCCGCCACGGCGTTCCGGGCCGTCAGCCGGCCGAGGCCAGCCGGTCCTCGGCGAGGCAGGCGAGGAGCAGGGCACCGTCGCCGAGCACCTCGCTGCCGAAGGCCGCGTCGGCACTGTGGTTGAAACTCGCCGTCCCCGGATCCCGGTCGGGCGGGCAGGCGCCCAGGAAGAGCATGGCCCCCGGCACCTCGCCCAGGACGAACGAGAAGTCCTCCGAAGGGCTCAGCGTGTTCGGCGCCCACAGGAACCTGCCCGGCCCGAGCACCCGCTCGACCGTGCCGGCCGCGAAGTCCGCCTCCGCCGGGTCGACCACCGTGACCGGGTAGTCCATGGAGTGGTCCACCGTCACCGACACCCCGTGAGCCGCGGCGATCCCCTCCAGGACCCGCGTCACCCCCTCGATGACCTCGGCCTTGGCACCCGGCCCGAAGGTGCGGACACCGATCTTCAACTCCGCCTCGTCCGGGATGATGTTGGCCGAGGTGCCCGCGTGGATGCTGCCCACCGAGAGCAGCACCGGATCGAACGGGTCGAATCCCCGGCTCGCGTACGTCTGCAGCGCCAGGGTCATCTCGCACGCGGCCGGCACCGGATCCCTCAGCAGCTGGGGCTGGGAATCGTGGCCGCCCCGGCCCCGGACGGTCACCCGGAGCACATCACCGCCCGCCAGCAGCGGGCCCTTACGGGTCAGCACCCACCCGGCCGGCAGCATCGAGGAGGCCACATGCACCGCGTACGCCGCCACCGGGCGCCGACCGGCCGCGTCCAGCACCCCTTCCTCGATCATCAGCCGCGCACCGTGGTGTCCCTCCTCTCCCGGCTGGAACATGAAGACCACGTCACCGCGGAGCCCGCCCCGGCCCTCGGCGAGCAGCCGGGCGGCGCCGACCAGCATGGCCGTGTGCAGATCGTGCCCGCAGGCATGCATACGGCCCTCGATCTTGGAGGTGTACGGGACACCGCTGCTCTCCGTGAGCGGCAGCGCGTCCATGTCGGCGCGCAGCAGCACGGCGGGACGGTCGCCGTCCCGGTCGTCCCCGGCCCCGCCGCGCAGCACCGCGGTGACGGAGGACAGCCCCCTTCCCGTCGTGATCTCCAGGGGCAGTCCGTCGAGCGCCGCCAGCACCTTCGCCTGGGTCCGCGGCAGATCAAGCCCCAGCTCCGGCTCCCGGTGGAGATCCTCGCGCAGCCGCACGAGGTCCTCCACCAGGGCGGGATCGAGCTGCCGGCCGGTCACTTGACCGCCGTGATGATGCCGTGCGGGGTGATGGCCTCGGTGCAGCGGGTACGCCGCACCCGGTCGAACCCGACTTCCTTCAGCGACTTCTCGTAGCCCTCCCAGGAGTAGATCATCCCGCCCTCACCCGCCACGGCGGCGAAGAACGGGCTGGCCAGGGCGGCCATGAGCGGACCGTCGTAGTCGTCCTCCGACATCGAGTTCAGGATCAGCGCCCGGCCGCCCGCGGGCAGCACGGCGTGGGCGTGGCCCAGCAGCACGCGGATCCGCTCCTGGGGCCAGATCTGCAGCTGGTGCACGAACATCACGGTGTCATGCCCCTCGGGGTAGTCACCCGCGAAGATGTCCCCCTCGACGACCCGCACCCGGTCGCTGAGCCCCGCTTCCTCGACCCGCTTACGGGCGAGGTCGACCACCTTCGGGATCTCCAGCACCGTGACCTCGACGTCCGGGTGCGCACCGGCCACCGCGATGGCCATCGTCGCGTCCCCGCCGCCGACGTCGAGGACGCGCCGGGAGGAGCTGAAGTCGCCGTACTTGATGAGGTGCTTGCTGGCGACGGCCGACCAGGTGCCCATGAAGTGGTAGAAGACCTTGAGCAGTTCGGGATCCTCGCTGAGCCGGTGGTAGACCGTGGCGCCGTCGCCCGGATAGCGCCGCAGCCCGATGTTGCTGTTGGCCCGCAGCGACTCGGTGAAGTCGACGAGGCCCGGATAGGTGACGTACGCCTCGAAGCCGACGACCGCCTTGACCAGCTCCCAGTGGCCGCCGGTGAACAGGTCCGAGATCGACTTGGCGTTGACGTACCCGTCCTCGGTGCGCTCGACCAGCCGGAGCGAGGTGACGCCGAGCAGCAGGATGTCCAAGGAACGTTCCGCGAGCCCCAGTTCGGCGCCGATGCGCGCACGCGGTGTGCCGGGGTCGCGCTCCAGCAGGTCGAAGAGGCCGAGTTCGACGCCCGCGCGCGTGAACTGGAAGGCGTTGTGGCCGAGCAGCACGGTGGTCAGGGCGTCGGGGACGACGCTGTCGGGCCTGGTGGGTACCTCGCTCATGGTGCTTCTCCCTGGGATGAGAGGGTGTCGATCAGGTCGTCGAGGGTGAGTGACCGTATGCCGGAGGCGGCCGGGCAACCGCGGCCGGCCGGATGGCCGGGGGCGGTGACGGCGACCGCGCCGATCACGTCGGACCCCGTGCCGGACAGGTCGTAGAGGAGCAGCCGGCCGATCCGGTGCGGTCCGCCCGGGCCCGCCTCGCACAGCGGCAGCTGCGCGAGGTCGATGCCGGCCATGCCGGGCAGGCCCGCCGCGGTCAGTTTGACCAGTGCCTCCTTCCGTACCCAGATGCGCAGGAACGCCGAACGGGGAGCGGGGGAACCGCGGACGCGGTCCAGCTCGCCGCGGGTCAGGAACTGCCCGGGCCGGCCGAAGCCGGGGCCCGGGTCCGGTCCTGGCAGCCGCTCGATGTCGATGCCGACGGGGTGATCCGCGGCCGAGGCGGCCACCACCCCGTCCGCGTACGCGAGGCTGACCCCGCACCGCGAGCCCCGGACGCGCGGCCGGCCGTGCGGCCCGGCGCAGCGCGGGCACCGCTGCTCCAGTACGACGTCCCGCACGGCGCCGCCGGTCCGCCACGCGACACACAGCCGGGCCAGGAGGCGGGCGGCGACGAAGTCCGCGCGCGCCCGCTCGGTGCGCACGGCGGCGAACCGGCGCCGCTCGGCGGCGCTCAGCACCGACGCGCCCGCACCCGGCAGGGCCAGGAGGCGGTCCGTCTCCGCGACCGCGACGGTCAGGGCCGCCGGCACGGATGCCTCACTTCTTGCGCTGGCTGTAGACGACACCGGCGAGCGACAGCGCACCGCCGGCCACCGCGAGCCACGGCGGCGTCTCGTCGAGGATCAGCCAGGCCAGGGTCACCGCGATCGGCGGGGAGAGGTAGGTGAGCGCGCCCATCTTCCCCGCGGTGGACCGGGCCAGGGCGTATCCCCAGGTGGTGAAGGCGACCGAGGTGGGGAAGACACCGAGGTACAGCGTCCAGCCGATCGCCTTGCCGCTCGCGTGCGAGAGGTTGTCGATCAGCTGGGGCAGGAACGGCAGGCAGAGCACGGCGCCGACGACACAGGCCAGCCAGGTGATGACGAGGGCCGAACTGTTGCCCAGCAGCGGCTTCTCCGTGACGACGCCGCCGGCGTACGCGGCGGCCGCCAGCAGCGCGAGCGCACTGCCCGTCCCCGCCTCCACTCCCTTGCTCGACGTCGCGAGGCCGATCAGCAGCACACCGACGAGCGCCACGACGCCGCCGACGACCAGCGGACGCGGGAAGCCCTCCTTGAGCAGAAAGGCGGCCAGCACGGCGATCAGCACCGGACCAAGACTGATGATCATCGACGTGGTGCCCGCGTCGATCCGCTGCTCGGCGGCGTTCAGCGCGACGTTGTACACGCCGAACCAGAGCAGACCGCACAGGAACAGCCGCGGCAGGTCGGCGCGGGGCGGCAGCGGAACCCTGCGGATCAGGACGACCACTCCCAGCAGCACCGCACCGATGAACAGCCGCGCCAGCGTCAGCGCGCCGGGATCGAGGTCCTTGCCGGCCGCGCGGATGCCGATGAACGCGGAAGCCCACAGGAAGACGGTCAGCAGTCCGGCCGCGACGGCGAGCGGCGGCGTGCCCGAGGACGGGGCGGGAGACTCCGGTGAAGCGGTCCCCTGATTGGCTTGCGCAGAGGTCACGGATGTTCACTTCCTTGTCGGTCTACGGGGACGGTTCGCTCAGCCGTGTCCAGGGCCGCCGCGAGCCGCTCGGCGACCTGCGCGACATGGGGCGGGCGGAGCAGGGTGAAGTGGTTGCCGGGGAGGGCGGCCTCCGTACGGACACCGCCGCGGGTCTGCCGTGCCCAGGAGGTGTCCGCCTCGCGGAGCCGGTCGCGGGCCCACCACAGCGTCAGCGGGGCGTCGATCACCGAAGGCTGATGGGCCAGCACCAAGCGCTCGTGCCGCTCGGCCAGTTCCGCCTCCCGGAGCAGGGCCTCGGACGGCGGCACGCGCGAACCGCGCTCCTCGGCCCAGCTGATCATCAGCTTCAGCCGCTCCGCCAGCGGCAGTCCGCGCACCCGGTCGCGGAGCGCCGCGGTGTCGGCGGCCGTGACACCGAGCCGGGGCAGGGAGTCCGCCAGGGCGACGGCCGGGGCCAGCAGCGGATCGGGGACGCCCGTCCCGGGGACGGCGGAGTCGAGCAGCGCCACCAGCGCGACCCGCTCGCCCGCCGCCTCCAGACCGGCCGCCACCTCGACCGCCAGGGCACCGCCCATGGACCAGCCCGCGAGATGGTACGGTCCGGACGGGCGGCGCTCCCGGATGAGATCCACGTACCGGGCGGCCATGGCGGCGAGGCTGTCCGCCTCGGCCTCGCCGGACAGGGCGCGGGACCGGATGCCCAGCACCTCCCGGCCCGCGGGCAGCAGCGCGACCAGCCGCCGGTACGCCATGACGTCGCCGCCCGCGGGATGCAGCAGGAACAGCGGCGCCGGCGTGAGCGGGGCACGCAGCGGCACGATCAGCGAGTGCTCGGACCCCGCCGCGACCAGCTCGGCGAACCGGGCCACCGTGGGCGCCTCGAACAGCGCGGTGAGCGGCAGCCGGACCCCGAAACGGCGGGCCACCGCCGCCATGAGGCGGGCCGCGAGCAGCGAGTGGCCGCCGAGTTCGAAGAAGTCGTCGTCGGCGGAGACGGTGTCCGCGTCCCGCCCCAGCAGCTCGGCCCACAGCCCGGCGACGGTCCGCTGGAGCCCGGTGTGCGCCGGACGGACCCGGGCCGCTGCGGCGGGCGGGCCTGGCTGCGGCAGTGCCTTGCGGTCGAGCTTGCCGTTGGCGGTGACGGGCAGGGCGGCCAGGGGGACGAAAGCGGCGGGCACCATGTGCTCCGGCAGGGAGCGTGCCAGGAAGGCGCGCAGTTCGCGCGGTCCGGGCGGCTCGGATCCGCCGGCCGGGACGACGTACGCGACCAGCCGCTCCTCCCACACCCGCACGGCGACGGCCTGCACCGAGGGGTGGGCGGCCAGCCGTGTCTCGATCTCGCCGAGTTCGATGCGGTAGCCGCGCAGCTTGATCTGGCCGTCCGCGCGGCCGAGGAACTCCAGGGCCCCGTCCGGGCGCTGGCGCACCAGGTCGCCGGTCCGGTACAGCCGCCCGCCGGGCCGGCGCGGATCGGGCACGAAGCGCTCCGCGGTGAGGTCGTCGCGGCCCCGGTACCCGGCCGCGAGCTGCACCCCGCCGATGTGCAGTTCACCGGCGATACCGAGGGGGAGCGGGGCCAGCCGGTCGTCGAGCACGTCGAGCGTGGTGTTGGCCACCGGGCGGCCGATGGGCACGGAGCCGTCGGCGTCCTCGGGCCCGCACCGCCACGCCGACACGTCGACGGAGGCCTCCGTGGGGCCGTACAGGTTGTGCAGCTCGACGGCGGAGGGCGGGAAGACCTGGAAGAACCGCCGGACGAGGTCCCCGGGGAGCGCTTCGCCGCTGGCGATCACCCGCCGCAGCGAGCCGCAGCGCCCGGCCGCCGGGTCGGCCAGGAAGACCCGCAGCATGGACGGGACGAAGTGCGCGGTCGTCACCGACGCACGGCGGATCACCTCGGCCAGATAGCCCGGGTCCCGGTGTCCGCCGGGGCGGGCCACGACCAGCCGCGCCCCCGTCATGAGCGGCCAGAAGAACTCCCACACGGACACGTCGAACGTGTACGGCGTCTTCTGCAGCACCGCGTCTGCCGAGGTGAGGCCGTAGGCGTCCTGCATCCACAGCAGGCGGTTGCAGATGCCCCGGTGGGTCAGCATGACGCACTTGGGCGTGCCCGTGGAGCCCGAGGTGTAGATGAGGTACGCGAGCTGGCCGGGCGCCACCGCGACCTCGGGTTCCGGGCCCTCCGGCTCCGGCTCGCCCGCCTCGTCCAGGTCCGCCCGCAGGACCGGTACGTCGTCCGGGAGGCCGTCGGGTGGTCCGGTGGTGAGGAGCAGAGCGGTGCCGGCGTCGGCCAGCATGAACGCCAGGCGCTGCGCCGGGGTCGCCGGATCGAGCGGGAGATAGGCGCCGCCCGCCTTGAGGACCGCGAGCAGGCTGACGACCAGCTCCAGGGAGCGTTCCATGTGCACGGCCACCGTCGTACCGGGCTCGAAACGGTCGTCCCCGACGGCCCGGCGGATCCGCCGGGCCAGCCGGCCGGCCGCCGCGTCCAGCTCCGCGTAGGTGAGGGTGCGGTCCTCGAGGACGACGGCGGTCGCGTCGGGGGTGCGCCGGGCCTGGCGCTCGATGTGCGCGTGCAGCGGCAGGTCCAGGTCGTAGGGGCGCGCGGTGTCGTTGAAGGAGTCGAGCTGCTTCAGTTCCTCGTCCGACAGCATCCCGGGGGCCGCGACCGCCTCGTCGGGGCGGCTCAGCAGGGCGTCCAGCAGGGCCAGGTAGTGCCCGGTGGTGCGGTCGCGCTGGACCTCGCCGAAGCAGGCGGTGTTGAAGTCGAAGTCGAGCACGAAGCGGGGTGCCGCGCCCGGCTCCGGGCGCAGCTCACGGACCTGGAGGGTGAGCCGGTCGGGGGAGTGCCCGGTGTCGATGAGGTCGAAGCCGACCGCCCCGCCGAAGCCTTCGAAGACGGCGTTCTGATAGTTGAGGTAGACGTCGTAGAGCCGGGCGCCGCCGCGATGCCGTGGCACATGGTCCTGGTGGCGGGCGGCCTGCAGGAAGGACCGCTGTGTCTCCCGGGCGAGAAGCCGGAGCGAGGTGTCCCCGGCGACCCGCAGCTGCAACGGCAGTACGTTCATGAACAGGCCCGCCGTGCCGCGGAACTCGGCGGGGCGGCTGGCGAACGGTGTGCCCACGCGCAGGAGTTCGCCGCCACCGACCCGGTGGAGGTAGGCGAAGAGTGCCGTGGCGAAGGTGACGGCGGGTGAGGTGTGGCCCTCCTGGCGGGTGAACTCGGCTATGCGGGCGCTGCGTTCGGCGCCGAGGTCGACGGTGCGCCGGTCGGTGCGGGTCGTGCCCGCGACCTCGTCCTCCCTGCCGTAGAACGCAAGCCGCTCGACCGGGGTGGCCAGTGTGTCGCGCCAGTGGCGTTCGGCCCTGCTCCGGCGGCGCGCGCCGGTCGGCGACCGCTCGTGGTCGACGTACGCCTGGAACGGCGGCAGCGGCGCGGCCTCGTCGAGGGTGCCGCGCCGGTCCAGCTCGTAGTACGCGGACAGGGTACGCAGGAACAGGGACATCGACCAGGCGTCGCAGACCAGGTGGTCCACGTTGAGGTACCAGGCGAACGCGGTGTCGCCGAGCCGGAGCAGCGCGGAGTCGAAGACGGACCGGGCGGGGTCGGGTGCGCGGCCGCCGCGCCGCCGGGCCCAGCGCCGGGCGGCCTCCCGGGGGTCCGGCTCGCCGGCGAGGTCCACCAGGTCCACCGGTGCCGGGACGGTCGCGGCCACCCGGCGCAGCGGGATGCCGTCCACCTCGTGGAAGGTGCTGCGCAGCGCGTCGCTGTGGTCCACCAGCTTCTGGAAGGCCCGCTGGAAGCGGTCGTGGTCGAGCGGGGCGGCGATGGTGTAGAGCGCGGTGACGTTCTCGTAGTACAGCCGTACGTCCCCGGCCGTCTTCTTGCCGAACCACAGGGCGAGTTGACTGTCCGTCAGGTTTGTCTCGGTCTGCTGTGCGCCGGTGACGGCGGTCGCCTCCGGTGTGCGGACGGCCTCGCGGACCGCCTCCTGGAACGTGTCGGCCCATCGGGCGACGGTGCCGGCGTCGAACAGGTCGGTGCGGTACTCGAAGCAGCCGAGCAGCTCGCCGTCCTGCTCGCGCAGGTGCAGGCTGAGTTCGAGGGGCGCCACACCGAGGCCGAAGTCGTCCGGGGCGGCCGGGGTGAGGGTCAGCCGCCCCGCCTGCCGGCCTCCGGTGACGGCGGGCTGGAGCGAGAAGGCGGTCTGCCGCAGCACCGCGCGGCCGGGCAGCCGGGGCGGGTTCGTCTCCCGCACGATGTCCCCGAACGGGAGGGCGTGCGCCAGCGCGTCGCCGAGCACCTCGGCCGCCTGCCGAGCCGTCTGCGCGAACGTGCCGCCCGGTCGCAGGCGCAGCCGCAGCGGCAGCGTGTTCACGAAGAAGCCGATCAGCCCCTCCTCGTCCGGGCCCCGCCGCTCGTCCACGGGGGCGCCGACGACGAAGTCCGCCCCGCCGGTGATCCTGTGCAGCGTGACGGCGTACGCGGCGAGCAGCAGGCCGTAGACGGTGGAGCGGTCCCGGCCGGCCGCCGTGCGCAGCTCCTGGTGCGGGCCGGCGGGGATCCGGAAGCCGTGCCGGGCGCCCGGGAACGTCTCCTGCGCGGGCCGCGGGCGGTCGGTGGGGAGGTCGAGGACGGGCAGTGCGCCGGAGAGCGCGCCGCGCCAGTGCGCGACCGACCGCTCGCGCTCGGCGTGGGCGACGGCGTCGCCGGCGGGCCGCCGCCCGCCGGCCGGCCGGGCGGCCGGGGCCGGCAGGGGAGACGGCCGCCCCTGGGAGAAGGCGTCGTAGAGCGCGGCGAGTTCGGTGGTGAAGACGGCCGTCGACCAGCCGTCGCAGACCAGATGGTGCGCGACGACCGTCAGTACGTGCCGCTCGGCCGCGAACCGGTAGAGCGTGAAGCGGACCAGCGGGGCCAGGTCCAGCGCGAAGGGGCGCCTGCCGCTCTCCGCGTGCAGCTCGCGTGCCCGGCGCTCCCGCTCCGGCGACGGCCGGTCGGCCAGGTCCACCAGGGGCAGTTCCACGGGCCCGGGCGCGATGACGTGCCGCACCGGGCGCCCGTCCTGCTCGCTGAAGGCGCTGCGCAGCGCCTCGTGCCGCGCGGTGATCTCGGTGAGGGCGGAGCGCAGGGCCTCGGTGTCGAGCGGTCCGTCCAGGTGCAGGGCGGCGGAGAGGTGGTGCGCCGGGCTGCCGGGGTCCAGGCGCTGGAGCAGCCACAGCCGCTGCTGCGCTTCGGAGACGGCGCCGGGGCCGGCGGGCCGCTCGGCAGGCCCCTGACGCAGCCGGGCCATCACCTGGGCCCGTTCCGCTCCGCTCAACCCCGCCAGGCGGCCGAGGAGATCGCTCACGGACCCGCCTCCGCCACCCGTTCGGCGATCTCGTCGACTCCGGAACACGTCTCCAGGAGCGCAGCTAGCCACCGCTCCAGACCGAACGCGACACATCCGGTGTAGGCGGGGCCGCCGTCGGCCAGGGAGATGTCGCACCGCTCGCCGAAGAAGTTCCGGTGGAAGTTCAGGGAGCCGATGGCCAGGGAGCCGCCGTGCACGAACTCCTCCTTGACCGGGAAGAGCTGCGCCAGCAGCGCCCGCCCGCCGTCCTTCGCGAAGAAGGGGTCCGACGCGGGCTGTACGGCGAGTTCGAGCCCGAGCCGTGCCGCGAACTCCACCACCTTCGGCCGGAACGCGGCCAGGTGGTCCAGAACGGCCTCGCGCGGCCCGAGGCACACGATCTCCCGCATCGTGAAGCCGTGCAGCCGGCGCAGTCCGTCGTAGTGGTCCTCGTTGCGGAAGCACTTGGCGACGGTGGTGATGTACCGGGGAGCGGCGAGGGCGGTGGAGCGGTGGTGCAGATAGACGTTGTAGCAGGCGGCGGAGACCAGCCCGTACGCGCTCGCGCCGAGCCGCTCGGCGGCCAGCGGCGCCTCGCCGTCCGTCTTGTCCGCCGGAAGCCGCAACGGGGCCGTCATCAGGGCGAGATGGGGGAAGTTGTCGAAGTAGTCGATGGACGCGAGGTCCGCGGTGCTGAGCAGCGGCGGGAAGAGCATCGGGGCGGCGCCGCACTCGCGGGCCCAGTCCTGGAAGCGCTGGTCCAGCAGGTCCATGAGCCGGACGAGCTCCGGACCGAGGACGACGAGTCCGCCGCGCGCCGTGTAGAGGTCAGTCATGGCTCACCGCGTCGGCGCCGGGGGTGTCCGCCAGAACCGTGTCTCGTATGCCGCGCAGGGTGCGGAACCCGACCACGTTCTCGGGGGTGAGTTCCAGCTCCCGGCCCGCCAGTTCCTCCAGGAGGAGCAGCAGCTGAGGGAAGTCGAGGGAGTCGATGAACCTGCTGTCGATGAGGTCCTCGTCCCAGCCGATGGCGGAGACCTCCGGATTGCGCGCCAGCAGCCATGTGCGCACCTGCTCGATCACGTCCGCCGCCATCAGGCCGCCGCCCCCTGGAACGGGGACGCGCTGATGATGTCCTGGCTCACCAGGAACCGGATGACGCGTTTGAAGAACGTCTCGTGGTACGCGACGCGCGCCGGGTCGCGCAGCAGCTCCTCGCGGAGGGCGAAGGGCTCCGCGATGCCCGCGTCGCGGTAGACGGTGGGGTTGTAGAGCGACTGCGCGCTCGCGGTGATGTAGCGCCGGAGGTAGACGTCGAGCCGGTCGAGCAGTTCCTGGTCCCCGCGCTCGCGCAGCGGCGCGTACAGGAGCCCGACCAGCTTGCGGCCCATGATGATGTGCCGCCACTCGTCGTCGTGATGCACCTGGTTCACCTCCCTGATCAGGGGGTGCAGCGCGGCATCGCGTCCCATCCGGATGTTGAAGTGGTCCACCAGCTCCTCGAAGACGAGGATGCGGGCGAAGACGAGGAAGTTGGCGACGGCGGCGTCCTCCTCCGCCGTGGGCACCGGAAGCGACTTGTCCGGGTAGATCTTGCCGCCGTAGCGCCGGCAGAACTGGGCGAAGAACCACATGTGCCCGTTCTCCTCGCCCAGGAAGCGGTGGAAGAACTCGGAGGGCAGCTCGAAGCCCCGGGTGTGGATGCGCCGGGTCACCTCGATGAGCAGCTCGCGTATGCCGTGGATGTTGAGGCTGAAGAAGTTGACGCTCTCCCACTTGCTCAGCCTCATGAGGAGCTTCTCGTCCAGGGCGCGCGCGTGCCGGGTGCCCGCCACGGTGAGCAGGTCGGGTGTCATCCACCACTGTTCCTCGGCCAGCTCGTCGACCCAGTCGAACCGTGTGTAGGGGCTGTAGTGATGGTCCGTCGCGTCGGCGACCAGATGGCCGAGCGTTTCCACCACGTCCGTTGTGTCCATGCGTCCCCCTGGGTTCGGCGTGCGTCCGGAACGGTGAGGCCCTCGGTCGAAGGAGTGCGGTGTGTGCTGTCCAGCCGTTGAGGTTCGGCGCGTGTGCGTGTTCAGCCGTTGTCGCGTGCGATGAGTCCGGCGATCTGCTCGTCGTCGACGGTGAGCGGTCTGCTCTCCAGCAGCTCGGCCAGTTTCGCGACGGTCGACGCCTGGAAGAGGTCGCCGGCCGTGACGCGTACCGGCAGCTCCGCCTCGATGCGTACGGCGAGCTGGGAGAGGAGGAGGGACTGCGCGCCGGAGGCGAAGAAGTCGTCGTGGACGCCGACTTCGGCCTGTCCGAGCAGCTCCGCCCAGATGCCGGCGATCAGCGCCTCCAGCGGCGTACGCGCGGGTGCGGATACCGGAGCACCGGAGGCCGCCGGCGTGGCCTCGGGCCGCCAGCCGCCGGTCCGGGACAGCGTCCCGGACAGGTACGCCTCGCGGGTCGCACGCCGCTGGATCTTGCCGCTGGAGGTCTTGGGGATGGTGCGGGGCGGGATGAGGACCAGTTCATGGAGGTCGGCGTCGCACTCCTCGCGCACCGCGCGGCGGCAGGCGAGGGCGACGGCGCCGGTGTCCGCGCCGTCCGCGACCTCGCACACCAGGACCAGCCGCTCCTCGTTGTCCACGGGGACGGTGAAGGCCGCCCCGCAGCCCGGGCGCAGGGCGGGGTGGCCGCGCTCGGCGGCACTCTCCACGTCGTCCGGATACACATTGCGGCCCCGCAGCACCAGCAGGTCCTTGAGCCGGCCCGTGACCGCGAGCGCGCCCTCCCCGTCCAGCGCGCCGAGATCGCCGGTGCGCAGATAGGGGCCACGGCCGTCCGGCAGGGTGGCGCCGAACAGCGCCGTGCTCTCGGCGGGGCGACCCCAATAGCCCGTGGAGACACTGGGACCTGACACCCAGATCTCACCGACGCGTCCCGCCTCGGCCGGTGCCAGCGTGCCCGTGTCCACCACGACGACGGACTGGGCGCCGCGAGCGGTCCCGCAGCCGATCCTGGAGACACCCTCGACCGGGAAGCGGCGTACGCTCTCGCCGACCGGGTCGGCCGTCACCAGCAGGGTCGCCTCCGCCAGTCCGTAGCTGGGGCGCATGGCCGCGGGAGCGAAGCCGGCCGGGGCGAACCGCTGGGCGAACCGCTCGACCGTCTCCACCCGCACCGGTTCGGCGCCGTTCACCGCCGCACGCCAGGAGCCGAGATCGAGAGAGGCCCGCTGCGCGTCGTCGATCTTCCGCAGGCACAGCTCGTATCCGAAATTCGGGGATGGACTGATCGTGCCCCGGTGTACAGAGATCGCCCGCAGCCAGCGGTACGGCTTCTGCAGGAAATGCAGCGGTGACATCAGAATGCCCGGAAATCCGCCGTAGAGCGGTTCGAGGATGGCGCCGATAAGTCCCATGTCGTGATACGGGGGAAGCCAGCTGACCATGACGTCGTGAGCGGTCCCGGCAAACGCCTGATAGATGGCCGCCAGATTGTGCATGAGGTTCGCGTGCGTCAGCATGACGCCGCGGGGAAGCCGGGTCGAGCCGGAGGTGTACTGGAGAAAAGCGAGATCTTCGGACGCCGCCGTGACGGGGTGGGTGCCGGCCGCGCCCGCCGCCGGCGGCGCGGCGTCGGCCGCCGGCGCGTCGGTGGCGATCCACGTCAGCGGGGCGTCCAGCGCCGACCGTGCGAGCGGCAGCAGATCGTGTGTGGTCAGAGCGGTGGCCGCGCCCGCGTCGGCCACGATGGCGTCCAGTCGGCCGAGGCTGCGCGCGTCCTGCGGCGGGTAGGCCGGTACGGCCACGACCCCCGCGAGCAGGCAGCCGAAGAACGCGGTGATGTAGTCGAGGCCCGGCGGGAACAGCAGCAGCGCCCGCTCGCCCCGCTCGCCGAGCGCGCCCGCCACGTCGGCGGCGCCGGCGAACAATTCCCGGTAGCTGATCGTCCGTACGTCGTCCTCGCCGTCGGCGAGAAAAACGTATGCGGTGGCGTCGGGCTTTTCCTGCGCTCTGTGCTGAAGTAAATGAGCGAGAGTGGGGGGTGCCGGCGACGAGATTGCGGGCATACTGACCGCTCCTCCGGGCGCGAATGAGATTGTTTCGTTCAGCTACCTGCTGGCCGCACGAGGGGCAACACTAAAACCAGGTCCAGGCCGCGTCAATCCAGTCGTCGGAGCCCGTGAACAGCGGTCGCCGATATTCTGCCACCGAGGCGGGGGAATAGATCTTGTTTTGGCATTGCCGAAATGTTTCGACGTGCCCGGCGGAGCGGCGAGGCGCGTTCCGGCGCGGGCGACGGCGGCTGGCGGCCTGAAGAACCGTTCCCGCAGGCAGGGCGAGCGGACCGCACCCCCGGCACGGGCGCACCAGCCGCTTCCCTGGCACCGCGCTACGGCCCCGCCGGGCGCGGGGGCGGCGCGGTCGGGACCCGGCCCCGCGCAGATGGTCGTGTCTTAAACATGACAGGAGACCGATGGGTTTCGGCCCTGTACACCGGGGCGCTCGGCGGGCACGGCGCGGGCCGCGTGTCCGGTGGGTGTCCGGATGTGTGGGCTGCCTGTCCCCGCGGACATGGTGCCGCCGTGCCGCGCGGCGAACACTGGGATGACAGCGCGACCGCGCTCGTACCCCTGGCAGACACGAGGTGCAAAAGCGATGACGGACGAGTTCGCAGTCGGCGGCGTCAGCGTGCCGGACACCAAGCTGGCGCGGGAGGCGACCCAGCTGGTGCGGGACGAGACGAACGATCTGATCTACCACCACTCACGCCGTGTCTATCTGTTCGGCGCGCTGCAGGGCCGCCGACGCGACCTCGGCTTCGACCCGGAGCTCCTGTACATCGGCGCCATGTTCCACGACCTCGGCCTCGGCGAACGCTTCCACGACAGCGGCCGGCGCTTCGAGGTCGACGGAGCGGACGCGGCCCGCGCCTTCCTCCGGGACCACGAGGTCCCCGAGGACAGCATCCGGCGGGTGTGGACGGCGATCGCCCTGCACACCACGCCGGGCGTCCCGGAGTTCATGGAGCCCGAGGTGGCGCTCGTCACCGCGGGCGTGGAGTACGACGTGCTCGGCATCGGATACGCGGACCTCCCCGCCGCCGACCGCGAGGCCGTCGTCCGGCTGCACCCGCGCCCCGACTTCAAGCGGCGGATCCTCGACGCCTTCACCGCGGGCATCCGCCCCAAGCCCGAGACCACCTTCGGGAACGTGAAGGCGGACGTGCTGGAGCACTATGTGCCAGGATTCGAGCGAGGTGACTTCGTGCGGACCATCCTTGAATCGCCGTGGCCGGAGTGAGCGACACGCGACACGGCGCGGCCCCGGTGAGCGACACGCGACACACCGCGGCCCCGGTGGGCGGCCCCCGCCCACGGCACGTCGTGGCGGTCCTCACCTTCCCGGGCGTACAGCTGCTCGACGTGGCCGGACCCGCCGAGGTCTTCACGACGGCGAACACCTATGGCGCCCGGTACGACGTCCGGATCGTCTCCGCCACCGGCGGATCGGTGGCCACCTCCGCCCAGGTGCTGCTGGACGCCAGCACCCGGTCGCAGGACCTGCCGCGACGGCTGGGCACGCTCGTGGTGCCGGGCCGGCGGAACTGGCGCGAAGCCGTCGCCGACCCGGCCCTGGTCGCCGGTACGGCGGAACTGGCCGGGCGGGCCGACCGCGTGGCCTCGGTCTGCGCCGGCGCCTTCATGCTGGCCGCGGCCGGCCTGCTCGACGGCCGCCGGGCGGCCACGCACTGGCGGCTGGCCCGGGAACTGGCGCTCGCCTACCCCCTGGTGACCGTGGAGAGCGACGCGCTGTTCGTCCGCGACGGCCATGTGATCACCTCGGCCGGAGTGACGGCGGGCATCGATCTCGCCCTTGCCCTGGTCGAGGAGGACCACGGCCCCGACATGGCCCGCGAGGTGGCACGGGAACTCGTGGTCTTCATGGCACGGCCGGGCGGCCAGTCCCAGTTCAGCGCGCGGCTGACGCTGCGCGAATCCACACACCCCGTCGTCCGGCAGGTGATGGACTTCGTCGGCACCGACCCGAGCGCGGCCCATGACCTGACCGCTCTGGCGCGCATGGCCGGCGTGAGCGTACGCCACCTGAGCCGGCTGTTCCGGGCGCACACCGGGATGACGGTCGGGCGCTACGCCGAGTCGGTCCGCCTCGAAGCGGCACAGGCCCTGCTGGAGGCCGGCACCGAGCCGGTCGACACCATCGCGGCGCGGGCCGGCTTCGGTTCGGCGGAGGCGATGCGGCGGACGTTCCAGAACGCGCTGGGCATCTCGCCGACCGTCTACCGGGCGCGCTTTCGGACGACGGCTCCGCGGTGACGCGCACGGCAACTCCGCGGTGGAGACGCTCCGTCGGCGGCCCGGCGGCCCGGCAGCCCGGCAGCCCGGTTGTCGGCACGGTGGGGGATCAGCCGCGCACCCGCGCCGGGCGGAGCGCTCAGGCGCGGCGACGGCCTGAGGCCCCGCGCCCTGGCCGGGGAGGGGGCGGGGCGGTCGGGGCGGCGGTCGAGGAGAAGCACCCCGGCGACGACCACGGCACCGCCGAGGACCTCCACGACCCGCGCAGTCTCGCCGAGCCGGACGAACGACACGACCAGCGCCGCGGGCGGCACGAGGTACAGGGCGCCCGTGGACACGGCGAGCGGCAGCCGCGCGACGGCGCAGCCCCGGACGGCGAAGCCCAGCGCGGACGGCAGCGGCCCGAGGGACCCGAGGGAGAGGACCGGCGGCAGCGCGCCCGCCGGGGCATGGGCCACGGCACCGAACGTCGTGGGCACGAGCGGCCCAAGGCGAACCGGCGCCCGCCGCCGTGGCGTACGCGGCGGCCTCCACGCCGGTGTACCGCGGCGGCGGCTTGCCCGCGAAGTGGTGGACGCCCTGGACGACAGCGGCGGCCAGGACCGCCGGCGAAGCCGCCGTGCAGCCGGACACCCCGCCGGCCAGGGCGACCGCAGCGGTCCCGGCGAGCGCGACGACGCTGCCGACCACGTTGGTCCGGGTGCGGGGCTCGGCCAGGAAGGCACTGCCCGGCAGCACGCCGAACCAGGGCGCGACGGCGATCAGGAGTGTCGCACCCGCCCGCGGAGCGCCGCGCGGACTTGGGCGGCCGTCAGCGGGCGGCCGTGTCGAGCAGGAGTCTCGCGGCCACCGCAGCCCCGTCGGTACGGATCCGGGCGGCCACGGTGGTCGCGCGGGCGCGGGTCGCGGGGGCCAGCGCCGTGCGGAGAGCGGCCGACAGGGACTCCACGGTCGGGGCCGGGCCGTCGTGCGCCGCGCCGATGCCCAGCGCGGCCACCCGGCCGGCCCAGTACGGCTGGTCCGCGATCTGGGGCACCACCAGCTGCGGCGCACCGGCCACGGCGGCCGTGGTCGTGGTGCCGGCGCCGCCGTGGTGCACGACGGCCGCCACCCGGCGGAACAGCGCCTGATGGTTGACGTCACCGACGACGAAGCAGTCGTCCCGGTCGTCGATCAGGGACAGGCCGGCCCAGCCGCGGGCCAAAAGGACCCGGCGGCCCTGCGCGCGGACCGCCTCGATGGCCACCCGGCCGAGGTCCGGCGAGGTGTGCAGGGCCATGCTGCCGAAGCCCACGTACACCGGGGGCGCACCGGCGTCCAGGAACGCCTCCAGCTCCTCGGCGAGCGGGCGTTCGTCCGGCAGGATCCACGGTCCGGTCGGTACGAGGTCGAGCTCCGTCATGCCCTGCCACGGGGCCAGGACCGGGTCCGCCGCCAGCCAGGGCCGGTCGGTGAGGACGTGGTCGCGGACGTTGTCCACCGGTGGCAGTCCGATCGCCGCCCGGTGCCGGTTGAGCGCCCCGCCGTACAGCGCGTCGACGCGTTCGGCGTCCTGCCGCCACAGCACCTTGAGGTCGGTCTCCTCCGGTGCGGACGGCAGTCCGGGCCGCCGCCCCGGAGGGAAGCGCCGCGAAGGCAGCCCGAACGTGTGGAAGACCGCGAGCACGTAGGGGATGCCCAGCTTCTCGGCCACCGAGCGCGCGCCGGCCGGCATCAGGCCGGTCGCCAGCAGCGCGTCGCACCCCTCGGCCGCCGCGGTGAGCGTGTCGAACCGCGCGGCGACCAGCTCGGCCGCGAGCCGGAACGCGTCCTCCGTCGTCGGCGGGCGCTCGCCGCCCACCACCGAGCGCACCGTCGGACCGAGCGGCACCAGCGGCACCCCGACCCGGTCGAGCAGCGCCGCGAACTCCTGGTCCGGCGGGGCGCACACCCGCACCTCCGCGCCGAGTTCCCGCAGCCGCACGGCGAGTCCCGCCACCGGTTCGACATCCCCGCGCGATCCCCATGTAGACAACACCACACGCACGTTGCAAATCTCCGATTTCCCCAGGTTCTGGCTTCGGCCGCCCATCTTGAGGCACGACGGGGGCCTTGCCGCAAGCCCCCCGGTGCGCTATAGGTTGATAGTGGCAAGGAGTGGGAACTCCTTGCCTTTGTCGTGCGCCGCGCGGAGTCACCCGGCCCCCGACACCCCCCGCGGGCCCGTGATGCCTTCCGAGACCTCCATGCGATCCCCCCGCCCCCCGGCCCCTGGTGAGCCCCCCGTAGGGGTACCCGCCCCTTCCCCCCACCCCGGAACAGCCGTTCAGGGGGACCCCTTAGCAGTCGCCGGGGCCCCCTGGGGGCCGTAGGGGTGTCTTGCGTCATCGCCGCTTGCCTAGCCTCCGACAGCGGAGGGGAAGCGGACCGGAATCCGTCCGGAGGCTGTCCGCACGGCCGAGGCCCTCACTTCGATCTCGATCGGATGGCGCGCTGGTGACTAAAGAAGAGCAACTGCTCGACTACCTCAAGCGGACGACCGCGGACCTGCGGGAGGCGCGGCGACGGCTGCGCGAGAACGAGCAACGCGCGCACGGCCCGGTCGCCGTCGTCGGCATCGGATGCAGGTACCCGGGCGGCGTCACCACCCCCGAGGAACTGTGGGACCTGGTCGCGTCGGGCACCGACGCGGTGTCGGACTTCCCCGCCGACCGCGGCTGGGACGTGGACGCCCTCTACGACCCCGACCCGGCGCGGCCCGGCAGGACCTACGCCCGCACCGGCGGATTCCTGCACGACGCCGCCGACTTCGACTTCGACTTCTTCGGCATCAGCCCCCGCGAGGCCCTCGCCATGGACCCCCAGCAGCGGCTGCTGCTGGAGACCTCGCACGAGGCCTTCGAACGGGCCGGAATCGTCCCCGCCTCCCTGCGCGGCAGCCGCACCGGCGTGTTCGCCGGCGTCATGTACAACGACTACGCCACCCGCCTCGCCTCCGTACCCGACGACCTCGACGGCTACCTCGCCAACGGCAGCGCCGCCAGCATCGCCTCCGGACGCGTCGCCTACACCTTCGGCCTCGAAGGCCCGGTGGTCACCGTCGACACCGCCTGCTCCTCCTCCCTGGTCGCCCTGCACTGGGCGGTGCGCGCGCTGCAGTCGGACGAGTGCTCGCTCGCCCTGGCCGGCGGGGTCACCGTGATGTCCACACCGGAGACGTTCGTCGACTTCAGCCGACAGCGCGGACTCGCGGCCGACGGCCGCTGCAAGGCGTTCGCCGCGGCGGCCGACGGCACCGGCTGGGGCGAGGGCGCCGGCATGCTGCTGCTGGAACGGCTCGCCGACGCACAGCGCAACGGCCACCCGGTGCTCGCCGTCATCCGGGGCAGCGCGGTCAACTCCGACGGCGCGAGCAGCCGGCTGACCGCCCCCAACGGACCGTCCCAGCAGCGCGTCATCCGGCAGGCACTGGCCGGCGCCGGCCTCACCCCCGCCGATGTCGACGTCGTCGAGGCACACGGCACCGGTACCTCGCTCGGCGACCCCATCGAGGCCCAGGCGCTGCTCGCCACCTACGGCCAGGACCGTACGGAGCCGCTGCTGCTGGGCTCGGTCAAGTCCAACCTCGGGCACACCCAGGCCGCCGCGGGCGTGGCCGGCGTCATCAAGATGGTGCTGGCCATGCGGCACGGCGAGGTGCCGCCCACCCTGCACGTCGACAGCCCCACCGATCAGGTGGACTGGAGCGCGGGCGCCGTCGAACTGGCCCTGGAACGACGCCCGTGGCCCGACGCCGGACGGCCCCGCCGCGCCGCCGTCTCCTCCTTCGGCATCAGCGGCACCAACGCCCACGTCGTCCTGGAGCAGCCGCCCGCCCAGGAGCAGGAGACGGCGCGGGAACACGACGCGGACCACCCGCCCGTACGGGAGGGCGGTCACGTCCCCTGGATCGTCACCGGCCGCACCCGCAAGGCCCTCGCCGGGCAGATCGCGCGCCTGCGCGACCACCTCGACACGCACCCCGGCGCGCGCCCGGCCGACCTCGGTCTCGCGCTGGCCACCACCCGCGACCGCTTCGAGCACCGCGCGGTCGCCGTCGGCCGCGCCACCGGCGAACTGATCGCCCAGCTCACCGCCGCCGCCCCGCTCACCCGGTCCGCCGGCAGGACCGCCTTCCTGTTCACCGGCCAGGGCGCCCAACGGCTCGGCATGGGCCGGACCCTGCACCGGACGTTCCCCCGGTACGCGGAGGCCTTCGACGCGGTGTGCGCGCTCGCCGACCCGGACCTGGAGCGACCGCTCGCCGACGTGATCGACACCGACGCCGGCCTGCTCACCCGCACCGACTACGCGCAGACCGCCCTCTTCGCCACCGAAGTCGCCCTGTACCGCCTGCTGGAGTCCTGGGGCGTGACCCCCGACTTCCTGGCCGGGCACTCCGTCGGCGAGCTGGCCGCCGCCCATGTCGCGGGGGTGCTGTCCCTGCCGGACGCCGTCCGGCTCGTACGGGCGCGCGGCGCCCTGATGGCGGCCCTTCCGGCGGGCGGCGCCATGGCCGCGCTGCGCGCCACCGAGGACGAGGTGACCCCCCACCTGGACGACCGGGTCGGTCTGGCCGCCGTCAACGGTCCCCGGTCCGTGGTGGTCTCCGGTGCCGAGGACGCCGTCGACGCGCTCGCCGCCCGGTTCGACAAGAGCAAGCGGCTGAAGGTCTCGCACGCCTTCCACTCGCCGCTGATGGAGCCGATGCTGGCCGACTTCGCCGAGGCCGCCGCCCAGTGCTCCTTCGCCGAGCCCCGCATCCCGATCGTCTCCACGCTCACCGGCGCCCTCGCCGGACCCGGCGAACTGGCCACGCCCGGCTACTGGGTGCGCCACGCGCGCGAGGCCGTACGCTTCGCCGACGCCGCCGCCACCCTGCACGAGCTGGGCGCACGGACGTTTCTCGAAGTCGGCCCGGACGCCGCCCTCACCGCCCTGGCCGCGGACTGCCTGCCCGAGGACGCCGTGACCGTCGCCGGGCTGCGCCGCGACGGCGACGAGGAGCACGACCTGGTCACCGCCGTGGCCCGGCTGCACGCGGCCGGCACCGCCGTCGACTGGGCGGCGTTCTTCGCCCCGCACGGCGCCCGGCCGACCGCTCTGCCCACCTACGCCTTCCAGCGCGAACGCCTCTGGCTGGAGGCCGCCGCCGGCAGCGGCGACGCCGACGGGCTGGGCCAGAGCGCCACCGGCCATCCGCTGCTGACCGCCGCGACCGACCTGCCCGACAGCGGGGGAGCGGTCCTCACCGGACGGCTCTCCCTCGCCTCCCACCCGTGGCTGGCCGACCACGCCGTGCACGGCACCGTGCTGCTGCCCGGCACCGCCTTCGTGGAGATGGCCCTCCAGGCCGCAGAGCGCACCGGCTGCGCCACCATCGGCGAACTCACCCTGCACGCCCCGCTGATCCTGCCCGAGCAGGGCGCACTCGCCGTCCAGGTCGCCGTCGGCGGCGAACGGGACGGGCGCCGGGAGCTGAGCGTCTGGTCCCGCCGCGCCGACAGCCCCGATGCCCCGTGGACCCGCAACGCCGCCGGCATCCTCACCTCGGACGACGACACCTCGGACGACGACACCGGCGCGGCGGACCTGACCGCCTGGCCGCCCGCCGACGCCGAACCCGTCGACCTGGACGGCCTCTACCCCGGCCTGGCCCGCACCGGCTACGGCTACGGCGAGGTCTTCCAGGGCCTGCGCGCCATGTGGCGCCGCGGCGACGAGCTGTTCGCCGAGGCGGCGCTGCCCGAGAGCGCCCGCGCCGGCGCCGCCGCGTTCGGCGTGCACCCGGCGCTCCTGGACGCCGTCCTGCACGTCAACCTGCTGGACCTGCCCGGCGGGCAGGCCGTGCTGCCGTTCGCCTGGGGCGGCGTCACCCTGCACGCGGCCGGCACCGACGCCCTGCGCCTGCACCTGGCCCCGTCCGGCGCCGACGCCGTCACCCTCGCCCTCGCCGACGCCGCCGGGGCACCCGTCGCCACCGTCCGCAGCCTCGTGGCCCGCCCCGTCTCCGCCGAACAGCTCGCCGGGGACGGCGACGACCCGCTGTACCGGGTCGACCTCGTCCCGGCGGCCGGCCCGGTGGCCACCGGCCTGCCCGCCCTGGCCGTGTGCGGCCCCGACGACCTCGGGCTCGACGCACCCCGGTACCCGGACCCGGCCGCCCTCACCGCCGCCGGCCCGCTGCCCGGCCTGGTGGTCCTGTCCGTACCGGCCGCCCCCGACACCGTCGCCGACCTGCCCGCCGTGGTCCGCGAGCGGCTGAGCGCCGCCCTGGATACCCTGCGCGACTGGTCGGCCGACGAACGCCGCGCGGGCAGCCGGCTCGCCGTGCTGCTGCGCGCCGGCGACCTCACCCACGCCCCGCTGTACGGGCTCGTACGGGCCGCGCAGGCCGAGAACCCCGGCCGGTTCCTGCTGATCGACAGCGACGGCAGCGCCGCCCCCGGCCCCGCTCTCGCGACCGCGCTCGCTGCGGACGAACCGGAGGTGGCGGTCCGGGACGGCGAGGTCCGGGTGCCGCGGCTGGCCCGAGCCAAGCCCGGCGGCCCGCTCTCCTGGGACCCGGACGGCACCGTCCTGATCACCGGAGGCACCGGCGGCCTCGGCGCCCTGATCGCCCGTCACCTGGTCACCGAGCACGGCGTACGGCGGCTGCTGCTGGCGGGCCGGCGCGGCGCCGACGCCCCCGGAGCCGCCGAACTGCGCCGCGAACTCGCCGAGTCGGGCGCCGAGGTGACCCTCGCCCGGTGCGACGCCGCCGACCGGACCGCCCTGGCCGCGCTGCTCGACGAGCACGGGCACGGCCTCCGGGCCGTGGTGCACGCCGCCGGTGTCGTCGACAACGGCGTGCTGGCCACCCTCGGCGCCGACCAGGTCGACCGGGTGCTGCGGCCCAAGGCGGACGCCGCCTGGAACCTGCACGAACTGACCCGCGACAAGGACCTCACCGCCTTCGTCCTGCTGTCCTCCACCGCCGGACTGCTGGTCGGCGGCGGCCAGGCCAACTACGCCGCCGCCAACACCTTCCTCGACGCTCTCGCCGCCCACCGCCGCGCGCTCGGCCTGCCCGCCGTCTCCCTCGCCTACGGCCTGTGGTCCGGCTCCGGCGGCATGAGCGCCGGCATCGACGCCGCCGACCTCGAACGGCTGCGCCGGCTCGGCCTGCCGCCGCTGACCCCGGCCCAGGGACTGCGCACCTTCGACGCCGGCCTCGCGGGCGAGGACGCCGTACTGGTGCCCGTACGCCTGGACGCGGCCGCGTTGCGCGCCCGGCCCGACGGCGTGCCCGCGCTGCTGCGCGGCCTGGTGCGGCCCGCCAGGCGGCGCGGCGCCGAGACCGTCGCGGGCGCCCCCGCCGACTCCTGGCGCGAGCGCCTCGCGGGGCTCGCCGACGACGAACGGGACCGCGCCCTGCTGGAACTGGTCCGCACCCATGTCGCCGCCGTGCTCGGGCACCCCTCGCCGGAGTCGGTGGACCCCGGGCGCGCGTTCCAGGAGATGGGCTTCGACTCGCTCGCCGCCGTCGAACTGCGCAACCTCCTCGCGGGCGCCACCGGCCTGACCCTGCCGGCCACGCTCGTCTTCGACCAGCCCACCCCCCGCACCCTCGCCGCCCGCCTCAAGTCCGCGCTCGTGCCCGGACCGGCCGACCTCACCCGGTCCGCGCTCACCGAGCTGGACCGCCTCGAAGCCGCCCTGCACGGCCTGCCCGACCAGGACGGCAGCCACGCCCGCGTCACCGCGCGCCTCGAAGCGCTGCTGCGCAGCTGGCAGGACACCCACGGACGCACCGGCACGCCCGAGGCGCCGCAGGACTTCCGGGAAGCCAGCGACGAAGAACTCTTCGCCAGGATCGACAACGAACTGGGAGCCCAGTGATGGAAGACTCGGCCACGGCCGGCAAGCTCCGCGACTACCTGAAGCGGGCCACGACCGAGCTGGAGCGCAGCCGCCGCCGCGTACGGGAGCTGGAGGAGCAGGACCGCGAGCCCGTCGCCATCATCGGCATGGGCTGCCGCTACCCCGGCGGGGTGCGCACCCCCGAGGACCTGTGGCGCGTCGTCGACGAGGGCATCGACGTCGTCACCGAGTTCCCCACCGACCGCGGCTGGGACGTCGAGGCGATCTACGACCCCGAGCCCGGCGCCCCCGGCAAGTCCTACGTCCGGCACGGCGGCTTCCTGCACGACGCGGCCGAGTGCGACCCCGCCTTCTTCGGCATCAGCCCCAAGGACGCGCCCGGCACCGACCCGCAGCAGCGGCTGCTGCTGGAGGTCACCTGGGAGGCGTTCGAGCGGGCCGGCATCGACCCGGCCACCGTGAAGGGCACCCCGACCGGCGTCTTCGTCGGCCTGATGCACCACGACTACGTCGGCGGCACCATCTCCGGCAGCATCGTCTCCGGCCGGATCGCCTACACGCTGGGCCTGGAGGGCCCCGCCGTCACCATGGACACCGCCTGCTCCTCCTCGCTGGTCGCGCTGCACTCGGCGATCCAGTCGCTGCGCAAGGGGGAGTGCTCGCTGGCGCTCGCGGGCGGCGCCGCCGTCATGGCGAGCCCCGAGATGTTCATCGAGTTCAGCGAGCGTCGCGCGCTCTCCCCCGACGGCCGCTGCCACTCCTTCTCCGACGACGCGGCGGGCGCCGCCTGGGCCGAGGGCGCCGGCATGCTGCTCGTGGAACGGCTGTCCGACGCCCTGCGCAACGGCCACGAGGTGCTGGCCGTCGTCCGCGGCTCCGCCGTCAACCAGGACGGCGCCTCCAACGGGCTGACCGCGCCCAGCGGGCCGGCCCAGATCCGCGTCATCCAGCAGGCCCTCGCCGACGCGCGGCTCGCCCCGCATCACATCGACGCGGTCGAGGCGCACGGCACCGGCACCACCCTCGGCGACCCCATCGAGGCCCAGGCCGTCATCGCCGCCTACGGGCAGGACCGCCCGGAGAACCAGCCGATCCGGCTCGGCTCCATCAAGTCCAACATGGGCCACCCGCAGGCCGCCGCCGGTGTCGGCGCCGTCATCAAGATGGTCATGGCGATGCGCCACGGCACCCTGCCCCGCACCCTGCACGTCGAGCGGCCCAGCACCGCCGTCGACTGGAGCGCGGGCGACATCCAGCTGCTCACCGAGGCCCAGCCCTGGGACACCCCCGACGGACGCCCCCGGCGCGCGGGTGTGTCCTCGTTCGGCATCTCCGGCACCAACGCGCACACCATCCTGGAGCAGGCACCCCCCGCGGACGCCGGGCAGCCGGTCCCCGAGCGCGCCGCGCTGCCCGTGGTGCCGTGGGTGCTGTCCGGCAAGGGCTCCGACGCCGTCCGGCGCCAGGCCGAGCGGCTGCTCGCGGTCGCCGGCGACCTCGACCCGTACGACGTGGGCTTCTCGCTGGCCACCACCCGCGCCCGGTTCCCGCACGGCGCCGCCGTCACCGGCCGCGACCGGGACGAGCTGCTGGCCGGTCTGCGGGCCGTCGCCGACGGCAGCCGGGCGGCCGTGGTGGCTCCCGAACCCGGCCGGCTCGGCATGCTCTTCTCCGGCCAGGGCTCCCAGCGGCCCGGCATGGGGCGCACCCTGCACGCCGCCTTCCCGGTGTTCGCCGCCGCCTTCGACGAGAGCTGCGCCGCCTTCGACGCCCACCTGGACCGCCCGCTGCGCGAGGTGATGTTCGAGGAGGCCGCCGACCCCGCCGCGTCCCCGCTGAACCAGACCGTCTACACGCAGGCGGCCCTGTTCACCTTCGAGACCGCCCTGTACCGGCTGCTGGAGCACTGGGGCGTCCGCCCGGACCTGCTCGCCGGGCACTCCATCGGCGAGATCGTCGCCGCGCACGTCACCGGTGTCCTGGACCTGAAGGACGCGGTCGCCCTGGTCGCCGCCCGGGGCCGGCTGATGCAGGACCTGCCGGCCGGCGGGGCGATGGTCTCCTTGCTGGCCTCGGAGGCCGAGGTCGCACCGCTGCTCGTCGACGGCGTCGACATCGCGGCCGTCAACGGCCCCCGCTCGGTGGTGATCTCCGGTGACGAGGAGGCCGTACTCGCCGTTGCCGCGCAGGTGGAGAAGTCCACCCGGCTGAAGGTGTCGCACGCCTTCCACTCCCGTCGCATGGACCCGATGCTCGACGCCTTCCGCCAGGTGCTGGCGGGCCTCACCTTCCACGAGCCCGCGCTGCCGGTCGTCTCCAACGTCACCGGGCGCATGGCCGACGCGCTCACCTCGCCCGACTACTGGGTGCGGCACGTCCGCGAGGCCGTCCGCTTCCACGACGGCGTCACCACGCTCGCCGCCGAGGGCGCCACCCGGTTCCTGGAGGTCGGCCCCGACTCCGTGCTCACCACCATGGCGCAGGACGCGGTGCCCGAGGCCATCGGCACCCAGCGCCGCGACCGCGCCGAGGACGCCGCCCTCGTCGACGCCGTCAGCCGCCTGCACCTGACCGGCACCGGCCCGGACTGGAAGGCCGTGTTCGCCGGGGGCCGCAAGGTCGACCTGCCCACCTACCCGTTCCGCCGCGACCGGCACTGGGAGGACGCCCCCATCCTCCAGGCCGAGCGCTCCGCCGCCGCCCGCGCGGGCGGCGACGCGGCCGACCCGTTCTGGGAGCTGGTCCGGGACCAGGACGTGACCGCCGTCGCCGCCACCCTCGGAGTCGACGACGAGACGTCCGTCGCCGCCGTCGTCCCCGCCCTGGCCGCCTGGCACGAGCAGCGGCAGGCCCATGCCGCCGCCGACGGATGGCGGTACCGCGTCGGCTGGGAGCCGCTGGCCCCCGCCGCCACCCCGGCGCTCGGCGGCCACTGGCTGGCCGTCGTCCCCGCCGCCGACGACCCGTGGACGACCGCCGTCCTCGCCGGACTCACCGACCGCGGCCTGCGCCTCGACATCCTCACGGCACCGGAGTCCGCGGACCGCACCGGACTGGCCGCGCTGCTCGCCGGCCGGGACGGCGTCGACGGTGTGCTGTCCCTGCTGGCGCCCGCGACCGGAGCGGCCGCCACCGCGGCCCTCGTGCAGGCCCTCGGGGACGCCGGGATCACCGCCCCGCTGTGGTGCGTCACCCGCGACGCCGTCGCCCACGGCTCCGCCGACGAGGTCACCGGCCTCGCCCAGGCCCAGGTGTGGGGCCTCGGCCGGGTCGCCGCCCTTGAGCACCCCGACCGCTGGGGCGGCCTGGTCGACCTGCCCGCCGCGATCGGCCCCCAGACCCTCGCCCGGCTGGCCGCGCTGCTCGGCGACGCCGGCGGCGAGGACCAGGTCGTCGTCCGCGAGTCCGGCGCCTACGGCCGGCGCCTCGAACACGCCCCGGCCCGCGCCGGCGCCCCCTGGAAGCCGTCCGGCACGGTGCTGGTCACCGGCGCCACCGGCGCGGTCGGGGCGGCCGTCGCCCGCTGGCTGGCCGCCGAGGGCGCCGGGCATCTGCTGCTGGCCTCCCGGCGGGGCGCGGACGCGCCGGGCGCCGCCGACCTCGTCGCCGAACTCACCGGCACCGGCACCCGGGTGACCCTCGCCGCCTGCGACGTCGCCGACCGGGCCGCGCTCGCCGCGCTGCTGGACTCCGTACCGGACGAGCACCCCCTCACCGCCGTCATGCACCTGGCCGGCGTCCTCGACGACGGCGTGCTCGACGCCCTCACCCCCGAGCGGTTCGCCGGCGTCCTCGCCCCCAAGGCCGACGCCGCCCGGCACCTGCACGAACTGACCGCAGGCCGGGACCTGTCGGCGTTCGTCCTGTTCTCCTCCCTCACCGCCACCGTCGGCGGCGCAGGACAGGCCAACTACGCCGCCGCCAACGCCTTCCTCGACGCCCTCGCCGAGCACCGGCGCGCGGCCGGACTGCCCGCCACCTCGGTGGCCTGGGGCCCCTGGGGCGGCGACGGCATGGCCGCCCACGGCACCGTCCGCTCGGCCGCCCGCGCGATGGGCATGTCCCCGCTCGACCCGCAGCGCGCCCTCACCGCACTGCGCCGGGCTCTGGACGGCGGTGACACCACCGTCACCGTCGCCGACGTCGACTGGTCCGTGTTCGCGCCCGGGTTCACCTCGAGCCGGCCCAGCGCCCTGCTGTCCGCGCTGCCCGAGGCCCGGCGCGGCACGGGCGGCGGCGCCGAGGCGAACGCGGCCGACGGCTTCGCCGAGAAGCTCGCGGGACTCACCGGCGGCGAACGCGACCGCGCCCTGCAGGACCTGGTCTGCGGCCAGGCCGCCGCCGTCCTCGGCTACGGCGGCGCCGACGCGGTCGAGCCGACCACCGCCTTCCGCGACCTGGGCTTCGACTCGCTCACCTCGGTCGACCTGCGCAACCGGATCAGCGGCGCGGCCGGGGTGCCGCTGCCGGCCACGCTCATCTTCGACTACGCCACCCCCGCCGCCCTCGCCAAGCACCTGGGCACCGAACTCGCGGGCGCCGACACCTCCGTGGACTCGGTCGTCGCCGAACTCGAACGGGTCGCGGCCCGGCTCGGCGACCTCACCGCCGAGGACATCGAGCAGGGCCGCATCACCACCCGCCTGCAGGCCCTGCTGGGCGACCTCGGCAAGACGCTCGGCCAGGACGCCGAAGCCGTCGCCGGACGGCTGGAGGACGCCTCCGCCGACGACGTCTTCGCCTTCATCGACAACGAGCTCGGCTCGGCGTGACCCCACCCTCCCACGAGCCCCCGGCCCCACCGCAGTCCACCTCTTCGCACAGGAGTGGCGACACCCGATGACCAACGACGAAAAGCTGCTCTCCTACCTCAAGCGGGTCTCCGCCGATCTCGCCCAGACCCGTCAGCGGCTGCGCGAGGTGGAGACACAGGACCGGGAACCCATCGCCATCGTCGGGATGAGCTGCCGCTTCCCCGGCGGCGTGACCACTCCGGAGGAGTTCTGGCGGCTCGTCCACGACGGGACCGACGCCATCGGCGACTTCCCCGGCGACCGCGGCTGGGACGTCGACGCGCTCTACGACCCGGACCCGGACGCCGCGGGCAAGACCTACCTCACGCGCGGCGGGTTCCTGGCCGACGCGGCGGGCTTCGAGCCGGACTTCTTCGGTATCAGCCCGCGCGAGGCGGTCGCGATGGACCCGCAGCAGCGGCTGCTGCTCGAGGTGTCGTGGGAGGCCCTGGAACGGGCCAGGATCGCCCCCGACTCGGCGCACGGCGGCCGGATCGGGGTCTTCGCCGGCACCAACGGGCAGGACTACAAGGACCTGCTGGCGCGGATGCCGCAGGACAGCGAGGCGGCACTCGGCACCGGCGTGCTGGCCGCCGTCATCTCCGGCCGCATCTCCTACACCCTGGGCCTCGAGGGCCCGGCCGTCACCATCGACACCGCCTGCTCCTCGGCGCTCGTCGCGGTGCACCTGGCCGTCCAGGCGCTGCGCGACAAGGAGTGCACCCTGGCCCTCGCGGGCGGTGCGACCGTGATGGCCACGCCGGGCAACTTCATCGCCTTCTCCCGGCAGCGCGGCCTCGCCCAGGACGGCCGCTGCAAGTCCTTCGCGGACGCCGCCGACGGCACCGGCTGGAGCGAGGGCGCCGGCATGCTGGTGCTGGAGCGGCTCAGCGACGCCCGCCGCAACGGCCACGAGGTGCTGGCCGTCGTGCGCGGCTCCGCCGTCAACCAGGACGGCGCCTCCAACGGCCTGACCGCGCCCAACGGGCCCTCCCAGCAGCGCGTCATCCGGGCCGCGCTGGCCGGGGCGCGGCTCGGCCCGGCCGACGTGGACCTGCTGGAGGCGCACGGCACGGGCACGACGCTGGGCGACCCCATCGAGGCACAGGCGCTCCTGGCCACCTACGGACAGGACCGCGCCGCGGACTCCCCGCTCTGGCTCGGGTCGGTGAAGTCCAACATCGGGCACACCCAGGCCGCGGCCGGTGTCGCCGGCATCATCAAGGCCGTCATGGCGATACGGCACCGGGTCCTGCCGAAGTCGCTGTACGCCGACGAGCCGTCCGCCAAGGTCGACTGGAGCCAGGGCCAGGTCCGGCTGCTGACGGAGAACCGGCCCTGGGCCGACCCCGGCCGGCCGCGCCGGGCCGCCGTCTCCTCCTTCGGCGCCAGCGGCACCAACGCGCACACCATCCTGGAGGAAGCCCCCGCCGGGGAACCGGCCGAGCCCGCACCCCGCACGGCGCCGCCGCTGGTGCCGTGGGTGCTCTCCGGCCGCACCGAGCGCGCCCTGCGCGAGCAGGCCGCCCGCCTGGTGGCCCTGGCGGGCGCACCGGACCCGGTGGACGTCGCCCACTCCCTGGCCGCCACCCGCACCGCCCACCCCTACCGGACCGTGGTCCTCGGCGCCGACCGCGACGCCCTCGTGGCGGCCACGGCCCGGGTCGCCGAGGGCGGCCAGGGCGCCGCCTCGGGCCGGGTCCGCAAGGGACAGACCGCCTTCCTCTTCACCGGGCAGGGCGCGCAGCGGCCCGGCATGGGCCGCGCCCTGCACGCGTGCTTCCCGGTGTTCGCCCGCGTCTTCGACGAGATCTGCGCGCTCTTCGGCGACGACGAGCTGCGCGACCTCGTCCTCGGCACCGACCCCGAGCCGCTCGACCGCACCGCCCGCACCCAGACCGCGCTGTTCGCCTTCGAGGTCGCCCTGTACCGGCTGGTGGAGTCCTGGGGGCTCACCCCCGACTACGTTGCCGGGCACTCCATCGGCGAGATCGCCGCCGCCCACGTGGCGGGCGTCCTGGACCTGAAGGACGCCACCGCACTGGTGGCCGCGCGCGGCCGGCTCATGCAGGCGCTGCCCGAGGGCGGCGCCATGATCGCCGTACGCGCCACCGAGGACGAGGTCCGCCCGCATCTGACCGGGCGGGTCGGCATCGCCGCCGTCAACGGCCCCGGCTCCGTGGTGATCTCGGGCGACGCCGACGAGGCCGAGGCGATCGCCGCCCGCTTCGAGAAGAGCCGGCGGCTGAAGGTCTCGCACGCCTTCCACTCCCCGCTCATGGAACCGATGCTGGCCGCGTTCCGGACGGTCGTGGAGTCCCTGACCTTCCACCGGGCCACCGTCCCCGTGGTCTCCAACGTCACCGGCGCCCTCGCCGGCCAGGACCTCGCCACCCCCGGGTACTGGGTGCGGCACGTGCGCGAGGCGGTCCGCTTCCACGACGGGATACGCGCCCTCGCCGCCGAGGGCGTCACCCGCTTCCTCGAAATCGGCCCGGACGCGGTGCTGACCGCGATGGCCCGCGAGTGCCTGGCCGCCGACGGCACGGACACCGACGCCGTCCTCGCAGCGGCCACCCGCCGCGAGCGCGACGAGACCGAGACCCTGCTCACCGCCGTGGCCCGGCTGTACACCGGCGGCGCCGCCGTGGACTGGACCGCGCTGTTCACCGGCGCCCGCACGGTGGACCTGCCCACCACCGCCTTCCAGCGCGAGCGGTTCTGGCCCGAGACCGCCACCACCGTCGGCGACGTCGGCTCCGCCGGCCTGGACTCCGCCGACCACCCCCTGCTCGGCGCGGCCACGGTGCTTGCGGACTCCGACGGCGCCGTGCTCACCGGCCGGCTGTCGGTACGCACCCACCCCTGGCTCGCCGACCACGTGGTCGGCGGCTCGGTCGTCGTCCCCGGCACCGCCATGGTCGAGCTGGCCGTCCGCGCGGGCGACCAGGTCGGCTGCGGGCGCCTGGAGGAACTCGCCCTGGAAGTACCGCTGGTGCTGCCCCCGGACGACGGTGTGCGCGTCCAGGTCGCCGTCGGGGCCCCCGACACGTCCGACGCCCGCACGGTGCAGGTGTACGCCCGCGCCGAGAGCCTGCCCGCCGACGAGCCGTGGACCCTGCACGCCTCCGGACTCCTCGCCGCCGGCACCGGCACCCCCGGCACCCGCCTGGACGAGTGGCCCCCCGAGGACGCCGAACCGCTCGACACGGACGGCCTGTACGAGCGGCACGCCGCCGCCGGACTCGACTACGGACCCGCCTTCCAGGCCCTGACGGCCGCCTGGCGACGCGGCGAGGAGCTGTTCGCCGAGGTACGGCTGCCGGAGCGGCCCGCCGCCGACGCACCCCGCTTCGGCCTGCACCCGGCCGCCTTCGACGCCGCCCTGCACGCGCTCGCCCTGCTCGGCGACGGTTCCGCCGACGACACCGCGCGGCTGCCCTTCATGTTCGGGGACGTCACCCTGCACGCCGTCGGCGCCTCCGTGCTGCGCGCCCGGCTGCTGCCCACCGGCCCGGGCGCCTTCGCCGTGGACCTGGCCGACGCCACCGGCGCCCCCGTCGCCACGGTCGGCTCGCTCGCCTCCCGCCCGCTCACCAACCTGCGGACCGCGCGCGACAGCGCCGCCGACGCCCTGTTCGCCCTCGACTGGCAGCCGCTGCCGCCGGCGGCCGACGCCCCCGACACCGACACCGACCACCGGGTGCTGCACAGCGCACCGGGGACGGACGCCGCCGCCGTACGCGAGGCGCTGCACACCGCGCTCGCGGCCCTCCAGGACGACGACCCGCGCCCGCTGGCCGTCGTCACCCGGGGCGCGGTGAGCGTCGCGGGTGAGGGCGTGGCCGACCTGGCGGGTGCCGCCGTATGGGGCCTGGTGCGGTCCGCGCAGTCCGAGAACCCGGACCGGTTCGTCCTGCTCGACCTGGAACCGGGCGCGGACGCGGACGACGTACTGCCCGCCGTCCTCGCCTCCGGCGAGCCGCAGATCGCGGTGCGCGCCGGCACCGCCCGCGCCGCCCGGCTCATCCGCGCCGAACTCCCCTCCGATCAGCCTGAGTTGACCCTCGACCCGGCAGGCACCGTCCTGCTGACCGGTGCGACCGGCGGCCTCGGCCCGGTGCTCGCCCGCCACCTGGTCACCACCCACGGCGTCCGTCACCTCGCCCTGCTCAGCCGGTCCGGCGACTCCGCGGAACTGATCGCCGAACTCGCCGCACTCGGTGCCACCGCCACCGCGCACGCCTGTGACGTCGCCGACCGCGACGCCCTCGCCGCCGCCCTGGCCGCCCTCCCGGAAGCGCACCCCCTCACCGCGGTCGTCCACGCCGCCGGCGTCCTGGACGACGGCGTGGTCTCCTCGCTCACCCCCGAGCGCATCGACACGGTCCTCGCACCGAAGGCGCTCGGCGCCCTGCACCTGCACGAACTGACCTCCGGCCTCGCGGCGTTCGTGCTGTTCTCCTCCGTCGCCGGCACCGTCGGCGCCCCCGGCCAGGGCAACTACGCCGCAGCCAACGCACTGCTCGACGCCCTCGCGGCGCGACGCCACGCCCAGGGCGCCCCCGCGCTGTCGCTGGCCTGGGGGCCCTGGGCCCCGTCCGGTGGCATGACCAGCTCCCTCGACGAGTCCGACCGCGCCCGCATGGCGCGCGGCGGCATGACGCCCCTGTCGGCCGAGGAGGGCACCGCCCTGTTCGACCGGGCGGTGCGCGCGGGACGTCCCGCCCTGGTACCGGTGCGGCTCGGCCTGCCCGCGCTGCGCGCCCAGGGCGCCGGCCTCGCGCCCGTCCTCCGCGCGCTCGCGGGCCGCCCCGCGCGCCGGGAGGCCGCCGCCGGGAGCACCGCCACCGGCTTCGCCGAGCGCATGGCCGCCCTCGGGGACGAGGAGCGCGCCGAGGCGCTGCTCCACACGGTCCGCACGCACGTCGCCGCCGTCCTCGGGCACACGAACCCCGACAGCGTGGAGTCCGACCGGGCCTTCAAGGACCTCGGCTTCGACTCGCTCGCCGCCATCGAGCTGCGCAACTCCCTCTCCGCCGAGCTGGACCAGCGGCTGACCGCCACCCTCGTCTTCGACCACCCCTCGCCCGAGGCGCTCGCCGCCCACCTCGGCACCCTCGTCGGCGGTGCCGGTACCCGAGCGCGCCGCGGCTCCCGTACCGTGCGGGCCCGCGCGGACGAGCCGCTCGCGATCGTCGGTCTCGCGTGCCGCTACCCGGGCGACGTCCGCACCCCGGACGACCTCTGGCGGCTGGTCGCCGACGGCACCGACGCCATCACCCCGTTCCCCGCCGACCGGGGCTGGGACGTGGACCGGATCGTCGACCCCACCCGGCAGCGCCCCGACACCTCCTACGTCGGCGAGGGCGGATTCCTGCACGACGCTGGCGAGTTCGACGCCGCGTTCTTCGGCATCAGCCCCAAGGAAGCCCTCGTCATGGACCCGCAGCAGCGGCTGCTGCTGGAGGCGTCCTGGGAGGCGCTGGAGAGCGCGGGCATCGACCCGCACACCCTCAAGGGCAGCCGCACCGGCGTGTTCGCCGGCGTCCAGTACCACGACTACTTCGGCAGCTTCGGCTCCGGCAGCATCATCTCCGGCCGGGTCGCCTACACCCTCGGCCTGGAGGGGCCCTCGCTGTCCGTCGACACCGCCTGCTCCTCCTCGCTGGTGGCGCTGCACCTGGCCGCCCAGTCGCTGCGGCGGGGCGAGTCCGGACTCGCGCTGGTCGGCGGCGTCGCCGTGATGGCCACCCCGGAGACCTTCATCGAGTTCAGCCGGCAGGGCGCGCTCGCTCCCGACGCCCGCACCCGCGCCTTCGCGGACGCGGCGGCCGGCACCGTGTGGGGCGAGGGCGTCGGTGTCCTGGTCGTGGAGCGCCTCTCCGACGCCCGCCGCAACGGCCACGAGGTCCTCGCCGTCGTGCGCGGCACCGCCGTCAACCAGGACGGCGCCTCCAACGGCCTCACCGCCCCCAACGGCCCCTCCCAGGAACGCGTCATCCTCGAAGCGCTGGCCGACGCCCGCCTCACCACCGCCGACGTGGACGTCGTGGAGGCGCACGGCACCGGCACCACCCTGGGCGACCCGATCGAGGCGCAGGCGCTGCTGGCCACCTACGGCCGGGACCGCGAGGAGCCCCTCTGGCTCGGCTCGGTCAAGTCCAACATCGGACACACGCAGGCCGCCGCCGGTGTCGCCGGGATCATCAAGATGGTGCAGGCCATGCGGCACGGGATCCTGCCGCGGACCCTGCACGTCGACGCGCCGTCCAGCAAGGTCGACTGGGACGCCGGGAACGTGCGCCTGCTGACCGAGCGTCGGGACTGGCCCGCGGGGGACCGGCCGCGCCGTGCCGGTGTCTCCTCCTTCGGCATCTCCGGCACCAACGCCCACGTCATCCTGGAGCAGGCCCCGGCCGCCCCCGCCGCCCCGGAGCGCACCGGACCCCAGGACCCCGCCGTCCCCTGGCTGCTCACCGCCAAGACGCCCGCCGCCCTCGCCGGACAGGCCGCGGCCCTCCTCGGCCACCTCGACACCCACCCCGGCCTCGACCCGGCGGACATCGGCTGGACACTGGCCACCACCCGCGCCCGCTTCGCGCACCGCGCCTCGATCACCGGGGACGACCCGGCCGAACTGCGCGGCGCCCTGGCCGCCCTCGCCGACGGCGGCACCGCCCGCAACCTCGCCGAGGGCACCGCGCCCGGCCGCGCCCGGCCCGTCTTCGTCTTCCCCGGCCAGGGCTCCCAGTGGTCCGGCATGGCCACCGAACTCCTCGATTCCTCGCCGGTGTTCGCCGCCCGCATGGCCGAGTGCGCCGCCGCCCTCGCACCCCACACCGACTGGGACTTCGCCGCCGAGCTGCGCGGTGACCTCGACCGCGTGGACGTCGTCCAGCCGCTGCTGTGGGCCGTCATGGTGTCCCTGGTCCACACCTGGAGCGCCTACGGCGTCACCCCGGCCGCCGTCATCGGCCACTCCCAGGGCGAGATCGCCGCCGCCTGCGCGGTCGGCGCCCTCAGCCTGGAGGACGGCGCCCGTGTCGTCGCCCTGCGGTCCCGGGCCATCGCCGAGCTGCTGTCCGGTTCGGGCGGCATGATGTCCGTCGGCGAGGGCGCCGACGCGGTCCGCGCCCGGCTCGCCGCCTGGGACGGCCGGCTGTCCGTCGCCGCCGTCAACGGCGCCGCCTCCACGGTGGTGTCCGGCGATTCCGACGCCCTCGACGAACTCCTGGCGCGGCTGCGCGCGGAGAAGGTGCGCGCCAAGCGCCTGCCCGTCGACTACGCCTCGCACAGCGCCCATGTCGAGAGCCTGCGCGCGCGCCTCGACGAGGTCCTCGGGGGCATCGAGCCGCGCTCCACCAAGGTCCCGTTCTACTCGACGGTCACCGGCGGCCCGATCGACACGGCCGCACTGGACGCCGGGTACTGGTACACCAACCTGCGCGGGACCGTCCTGTTCGAGCAGGCGGTGCGCGCCGCCGTCGCCGACGGACACCAGCTGTTCATCGAGTCGAGCCCGCACCCGGTGCTGACCGTCGGCATCCAGGAGACCGACGACGCCGTGGCCGCCGTCGGCTCCCTGCGCCGCGACGAGGGCGGCCGGGACCGGCTGCTGACCTCCCTCGGCGAGGCGTTCACCCGGGGCGCGACCGTCGACTGGGCCGCCGTCGCCGAGGGCCGCCGCCCGCGCCGCGTCCCGCTCCCCGGCTACGCCTTCCAGCGCGAGTCGTACTGGCTCGACTCCACCGCGGGCGGCGCCGACGTCACCTCGGCCGGACTCGACCCCACCGACCACGCCCTGCTCGGGGCCGCGATGGTCCGGGCCGACAGCGAGGGCGCCGTCCTCACCGGACGGCTCTCCCCGGGCGTCCAGCCCTGGCTGGAGGACCACCGGGTCGGCGGCCGGCTGCTCTTCCCCGGCACCGGGCACCTGGAACTCGCGCTGCGCGCGGGCGACCAGGTCGGCTGCGGCGACATCGCCGAACTCACCCTGCACGCCCCGCTGGTGCTGCCCGACCGCGGCGCCGTCCAGCTCCAGGTCGTCGTCGGGCCGCCCGCGGGCGAGACCCGCCCGGTCACCGTCTGGTCGCGTCCGGAGAGCCCGGAGGAGGACCTGCCGTGGACCCGGCACGCCGACGGCCTGCTCGCCCCGACCGGCACCCTCCCGGCCACCGCCGACCCCCTCACCGCGTGGCCCCCGCAGGGCGCCGAACCCGTCCCGCTCGACGGCCTGTACGACGAACTCGCCGCCCTCGGCCTCGGCTACGGACCCCTCTTCCAGGGCCTGCGCGCCGCCTGGCGCACCGAGGACGGCCTGTACGCCGAGGTCGCCACCGACGCCGCACCCGACGGCTTCGGGCTGCACCCGGCCCTGTCCGACGCCGCCCTGCACACCGTCGGCCTCACCGACGCGGCGGGCGACGAGGCCCTGCTGCCGTTCGCCTGGTCCGGGGTACGGCTGTACGCCACCGGCGCCACCGCGCTGCGGGTCCGCGTCCGGCCGACGGGCGAGGGCACCGTCGCGCTCACCCTCGCCGACCCGACGGGCGCACCCGTCGCCACCGTCGACTCGCTCACCCTGCGGCCGCTGAAGACCGAGGCGCTCCAGGCCGCGGCACGTTCGGCCCGCTCGGGCGGGCTGTACCGGGTGGAATGGGTGCCGGCCCCGTCGGCTCCGCCGGACGCGGCCACCGCACCGGAGGCGGTCCGCGCCCCGGCCGGCGCCACCGCAGCCGAAACCCGGGCGGCGGTGCACGCCGTCCTGGACGAACTGCGCACCCGGCTCGCCGACGAGAACCCCGCCGGCGCCGCGCTCGTCGTCGTCACCGGCACCGACCCGGCGGGCGCCGCGGTCGGCGGCCTGGTCCGCTCGGCCCAGTCCGAGAACCCGGGCCGTATCGTGCTGGTCGAGGCCGAGGACATGCCGGACACCGAGCGCCTCGCCGAGGCGGTGGCCACCGGCGAGCCGCACCTGGCGCTGCGCGAGGGGGCCTGGCGGATGCCGCGCCTCGCCCGCGTGATCGACGACGGACCCGGGACCGTGCGGGGCGCCGGTCCGGGCACCGGCACCGTCCTGCTCACCGGTGCCACCGGCGCCCTCGGCCGGATCATCGCCCGCCACCTGGTCGCCGGCCGCGGCGTCCGGCACCTGCTGCTGCTCAGCCGCGGCGGCGCCCCCGACGACCTCGTCGCCGAACTCACCGAGCTGGGCGCCGAGGTGACGAGCGTCGCCTGCGACGTCGCCGACCGTGCCGCGCTCGCCGCCGTCCTGGACGCCGTACCGGCCGACCGGCCGCTGACCGCCGTGATCCACGCGGCCGGCGTGCTCGCCGACGGTGTGCTCGGCTCCCTCACCCCGGAGCGCCTCGACACGGTGTTCCGGCCGAAGGTCGACGCCGCCTGGAACCTGCACGAACTCACCGCGGACCTGGACCTGTCGGCGTTCGTGCTGTTCTCCTCGTCCGCCGCCACGCTCGGCTCGCCCGGCCAGGCGAACTACGCCGCCGCCAACGCCTATCTCGACGCGCTCGCCGTCCACCGCCGGGCCCTCGGGCTGCCCGCGCACTCCCTGGCCTGGGGCCTGTGGGCACGGGCCGGCGGCATGACCGGCACCCTCGACGAGACGGATCTGACGCGCATCGCCCGCGGCGGGGTCGCCCCGCTGGAGACCGAGGAGGGCGTCGCCCTGTTCGACGCCGCCGTGCGCGGCGCCGACCCCGCCGTGCTGCCGGTGAAACTGGACACGGCGGCCCTGCGCGCCCAGGGCGAGGAGCCGGCCCCGCTGTTCCGCGGCCTCGTCCCGGTACGGCGTACCGGCGCGGCCACCGGGCAGAGCGCGGCCGGCGGCGCCGACGCCCTGCGCGAGCGCCTCGCCGGACTGCTGGAGGCGGAACGCGAACCGCTCCTCACCGAACTCGTACGGAGCCACGTCGCCACCATCCTCGGCTACCGCTCCGCCCAGGACGTCGGCCGCACCCTGGCCTTCCGGGAACTCGGCTTCGACTCGCTGGCCGCCGTGGAACTGCGCAACAGGCTCTCCGCCGCGACCGGCCTCCGGCTGCCCGCCACCCTCGTCTTCGACCACCCCACCCCGGCCGGACTCGCCCGCCACCTGCTCGGCGAACTCACCGGCGCACTCGCCGAGACCACCGCCCGTACCGCGCCCCGCGGCGGCGCCGCCGACGAACCGATCGCCGTCATCGGCATGGCCTGCCGCTTCCCCGGCGGCATCGGCTCGCCCGAGGACCTGTGGCGGCTGGTGGCCGAAGGCCGCGACGCGGTCGGCGAGTTCCCCGCCGACCGCGGCTGGGACGTCGACAACCTGTACGACCCGACCCTGGACCGGCCCGGCACCAGCTACACCCGGCACGGCGCCTTCCTCTACGACGCCGCCGACTTCGACCCCGCGTTCTTCGCCATGGACGGCGAGGAGGCCGAGGTCACCGACCCCCAGCAGCGGCTGCTGCTGGAGACCTCCTGGGAGGCGCTGGAGCGGGCCTCCGTCGACCCCGCGGGCCTGCGCGGCTCCGACACCGGTGTGTTCGCCGGCGTGATGTACCACGACTACTTCGGCAGCTTCGGCTCCGGCAGCGTGGTCTCCGGCCGCGTCGCCTACACGCTGGGTCTTGAGGGCCCCACGCTGTCCGTGGACACGGCCTGCTCCTCCTCGCTGGTGGCCCTGCACCTGGCCGCCCAGGCGCTGCGTGACGGGGACTGCTCGCTGGCCCTGGCCGGCGGAGTGACCGTCATGGCGACCCCGGGCACCTTCGTGGAGTTCAGCCGGCACCGGGGCCTCGCCCGCGACGGCCGCTGCAAGCCCTTCGCGGACGCCGCCGACGGTACCGGCTTCGGCGAGGGCGCCGGCGTCCTCCTGCTGGAACGGCTCTCCGACGCCCGCCGCAACGGCCGGCGGATCCTCGCCGTGCTGCGCGGCACCGCCGTGAACCAGGACGGCGCCTCCAACGGCATCAGCGCGCCCAGCGGCCCCGCTCAGCAGCGTGTCATCCGCCGCGCCCTGCGGGCGGCCGGCATCGACGCGGCCGAGGTCGACGTGGTCGAGGCCCATGGCACCGGCACCACCCTCGGCGACCCCATCGAGGCCCAGGCGCTGATCGCCACCTACGGCGCCGAGCACACCGAGGAGAGCCCGCTGTGGCTCGGCTCGGTCAAGTCGAACCTGGGCCACACCCAGGCCGCCGCCGGTGTCGCCGGTGTCATCAAGATGATCGAGGCCATCCGCAACGAGACCCTGCCGGCCAGCCTGGGCATCGACCGGCCCTCCCGGCACGTGGAGTGGGAGGGCGCGGGCGTCCGGCTGCTCACCGAGAACCGCCCCTGGGCCGACCCGGGCCGCCCGCGCCGCGCGGGCATCTCCTCCTTCGGCATCTCCGGCACCAACGCCCATGTGATCATCGAGGCCGCGCCCGCCGGCGAACGGGCCGAGGCGCCCCCCGCACCCCCCGCCGACACCGTCCCGTGGCTGCTCACCGGCCACACCCCGGCCGCCCTGCGCGCCCAGGCCGCCCGGCTGCTGGAGCACCTGACCGCCGCCCCGGACACCGACCCGTACCGCCTGGCCGGCGCGCTCGCCCACGCTCGCACCCGCCTCGGCCACCGGGCCGCCCTCCTCGGTCGCACCCGCGACGAACTGACCGCGGGCGTCCGGGCCGTGGCGGAGGGCCGTACCCCGCGGTCCGGCGTCCTCGGCACCGCGACCGACGGCCGGCTCGCCTTCCTCTTCGCCGGCCAGGGCTCACAGCGGCCGGGCATGGGCAGCGGCCTCGCGGCGGCCTTCCCGGTCTTCGCCGCCGCCTTCGACGAGGTCCGGGCCCACCTGGACCCGCTGCTCGACCGCCCGCTCGCCGACGTCCTGGACTCCGCCGAGCTGCTGGAGCGCACCGAGTACACCCAGCCCGCGCTGTTCGCCGTGGAAGTGGCCCTGTACCGGCTGCTGGAGTCGTTCGGAGTACGGCCCGACCTGGTCGCCGGGCACTCCGTCGGCGAGTTCGCCGCCGCCCATGTCGCGGGTGTGCTCGGCCTCAAGGACGCCTGCACGCTCGTCGCCGCCCGGGGACGCCTCATGCAGGCACTGCCCGAGGGCGGCGCGATGATCGCCGTACAGGCCGCCGAGGACGAGGTCGTGCCCCTGCTGGGCGACGGGGTGGGCATCGCCGCCGTCAACGGGCCGTCGTCCGTCGTCGTCTCGGGCCCCGCCGGCCCGGCCCGCGCCCTGGCCGCCCGCTTCGAGCGCACCAAGGAGCTGGCCGTCAGCCACGCCTTCCACTCGGCCCTGATGGAGCCGATGCTGGAGGAGTTCCGCGAGATCGCCGCCTCCCTGTCGTACGGCACACCGCGCATCCCGCTGGTGTCCGCCCTCACCGGCGCCCCGGCCGCCCCCGACGAGCTGTCCACGCCCGAGTACTGGGTGCGGCACGCCCGCGAGGCCGTCCGCTTCGCCGACGCCGTCACGGCCCTGCACGAGGCCGGCGCACGGCACTTCGCCGAGATCGGTCCGGGCAGCGCGCTGACCGCCGCGGCCGGCGAGTGCCTGCCCGACGGGACGGCCGTCGTACCGCTGCTGCGCAAGGACCGCGCGGAGACCGAGGCCCTGGTCACCGGGGTCGCCGCCCTCCACGTGCACGGAAGCGCCGTCGACTGGACGGCCCTGCTGCCCCACCGCGACGGCGCGGACCTGCCCACCTACGCCTTCCAGCGCGACCGCTACTGGATGACCGGCGACCTCGCCCTGCCGCGCCCGGCCGCCGACCACCCGCTGCTCGGCACCGCCGTCGAACTCGCCGGCGCCGACGGCACCCTGTACACCGGCCGCCTCTCCCTCGCCGAACACCCGTGGCTGGCGGACCACGGCGTCGGCGGAGTACCGCTGCTGCCGGGCACCGCCTTCGTCGAGATGGCACTCGCCGCCGGTGCCCGCGCCGGCTGCGGCGCGGTGGAGGACCTGACCGTCACCGAACCCCTGGTCCTGCCCGGGGACGGCGCCGTCCGCCTTCAGTGCACGGTCGGCGAGCCCGACGCCTCCGGCGCGCGCGCCTTCCGCGTCTACGCCGCCCAGGCCGACGGAGACCCCTGGACCACGCACGCCACCGGCCTGCTGCGGCCCGCCGACGAGCGGCCCGGCCACGACCTCACCGCCTGGCCGCCGCCCGGCGCCGAACCCGTCCCCCTGGACGGCGTCTACGACCGGCTCGCCGAGCTGGGCGCCGAGTACGGGCCCCGCTTCCAGGGCCTGCGCGCGGCCTGGCGGCACGGCGACGAGGCGTACGCCGAGATCGCCGTCCCCGCCGACAGCGCCGCGTTCGGCATCCACCCGGCGCTGCTCGACGCCGCCCTGCACACCATCGGGCTGCGTGCCACAGCGGCGGAGCGCATGGCGCTGCCCTTCGCCTGGAGCGGTGTGGAGCTGTACACGCCGGGTGCGACCGCCCTCCGGGTACGGGTCGCCCCGGCCGGTACCGGAGCCGTGCGCATCGAGGCCGCCGACGAACACGGCCGGGCGGTGGCCCGGGTCGCCTCCCTGTCGCTGCGCGAGGTGGACCCGCAGCGGATCGCCGCGGCCGCGGCGGGCGGACACGACGACCTGTTCGCCCTGGACTGGACGCCCGTCCCGGTGCCCGCTGCCCCGCAGGCCGGGCGGTGGATCGTCCTCGGCCCCGGCCGCGCGGAACTGGCCGGCGCCCTGGCCGGCGAGGTGGCCGAGGTCGCCGTCGCAGCCGACCTGGGCGAGGCCGCCGAACTGGCCCCCGACACGCTGGTCCTCCTGCACCCCGGGGGCGACGGACCGGACGCGATCCGGGCCGGCGTCCTGAGCCTGCTCGACCAGGTGCAGGACCTCCTGGTCGACGGCCGCCTCGCGGACAGCACCCTGGTGCTGGCCACCCGGGGCGCGACCGGCCCCGACGACGTCACCGACCCCGGTGCCGCCGCCGCGTGGGGTCTGATCCGCTCCGCCCAGTCCGAGCACCCCGACCGGCTGGTCCTCGCCGACCTGGACGACACGGACGCCTCGCGCCGCCTGCTGCCCTCGGCGGTCGCCTCGGGCGAACCCCAACTGGCCCTGCGGGACGGCACGATGAGCGTCCCCCGGCTGGTGCGCGCGCCCCGGCTCGCCGAGCCCGCCCGGGCCGACTGGTCCGGCGGCGTCCTCGTCACCGGCGGCACCGGCGCCCTGGGCCGGCTGGTCGCCCGGCACCTGGTGACCGCGCACGGCGCCGAGCGCCTCGTGCTGCTCAGCCGCAGCGGACCCGACGGGCCCGGCGCGGCCGGCCTGACCGAGGAACTGACCGCGCTCGGCGCGCGGGTGACCGTCGTCGCCTGCGACGCCGCCGACCGCGCCGCCCTCGCCCGGGTCCTGGACGAGCACCCGGTCTCCGCCGTCGTGCACACGGCCGGCGTCCTCGCCGACGCCGTCCTCACCTCGCTCACCCCCGAGCGGCTCGACACGGTGCTGCGGCCGAAGCTGGACGCAGCCTGGAACCTGCACGAACTGACCCGCGAGCGCCCGCTGACGGCGTTCGTGCTGTTCTCCTCGGCGGCCGGCCTGCTCGGCAGCCCAGGCCAGTCCGGCTACGCCGCGGGCAACACCTTCCTCGACGCCCTCGCCGCCCACCGCAGGTCGCTCGGCCTGCCCGGAGTCTCGCTCGCCTGGGGCGCATGGGCGGGCAGCGGCGGCATGGCCGACCGGCTCGGCGACACCGACGGGCGCCGCATCGCCGCCGGCGGGATGCTCGCGCTCGACGCCGAGGCGGGGCTCGCCCTGTTCGACACGGGCGTGGGCCGCCCCGAACCGGTCCTGCTGCCGGCCCGTCTCGACCTCGCCCCGCGCGAGGCAGCCCGGGTGGCACCGCTGCTGCGCTCCCTGGTGCGGGCGCCGCGCCGGACCGGGCCCGCGGCGCCGGCCGCCGGCTCGGCGCTCCGCCGCGACCTCGCGGAACTCGCCCCCGAGGAGCGCACCGGACGGCTGCTGGGGCTGGTACGGGACGAGGCCGCGGCGGTGCTCGGCAGCGAGGACTTCGAGAACGAACTGCCCTTCAAGGACCTCGGGTTCGATTCGCTGACCGCCGTCGAGTTCCGCAACCGGCTCAACGAGGCCACCGGGCTGAGGCTGACCGCCACCCTCGTCTTCGACCACCCCACCCCGGCCGCGCTCGCCGGCCACCTCGCCGCCGAACTGGCCCCGCGCGGCGGCGAAGGACCGCGCGACGCGGACGACACCGTGCGGGCGGCGCTGGCCGCCATCCCGGTGGGGCGGCTCCGCGAGGCCGGACTGCTGGACAGCCTGCTCGAACTCGCCGGGCTGCGGCCCGCGCCCGAACCGGCCGAGGGCGGCGAGCCCGGCCGCGCGCCGATCGACGCGATGGACGCCGAAAGCCTGATCAGCATGGCGCTCGACGATCTCGTCGGGGACGACGACGCCCTGTGACGACGCCCGCGACCCCGCGACAAGGAAGAGGACCATGGCCGAGTCCGAGAACCCGGACACCAGGATGCTCGAGGCGCTGCGCGCCTCGCTCAAGGAGATCGAGCGGCTGCGGGAACGCAACCGCGCGCTGACCGCCGCGGCCCGCGAACCCGTGGCGATCGTCGGCATGGCCTGCCGCTACCCGGGAGGCGTCAGGTCCCCCGAGGACCTGTGGCGCCTGCTCGCGGACGGCGCGGAGGGCATCACCGAATTCCCCGGCGACCGCGGCTGGGACCCGGACCTGTACGACCCGACACCGGGCGTGCCGGGCCGCTCCTACACCCGCGAGGGCGGATTCCTGCACGACGCGGGCGACTTCGACGCGGCGTTCTTCGGGATCAGCCCGAACGAGGCCCTCGTCATGGACCCGCAGCAGCGGCTGCTGCTCGAAGGGTCCTGGGAGGCCCTGGAGAACGCCGGCATCGACCCGGTCGCGCTGCGCGGCAGCCGCACCGGTGTCTTCGCCGGCGTCATGTACCACGACTACTTCGGCAGCTTCGGCTCCGGCAGCATCGTCTCCGGCCGGGTCGCCTACACCCTCGGCCTGGAGGGTCCGACGCTCAGCGTCGACACCGCCTGCTCCTCCTCGCTCGTCACGCTGCACCTGGCCGCGCAGGCGCTGCGGCAGGGCGAGTGCACGCTGGCGCTGGCCGGGGGAGTGACGGTGATGGCCTCGCCGGGCACCTATGTGGAGTTCAGCCGGCAGGGCGCCCTCTCCCCGGACGGGCGCTGCCGCTCGTTCGCCGAGGACGCGGCAGGCACCGGGTTCTCCGAGGGACTGGGCGTCCTGGTGCTTGAGCGGCTGAGCGACGCCCGCCGCAACGGCCACCAGGTGTTGGCGGTGGTGCGGGGGTCGGCGGTGAATCAGGACGGTGCGTCGAACGGGTTGACGGCGCCGAACGGTCCGTCGCAGCAGCGGGTGATCCGGCAGGCGCTGGCGTCGGCGCGGCTGGGTGCGGCGGATGTGGATGTGGTGGAGGCGCACGGTACGGGGACGACGCTGGGTGATCCGATCGAGGCGCAGGCGCTGCTGGCTGTTTACGGTCAGGGGCGTGAGGTGCCGTTGTGGCTGGGGTCGGTGAAGTCCAACATCGGTCATACGCAGGCCGCCGCCGGTGTGGCGGGTGTCATCAAGATGGTGCTGGCGATGCGGCACGGGGTGCTGCCGAGGACCCTGCATGTCGATGTGCCGTCCACGAGGGTGGACTGGGATGCCGGGAACGTGCGTCTGCTGACGGAGCAGCGGGACTGGCCCGCGGGGGACCGGCCGCGTCGTGCCGGTGTCTCCTCCTTCGGTATCAGCGGCACCAACGCCCACACCATCATCGAAGAGGCACCCGCCGAGGACCGGGCCGCCGCCGACGCCGAACCCGATGTCCCCGTCGTCGTATGGCCGTTGTCGGCCCGCTCGGCCCAGGCGCTGCCCGCGCAGGCCGAGCGGCTGCACGCCTACCTCGCTGACCGGCCCGTCCTGCACCCGGCGGCCGTCGCCCGGGCCCTCGGCACCCGGCGCACCGCGTTCGACCACCGCGCGGCCGTCAGCGGCGGCGACCGGGACCAGCTCCTGGCCGCACTGCACGCCCTCGCCACCGGTACGCCCGCCCCCACGGCCGCGACCGGCCGGGTGCGGCCCGGGACCCGCACGGCGTTCCTGTTCACCGGGCAGGGCGCCCAGCGCCTCGGGATGGGCCTCGAACTACGCGCCCGGTACCCGGTGTTCGCCGAGACGTTCGACGCGATCGACGCCCGGACCGGCCTCGACCTGGCCGGGGTGCTGGCGGGTGACGACGACGCCGCCGTCCAGCGCACGCGGTACGCGCAGACGGCGCTGTTCGCCTTCGAGGTGGCCCTGTTCCGGCTGCTGGAGTCGTTCGGGGTGCGCCCGGACCTGCTGGCCGGGCACTCCGTGGGGGAGATCGCCGCCGCCCATGTCGCCGGCGTCCTCGACCTGGACGACGCCTGCACCCTGGTCGCCGCCCGGGGCCGGCTCATGGAGGCGCTGCCCGAGGGCGGCGCGATGGTCGCCGTACAGGCCGCCGAGGAGGACGTACGGCCGCTGCTGGACGACCGTGTCGGGCTCGCCGCGGTCAACGGTCCGTCCTCCGTGGTCCTTTCGGGCGAGGAGAAGGCGGTGCTCGCCGCGGCCGAGGGCTTCAGCAAAACCAAGCGGCTCTCCGTCTCGCACGCCTTCCACTCGCCCCTGATGGACGGCATGCTCGACGCGTTCCGAACCGTGGCCGGGAAACTGACCTTCCACCAGCCGCGGATCCCGCTGGTGTCCGCCCTCACCGGCCGCCCGGCCGAGGGCGAGCAGCTGTGCGACGCCGACTACTGGGTGCGGCACGTGCGGGAGACGGTCCGGTTCGCCGACGCCGTCGCCGCCCTCGCCGGCGCGGGCGCGGGCCGCTACGTCGAACTCGGCCCCGACGCCGTCCTGACCGGCCTCGCCCGGGAGTGCCCGGAGACCGACGGCGCGGCCTTCGTCGCCCTCGGCCGGCGGCACGGCGGCGAGTGCGCCGCCCTCATGTCCGGTCTCGCCCGCCTGTACACCGACGGCCTCGCCCCCGACTGGGCCGCGCTCTTCCCGGGCACGGCCCGCGCCGAACTGCCCACCTACGCGTTCCGGCACGAGCGGTACTGGCTGAACGCGGATGTGGCGTTCACCGCCGCACCGCTCGCCGTGCCCCTGCCCGCCGGAGCCGGCGCGGAGGCCGGCACCGAGCCGCTGCGGCAGCGGCTCGACGCCGCCCCGCCGGCCGAGCGGGAGGCCCTGCTGACCGACCTGATCCGAGCGCAGACCGCGGCGCTCCTCGGTCACGCGGGACCGGAGGCCGTGGAGCCGGACGCCGTCTTCCTGGAGATCGGCATGGACTCCGTCTCCGCCGCCGAACTCCGCGGCGCGCTCGGCAACGCCCTGGGCACCACCCTGCCGGCCGGCGTTGTCTTCGACCACCGGACCCCGGCCGCGCTCGCCGCCGCCCTCGGCGCACCACCGGCCGGCGGCGCGGCCGGGGACGCCGGTGGTCTCGAAACGGTCAGCGGCCTGGTGCGGCGCGCGGCGGCCGACGGACGGATGCCGCAGGCCATCGAACTGCTGCGGACCGTGGCCGGGATCCTGCCCGGCTTCTCCTCCCTCGCCGAACTCGGCGACATCACCGCACCCGTACGGCTGGCCACCGGCGACGCCGCGACCCGGCTGGTCTGCCTGCCCTCACCCATGGCGCTCGGCGGCGCCCACCAATTCGCGCGCTTCGCCCGGCACTTCCACGGCCGCCGGGACGTCCTGGTGCCCGCTATGCCCGGCTTCGGCCCCGGCGAGGCGCTGCCCCGCTCGGTGGAGGCGGTGGTGGACGTGGTCGTCGAGGGCATCCGCAGGGCCTGCCCGGACGAGCGCCCGTACGTCCTCGTCGGCTACTCCTCCGGCGGCCAGTTCGCCCACGCGGCGGCCGAACTGCTGGAGAAGGCGGGGCAGCCGGCGGCGGGCGTGGTGCTGCTCGACACCTATCTGCCCGGGGACGACGGCAAGGACGACCTGTGGCGGCAGATGTTCGACGGCATGCTGGAGCGGGAGTCGTCCCTGGGCGGCTTCGGCACCGCCCGGCTCGCCGCGATGAGCCGCTACAGCGACCTGATCCAGCACTGCCCGCCGGGCGCCCTCGCGGCACCCCTGCTGTTCGTGCGGCCCGAGGAGTCCTTCGCCGCCGGCACCGGTGGCGACGACTGGCGGGCGACCTGGCCCGCCGAGCACGAACCGGTCGACGTACCCGGCACACATTTCACGATTCTGGAGGATTTCGCGGAGGCCACCGCCAAGGCGGTCGACGCCTGGCTGCCGGACACCCAGGCCGGCTGACGCCACACAGTACGGAAATACGGGCGACGGCAACGGGAAACCACTGTTCCGCCGTCGGCCGTACAGGAGAGGACGAAGAGCCGCGGTGCGCACCGGCCGAATGGCCGGCGGCGCACCGCGGCTTCTTCACTCACCGGCCTCGCGGAAATGCGCCAACCATGCCTGAATATCGCAGCGGATACTGTCCGGATCCACACCTAATTGCAAGGCGATTTCGTCGGCGGCCAATTCCGGCTGCCAGCCGCTTCGCTGCAGCGCAAGCCACATCGTCGTGCCGCGCGGCCCGCACCTGTGCCGCTTCCCGGTGCGCCGGGACAGCAGCTCCAGATATCCGTCGGGCCGGACCTGGGCGGTCAGCTCGTGGTCGGGCCTCCTGGCCATGGCACTTCCCATCTTTCGAAGATTCTTCTGGCACTTCCGACGGTACCCGCAGACGGGCCGTACGGCACTGGTGGTAGCCGAACCGTTTGAAGGGGAGTCAAGTATTCGGACAGGGTGGGGTTCGGTTATCCGGACGAGGGAAGTTTCCGCACCCTTGACAGGGCGGCGAACACAAAGTCGGCAGCCGCCTGACGAAACCTGACGTGCCGAGGTAGAGAAACCTCTACCTCGAACCGGCCCGACAATGCCAATGTGCGGCGGGCGCACCGTTCCTAATCTGGTTCACAGACGCCGCGCGAGAAGCGCGTTATCTCATAGGGGAGCCCCCAGTGCACACTTCACAGGACCTCCGCCGGGCGGAGGCGGTACGGCTGGACGCCGTGTCGAAGACCTATGGCCGAGGAGACAGCCAGGTGGCCGCGCTCCGCGGGCTCACCATGAGCTTCGCCGACGGCACCTTCACCGCGGTGATGGGTCCCTCCGGATCGGGCAAGAGCACCTTCCTGCACTGCGCCGCGGGCCTCGTCCAGCCGACCTCCGGCTCGGTCACCATCGGCGGCACCGACCTCGCCGGCCTCGACGACACCCAGCTGACCAAGTTGCGCCGCAACCGGATCGGCTTCATCTTCCAGTCCTTCAACCTGCTGCCCGCGCTGACCGTCATGGAGAACATCACGCTGCCGCTGCAACTGGCCGGACAGCGCCCCGACCGGAAGCTGATCCGCGAGGTCGTGCAGCGCGTCGGCCTGGCCGAGCGGATCGGCCATCTGCCCGCCGAGCTGTCCGGCGGCCAGCAGCAGCGCGTCGCCATCGCCCGCGCCCTGGTGACCCGTCCGGCCGTGGTCTTCGCCGACGAGCCCACCGGCGCCCTCGACACCCGCACCGCCGCCTCCGTGCTCGCCCTGCTGCGCGAGTCCGTCGACGCCGGCCGCCAGACTCTGGTCATGGTCACCCACGACCCGGTGGCCGCCTCCTACGCCGACCGCGTCGTCTTCCTCGCCGACGGCGCCTTCGCCGGCGAACTGCACCGGCCCACCGCCGACGCGGTCGCAGCCCGGATGACCAGGCTCGGCGCCTGGGAGGACGACACCCACCGGCAGAGCACGCCGCAGCACTCGGGGGGCCGGTACTGATGTGGCGGCTGGCACTGCGCACCCTGAAATTCCGCAGGACGAGCTTCGTCGCGACCTTCCTCGCCATGTTCCTCGGCGCCGCGATCGTCATCGGCTGCGGCGGCCTGATGGAGACCGGCGTCCGGATGGCGGCCGACCCCCAGCGCCTCGACCGCGCCCCGATCATCGTCACCGGTGAACAGACCTATGAATCGAGCGCCCTGACGGAGCGTCACCGCATCGACGCCGGCCTGGTCGGCAAGGTGGCCTCGGTCGAGGGCGTGCGTACGGCCGTCGGCGATGTGTCGGTCCCCGCCACCGTCCTCAAGGACGGCAAGCCGGTGACCGGCAAGTCCGCCTCGTACGGCCACGGCTGGGCGGCCGCCCGGCTCACCCCCTATACCCTCGCCGCCGGTTCCTCCCCCGTCACCGGCGGCGAGGCCGTCCTCGACAAGGAACTCGCCGAGCGCGTCGGAGCGCGCCCGGGCTCCTCGGTCGACATCGTCGTCCAGGGCGCCACCCGGCGGTTCCAGGTCACCGGCATCGCCGAGCAGCACGGCGGCCACAACCCCGACGCCGCCGTGTTCTTCACGGACGACGAGGCACGCGCCCTCGCCGGGGGCCGGATCGACTCCATCGCCGTCCTGCCCGAACCGGGTGCGGGTACCGGCGCCGTCGCGGACGCCGTACGCGCCGCGGTCGGCGACCGAGCCGAGGTGCTCACCGGCGAGCGCCGGGGCCTCGCCGAGCTGCCCGGCACCCTCTCCAGCCGGCGCACCGTCGTCATCCTCTCGGCGGTCTTCGGCTCCTCGGTCGTCCTGATCGTGATGTTCGGCGTCGCCTCCACCCTCGGACTCTCCCTCCAGCAGCGCGCCCGCGAGATGGCCCTGTTGCGCGCCGTCGGCTCCACCCCGAAGCAGCTGCGCCGCATGATCCTCACCGAGACGGCCATGCTGTCGGTCGGATCCGTCCTGCTCGCCCTGCTGCCCGGCTGGGCCATCGGCCGGCTGCTGTTCGCGGTGCTGAGCGGGAGCGGTGTGGTGTCGTCGGAGATCGTCTACCACGCCGGCTGGATCCCGATGGCCGTCGGCGCGCTCGTCACCGTGCTGGCCGCGGCCGGCGCCACCCGCTTCGCCGGACGCAAGGCCGCGCGCACCGAGCCGGTCGCCGCGCTGGCCGAATCGACCGCGGGCACTCGCTGGTTCAGCGTGCCCCGGCTGCTGCTCGCGCTGTTCTTCCTCGCCAACGGCATCGGCCTGGCCGTCGCCACCGCCACCGTGATGGAGGACGGCCCCACCCTCGCCAGCACCGCGGGACCCGCCTCCGTGCTGTTCTGCATCGGCCTCGCCCTGCTCGCGCCCGGCATCACCAAGGCCCTGGTGGCGCTGCTCAGGCTGCCGGTGCGCGCCCTCTCCGGGCTGTCCGGGCAACTCGCGCTGCGCAACGCCGCGACCGCCAACGTCCGCATGGCCGGCGCCGTCGCCCCGATCGTGCTCCTCATCGGCATCGCCACCGGCACCCTGTACATGCAGTCCACCGAGGACCACGTCTCCCGCAGCTCCTACGACCGGAACATCCTCGCCGACTACGTCCTCGACTCCACCACGGGCGGATTCGCCCCCGGCGTCGTCGACAAGGTGCGCGCCACCCCCGGCGTGAGCGCGGCCTCCGAGTTCGTCACCAGCCGCGGCTTCGTGGACCGCCCGGACGGCCCCGCCGACGTCGATCTGCGCGGCGTCTCCGCCGACGGTGTGCGGCAGAGCCTCGACCTGCCCGTGGTCGCCGGCTCCCTCACCGGCCTGCGCGGCGACACCGTCGCCCTGTCCGAGAAGAAGGCCCGCGAGTACGGGGTGAAGGTCGGCGACCGGCTGCCCCTGCACCTCGGCGACGGCACCGCCGTCCGCCCCGCGGTCGTGGCCCTCTACGCCGACAACCCCAAGCAGCAGTACCTGACCCTGCCCGCGGCGAGCCTCGCCCCGCACACCGGCGACGGGCTGCCGCACCAGATCCTGGTCCGCGGCGGCGGCGCCCAGGTCCACGACCGGCTCGCCGCGCTGGCCGCCCAGATGCCCGGCACCGAACTGGACGACAGCTCCTCGCTGGCCGGCCGCAACAACCAGATCCAGCAGATCCTGGTGTCGGCCAACTACACCATCGTCGCCATGATCGTGGGGTACGCCGCGATCACCGTGGTCAACACCCTGGTGTCCGTCACCCGGAAACGGCGCGCGGAGTTCGGCCTCCAGCGGCTCACCGGCGCGACCCGCGGCCAGGTGCTCGGCATGCTGACCGTCGAGGGCGTGCTCATCGGTGTCGTCGCCACCGTCCTCGGCACGATCGCCTCGGCGACGACCATCGTCCCGTACAGCCTCGTTAAGAGCGACTCGTATCTGCCCTCCGGATCCATCGGCATCTACCTCGCCATCGTCGGCGGCTCCCTGGTGCTGGTGTTCGGCGCCACGCTGCTGCCCTCCTGGCGCGGCATGCGCACCCCCGCCGTGGACACGGTGAAGGCCGCGTGACGCACCTCCTGACCGGGCCGTCCCCGCTTCCCCCGGGCGGGGACGGCCCCTCCACGACCGGCGAACGGGGATGGGACCATGAGGGCATGAAGACTGTGCCGGTCACGTGGCGCGGCCGGCTCGGCCGCGCCACCCTGGACACCCTGGTCGGCGTGGCCGTCGCCACCGGAGCCCTGCTGTCGATCATCCTCTTCGTCACCACCGCCTACTTCATCATCCTGTGCCTGATCGGCATCGGATTCCTCGCACTGCCGTACCTCACCCGAGCGGTCCGCTGGCTGTGCGACCTCAGCCGGCGGGCCGCCGCACGCTCCGGCGTCCCGGTGGAGCGGCCCTACCGGCCCGAGCCGCAGGAGATCGAGAGGGACATCGTCGGCTGGACGCGCCGCTGCAAGTGGATCCTCGCCGACCCTGCCACCTGGCGGGACCTGCTGTGGCTGCTGCTCAACTGCGTCGTCGGACTGGTGGGTTTCGTACCGGCCGCCCTCCTCTACTACACCGGGGAGGGGCTCGTGCTCGCCGGCGGCCTGTGGCGGCCCCTCGCGGACGGCGGGCAGGGCCGCTGGTACGCCTTCGTCACGGTCGACAGCTGGCCGGCCGCGCTGGCCGCCGCCGTACTGGCGCTCGCCGTGCTCACCGGCTGGCTCTTCCTCGGCCCGCTGGTCCTCAAGGGGTACGCCTACTTCGTCCGGTTCCTGCTCGGCCCGACCCGCCGGTCGCAACTCGCCTCGCGGGTCCAGCACTTGTCCGAGACCCGCTCCGGCGCCCTGGACATCCAGGCCGCCGAACTGCGCCGCATCGAACGCGACCTGCACGACGGTGCCCAGGCCCGGCTGGTCAGCCTCGGCCTCCAACTCGGCGCCGTCGACCGGAAGATGACCCAGGACCCCGAGGAGGCGCGACGGCTGCTGCGGCAGGCCCGCAGCTCGTCCGTGCAGGCCCTGCGCGAACTGCGCGACCTGGTCCACGGCATCCACCCGCCGGTCCTCGCCGAGCGCGGCCTGTCCGACGCCCTGCGCGCCCTCGGCCTGGCCAGCCCCTTGCGGTGCGCCGTAGTGGCGGATCTGCCGGACCGGCTGCCCGACCCGGTCGAGTCCGCCGTCTATTTCGCGGTCTCGGAGCTGCTCGCCAACGCCCTCAAGCACGCCGACGCCCAGCGCGTGGAGATCGTCGCCTGGTGCGAGGAGGGCATCCTGCACGCCCGCGTCACCGACGACGGCCGGGGCGGCGCCGATGTGTCGGCCGGGAGCGGCCTGGAGGGCATCAGGCGCCGGCTGGCATCCTTTGACGGGGTCCTGGAGATCGACAGTCCTCCGGGCGGTCCGACCGTGATCAAGATGGAGCTGCCGTGCGCGTTGTCCTCGCCGAAGACCTCTTCCTCCTGAGGCAGGGAATCATCCAACTGCTGGAGGCGTACGGATTCGAGGTGGTCGCCGCCGTCGACAACGGCACGGATCTCGCCGCCGCCATCGCCGAGCACCGGCCCGACGTGGCCGTCGTCGACGTACGGCTGCCGCCCACCTTCACCACCGAGGGCCTCCAGGCCGCGCTGCGCGCCCGCCGGGAGCAGCCCGGTCTGCCGATCCTCGTCCTCTCGCAGCACGTCGAGCAGATGTACGCCCGCGAGCTGCTGGCCGACGGCACCGGCGGCATCGGGTATCTGCTCAAGGACAGCGTGCTGGACGACGAGCAGTTCATCGACGCCGTACGCCGGGTCGCGGCCGGCGGTACGGCCATGGACCCGGCCGTGGTCGCCCAGCTGATGACCAGTCACGCGAGGGACGAACCGCTGGCGGCGCTCACCGGGCGGGAGCGCGAGGTGCTGGAGCTGATGGCCGAGGGCTGCTCGAACACGGCGATCGCCCAGCGGCTCACCGTCACCGAGGGCGCGGCGGCGAAGCACATCTCCAACATCTTCACCAAGCTCATGCTGCCTCCGTCGGGCGACAGCAACCGCCGGGTGCTCGCGGTGCTCGCCTACCTCAACGCCTGACCCGTACACCTGTGTCGGGGCGGGTAGGGGTGGCCCGGACGGTGCCGCGCGGGTCAGACTGCCGGTGCCGGCCGGTGCCCCGGGCGGCAGCCGTCACCAGGAAGGACACACCCGCCCCATGAGCACGCCCGCCGACCACGACCGCCTGTGGATCCGCCGCTACCACCCCCGTCCGGACGCGGCGGTCAGACTGGTGTGCCTGCCCCACGCGGGCGGTTCGGCGACCTTCTACCGCCCGGTGTCGGCGAGCATGCCGGACTCCGTGGACGTCCTCGCCGTGCAGTACCCGGGGCGCCAGGACCGCCGCCACGAGCCGTGCGCCACGAGCATCCGGGAACTGGCCGACCAGGTCACCACCGTACTGCTGCCGTGGACGGACCGTCCGCTGATCCTCTTCGGCCACAGCATGGGGGCGACCCTCGGCTTCGAGGTCGCCCGCCGCCTCGAACGCGATCACGGCATCGTGCCGCGCGCCCTGTTCGCCTCCGCCCGCCGGGCCCCGTCCTGCCCCCGCAACGAATCCGTGCACCTGCGCGACGACGACGGACTCGTCGCGGAGATGCGGCAGTTGAGCGGGACCGACTCGGCGATCCTCGACGACGTCGAACTCATCCGCATGGCACTGCCCGCGATCCGCGCCGACTACCGCGTCGCCGAGACCTACGTCTACGAGCCGGGCCCGAACCTGCGCTGCCCCGTCGTCGGCCTGACCGGCGACGCCGACCCCAAGGTCACCGTGGACGAGGCACGGGCGTGGTCGCGCCACACGGACGGGGCGTTCGAGTTCCACGAGTTCAGCGGCGGCCACTTCTATCTGACGTCCCATCAGAAGCCGGTGCTCGACCTGCTGGCCGCGCACGCCGGGGCGCGGTAGGGGGCCGTAGGGGCTCACCCCTCAGGGCCGCGTCCCTAGGCTGCCGTGTGCTTCCCACCCCCGACTTCCCGGAAAGCAGGCGGTACGGTCATGACGGCGGTCCTCATCACCGGTTGCAGCAGCGGCATCGGCCTGGAGACGGCGCTGGCATTCGCGCGCCGGGGGGACCGCGTGCACGCCTGCGTACGCGACCCGGCGAACGCCGGGGAACTGCTCGGGCGGGCCCGCGCCGAGGGCCTCACCCTGGACTTGCCCCGCCTCGATGTCACCGACGACGCCTCCGTCACCGCCGCCGTCACCGCGGTGCGGGACCGGCACGGACCGATCGACGTCCTGGTCAACAACGCCGGAGTGGATCACACCGGGCCCGTCGAGACCATGCCGCTCGACCGGGCGCGGACCCTGATGGAGACCAACTTCTGGGGCCCGCTGCGGATGTCCCGCGCCGTGCTGCCCGGCATGCGGGCCCAGGGCGGCGGTGTCATCGTCAACGTCTCCTCCCTCACGGGCCGGACGTTCGCCGTGCCGCACGGCGGCTTCTACGCGGCGAGCAAGGCCGCCCTCGGCGCGCTCAGCGAGGCCCTGTACGCGGAGGTCCAGCCCTTCGGCGTCCGCGTGGTGTGCCTCGAACCGGGCAGCTTCGCCTCGGCGATCCGGCGCGAGTCCGCCGCGGGGGCCGCCGCCGGCGGCCCGTCCGGAGCCGGCCCGTACACCGAGGACCGGGCGTGGCTCGCGCGCTTCCTCGCCCGCGTGGCGGACGGCGCCGCCGGCTGCGGCGAGGCGGCCGAGGCGGTCGTCGCCGCGGCCGATGACCCCGCCACCCCGCTGCACACGGCGGTCGGCAAGGACGCGGAGGCGGCCCTGCGCTTCCTGGAGGGCGTCTCCTACGAGCAGTGGCTGCCGCGCTTTTTGGAGCAGGCCGAGTCCCTGGCGGGTCCCCGCCCCGCCCCGCCGGCCGGCCGCTGACCGCCTATGCGGCAGCGCCCGGACCCGCGAGGGCGGCGGTCTCCCAGGCGGTCGCGGACGCCTCGGCCTTGTCGCCGACGAGTGGGATCACGCCCTCGTGTCCGGCCCGGCGCAGCGCCTCGGCGGCGGTCAGGCCGCCCGCCGAGGCTCCGACGATGACGGTCCGGTTCACGACGCGGGCCCCTCCTCGCCGACCTGTACCTTCATCGGGGTTCCTCGGGTGGCCGGGGGACGGTCCGCGGCGGTGTGGACGCCCCAGGCAGCGCGCAGCACGGCGCAGATCTCGCCCACCGTCGCACCGGCTGCGAGCGCGTCCTTCATCGGGTACAGGACGTTGTCCCGCCCCGACGCCGCCCGGCGCAGCGCCGCGACGGGGGCGTCCACCCGTTCCTGGTCGCGCCAGGCCCGGAGTTTGGCGAGGCGTTCACGCTGCCGGGCCTCGACGGCGGCGTCCGCGCGCGAGAGCGCGCGGGACCCCTCCGGGCCGGAGCGGCCGGCGGCACGGGCGACACCGCCGGCCATCTCCCGCCGCTGGAAGCCGTCCGCGAGGGCGGCCAGCGCGCCGCCCAGCTCCTCCACCCTGCGCAGCAGCTCCCCCGCCTCCGCGCGGACCTCGTCGGTCCGCGGCGCCGCGCGCAGCGCGGCGATCTGCTGGAGGAGCGGTGCGAAGTCGTCCGTGTCCAGGCCCGCGGCGAGCGCCGTACGGACGTACTCCATGCCGTTGGCGAGCGTGAACGCCATCTCCTGCGCCGGGGAGGCGCCGGCCTCGGCCAGCAGCCGGCCGGAGAGCGCGATCGCGTTCCAGCGGGGAAGCTCGGCCTTGCAGTACGTGAAGACGTCCGCCGTCAGCCGCAGCGAGGGCGCCGGCGGGAAGATGCACGGCCCGCGCGCGATGTACTCCTGGAGCACGTCGTTGTGGACCGCGCCGGCGAGCCGGCCGGCCGGGACGCCGCGCTCCTCCGCCACCAGCTGGTACAGCAGGAGCAAGGGCGCCGCCGGCGCGTTGGCCGACAGCGACGTCGACACCGTCTCCAGCGGGATGCCGTCGAGCAGCACCCGCATGTCGTCGAGGGAGTCGACGGCCACGCCCGCCCTGCCCACCCCGCCGCGCGCGAGCGGCGCGTCGGAGTCGTGCCCCAGCCGGGTGGGCAGGTCGAAGGCGACGGACAGGGCGGTCGCGCCCTGGGCGATCAGCTCGCGGTAGCGGGCATTGGCCTCCTTGGCCGTGCCCAGGCCGGTGTACGTCGTGGGGGAGCGAGGTCCGTCCGGCACGGCTCGTCAGCCGTGTACCTGGATCGAGCGCGACGGGCAGAGGTCGGCCGCCTGCAGGACCTCGGCGCGGCGGTCCTCGCCCGGCGCCTCCCGCAGCACCACCACGAGACCGTCGTCGTCCTGGTCGAACACGTCGGGGCTGAGCATCGCGCACTGGCCGGAGCCCACGCACCGGTCGCGTTCGGTGGTGACACGCATGAAGGGGACTCCGATCGGGTCGGCCGTCACCAGGTGACGGGGAGTTCGTAGACGCCGTAGACCATGGCGTCGTCCTTGAACCGCAGTTCGTCCGGTGCCGCCGCCAGCCGCAGGCCGGGGATGCGGCGCAGCAGCGCACCGTACACGGCCTCCAGTTCCACCCGCGCCAGGTTGGCGCCGATGCACTGGTGGATGCCGTAGCCGAAGGCGAGGTGGCCGCGGGCCTCCTTGCGGTGGATGTCGAGGGTGCCCGGGTCCGGGAAGACGGACGCGTCGTGGTTGGCGGCGTTGTTCAGGGCGAGGATGCCCTCACCTGCGCGGATGGTGACGTCACCGACCTCGATGTCCGCCACCGCGACCCGGGCGGTACCGGAGTCGGAGATGGAGAAGACGCGCAGCAGCTCCTCGATGGCGTTCGGCAGGAGCGCCGGGTCGGCCCGCAACTCGGCCATCTGGTCAGGGTGGCGCAGCAGCGCCAGCACACCGAGGGCGATCATGTTGGCCGTCGTCTCATGGCCGCCGACCAGCATCAGCCGCGCCATCGTGACCACGTCGGTGTGGTCGGCGGCCTGCTCGGTGCGGTTCTTCTCCAGGAAACGGCTGATGAGGTCGTCGCCCGGCTCGTTCTCCTTGAGGGTGACGAGCTTGTCCAGGTACATGTCCAGGGCCTGCACCGCCGCCCCGTACTCCGCCGGGCTCAGATCGTGGTTCATCAGCGCGGCGGACCACTCCTCGAACTGGGCGTGGTCCTCGTAGGGCACGCCGAGCAGTTCGCAGATCACCAGTGAGGGCACCGGCAGCGCCAGGGCCGTGACCAGGTCCACCGGGCCGCCGGCGGCCAGCATCGCGTCGATGTGCTCGTCCACGATCTGCTCGATCCGCGGACGCAGCTCCTTGACCCGCCGCGCGGTGAACTCCGGGATGAGCATGCGCCGCTGCGCGGTGTGCTCCGGCGGGTCCATGTTGAGCATCATCAGCCGGATGTGCGCCAGCATCTCCTCGGGGATGTGGAACTGGTGCGGGTAGCCCGGCAGTTTCAGGTTGGAGCTCGCCCGGCTGTCGCCCAGCACCTGCCGGACGTGCTCGTGCCGGGTGACCAGCCAGGTCGGCTTGCCGTTCACCTTCAGCGCGGCGCGCGACACGGGGGTGTCGGCGCGCAGCTCGGCGTACTCGCTCGGTTCGCTGAACGGACAGGTGCGCCGCATCGGGAACTGCGGAAGCGGCGCCCCCGTCTCGGGCGCGGCGTCGGCGGACTGGGTCATGGCTGCCTTTCGGTGACGGGTCGGTGGGCGCGGGGGAGGTCCGTCACCAGGTGACGGGCAGCTCGTACAGCCCGTAGACGATGGCGTCGTCCTTGAACCGCAGCTCCTCGGCCGGGGTGGCCAGGCGCAGCGTCGGCACCCGCCGCAGCAGGGTCGTGTAGACGACGTCCAGCTCCATGCGCGCCAGGTTCTGGCCGATGCACTGGTGGACGCCGTAGCCGAACGCCAGATGGCTGCGGGCCTCGCGCCGCACGTCGAGCCGGTCGGGGTCGGGGAAGACACGCTCGTCGTGGTTGGCCGCGTTGTTCAGCGGCAGGATGCCCTCGCCGGCCCGGATGGTCACCTGGTCCAGCTCGATGTCCTCGAGGGCGACGCGCGCGGTGCCCGCGTCGGAGATGGAGAAGAGGCGCAGCAGCTCCTCCACCGCCTTCGGCATCAGCTCCGGCTCCGCGCGGAGGGCGGCGAGCTGGTCCGGGTGCTCCAGCAGGGCCAGCACACCCAGCGCGATCATGTTGGCCGTGGTCTCGTGCCCGGTGACCAGCATCAGCTTGGACATGCTGACGATGTCGGAGTGCTCCACCGCGGGCGTCTGCCGGTTGAACTCGATCAGCCGGCTGATCATGTCGTCGCCCGGCTCGCTCTCCTTGGCGGTGACCAGGCCGTCCACGTACCGGTCCAGCTCGTAGTGCGCGCGGCCCCGGTCCTCGTCGCTGATGTCGTGGTTCATGATCGCCCACGCCCACTCCTCGAACCGGCCGTGGTCCTCGTAGGGGACACCCAGCAGTTCGCAGATGACGAAGGACGGCACCGGCAGCGCGAACGCGGTGACCAGGTCGACCGGTCCGTCGGCCCCCTTGGCGAGCATCTGGTCGATCTGCTGGTCCACGATCTGCTGCACCCGCTCGCGCAGCTCGCGCATCCGCCGGACGCTGAACTCCGGGGCCAGCATGCGGCGCTGCACCGTGTGGTCCGGCGGGTCCATGGAGAGGAAGGTCAGCGGGACCGACTGGAGCGTCTCCTCCGGCACCGGCACCTGGAGGGGGTACCCGGGCAGCTTCAGGTTCGCACTGACCCGCTCGTCGCCCAGCAGCTTCTTGTACAGGTCGTGCCGGGTGACCAGCCAGGCGGGCTTGCCGTTGACCTTCAGCTGCGCCCGGGAGACCGGCTCGGTCTCGCGCAGCCGGGCGTAGGCGGCCGGCGGGCTGAAAGGACAGGCCCGCCGCATCGGGAACTCCGGCAGCGTGGCCTCGTCGGCCGGTTCGGCAGGTGCAGTCATCATGTCCTCTTCGCACGGGAGGGAGCGGGACGCGCCGGCATCGGAGGGGGTCCGGGGGCGGCGCCGGTGCCGGCGCTGTCGGCCGTCCCTCGCACGCTAGGCAGCCACGCCCGGGACTCCCAACCCCTAGGCGCCCCTAAGGGGTCAGGACGGCGGCGCACGTCACGCGGACACGACGCGGCGGGCAGGGGAGTGCGCCTGCCGTTGAGGGGTACGCCTGGGCTGGGGATGGGGCTGGGGCTGGGGGCGGCGGGCTGGTGGCTGCGGCCCTGGTGGCACGGGCTGGTGGCTGCGGCCTGGTGGCACGGGCTGGTGGCTGCGGCCTGGTGGTACGGGCTGGTGGCTGCGGCCGTGGGATGTGGGCATCGGCTGCGGAGGGGCCGTGGACGGGGCCGGTGGAGGGGGACTGCGGACTGGGGAGCCCGGGACTGCCGCTGGGGTCCAGGGCCTGGAAAATGGGGCCGGGAACCGGGAACCGGGGTCCAGGGACTGGGGAATGGGGCCGGGAACCGGGGTCCAGGGACTCGGGCCGGGAACCGGGCTTCCGGGACCGGGTACTGGGAAACCGAGGCGTCCGCGCCCGCCGCTGTGGCTACGCGTCCGATCCGCGCCAATCCGCGCTGGGAAAGCCGACCGCTGCCGGCGCCGCCGCGCTTCGGTCCGGGTGATGGCCCCGGTCGTCCGATCCGTGCCGGGAGCGCCGATCGCCGCTGTCGGCGCCGGTGCTTGTGGCCGAGGGTGCTGACCCGACGCCGGTCGCCACTTGCGCTGCCGGCGCCGCCGCGCTTCGGTCCGGGTGACGGCCCCGGTCGTCCGATCCGCGTCGGGAACGCCGATCGCCGCTGTCGGCGCCGGTGCTCGTGGCCGAGGGTGCTGCCCCGACGCCGGTCGCCACTTGCGCCGCCGCGCTTCGGTCCCGGCGGCGGCCCCCGGTGCCCCTGCCGCGCGGACATCGCCTAGGGGCGGTTAGGGGTCTGGTGGCGGCGCGGGGGCGGTTAGCGTCGGCAGCGGACCACGGCAGAGACACGGATCGCCCGCCGCACCGGCTCTCCCGGTCCCGGCCGGGTGTCCCTGCCCCGGCCGCCGCCCCGTCCGCAGCCGAGCAGAGGTGATCAGCGTGTCCCCGGAAGCCAGCGCGAAGGGCACCGTCCCCTTCGGGGAGTACCGCACCTGGTACCGGGTGACCGGTGAGCTGGGCGCCGGACGGCCCGCCGTCGTCGCCGTGCACGGCGGCCCCGGCAGCACCCATGACTATCTGCTGCCGCTGGCCAGGCTCGCCGAGGACGGCTGGCCCGTCGTCCACTACGACCAGCTCGGCAACGGCGGTTCCACCCATCTGCCCGGCAAGGGCGCCGACTTCTGGACCGTCGAGCTGTTCGAGGACGAACTCGCCAATCTCGTAAGGCGGTTGGGGATCGCCGACGACTACGTGCTGTTCGGCCAGTCCTGGGGCGGCCCGCTGTGCGCCCGGCACGCCATGACCGCCCCGCCGGGACTGCGCGGCCTCGTCGTCGCCAACGCGCCCGCCTCGTACCCGCTCTGGCTGCGGGAGATGGCACGGCTGCGCGCCGAGCTGCCGCCGGACGTGGACGCGACCCTGCGCCGGCACGAGGCGGCCGGCACCTACGACAGCGAGGAATACCACGCCGCGATGCGGGTCTTCTACGACCGCCATGTGTGCCGGGTGACCCCGTGGCCGCGGGACTTCCTCTCCTCCTTCATGGAGATCTACAACGACCCGACCGTCTACTACGCGATGAACGGGCCCACCGAGTTCCATGTCATCGGCTCCCTCAAGGACTGGTCGATCGTCGACGACCTGCACCGGATCACCACCCCCACCCTGCTGATCAGCGGGCGCCACGACGAGGCCACCCCGGCCGTCGTCCAGCCGTACCAGGACCACATCGCGGGGGCGCGCTGGGAGATCTTCGAGGAGTCCAGCCATCTGCCGCACCTGGAGGAGCCGGAACGGTTCTTCGAGGTGCTGACCGACTTCCTCAAGAGCCTGTGACGGCCACCGGAACCCGAGCCGCGCACGAGCCCGTGAAAGGGGGCGGGGATCCCGCCATGGCACACGACACCGCTCTCGTCTTCCCCGGCATGGGACCCGTCCCGTTCGCCGAGGCCGGCAGGTTCATGGTGGCCCACCCCATCGCCCGCGAGCTGGTCGCCGTCGCCGACGAGGCCCTCGGCTACTCCCTCGTGGACGCCTTCAGGACCTCACCGGGCGACTACTCGCAGGCCGCCCAGGTCGCCTTCTTCGTCAACTGCCTGGCCTGCGCCCACTGGGCCCGCGAGCACCTCGGCGTCGAACCCGACATCGTCGCCGGCCCCAGCTTCGGCGAGAAGGCCGCCCTCGCCTACACCGGCGCCCTCGAACTGCCCGACGCGGTGCGGCTGACCGCCGAGATCGCCCGCTGCCTCGAGGAGTACTTCGCCGAGGAACACCGGGACATCGTCACCCTCTCCTTCGTCCGCGCCCCGCGCGAAGGGCTCGACGAGATCCTCGCCGAGCTGGCCGGGGCGGGGGAGTGGCACGAGATCTCCTGCCACATCGACGACGGCTTCTACATGGTCTCCCTCTCCGAGCACCGGGTGGAGTGGCTGGAGGAGCGGCTGCGCGCCATCGGCAGCCTCCCGCTCTACACCATGCGGCCCCCCATGCACGCCTCCGCGTTCCGCTCGCTGCGCGACAAGGCCGAACGCGAGGTGGTCTCCCGCTACTCCTTCGCCGACCCGAAGCTGCCCGTCGTCGCCGACCAGGACGGCAGGCTGCTGCACACCGGCGAGGAACTGCGCACCATGCTGCTCGACGGCTTCGACCACCCGATGAACTGGCCGAGCGTCACCACGGCCCTCAAGGAGGCCGGCGTCCGCCGCCTGTGCGTCGCCGGACCGGACAGCCTCTTCGGCCGGGTGCCCTGCGCGACCCGCAACTTCGACGTCGTCGCCGCACCGCCGCGGCTGGCGATGACCCCCCGGCGCCGTACCCGCGCCGCCTGACCCCGCCCGACTCGTTGGAGGCCCCCATGTGGGACGACCAGTTCGACCAGATACTCCGCCCCTTCCTGCCGTTCCTCCCGCCGCACGAGGAGCTGACGCCCGAGACCGAGCTGAAGGACCTGGGCCTCGACTCGCTCGGCACGGTCCAGCTCCTGGGCACACTGGAGGACGCCTACCAGGTCCGCTTCCGCGACAGCGCGCTCACCATGGACACCTTCCGCACCGCCGGCGTGCTCTGGGACACCGTGCAGAGCATGCTGCAGAGCGCCGCGAGCTGACGGGGCGGCCACCGTGGACCCCACCATGGAGGGCACGCTCTCCGGCCGGTTCCTGCGCGGGCTGGCCCTCGCCCCCGACCGGCCCGCGCTGCGCGTCGACGGCGTCGACACCACCTACCGCGAACTGCACGAACGCGCCCTGGTCCTGGCCGGCTCGCTGCTGGCCGGCCTCCCCGACCAGCCGCCCGCCGTGGGCGTCCTGGCCGGCAAGGGAACCACGGCGTACGCGGCCCTGCTGGCCGGCCTGTACAGCGGCGTCACCGTCGTCCCGCTCCAGCCGGCCTTCCCCGCCGCCCGCACCCGGCAGATGATCGAGGCCGCCGGGGCCGGCGCGCTGCTCGCCGACGACGACGCCCTGCCCGCCCTGACCGCCCTGCACGCGGAAGGCGTCACCCTGCCGACGCTGTTCGCGCCCGGCGGCCAGCCCATGCCGGCGCTCGCCGTCGACACGGACAGCGCGCTGAAGTCCCCCATGCCCGCCCGGCCCTCCGACACCGCCTACGTGCTGTTCACCTCGGGCTCCACCGGCCGGCCCAAGGGCGTGCCGGTCACCCACGCCAACACCGCGCACTACTTCGGACTGCTGGACGAGCGCTACGACTTCGGTCCGCACGACGTCTTCTCGCAGACCTTCGACCTCAACTTCGACTGCGCGATGTTCGACCTGTTCTGCGCCTGGGGCGCCGGCGCCGCCCTCGTCCCCCTGCCCGCCCGGGCGTACGCGCGGCTGCCGGAGTTCATGGCCGAGCACGGCATGACGGTGTGGTTCGCCACGCCCAGCGCGATCACCCTGGTGCGCCGCACCGGCCAACTCGCGCCGGGCGCGCTGCCGTCGCTGCGGTGGAGCTTCTTCGCGGGGGAGGCGCTCAGCTGCAAGGACGCCGAGGACTGGGCCGCCGCCGCGCCGGGCGCGACGCTGGAGAACCTGTACGGCCCGACCGAACTGACCATCACCGTCACCGCGCACCGCTGGGCGCCGGGGCGGTACCTGAACGACATGGTGCCCATCGGCGCCGTGCACGCCGGCCACGAGACGCTGCTGCTCGACCCCTCCGGTGCGCCCACGGACGACGACGAGGGCGAACTGTGCATCGCGGGACCGCAGTCGACACCCGGCTACCTCGACCCGGCCGACGACACCGGACGGTTCCTGGAGCACGCCGGCCGCCGCTTCTACCGCACCGGCGACCGGGTCCGCCGGGCCGGCGACGGCGGCTGGCTCTACCTGGGCCGCCAGGACGCGCAGGTCCAGGTGCACGGGGTGCGGGTGGAACTGGCCGAGGTGGACGCCGCCGCGCGCACCTGCCCGGGCGTCGAGGACGCCGTGACCGTGGCGACGCCCGTGGACGGCACCGTGGAGCTGGCCGTCTTCCACACCGGCGAACCCGTACCGCCCGCCCGGCTCGCCCGCCATCTGCGGGAGCTGCTGCCGGCCGCGGTCGTGCCGCGCGCCTACCACCACCTGGACGCGCTCCCGCTCAACTCCAACCGCAAGACCGACCGCAGGAAGCTCGCCTCCCGGGCCACGGCCATGCGGCAGTCCGCCGGCGCGGGACGCACACACGAAAGGCGGCAGGAGTCGCAGTGAACGGTCAACCGACAGCGCGGGCCCGCACCGACGCCCGTGTGCACGACCTGCTCGACGAGGCCACCGCCGAGCGCCCCGACGCCCCGGCGGTCGCCGACGGCGCGGGCCGCTGGACCTACCGGGAACTGGCCGCCCACAGCCACGCCGTCGACGCCTGGCTGCAGGCGCGCGGCATCGGCCACGGCGACCGGGTGCTCGTCCAGCTGCCCAGCACCCGCGAACTGGTCGCGCTCATGTACGGCACCGCGCGCCGCGGCGCCGTGCTGGTCCCCGTCAACACCGGCATGAAGGACTTCCACCTGCGGGCGGTCGTCGAGAACGCCGAACCCTCGCTGGTCGTCGTCACCGACCCCGCCGTCGACCGGATCACCGCCCTCGCCGAGGGCGTCCCGGTCCTCGGCCTCGGCGAGGTGTGGCCCGAGATCGGCGCGCTGCGCGAGCGGGGCGCCCGCTCCGGCGGGGCCGACGTCGCCCCGGAGGACCTCGCCGTCCTCGTCTACACCTCGGGATCGACCGCCGCGCCCAAGGCGGTCGTCTGCCCGCACGGCCGGATGGTCTTCGCCACCGAGGCCATCAACCTGGAACTCGGCTACCGCCCCGACGACGTGGTGTTCTGCCGCTTCCCCATCTCCTGGGACTACGGCCTGTACAAGGTGCTGCTCACCGCCGCGGGGCGCAGCGAACTCGTGCTCGCCGACGGCGAGTCCGACCTCGTGCTGCTGCGCCGGATCCGGGAGACCGGCGCCACGGTCGTCCCGATCGTGCCGTCCCTTGCCACCATGATCGTCGCCCTCGCCGAACGCGACCCCGGCCGGGAGTCCCGGGTGCGCATGTTCACCAACACCGGCGCCGCGCTGCCGAAGACCACCGCCGACGGGCTGCGCACCGCGTTCCCCGGTGCCGAGGTGGTCATCCAGTTCGGGCAGACCGAGTGCAAGCGCGTCTCCGTGCTGCCGCCCGCCCACCAGGACGCCAAACCCGACTCGGTGGGCCGCCCGCTGCCCGGCACCCGGGCCTTCGTCGTGGACGAGGAGGGCCGGGCGCTGCCGCCCTGGCAGACCGGCGAGATCGTGGTCGAGGGCCCGCACGTCATGCCCGGCTACTGGCGCGCACCGGAACAGACCGCACGCGCCTTCCGCACCGCACCCGACGGCGGACTGCGGCTGCACACCGGCGACTTCGGCCACGTCGACGAGGACGGCTTCCTGTACTACGAGGGCCGTCGCGACGACATGTTCAAGCACAAGGGCGTGCGCATGAGCACCACGGAGATCGAGAGCGCGGCCACCGACGTCCCGGGCGTCCGCGCCGCCGCCGTCCTGCCGCCCGCCCCCGGCCGCGGCCTCGCGGTGTTCGCCGAGGGCGACATCGACCCGCACACCCTGCTCAAGGAGCTCTCGCTGCGCCTCGAACCCGCCAAGGTGCCCGGGGTGAGCCGCGTCGTGGACGAGCTGCCGCTGACCCCGCACGGCAAGCACGACCGCAAGCGGCTCGCCCGCCTCCTGGAAGGAACCGCCCCGTGACCGGCCCCACCGAACTCGCCGAGCGCTTCGGCACCCCGTCCTACGTCTACGACCTGGACCGGGTGGCCAAGGCCCGCGACGACCTGTTCGCCGCGCTGCCCGACGGGGTCGAGGTGTTCTACGCCGCCAAGGCCAACCCGCACCCGGAGCTGCTGCGCGAGCTGCGCGCCGGCGCCGCCCGCGGCTGCCGCGCCGAGATCAGCTCCGTCGGCGAACTCGACGCCGCCCTGCAGGCCGGCTTCCCCGGCGACCGGATCCTCTACACGGGCCCCGGCAAGACCACCGAGGAGCTGACCGAGGCGCTGACCCGCGGCGTCCGCCTGTTCTCCACGGAGTCCTACGGCGACCTGCGCCGCGTCGGTGAGAGCGCGCTGCGGCTCGGCCTCACCGCCGACTGCCTGATCCGGGTCAACAACGCCACCGGCGCCGCCGCCACCAGCATCCGGATGACCGGCGTGCCCTCGCAGTTCGGCTTCGACAGCGAGACCCTGCCCGGCCTCGCCGCCGACCTGCGAGCCGTCCCCGGCACCACCATCGCCGGGCTGCACTTCTTCCCGCTGAGCAACGCCAAGGACGAGGCGAGCCTCATCGCCGAGTTCCGCCACACCATCGCCACCGCCGCCGCCCTCCAGGACGCCCTCGGCACCACGTTCCGCTTCGTCGACATCGGCGGCGGATTCGCGTCCCCGTACGCCGTGCAGGGGCAGCGGCCGGTCTACGGCGAGCTGCGAGACGCCCTCGCCGGGGCACTGGACGAGCACTTCCCCGGCTGGCGCGAGGGCGCCCCGCGGATCGCCTGCGAGTCGGGCCGCTACCTGGTCGCCGACAGCGGCACCCTGCTCACCTCCGTCGTCAACGTCAAGGACAGCCGCGACACCCGCTATGTCGTCCTGGACGCCGGCATCAACACCTTCGGCGGCATGTCGGGTCTCGGCCGCATCCTGCCGGTGACCGTGGAGCCGTACGAGTCCGTCGGCGCGGACGGCACACCCGCGAACCTCGCCGGGCCGCTGTGCACCCCGGGCGACCTGCTCGGCCGGAACGTGCCGCTGTCCGACCCGGCACCGGGCGACCTGCTCACCGTCCCCAACGCCGGCGCCTACGGCCCCACGGCCAGTCTGCTGATGTTCCTCGGCAGGCCGGCGCCCGCCGAGATCGTCGTCCGCGGCGACACCCTCGTCTCCGTCTCCCGCATCCGGCACACCCGAACCTACGACCACGGACAGGCCCTGTGATGAGCCCCTTCCCGATGACCCCCGCCCCCGGCGATCAGCCCGTGCTCGTGGCCGGCGGCATCTCCGACTCCCACACCTGGAACCTCGTCTACCTCCAGCTGCTCCTCGAGGAGCACGGGCACCGCGTGGTCAACCTCGGCCCCTGCGTCCCCGAGGACCTGCTCATCACCGAGGCCCTGGCCCACCGCCCGGCACTCATCGTGGTCAGCAGCGTCAACGGCCACGGCTACCACGACGGCATGCGGACCGTCACCCGGCTGCGCGAGCACCCCGGACTCGCCGCGGTGCCCGCCGTCATCGGCGGCAAGCTCGGTATCGCCGGGCCCTGCGGTGACGAGGAGGTCGCCGCGCTGCGCGCCGCCGGTTACGACGCGGTGTTCGACGACAGCGCCGAGGGCGTCGCCGCGTTCCGGCGGATGCTCGGCACGCTGCCGCAGCGGGCCCTGGTGTGACCGGCGTCGGGTTCGGCGCGTTCGTGCGCCGGGCTCACGACGCCGGCCGCCTCGTGGTCCAGCCCCGGATGGGGATGAGCAGCCCGGACTCGATGCGGGCCGGGCTGCTCGCCACCCGGGACGCCGTCGCGACCACCGTCGGCACGATCACCCTGGACAGCTACACCAGGGTCGGCGACCTGGAGTCGGCGAAACTGGCCGTCCTGGAGGGCGTCGCCCTCAACGGCTACCCGATCGTGAGCCACGACAGGACCACCACCCTGCGAGTGCTCGACGGCATCCACGGCCCCGGCTTCCCGGTGCAGGTCCGGCACGGCTCGGCCGCCCCGCAGGACATCTTCCGGGCGCTGACGGCCGTGGGCCTCGACGCCTCCGAGGGCGGTCCCGTCTCCTACTGCCTGCCCTACGGCCGGGTCCCGCTGCGGGACTCCGTCGCCCACTGGGCCGCCTCCTGCGAACTGTTCGCCACCCTGCGCGCCTCGGGCGCCGAACCGCATCTGGAGACCTTCGGCGGCTGCGTCCTCGGCCAGCTCTGCCCGCCCAGCCTGCTCGTCGCGGTCAGCGTGCTGGAGGCCGTGTTCTTCCACCGGCACGGCATCCGGAGCATTTCGCTGAGTTACGCCCAGCAGACCGATCCGCGCCAGGACGCCGAAGCGGTGGCCGCACTGCGCAGTCTGTGCGCGCGATTGCTGCCGGACACCGATTGGCATGTCGTCGTCTACGCGTACATGGGGCTGTTTCCGGAAACCGAGGAAGGCGTCTACCGGCTGCTCGGGAAAGCGGCCGAACTCGCCGTCGCCAGCGGCTCCGAGCGGCTCATCGTGAAAACCGTGGCGGAATCCCGGCGCATTCCGACGGTGGCCGAGAACGTCGACGCCCTCGAATACGCGGCTGCGGTCGCGGCGCGCACGGCACGCGCCCCGCTCGACGGCACCGGAACCCAGACCTACGCCGAGGCGTCGGCGCTGGTGAACGCGGTGCTGGAGCTGGACGACGACCTCGGCGCCGCGTTGCTGACGGCCTTCGCCGAGGGGCATCTCGACGTTCCCTACTGTCTGCATCCGGACAACGCCGGATTCAGCCGGAGTTATATCGACGCGGACGGCCGGCTGTGCTGGTCGGACATCGGAAAGATGCCGCTGCACGGCATCGCCGACATACGCCCGGCCCGGGCCATCACCTCCGCGGATCTGCTCGACTCGCTGTCCTACGTACGCCGTTCGTTCGACCGGTACGACCCCTAGGGCGCACGGCAGGTGAACGTGGCCGCCCCTAGGGGTGCTTAAGGGTGTGGCCTTTCGGGGGCCGTCACTACGGTGTGGAAAAAGGTGAGGAAAACCGGTGTCGGCCGAAAGTGGAGATGCGTGGATGAACGGGCCCGGATCCGATTCAGCTCTGGCACGGCGGCTCGCCACGGCCGTACCGTCCCGGCACCGCAGGCTGGTGACCGAACTCGTGCGCACGGCCGTGACCGAGGCGATCGAGGCGGCCCGGCCGGGCACGGTGGACGCGCTCGACCCCGACGCCCCGTTCGCGGCGCAGGGACTCGACTCCCTGGCCGCCGTCGACCTGCACCGGCGGCTGACCGAGCACACCGGCCTCGACCTGCCGGTCGGCCTCGCCTACGACTGCCCGACCGTCCACGACCTGGCCGCCCGGCTGCTCGCCGAGGTCCACGGCACGACCGACGACCGCCCCGAGCCGGCCGGTGACGCCACCGACGGCGAACCGATCGCCGTCGTCGGCATCGGCTGCCGCTTCCCCGGCGGGATCTCCTCGCCCGCCGGCCTGTGGCGGCTGCTGACCGAGGGCGGCGAGGTCCTCTCGGGCTTCCCGCGGGACCGCGGCTGGGACCTGGACGCCCTCTACGACGAGGACCCCGAGGTGCCCGGCAGCACCTACGTCCGCAGCGGCGGATTCCTGGACACCGCCGCCGAGTTCGACGCCGAGTTCTTCGGCATCAGCCCGCGCGAGGCCCTCGGCATGGACCCGCAGCAGCGGCTCGTCCTTGAGACGTCCTGGCAGGCCCTGGAGGACGCCGGCATCGACCCCACGGGCCTGCGCGGCACCCCGGCCGGCATGTTCTTCGGCGCCGAGATACAGGAGTACGGGCCCCGGCTGCACGACGCCCCGGACGGCCTCGACGCCTATCTGCTCGCGGGCAACGCCAACAGCGTCATCTCCGGCCGCGTCGCCTACGTCCTGGGCGCCGAGGGACCGGCCGTCACCGTCGACACCGCCTGCTCCGCCTCCCTGGTAGCCGTCCATCTGGCCTGCCGCTCGCTGCGCCAGGGCGAGTCCTCGCTCGCCCTGGCCGGCGGGGTGGCCGTCATGGGCGGCCCCGGCGTGTTCACCGCCTTCAGCCGGCAGCGGGGCCTCGCCCCCGACGGGCGCTGCAAGGCCTTCGCCGCCGCCGCGGACGGCACCGGATTCGCCGAGGGCGTCGGCGTGCTCGTCCTGGAGCGGCTGAGCGACGCCCGCCGCAACGGCCACCGCGTGCTCGCGGTCGTCCGCGGCACCGCCGTCAACCAGGACGGCGCCTCCAACGGCCTGACCGCGCCCAACGGCACCTCCCAGCAGCGCCTGATCCGCCGGGCCCTCGCCGAGGCCGGCCTCACCGCCGCCGACGTCGATGTGGTCGAGGCGCACGGCACCGGCACCCGGCTCGGCGACCCCATCGAGGCCACCGCGCTGCTCGCCACCTACGGCCAGGGCCGCCCCGCCGACGCACCGCTGCTGCTCGGCTCGGTCAAGTCCAACCTGGGGCACACCCAGGCCGCCGCCGGTGTCGCCGGCATGATCAAGGCCATCCTCGCCATGGAGCACGGCCGGATCCCGGCGACGCTGCACGTCGACGAGCCCACCCCGCACGTCAACTGGTCCTCGGGGGCCGTACGGCTCGTCACCGAGCAGCGTCCGTGGCCCGAGACCGGGCGGGTCCGGCGGGCGGGCGTGTCGTCGTTCGGGGTCAGCGGGACCAACGCGCACGTCATCCTGGAGCAGCCGGCGCCCGAGCCGCCCGCCGCGGACCCCCGCCCGGCCCCGGCCGCCGGGACACCCCTGCCCTTCGCCCTGTCCGCGCGCGGCGAGGCGGCCCTGCGGGCCCGCGCCGCCGACCTGCTCGCCGTGGCCGACGAGGCCGAACCGCTGGACCTCGCCCACACGCTGGCCACCACCCGGGCCGCCCTGCCCGACCGGGCCGTCCTGGTCGCCGCCGACCGCGCCGAACTGACCGCGGCCCTGCACGACCTGGCCTCCGGCACCGCACCCCTGAGCGAGCGGGGCGACGGCGACCTCGGCTACCTGTTCACCGGGCAGGGCAGCCAGCGCATCGGCATGGGCCGCGAACTCGCCGCCGCGTACCCGGTGTTCGCCGACGCCCTGGACGAGGTCTGCGCCCACTTCGACCTCCAGCTCGCCCGGCCGCTGCGCGACGTCCTGTGGGCCGAACCCGGCAGCCCCGAGGACGGGCTGCTGCACCGTACCGAGTACGCGCAGCCCGCCCTGTTCGCCGTGGAGACCGCCCTGCACCGCCTCCTGGAGAGCTGGGGCCTCGCGCCGGACCAGCTCGCCGGGCACTCGGTCGGCGAGATCGCCGCCGCGCACGTCGCCGGTGTCCTCACCCTCCAGGACGCGACGATCCTCGTCGCCGCCCGCGGCCGGCTCATGCAGCGGCTCCCCGAGGGCGGGGCCATGGTCGCCGTACGCGCCACCGAGGACGAGGTGGCGCCGCTGCTCACCCCGCGCACCGGCATCGCCGCCGTCAACGGGCCCGCCGCCGTCGTGGTCTCCGGCGACGAGGCCGACGTGCGGGCCGTCGCCGCCGCACTCGCCGCGCGCGGCCACGACACCAAGCGCCTCAAGGTCAGCCACGCCTTCCACTCGCCGCTGATGGAACCGATGCTGGCCGAGTTCCGGCGGGTGGCACACGTCCTGGACTACGCCGAGCCGAGGCTGCCGGTGGTCTCGACCGTCACCGGCGCCCCCGTCACCTCCGAGCTGTGCGACCCCGAGTACTGGGTGGAGCACGTCCGCGCCCGGGTCCGCTTCCACGACGCCGTCCGCGCACTCGCCGACACCGGGGTACGGACGTTCCTGGAGATCGGCCCCGACGCGGTGCTGTCCGCCATGGGCCCCGACTGCACCGACGCACCCGGCACCGCCTTCCTGCCGGTGCTGCGGCGCGAGCGGCCCGAGGCGCGCGAGGCCCTCGCCGCGCTCGCCGCCGCCCACGCCCGGGGCGTCCCCGTCGACTGGCGGCGGCACTTCGCCCCGCTGGGCGGACGCCGTGTCGACGTGCCCGGCTACCCCTTCCAGCGGCGCCGGTTCTGGCTGGAGCAGCGCACCGGCACCGACGCGACGGGCCTCGGCCAGCTCCCCGCCGGCCACCCCCTGCTGGGCGCCGTGGTCGCCGTCGGCGCCGAGGGCGTCGTCCTGACCGGGCGGCTCTCCACCCGGACCCAGCCCTGGCTCGCCGACCACGTCATCGCCGGGCGGGTGCTGTTCCCCGGCACCGCCTTCGTCGAACTCGCCCTGCGGGCCGGCGACCACGTCGGCGCGGGCACCCTGGAGGAGCTGACCCTCGGCGCCCCGCTGGTGCTGCGCGCCGACGAGGACGTCGCCGTCCAGGTCGCCGTGGGCGAACCCGACGACACCGGACGCCGCGCCGTCACCGTCCACACCCGCGCAGACGAGGCGGACCCCTGGACCCAGCACGCCGCCGGCACCCTCGGCACGGCGGCGGCCCCGGCCGCGGCCGGCCTGACCCGATGGCCGCCGCCGGACGCCCGGCCGCTCGACACCGCGCGCGTCTACGCCGACCTCGCCGGCCAGGGCTATGGCTACGGCCCCGCCTTCCAGGGTCTGCGCGCCGCCTGGCGGCACGGCGACGACGTCTACGCCGAGGTCGCCCTGCCCGAGGACGCCGCCGCCGGCGCGGCCGGCTTCGGACTGCACCCCGCGCTGCTGGACGCCGCGCTGCACGCCGCCGACCTCGACGCCCCGCCACGCGCCGAGGTGCTGGTGCCGTTCGCCTGGACCGGCGTCACCCTGCACGCCACCGGCGCCGCCGCCCTCCGCGTGAAGATCACCCGCGCCGGCGGCGACACCATCGCCCTGCACCTCGCCGACGCCACCGGCGCCCCGGTGGCCGACATCGAGGCCCTGACCTCCCGTCCCGTACCGGACAGCGATGTCCTGTACGCGGTGCGGTGGTCGCCGTACCCCCGACCGGCGACCACCGCACCCCTGCGCACCGCCGTCCTCGCGGACTCCGTCGACGCCCTGCTCGAAGGCCCCGCCCCCGACGCCGTCGTCCACCGGGTGCCCGGCCCGGCCGACGCCGACGCCGCGGCGGCCCGCGCCCATGTCCAGGACGTCCTGCGGCTGCTGCGCACCTGGCAGACGGACGGCCGCCTGGCCGGCACCCGGCTGGTCCTCGTCACCCCGCCCGACAGCCCCGCCCACGCGGCCGTCCGGGGACTGGTCCGCTCCGCCCAGGCCGAGAACCCCGGCCGGTACGTCCTCGTCGAGCACGAGACGCTGCCCACCGAGGCCGACCTGCGCCGGATCCTCGCCACCGGCGAACCCGAACTCTCCCTCGCCGACGACCGGTTCGGCGTGCCCCGGCTGACCGCGCAGCCCGCCGGGGACGCGCCGGCCGCCGACTGGGGCACCGTTCTCGTCACCGGCGGCACCGGCGGCCTCGGCGCCCTGCTCGCCCGGCACCTGGTCCGCGCCCACGGCGTACGCCGCCTGCTGCTCGCCGGCCGCCGGGGCACGGCGCCCGAGCTGAGCGCCGAACTCACCGCGCTGGGCGCCGAGGTGACCGTGGCCGCCTGCGACGTCGGCGACCGCGAGGCCCTGCGGCGCCTGCTCGACGCGCACCCCGTCGACTCCGTCGTGCACGCCGCGGGCACCGTCCGCGACGGCATCGTGGACACCCTGACCGACGCCATGGTGGACGAGGTCTTCCACGCCAAGGCGCTCGGCGCCTGGCACCTGCACGAACTGACCCGGGGCCGCGACCTCGCCCACTTCGTGCTCTTCTCCTCCCTCGCCGCCGTCCTCGACGGGCCCGGCCAGGCCAACTACGCCGCCGCCAACGCCTATCTCGACGCCCTCGCCGCCCACCGTGCCGCCCTCGGCCTGCCGGCCACCGCGCTCGCCTGGGGCCTGTGGGCCACCGACAGCGGCATGGGCGCGGCCCTGGACGAGGCGGCCCTGGAACGCATCGCCGCCCACGGCGTCCCCGGCCTGTCCGCCGCGCGCTCCCTGGAGCTGTTCGACGCCGCCCTCCGCTCCGGCGCACCCCACCTGGTGCCCGTGGAGATCGACGCCGCCGCCGTACGCCGCCGCCCCGACGGCATACCGCCGCTGCTGACCGCCCTGGTCCGCCCGGTCACCCGCCGGGCCGCCGCGCACACCGCCCCCGCCGCGTCCGCCGAAGGACAGCTGGCCGCGCTGCCCGCCGCCGACCGCGACCGCGCCCTGCTCGACCTGGTGCGCACCGAGGTGGCCGCCGTGCTCCGGCACGACGGTCCGTCCGCCGTCGACCCCGGCCGGGCCTTCACCGACCTCGGCTTCGACTCGCTGGCCGCCGTGGAGCTGCGCAACCGGCTGAACACCGCCACCGGGCTGCGGCTGCCCGCCACCCTCGTCTTCGACCACCCCACCTCCCGCGCCCTCGCCGACCACGTCCGCGACACCCTCTTCGGCACCGGCGAGCAGCGGACCGCCGCCCCCGCCCCGCGCACCGCGGCCGACGACGACCCGATCGTCATCGTCGGCATGAGCTGCCGCTACCCCGGCGGCGTGCGCTCCCCGGAGGACCTGTGGCGGCTCGTCGCCGACGGCGTCGACGCGGTCGGGGACTTCCCGGCGGACCGCGGCTGGGACACCGACGCGCTCTACGACCCGGAGCCGGGCACCCCCGGCCGCACCTACACCCGCGAGGGCGCCTTCCTCTACGACGCCGCCGAGTTCGACGCAGGCTTCTTCGGCATCAGCCCCCGCGAGGCCACCGCCATGGACCCGCAGCAGCGGCTGCTCCTGGAGACGTCCTGGGAGGCGCTGGAACGCTCCGCCATCGACCCGCACCGCCTGCGCGGCTCCCGCACCGGCGTGTTCGCGGGCGTCATGTACCACGACTACGGCAGCTGGCTCGCCGAGGTGCCCGAGGACCTCGCCGCCTACCTCGGCAACGGCAGCCTCGGCAGCGTCGTCTCGGGCCGCGTCGCCTACGCCCTCGGCCTGGAAGGCCCCGCCGTCACCGTCGACACCGCCTGCTCCTCCTCACTGGTCACCCTGCACCTGGCGGCCCAGGCCCTGCGGCAGGGCGAGTGCGATCTCGCCCTGGTCGGCGGCGTCACCGTCATGTCGACACCGGACACCTTCGTCGACTTCGCCCGGCAGCGCGGTCTCGCCGCCGACGGCCGCTGCAAGTCCTTCGCCGCCGCCGCCGACGGCACCGGCTGGGGCGAGGGCGCCGGCATGATCGTCGTGGAACGCCTCTCCGACGCCCGCCGCAACGGCCACCGCGTGCTCGCGCTGGTCCGCGGCTCCGCCGTCAACTCCGACGGCGCCTCCAACGGACTGACCGCCCCCAACGGCCCCTCCCAGCAGCGCGTCATCCGCGCCGCGCTGGCCGCCGCCGGCCTCACCGCCGCCGACGTCGACGCCGTCGAGGCGCACGGCACCGGCACGACGCTGGGCGACCCGATCGAGGCGCAGGCACTGCTGGCCACCTACGGCGCCGAGCACACCGAGGACAGCCCGCTGTGGCTGGGCTCGATCAAGTCGAACATGGGACACACCCAGGCCGCCGCCGGCGTCGCCGGTGTCATCAAGATGGTGATGGCGATGCGCAACGGGGTGCTGCCGCGGACCCTGCACGTCGACACGCCGTCCGACCAGGTCGACTGGAGCGCAGGCGCCGTGGAACTGCTCACCGAGGGGCGCCCGTGGCGGCCGGCGGACCGGCCGCGCCGCGCCGGTGTGTCCTCCTTCGGGATCAGCGGCACCAACGCCCATGTGATCCTGGAGGAGTTCACCGAGCCCGAGCCCCCGGCGGCGGACCCCGCCACCGCCCCGCCCGTGCTCGCGCTCCCCCTCTCCGCCCGCTCGCCCGAGGCCCTGCGCGGCCAGGCCGGGCGCCTGCTGGAGCTGACCGGCACCGCCCCCGCCGACCTCGGCCTCGCCCTGGCCACCACCCGCGGCACCCACGCCCACCGCGCCGTCCTCCTCGCGACCGGCGACGACCAGGCCGCCACCGCGCTGGACGCCCTGGCCCGCGGCACGCAGGCACCGGGACTGCTCGTCACCGGTTCCGCCACCGACGGCACCCTGGCCTACCTGTTCTCCGGCCAGGGTGCCCAGCGGCCCGGGATGGGCCGCGACTGGTACGACGCCTTCCCCGTCTACGCCGAGCACTTCGACCGCGTGGCCGCGCTCTTCGACAAGCACCTGGAACTGCCCCTCGCCGGGGTCGTCCTCGGCGACGACGCCGAGACCCTGGAGCGGACCGCCTACACCCAGGCCGCCCTGTTCACCACCCAGGTCGCGCTCTACCGCCTGCTGGAGTCCTTCGGGCTGCGCCCGGACTGGCTGGCCGGGCACTCCGTCGGCGAGTTCGCCGCCGCGCACGTCGCCGGCGTCTGGTCGCTCCAGGACGCCGTCACCGCGGTCGCCGCCCGGGGCCGGCTCATGCAGGCACTCCCCGAGGGCGGCGCGATGATCGCCGTACAGGCGTCGGAGGAGGAGGTGGCGCCGCTGCTGGACGGGCGGTGCGGGATCGCCGCCGTCAACGGCCCCCGTGCCGTGGTCGTCTCCGGCGACGAGGACGCCGTCACCGAGATCGCCGCGCACTTCGCGACCAGCCGCAGGCTGCGCGTCTCCCACGCCTTCCACTCGCCCCGCATGGAGCCGATGCTCGCGGAGTTCCGGGAGGTCGTGCGGGGCATCCCGGCGGCGCAGCCGGCCGTGCCCCTCGTCTCCACCCTCACCGGCGCCCCCGCCACCGCGGCCGAACTCGGCTCCGCCGACTACTGGGTACGCCATGTGCGCGAGACCGTGCGCTTCGCCGACGCCGTCGCCACACTGGCCGCGAAGGGCGCCGACACCTTCCTGGAACTCGGCGCCGCGCCGGTGCTCACCGCCCTCGGCCCCGACTGCCTGCCGGACGCCGAGGACACCGCCTTCGTCCCCACCGCCCGCAAGGACCTCCCCCAGCTGCCCGGCCTGCTCGCCGCCCTGGCCGCCGTGCACACCCGGGGCGCGGACGTCGACTGGGCGAAGCTCTACGCGACGTACCACGGCAACCGGGTCGAACTGCCCACCTACGCCTTCGACCACCGCCGGTACTGGCTCCCCACGCCCGCCGTCACCGCCGGCGACGCCGCCGGGCACGGGCTCGCCGCCGCCGACCACCCGCTGGTCAGCGCCCAGCTCGACCTGCCGGGCGACGCCGGCCTGCTGCTCACCGGCCGGATCTCCACCGCCACCCACCCGGTCCTCGCCGAGCACGCCGTGCTGGGCACGGTCCTGGTGCCCGGTGCCGCCCTGGTCGACCTCGCCCTGCACGCGGGCCGGCTGACCGGGCACCCCGTCCTGGACGAACTGACCCTCCAGGCCCCGCTGGTGCTCCCCGCCGACACCGCCGTACGCCTCCAGGTCGCCGCCCGGCCCGACGGCAGCGTCGAGATCCACTCCCGCGCCGAGAACGCCCCCGCCGACGAGGGCTGGACCCGGCACGCCAGCGGCACCCTCACCGGCCCCGCGACCGCGCCGCCGACCGCGACCGGCGCCTGGCCACCGCCCGGCGCCACCCCGCTCGACGTCACCGGCCTCTATCCGGGCCTGCACGCGGACGGCTACGACTACGGCCCGGTCTTCCAGGGCGTACGGGCCGCCTGGCGGCACGGCGACACCCTGCTCGCCGAACTCGAACTGCCCGCGAGCGCACACCAGGACGCCGCCCGGCACGCGCTGCACCCGGCGCTGCTGGACTCCGCCCTGCACGCCACGTCCCTCCTGGACGGCGAGGCGGCGCCCGGCGACCGGCCCGAGGGCATCGCCCTTCCGTTCGCCTGGACCGGAGTCGCCCTGCACGCCCAGGGCTCCCTCACCGCCCGGGTCCGCGTCACCCCCGGTACCGACGGCACCCGTATCGAACTCGCGGACACCGAGGGCCGGCCCCTCGCCACCGTGGCGTCGTACGTCACCCGCCCCGTCACCGCCGACCGGCTCACCCGGCAGCGCCGCCACCTGTACGCCGTCACCGACGAACCGCTGCCCGAGGCCGCGGGGCGCCCCGACCGCCGTACCTGGGCGGTCCTCGGCGCGGACGACCTCGGCCTCGGCATCCCGGCGCACGCCGCCCTCGACGCGCTCGGCGCCACCGTGCCCGACGTGGTCATCCTGCCGGTGACCGCCCCGCACGCCGAGGGCGAGCGGCTGCCGGGCGCCGTGCGCGAGACCCTCGGCCGCACCCTGGAGACCCTGCGGGCATGGTCGGCCGACGGCCGGTACGCCGACGCGGTGCTCGTGGTCCTCACCGGCCCCGGCCTCGCCGACGCGGCCGTCCGCGGCCTGGTACGGGCCGCCCAGGCAGAAGAACCCGGCCGGATCCTGCTGGTCGAACGGGCCGGCCCGGACGCTCCGGTGCCGGACCGGGCCGCGCTGGCCGCCCTCCTCGACTCCGGCGAGCCGGAGGTGCGGTGGCGCGACGGCCGGGCGCACGCCCCCCGTCTGGTCCGCGCCGGGGAGGCCGGATCCGCCGCGGCCGGGCGCCCCTGGGGCACCGTCCTCGTCACCGGCGGCACCGGCGGACTCGGCGCCCTGGTCGCCCGCCACCTCGCCGCACGGCACGGCGTCACCCGCCTGGTGCTGGCCGGCCGCCGGGGACCCGGGGCGCCGGGCGCCGCCGGACTGCGCGCGGACCTCACCGCCCTGGGCGCCGAGGCCGAGATCGTCGCCTGCGACGTCTCCGACCGCGCAGCCCTCGCCGCCCTGCTCACCGCCCACCCCGTCGACAGCGTCGTGCACACCGCCGGTGTCCTCGACGACGGCCTGATCGGCTCGCTGACCCCGGCCCGGCTCGACACCGTGCTGCGGCCCAAGGCGGACGCCGCCTGGCATCTGCACGAACTGACCCGGGACCGCGAGCTGTCCCACTTCGTCCTGTTCTCCTCGGCCGCTGGCACCCTCGACGCCTCCGGCCAGGGCAACTACGCCGCCGCCAACGCCTTCCTCGACGCGCTGGCCGCCCATCGCGCCGGTCTCGGCCTGCCCGCCACCGCGCTCGCCTGGGGCCTGTGGTCCGGCGGCGGCATGGGCGCCGCCCTCGGCACGGCCGACGTCCAGCGCATCGAACGCTCCGGCATCGGCGCGCTCGACCCGGACGAGGGCCTCGACCTGTTCGACGCCGCCGTGGCAGCGGGCAGCCCCGCCCTGGTCCCGGTACGGCTGGACACCGCGGCCCTGCGCAGGCGCGGCGACGACCTCCCGGCCGTGCTGCGCACCCTGGCCGGCGTCACCCGCCGCGCGGACCGCGACGACCGCGCCCGCACCCTGGGCGCCCGGCTGGCCGAACTCCCCGCCGCCGACCACGAGCACACCGTGCTGGAGGCGGTCCGCACCGAGGTCGCCGCCGTCCTCGGCCACGCCGGGCCCGCCGCCGTCGAGCCGCGCCGCGCCTTCACCGAGCTGGGCTTCGACTCGCTCGCCGCCGTCGAACTGCGCAACCGGCTGAACGCGGTCAGCGGACTGCGCCTGCCCTCCACGCTGATCTTCGACTACGCCACCCCGGCGGCGCTCGCCGCCCACCTCCTGGAGCGGCTCCTGCCGGACACCGAGGAGCCCGACCCCGGCGCCGGGCGGCACGACGACGAGCTGCGCACCCTGATCGCGCGCATCCCCGTCGCCCGCATCCGGGACGCCGGCCTCCTCGACAGCCTGCTGAAGCTGTCCGGAACGGCCCCCGAGCCCGCCCCCGCCGAGCGGGCAGCGGACATCAAGTCCATGGGCGTGGCCGACCTGGTGCGCGCCGCACTCGACCGCGGCGGCGACCACTGACCCCCGCCCCGGTGCCGGACGACGCGCCGCGTCCGGCACCGGGCGAAACCCCCCGTCCGGCGCACCCCTCCACCGCGTCACCAGCGCCGCCGAGCCAGCAGGGAGCGACACCGACCGTGGACACATCCGTCGAGCAGATCGTCGAGGCGCTGCGCGAGTCATTGCTCGAGAACGAGCGGCTGCGCCGGCAGAACGACCAGATCACCGAGGCGGCGCGGGAGCCCGTCGCGATCGTCGCCATGAGCTGCCGCTACCCCGGCGGCGTCAGCACGCCCGAACAGCTCTGGCAGCTGGTCGACTCCGGCACGGACGCCGTGGGCGACTTCCCCGCCGACCGCGGCTGGGACGTCGAGGGCATCTACGACCCCGACCCCGACGCCCCCGGCAGGACCCACGTCCGCGAAGGCGGGTTCCTGTACGACGCCGCGCGCTTCGACCCCGGATTCTTCGGCATCAGCCCGCGCGAGGCCCTCGCCATGGACCCGCAGCAGCGGCTGCTGCTGGAGACCGCGTGGGAGGCGTTCGAACGCGCCGGCATCGACCCGCACACCCTCAAGGGCAGCCGCACCGGCATCTACGCGGGCGTCATGTACCACGACTACGGCAGCTGGCTCACCGAGGTACCCGAAGGCGTCGAGGGCTATCTCGGCAACGGCAACCTGGGCAGCGTCGCCTCCGGCCGCGTCTCCTACATCCTCGGCCTCGAAGGCCCCGCCGTCACCGTCGACACTGCCTGCTCCTCCTCGCTCGTCGCCCTGCACCTCGCCGTGCAGGCGCTGCGCACCGGCGAGTGCACCCTGGCCCTCGCGGGCGGTGTCACGGTGATGTCCACACCCGACACCTTCATCGACTTCTCCCGCCAGCGGGGCCTCGCCGAGGACGGCCGCTGCAAGTCCTTCGCCGAGGGCGCGGACGGCACCGGGTGGGGCGAGGGCGCCGGCCTGCTCCTGCTGGAGCGCCTCTCCGACGCCCGGCGCAACGGCCACCGCGTGCTGGGCGTCGTGCGCGGCACCGCCGTCAACCAGGACGGCGCCTCCAACGGCCTCACCGCCCCCAACGGCCCCTCCCAGCAGCGGGTCATCCGCGCCGCCCTCGCCGACGCCCGCCTCGAACCCCGCCAGGTGCACGCCGTCGAGGCGCACGGCACCGGTACCCCGCTCGGCGACCCGATCGAGGCGCAGGCCCTGCTGGCCGCCTACGGACAGGACCGCGCCGAGCCGCTGTGGCTCGGTTCCGTCAAGTCCAACATCGGGCACACCCAGGCCGCCGCCGGCGTCGCGGGCGTCATCAAGATGGTGATGGCCATGCGGCACGGCCGGCTGCCCAGGACCCTGCACGCCGACCGGCCCACCTCCCAGGTCGACTGGGAGGCGGGCGCCGTCGAACTGCTCAGGCAGGCCCGCGACTGGCCCGCCGACGGCGACCCCCGCCGCGCGGCGGTGTCGTCCTTCGGCATCAGCGGAACCAACGCCCACGTCATCATCGAGGCCGCCCCCGAACCCGAGACCCGCGCGGCGGAGCCCTCCTGGACCGGACCCCTCCCGCTGGTGCTGTCCGGCGCCGGCGAACAGGGCCTCGCCGCCCAGGCCCGTGCCCTGCTCGACCACCTCACCACCGGCACCGACCCGGTCCCCGACATCGCCCACACGCTCGCCACCGGACGCGCCGCGCTGACCGAGCGGGCCGTCGTCACCGGCGCCGACCTGCCCGCCCTCACCGCCGGCCTGACCGCGCTCGCCGCGGGCGAGAGCGCGCCGAACGTGGTGCGCGGCAGGCCGGCGGGGGAGTCCCGGATCGCCTTCGTCTTCCCCGGCCAGGGCTCCCAGTGGGCCGGCATGGCCGCCGATCTGCTCGACACCTCGCCCGTGTTCGCCGCCACCATGACCGCGTGCGCCGCCGCCCTCGCCCCCGTCACCGACTGGGACCTCATCGCGACCGTACGGGCCCGGCAGCCGCTGGAGCGGGTCGACGTCGTCCAGCCCGTGCTGTGGGCGATCATGGTGTCGCTGGCCGAGGTGTGGCGCGCGCACGGGGTCAGGCCCGCGGCCGTCATCGGACACTCCCAGGGCGAGATCGCCGCCGCCTGCGTGGCCGGCGCGCTCTCCCTGGCCGACGGCGCCCGCGTCGTGGCGCTGCGCAGCCAGGCCATCGCCCGGGAACTCTCCGGCCGCGGCGGCATGATGTCGGTGGCCCTGCCCGAGGCACGCGTGCGCGACCTGGTCGCCCGCTACGACGGCCGGGTCGCGGTGGCCGCCGTCAACGGCGCCTCCTCCGTGGTGCTGTCCGGCGACGCCGACGCCCTCGACGAACTCCGCGAGACCGTCGTGACCGGCGGCGACCGCGCCAAGCGGCTCCCGGTGGACTACGCCTCGCACTCCGCGCACGTCGAGTCGATCCGCGAGCGGCTGCTCGCCGACCTGGCGGACATCCGGCCCCGGCCCGCCGAGGTGCCGTTCTACTCCACCGTCACCGGCGCCCGGCTCGACACCACCGGCCTCGACGCCGGCTACTGGTACACCAACCTGCGCCAGAGCGTGCTGTTCGAGCCGACCACGCGCACCCTGCTCGACGCCGGGTACGGCGTGTTCGTCGAATGCGCCCCGCACCCCGTGCTCCTGCACAGCATCGAGGAGACCGCGGACGCCGCCGGCGCGGACGTCACCGGCCTCGGCTCGCTGCGCCGCGACGACGGCGGCCCCGAGCGCCTCCTGACCGCCCTGGGCGAGGCCTTCGTCGCCGGTGTCCCGGTCGCCTGGGCCGCCGTGTTCGACGGCATGCCGGTACGCGCCGCCGACCTGCCCACCTACGCCTTCCAGCGCGAGCGGTACTGGCTCGGCCGGTCCGCCGGCGCCGGCGACGTCACCGGTGCCGGGCTCCAGACCACCGGGCACCCGCTGCTGGGCGCCGCCGTCCCGGTCGCCGAGGGCGGCACCCTGTTCACCGGCCGCCTCACCACCGCCACCACCCCCTGGCTCGCCGACCACGCGGTGTCCGGCACCACCCTGCTGCCCGGCACCGCCCTCGTCGAGCTGGCACTCGGCGCCGGACACGACCTCGGCTGCGGGCACCTCGCCGAACTCACCCTCCAGGCACCGCTGGTGCTGCCCGGCAAGGGCGCGCTCCAGCTGCAACTGCGCGTGGCCGCCGCCGACGACCTGGGACACCGCGCGCTGACCGTCCACTCCCGCCCCGAGGGCGCCGCCGACACGGCCTGGACCGCGCACGCCGCCGGCCTGCTCGCCCCGCAGACCACCGCGCCCGCCTTCGACCTCACGGCCTGGCCGCCGCCGGGCGCCGAGCCGCTGCCGGTCGAGGACGCCTACACCCGCCTGGCCGCACTCGGCTACGACTACGGGCCCGCGTTCCAGGGACTGCGCGCGGCCTGGCGGCGCGGCGACGAGACCTTCGCCGAGGTCGAACTGCCCGTGGAGGCCGAGACCTTCGCCCTGCACCCGGCCCTGTTCGACGCCGCCCTGCACGCCGACGCCCTCGGCGCCGAGGGCACGCCGGGGGCCGAGGGCACGGACGCCCCGGGCACCGCCCGGCTGCCCTTCGCCTGGACCGGGGTCTCGCTGTACGCGGCCGGCGCCACCGCCCTGCGGGTCCGGCTGCACGGCGGCGAGACGCTGTCCCTCCAGCTGGCCGACCCCACGGGCGCCCCGGTCGCCGAGGTCGAGGCCCTGGTCTCCCGGCCGGCCGACCCGGCCGCGCTCACCGCGGGCGCCCCGGCCGACGACCTGTACCGCCTGGACTGGCCCGCGCTGCCGGTGGCCCAGACACCCGCACCCGCGTACGCCGTCCTGGACGAACGGGGGCCGGCCGCCCTGGACACCGTGCCGGAGTGGGTGGTGCTGCCCTCCGGCGGCGGCGACCCGGTCACCGGCGCCCGCCGGGCGACCGCACGGGCCCTGGCCGCCGTACAGGACTGGCTGGCCGACGAACGCACCGCGACGGCACGGCTGCTGGTGCTGACGCGGGGCGCCGTCGCGGCGGGGGAGGAGGACGTCACCGACCTCGCGGGCGCCGCCGTGTGGGGCCTGATCCGGGCCGCGCAGGGCGAGCACCCCGGACGGTTCGTGCTCGTGGACGGCGCCGACGGTGACGCGGCCGCGGCGGTGGCCGCCGCCGCGGCCTCCGGTGAGCCCCAACTCGCCCTGCGCAAACGCGCGGTGCGGGTGCCCCGGCTCGCCCGCGCCACGGCGCAGGGGCAGCCGCCGTCCCTCGACCCGGACGGCACGGTACTGATCACCGGCGGCACCGGCGTCCTCGGCGCCCTGGTCGCCCGCCACCTGATCGCCGAGCACGGGGTGCGCCGGCTGGTGCTCGCCGGGCGCAGCGGCACCGCCGCCGACGACTTCGCCGAGCTGGACGCGGAGATCGCCGTGGCCCGCTGCGACGCCGCCGACCGCGACCAACTGGCCGGGCTCATCGCCGGGTTGCCCGCCGCCCACCCGCTCACCGCGGTCGTCCACCTCGCCGGCGTCCTCGACGACGGACTGGTGAGCGACCAGACGCCCGAGCGCCTCGACGCCGTACTGCGGCCCAAGGCCGACGCCGCCTGGCACCTGCACGAGCTGACCCGCGACCTGGACCTCGCCGCGTTCGTCCTGTTCTCCTCCGCCGCCGGCACGGTCGACGGCGCCGGGCAGTCCGGCTACGCCGCCGCCAACGCCTTCCTCGACGCGCTGGCCGCCCACCGCAGGCACCTCGGCCTGCCCGCCCACTCCCTGGCCTGGGGCTTCTGGGAGCAGCGCACCGGCCTGACCGCCCATCTCACCGACGCCGACGTGGACCGCATGGCACGCGCCGGCGTCCGCCCCCTGCCCACCGAGGAGGGCCTGCGCCTGCTCGACGCCGCCCTCGCCGCCGACGAGCCGCTGCTCCTCCCCGTCGGCCTGGACCTGGCCGTCCTGCGCCGCGCCGTGGACGTACCCGCCGTACTGCGCGGCCTGGTACCCGCACGCGCCCGCCGCACCGCCGCCTCCCGCACCGGCTCCGCCTCGCTCGCCGGCCGGCTGGCCGCCCTCGGCCCCGCCGAACGCGAGGCGGCCCTCATGGAACTGGTCCGCACCCATGTCGCCGCGGTGCTCGGACACGGCCGCGACATGACGCTCGACCCGCGCCGCTCGTTCCGCGAGGCGGGCTTCGACTCGCTGACCGCGGTGGAGCTGCGCAACCGCCTCGGCGACGCGGCCGGCCTGAGGCTGCCCGCCACCCTCGTCTTCGACTACCCCGACGCGGGCGCGCTCGTGACGTACCTGGCGACGGAACTCCTCGGCGCACCGGCCGGGTCCGCCGGCGAAGCCGCCGTGCGGGACGTGCGGGAGGCCGACGAGCCGGTCGCCATCGTCGCCATGGCCTGCCGTTACCCCGGCGGCGTCAGCACGCCCGAGGACCTGTGGCGGCTGCTGGCCGACGGCGCCGACGGCATCGGAGCCTTCCCCGCCGACCGCGGCTGGGACCTGGACGGCCTGTACGACCCCGAGCCCGGCAAGGCCGGCCACTGCAGCACCCGGGCGGGCGGATTCCTGTACGACGCGGCCGACTTCGACCCCGACTTCTTCGGCATCGGCCCGCGCGAGGCCCTCGCCATGGACCCGCAGCAGCGGCTGCTCCTCGAGACGTCCTGGGAGGCGCTGGAGCGGGCCGGCATCGACCCGCACACCGTGCGCGGCAGCCGCACCGGTGTCTTCGCCGGCGTCATGTACCACGACTACGGCAGCCGGCTGCGGCACGTGCCCGAGTCCGTCCGCGACTACCTCGGCAACGGCAGCCTCGGCAGCGTGGCCTCCGGCCGGGTCGCCTACGCCCTGGGCCTGGAGGGCCCGACGCTCACCGTCGACACGGCGTGCTCGTCGTCCCTGGTGGCCCTGCACCTGGCCGCGCAGGCGCTGCGGCAGGGCGAGTGCACGCTGGCGCTGGCCGGCGGGGTGTCCGTGATGTCGACCGCCGACACGTTCGTGGACTTCAGCAGGCAGCGCAACCTCGCAGGCGACGGCCACGCCAAGTCCTTCGCGGACGCCGCCGACGGCACGGCCCTGTCCGAGGGCGCCGGAATGCTCGTCCTGGAGCGGCTGAGCGACGCCCGCCGCAACGGGCATCCCGTGTTGGCGGTGGTGCGGGGGTCGGCGGTGAATCAGGACGGTGCGTCGAACGGGTTGACGGCGCCGAACGGTCCGTCGCAGCAGCGGGTGATCCGGCAGGCGCTGGCGTCGGCGCGGCTGGGTGCGGCGGATGTGGATGTGGTGGAGGCGCACGGTACGGGGACGACGCTGGGTGATCCGATCGAGGCGCAGGCGCTGCTGGCCGTTTACGGTCAGGGGCGTGAGGTGCCGTTGTGGCTGGGGTCGGTGAAGTCCAACATCGGTCATACGCAGGCCGCCGCCGGTGTGGCGGGTGTCATCAAGATGGTGTTGGCGATGCGGCACGGGGTGCTGCCGAGGACCCTGCATGTCGATGTGCCGTCCACGAGGGTGGACTGGGATGCCGGGAACGTGCGTCTGCTGACGGAGCAGCGGGACTGGCCCGCGGGGGACCGGCCGCGCCGTGCCGGTGTCTCCTCCTTCGGTATCAGCGGCACCAACGCCCACACCATCATCGAAGAGGCACCCGCCGAGCAGTCCGCGCCGGACACGGCACCGGCCCGGACCCCGGTCCTGCCGCTCGTGGTCTCCGGGGCCACCCCCGAGGCGCTGGCGGCCCAGGCCGCACGGCTGCGCGAGGTGGCCGGCCTGCCGCCGGCCGACCTCGCCCGCTCCCTGGCCACCGGCCGGGCCGCCCTCACCCACCGGGCCGCGGTCGTCGCCCGCGACGGGGACGAACTCCTCGCCGCACTGACCGCGCTGGCCGACGGCACCGCCGCCGACACCGTGGTCCGCGGCAGGCCCGCCGCGGGCAGGACCGCCTTCCTCTTCACCGGCCAGGGCGCCCAGCGCCCCGGCATGGGCCGCGACCTGTACGCCGCCCACCCCGCCTTCCGCCAGGCGCTCGACGAGGTCTGCGAGGCCCTCGACGCGCATCTGGACCGCCCCCTGCGGGACGTGATGTGGGCCGAGCCCGGCACCGAGGCGGCCCGCCTGCTCGACCGCACCCTCTACACGCAGAGCGCCCTGTTCGCCGTCGGCACCGCCCTGTACCGGCTGCTGGAGTCCTACGGCGTCCGCGCGGACTGGCTGGCCGGCCACTCCATCGGCGAACTGACCGCCGCGCACGCCGCCGGCGTCTGGGACCTGGCCGACGCCGCCCGGCTGGTCGCCGCGCGCGGCCGGCTGATGCAGGCGCTGCCCGCCGGGGGCGCGATGCTCGCCGTCGACGCCACCGAGGACGAGGTGCTGCCGCACCTCGGCCCCGAGGTGTCCGTCGCCGCCGTCAACGGGCCCCGGGCCGTGGTCGTCTCCGGCACCGAGGCCGCCGTGGACGCCGTGGCCGCGGCCTTCCCCGGCCGCCGCACCAAGCGGCTGCGGGTCAGCCACGCCTTCCACTCCCCGCTGATGGACCCGATGCTGGCGGAGTTCGAGAAGGCCGCCCGCGAGCTGCGGTACGCGCCCCCCGCGCTCCCCGTCGTCTCCAACGTGACCGGAGCGCGGGCCGGCGAGGACGAGCTGTGCGATCCCGCCTACTGGGTCCGGCACGTCCGCGAGGCGGTCCGCTTCGGCGACGGCGTCCGCACACTGGAGGCCGACGGAGTGCGCACCTTCCTCGAACTCGGCCCCGACGCCGTCCTGACGGCCATGGGCGGCCACGCCGTCGCCGACGCCGAGCAGGCGGTGTTCGTCCCGGCGCTGCGCCGCGACCGCGACGAGGAGCGGACCTTCGCGACGCTGCTCGGCACCGCCCACGTCCGCGGTACGGCCGTCGACTGGCAGCGGGTGTTCGCCGGTACGGATGCCCGCCGCACCGAACTGCCGACATACGCCTTCCAGCGCACGCGGCTGTGGCTGGACGACGCGCCCGGCGCGGCCGGCGACGCGGGCGGTCTCGGCCAGGCGCCCGCCGGGCACCCCATGCTCGGCGCAGCCGTCGAGCTGGCCGCCGACGGCACGGTCGCCCTGACCGGCCGCCTGTCCCTCGCCACCCACCCCTGGCTCGCCGACCACGCCGTGGCGGGCGTCGTCCTCCTCCCGGGCAGCGCCTTCGTCGAACTGGCCGTCCGGGCCGGCGACCGCACGCACTGCCCGCGGCTTGAGGAACTCACCCTCGAACGGCCCCTGGTCCTGCCCGACCGAGGCGCCGTCCACCTCCAGGTGGCCGCGGCGGCCCCCGACACCGACGGCCGCCGGAAGCTGACCGTGCACGCCCGTCCCGAGGGCGCGGACGGCGAGTGGACCCGGCACGCCACCGGGGTCCTCGCCCCGCGCACCGCGCCCGAACCGGCCGCCGAGACCGCCTGGCCGCCCGCCGGAGCCGTACCCGTGGACGTCACCGGCACCTACGGCCACCTCGCCGAACAGGGCTACCACTACGGCCCGCTGTTCCGCTGCCTGCGCGGTGCGTGGCGGCTCGGCGAGGAGGTCTGCGCCGAGCTCGCCCTGCCCGACGCCGGCGCGGCCGACGGCTTCGGACTGCACCCGGCGCTGCTCGACTCCGCGCTGCACGCCATCGACCTGCTCGACGGCCAGGACCCGACCGTGATGACACTGCCCTTCTCATGGGAGGGCGTCAGCCTGTACGCGACCGGTGCCACGGCGGTCCGGCTGCGGCTGACCCCGCACGGCACCGACCACATGACCCTGCGCCTGTACGACGGCGCCGGGGCTCCGGTGGCCGAGGTGGCGGCGCTGCGCGTGCGCCAGGTGACCGCCGAGCAGCTGAACGCGGCCACGCCCGCGCCCGGCGACCTGTTCCGGGTGCGGTGGACCGCGCTCCCGGTGAGCACCGACGGCTCCGCGCCCGCGCCCCGCACCCTCACCGTGACCGCCGACGCCGCCCCCGGCGCCGAGCTGCCCGCCGTGGCCCGCCGGACCGCCGTACAGGCCCTCGCCGCACTGCGGCAGCACCTGGCCGGGCCACCGGACGGGACGCCGCTGGTGGTCCTGACCCGGTCCGCCGTCGCCGTCGGCGCCGACGGGGCACCCGACCCGGCGCAGGCCGTGATCTGGGGCATGGTCCGGGCGGCGGCGGTCGAACACCCCGGCCGGTTCGTGCTGGCCGACACCGACGGCGAGTCCGCGTCGGCCGCCGCCCTCGCGGCCGCCGTCGCCACCGGCGCACCCGAACTCGCCCTGCGGGCGGGCACGGTGTACGTACCGGAGCTGGCCGGGACCGGCGCGCAGGAGCCGGGCGAGGCACCCGCCCTGGACCCGGACGGCACCGTCCTCGTCACCGGCGGCACCGGCAGCCTCGGCAGGCTGCTCGCCCGGCACCTGGTCACCCGGCACGGCGTACGCCGGCTGCTGCTGGCCGGCCGGGGCGGGCGCCTGCCCGAGCCCGGCGCCCTCGACGACCTCGCCGCCCTCGGCGCGACCGTGACGGTGGCCGCCTGCGACGTCACCGACCGGGCCGCACTCGCCGCGCTGCTCGCCGCCGTGCCTGCCGAGCACCCGCTGACCGCCGTGGTGCACGCCGCCGGCGTCCTGGACGACGGGCTGCTCACCGACCTCACCCCCGAGCGGCTCGACGCGGTCATGCGGCCCAAGACCGACGCCGCCTGGCTGCTGCACGAGCTGACCCGCGACCTCGGCCTCGCCGCGTTCGTCCTGTTCTCCTCCGCCGCCGGCACCCTGGGCGCGGCCGGACAGGCCAACTACGCCGCCGGGAACGCCTTCCTGGACGCCCTGGCGGCACGGCGCCGCACCGAGGGGCTGCCCGCGCTCTCGCTGGGCTGGGGGCTGTGGGACACCGGCGAGGGCATGGCGGCCGGCCTCGGCGAGACGGAGCTGCGCCGGCTGGCCCGCGACGGCATCCTGCCGCTGCCCGCCGACCGCGCGCTGGCCCTGTTCGACCGCGCGCTGGCCTCCGCCGGCGCCCCGGACGCCGACCGGGCCCTGCTGCTGCCGGTCCGCGTCCAGGCCACCGCGGACGCGCCCGCCCTGGTACGGGGCCTCGCCCCCGCCGCCGTACGCCGCACCGCCGGGGCGACGGCCGCCGCGGTCCCGGCCGAGGGGGAGACGCTGGCGCGGCGGCTGGCCCGGATGAGCGGCGGCGACGCGCTGCGGCTGCTGACGGAGACGGTGTGCGGGCATGTCGCCGACGTCCTCGGACACGGCTCGGGCAGCGCCGTCGACCCCGAGCGGTCCCTGGGCGATCTGGGCGTGGACTCGCTCGCCGCCCTGGAGCTGCGCAACCGGCTGAGCACCGACACCGGCCTCCGGCTGTCCAGCACCCTCACCTTCGACTACCCGACCTCCGACGCGCTCGCCCGGCACCTCTTCGCGGAACTCGGCGGGGACAGCTCGGGCGGCGACCTCGTCGACATCGAGGCCGAAGTGGTGCGTCTGGAGGCGATGCTGGAGGACGCGCTGGACGCGGCCGCGCTGGACGAGGAGCAGCGGTCCCGGGTGGCCGCCCGGCTGCGCACCCTGAGCGCGCGCTGGGACGGCACCGGGCAGTGGCGGGAGAACGGGACCGGGCAGGGCGAGGACGCGGGGCTGGAGACGGCCACGGCCGACGAGCTCTTCGACATCCTGGACGACGAACTCGGCAGCTTCAGCTGACGGCCGGAACCTGGCACGGCCGAGGGCCCGGGACACCCGCCAGGTGTCCCGGGCCCTCGGCCATGCCGGGCGCCTCGGTGTAGAGCGCTCTCAGCCCGTGGACGAACTGGTGCCCGCCCAGCGGTCGGACAGCTTGGGGATCCGGTGGTCCAGCATCTTCGACGGCAGCTCGGACCGGTTGGCCACGTTCAGCTTCCGGTACACCCGGGTGAGGTGCTGCTCCACCGTGCTGATGGTGACGTGCAGCCGGGCGCTGATCTCACGGTTGGTGTAGCCGAGCGCGGCCAGCCCGGCGACCCGGCACTCCGCGTCGCTGAGGATGGCGGGGCCGCCCTCCGACTCGGTGGCCTCGGGCCGGGCCGGGTCCTCCAGCAGATGCGCGTCGACCGGCGACTCGATGCGGCAGGCCTCGGCCTCCCGCGCCGCCTGCCGCGCCACCAGCCGGGCGCGGGCGTACTCGCCCAGCTCGTAGTGCGCGGCGGACAGATCGGCGTAGGCCATGGCCAGCGCGTACCGGTCGCCGCACGTCTTGAGCAGGTCGATCGACTCGCGCAGCAGCGAGGCCCGGCGGTGCGGCTTGCAGGTCGCGGCCAGCAGGCGCAGTGCCGTCGCCCGGGCCCGGGAACTGTGGCCGCCGGGCAGCCGCAGCTGCTCCTCGGCCCATTCGCGGGCCGTACGGGCCTTGCCGATCCGCAGGTTGGCCAGGGCCAGGTCGGACCGCCAGGGGATGCCCTTCTGCAGGCTGGGGTTGCCCTCCCGGAGCAGCCGGCCGCAGGTCTCGAAGTCGTTGAGCGCGGCGAAGGGCCGGTCGGTGGCGAGGTAGTGGTGGCCGCGCGCCCGCAGGTACTGGATGCCGAACACGGTGCGGAACATCGGCTCGGGCACATCGTGCTTGAGCAGCTCGTCGGCCTCGGCGTAGGAGCCCAGGGCGGTGAACGCGGAGATCGCCGTGGACAGCGGGAGGCCGATGAGCACGCCCCAGCTCTGGGCGCGCAGGGTGTCGAGCGCGGCGAGCGCGCCCCGCGACGCGGCGGTCACGTCCCCCTGGAGCAGGGCGATCTCGGCCCGGATGCTGCCGAGCAGGGCCTGCCAGGTCGTCGCCCGGCGCTCCACGGCGCATTCCAGCAGGGCGTCGCAGGCCCCGGCGGCGAGCGCGGGCCGGTCCGCGTGGGCGATCGCCAGCAGCGACATCGCGACCAGTTCCAGGTTCAGATGGTCCAGTCGATGCCCCTGGAGGGCCTGGGCGACGGCCGCCGCCGACTCGTCGGTGGCGTCCCCGCCGATGAGCGTCGCGACACGGGCGGCGAGTCCGCCGGTCTGGGCCGGTACCGGGCGGCGGCGCGGATCGAAGCCGGCCACCGGGGCGCCCTTCCCCGGGAGCGCCACGCCGTAGAACCACTGCCGGACGAATTCCACCTCGGCGACGATCTGGGCCTCGGTGGGGGAGTGGGTGGGCACGAGGCTCGCCACGGCCTGGGCGGCCAGCTCGGTGTCGCCCCGCCACAGCATGTAGCGCAGCACGGTGGCGGTGTCCCGCATGCTCAGGACGCCGTCCAGCGCGGCCTCGCGCAGCGGTTCCAGATGGGGGCCGGCGGCGGCCGGATTGCTGCGCCACTCCGCGCGCGCGAGCGCCGCCGACAGGGCGTGGCGTTCGCGTACGTCGGCGCAGTCGCGCAGGACAAGGCCGAGGTACTCCGTGCAGCGTTCCACGTCGTCGGCGGCCAGCGCCTGTTCCGCGGCGGCGCGCAGGATCCCCGCGCCCCATCCGGCCGGGACGTGGCCGCCGAGCCGGAGGTGGCGTGCCACCTCGACGGCGGGAGCGCCGGAACGATACAGCATGTGGGCGATCCGGCCGTGGAGTTCGGTGCGCGCGGCGGTGTCCATGTCCTCGAGGACGGCCGCGGCGGCGGTCGGGTGGCGGAAGGCGTGACCGTCCAGGAGACCGGAGGAGTTGAGGGCGTCGACGGCTTCCTGGGCGCCGTCCGGTGTGGTGCCGGCCAGTTCGCCGAGCGGGACGCTCGGTGCCAGGGCGCCGAGCGCGGCCAGGGCCCGGGCCACCCGGACATGGCCGGCCTCGCCGCGGTGCAGCAGCGACAGCACCGCCTCACGGTAGGCGGCGCCGGCGATGGGGCGGCCGATCTCGGGGGCGACGCGTGTGCTGTCGTCCAGCAGGGCGTGGACCAGCAGGGGGCTGCCCGCGGTGGCCTGGTGGTAGGCGCTGCGGATCTGTCCCGGCAGGGGCCGGCCGGCCTGTGCGGCGAGGAGGTCGCCGACGCTCGTCTCCGACAGCGGGGTGAGGCGGACCCGCAGGTGCGGCTGGCGCAGGAGTTCGGTGTGCGCGGGCGAGCGAATCGCGCCGAAGTGTCCTGAGGTGGCGCACACCACGAAGACCCGTCGGGAGCGGCTTCTGCGCAGCAGGCGGACGAGCGTGCGGAGCGAGGGCGGGTCCATGGCGTGGGCGTCGTCCACGGCGATGACCAGGGGATGTTCATCACGGGCGAGGTGCAGGAGCGCCTCGGTCGTCTCGGGCGCCGCGGGCACGGGGTCGGCATGGTGCCGGGGGTCGGCGGGCAGGCGGTTTTTCGCCGATGAGTTCCCGGCCGGGGGTATGTCGTGTGATATCGCGCACCCCGACTCCGCGTTGCCGAGTAATTGCTCTGCGAGACTCATCGGCTGATCCTGTTCGGCCACTGAGGCCGTACCGGTGAGTATGCAGGCGTCGGTGCTGTTCAGTGCCGTGAGGAATTCATGCATCAGCTGGGTCTTTCCGGATCCCGGACCACCAGTGATGATCACGAGCCGGCTGTTTCCCCGCACGCTGTCGGCGAACGCTTCACCCAAGGCCCGAAGTTCTCTCGAACGACCGAAAAGGTGCATTGTGGGTCCCCCCTAGATTCATTTTTCCGACCGAGGTCGTGCCCCGATCCCCGGGTGCCGCGGCGGCGGTGAGCGACGGCGTGTGGAGAGTTTGTGAGGGCGACGGCGGCGACGTAAAGGCGGCACGCCGGGCCGGTCATGGCCCTGGTGGACAGCTCCTGAGGGGTGGCGGAGCATGCGTCCGCCCGTCGGCGCGATCCCTGGCCGCTCTGTGAGAGAGGCGTCGCATCCTCTGATCTCCCGCTTGTGCCGCGTACCGCGGGTGGACCCCAATGCTGTCCTGCATTGATGTGTCGATTCTCACCGCCGGTACAACCGCTGGACGGCCCGAAATCCGTGGACCGAATGGTTTCGGCCAATTTCTGGCTGACATTGATTCGGGGTATCCGTGGCTTTACTGGTCGAGTACCAAATTAGAGATTAGATGCTCATAGCAGACAGTGACGCTATCTGTCCAGGTCAACGTTGTCAACCATCGTCGGGTGCTGCCTCCTGCTTACTCCGGGGACGGTCCACAGAGACGTCCTTTTACAGGCCTGTGATTTACCGGATGGTTAAAGAAAGGAACCGGGCGCGACCAATCGTGACATCGGTCACGGGAAAGCGCTTCCGGTGCCCGATCGGGCACCGGGTACGGCCCCGGGGCCACCGCCCGCGGGGCCCGACCTGGCACGCGGAATGGCGCGGCCTCGGCCGCACACCCGCCCTGAGCAGGGCCGGGACCGGTCAGGGGAGGATCGAGTCGACGTACCCGCCGTCGACGCGCAGGGCTCCGCCGGTCGTGGCCGACGCCTGCGCGGAGCTGAGGTAGACGACCATATGGGCGATTTCCTCCGGCTCGATCAGCCGCTGCAGCAGGGACTGCGGACGGTACTGGCGCATGAAGGCGCGCTGCGCCTCGTCCCAGGGCAGATCCCGGTCGACGAGTTCGTACACGAAATCCTCCACGCCGCCGGTGTGGGTGGGCCCGGCGATGACGGAGTTCACCGTCACGCCCGTGCCCGCCGCCTTCTTGGCGAAGCCACGGCTCACCGCCAGCAGCGCGGTCTTCGACATGCCGTAGTGGATCATCTCGGCGGGGATGGCGACCGCCGAGTCGCTGGCGATGTACTGCACCCGCCCCCAGCCGCGCTCGGTCATGCCCGGCAGATACTGCCGGGTCAGCCGCACGGCGGCGAGGACGTTCACCTCGAAGTAGCGCCGCCACTCCGCGTCGGTGATCTCCAGCGGGTCGGCGGTGCCGAAGACGCCGAGGTTGTTGACGAGGATGTCCACCTGGGGCAGCAGCTCCGCCACCCGGGCCGCACCCTCGTCGGTGGCCACGTCGGCGGCCACCGGAACCAGTCGGGCGCCGGGCGCCCGCGTCGCCAGCGACGCGACGCTGGCGGCCACCCGCCCCTCGTCACGGCCGTTGACGCCCACACGGGCGCCGGCCCGGGCGAGGGCGACGGCGACGGCCGCGCCGATGCCCTGCGTCGAGCCGGTGACCAGGGCGGTGCGTCCTGTCAGATCGATGTGCATGGGCGGTCGGGTTCCCTTCGTGCGCGCCTGCGAGCCACGGTCCGTCAAGTGTGACCGCCCGGTGCGCGAAACGGCCGATCGGCGCGAGCGCGATCGGCCGTTCGGCCCGCGGCCGGCCGGGCCGCGGTTACCGGCGGGAGCCCCGGGCGCGCGTCACAGCCGGCTCGTCGCCAGCCAGACGGTGACCGCGGCGGTGAGCACGAGCGCGATGTTGAGGGCGATCGCACGGTCCCCGCGGCGCAGGTGCACCCTGATCGCGCCGGTCTGCAGGACCACGAATCCGGCGGCGGCGGCCGGTGCGAGCCAGGGCGCGATCCCGGTCAGCGGCGGGAGGACGAGCCCGAGCCCGCCGAGTACCTCGATCACCCCGATGGCCCGGACCGCCGGCATCGGCGTGCCGTCCACCCAGGCCATCATCGGCCGGAGCCCCTCCCGGCTCCGCACCGCCTTCACACCGCCCCCGTAGAGGGAGAACAGGGCGAGCAGGCCGGCGACGGTCCAGTAGGCGACCGTCACGAATCCCGCCCGCCCTCGTGCCCGGCGAAGTCGGTGGCCGGCTCGGTGGCGTACCGGCTCATGACCCGCACCTGCGCCTCGGGGTCCGGTGCCGGGCCGTCGGCGAACAGCTCCTGGAGGTCCCGGAAATAGCGTACGTACAGGTCGGGGGTGAACGTGCTGAGCATGACGGCCGGCTGGTCGGTCGGGTTGGCGAAGGTGTGCGGGGTACCGGGCGGCACCATCACGAGCGTGCCCGCGGTCGCGTCGTGATCCGTGGTGCCGACCGTGAAGCGTACGGTGCCCGAGATGACGTAGAACCCCTCGTCGTGCCGGGCGTGGCGGTGCTGCGGCGGCCCGGGGGTGTGCGGTGCGAGGACGGACTCGGTGATCCCGAGCCGGTGCCCCGTGCGGCTGCCGTCCTCCAGGACCCGCATGCGCGTGGTGCCCAGGACGATCGTCTCGCCTTCGCCCGGACCCACCACCGACACGGCGGGGCCGGGGGCCGGCTGACGGCTCGTCGGCTCACCGCTGTTCGGCTCGCGGGGTTCCGGTTCCCGGGTCCCCGGCTCCCGGGTGTCCGGCTCACTGGTTCTCGGTGTGTCCTTCATGCTTCGATTGCAGTGCCGGTACTCCGGGACTGTCCAAGACCCGTTCCGTGACCTCGATACCGCACGGGTATCGTTGCAGCATGGAGCTGCGCACCCTGCGCTATTTCGTGGCGGTGGCCGAGGAACTCCACTTCGGCCGGGCCGCCGCCCGGCTGCACATGAGCCAGCCGCCGCTGAGCCGGGCGGTCAAGCAGCTGGAGACCGACGTGGGCGCCGCGCTCCTCGACCGGTCCTCGGCCGGTGTCGCGCTCACCCCGGCGGGAGCGGTGCTGCTCGACGAGGCGCGTGCCCTGCTCGACCGGGCCGAACGGGCCCGCGTACGCGTGGCGGCCGCGGGCGGCGCCGCGACCCTCACGGTGGGCTTTCTCTGGGACGGCGGCGACTCGGCGGCGATCCGGCTGGCCCGCGCCTATCGCCGGCGCCATCCCGGCGTCGAGGTCCGCGTCCGCGAGACGGATCTGACCGACCCCACCTGCGGACTGCGCGCCGGTCTCGTCGATGTCGCGCTGACCCGGGGGCCGTTCGACACGACCGGACTGACCGTGATCGAGCTGCGCGCCGACCCGGTGGGGGCGCTGCTGCGCGCCGACGACCCGCTGGCCCGCCGCGCCGGCCTGGAACTGGCCGATCTGGCCCGCCACCGCTGGTTCCGGTTCCCGCCGGGCACCGACCCGCTCTGGCAGTCGTACTGGAACGGCGGGGAGCCGCGCGAGGGGCCGGTGGTGCGCGCCGTGCAGGAATGCCGGCAGGCGGTGCTGTGGAACGGCACCGTCGGGGTGGCACCCCTCGGCCACGACCAGGGCGAGGGGCTCACGGCGGTGCCGCTGGCCGACATGCCGCCGAGCCGTGTGGTGGTGGCGTGGAACGAGGGCGACCGGAACCCGCTCATCGGCTCGTTCGTACGGATCGCGACCGACGCCTACCGCGACTGACCACCCCGGCCCGGGCGGCACGGCGGAGCCGCCGGAACCCCGCCGCGACCGCGTCGCACCAGCCGGGCGCCGCCGAGGGCCGGCCCGGGCCGCGCCGCCGCGTCCGGCCCGGTTGCCCTCCCCGGCGGCTCCCGCAGGCCGGACACGGTTTCCCGGGGACGGCGAGGACGGGCGACGGGAAACCCGTCGACGCGGGCCGGCCCCGGCGGCAGCGTGGATGCCGTAAGCGCCGAGCACGACCTGCGGCGACCACACGACGCAGGAGAACTGCAAGGGGGATCCCATGCGCAACATGATTCGCGGAGCCGCCGCGTTCGCGACCGCCGCCGCCGCGGTGGTGGCGATGAGCGGCGCGGCCCACGCGGGCCCGGCCGCCGACCCCTGGGCGGGCTGCCCGGACGGGGCGGTGTGCGTCTACCCGCAGAACCAGAACCCGGCCCAGTCGCCGAGCCTGGTCTTCTACAGCTACGGGCCGCACAACCTCAGCAACCAGGTCGGCCGCCACTGGGTCCTCAACAACCAGTACGGCGGTGCGACCGCGAGCCTGTGCACGGGCTACAACGGCGTCGGCTGCGGCAGCCCCATCGCCGAGGGAACGGGCGTGTACGCCGACCTCACGCCCATCAACTCCATCACCCTCAACCGGCCGTAGCCCCACCGACGGCCGGCTGAGGAGTCACCACGGGGGCAGCTTCCGGAACCGCGACAGCGGTTCCGGAAGCTGGTTTTCGGCCACTCCGTACGCATGGCTGGGCCACCTGTCCCACCCCCGCAGTAACCTGGGCTCCCGCCGTCTCACGGCCTGGGCACGCTGCCATGGGGGACGCCTTGGGGGAGCCGCAAGAGCATGCCGACTCCGGCAACCGGAACACGGACGACGGGGACCGTACGGTGCCGACCACACCGTCCTTCCCCGCACAACTGAGACGACTGAGGCAGCAGCGCGGTCTGTCCCTCGCCGATCTGGCCCGGCAGACCCACTACAGCAAGGGGTATCTGAGCAAGATCGAGACCGGCGCGAAGCGCGCCACCGCCGACGTGGCACGGAGCTGCGACCAGATCCTGCGCGCCGAGGGCGCGTTGCTGCGCCTGGTCGCACCCCCGCGCCCGCCCGCACCCCGTGACGGCGACGACGTCACCGGACCCGCCTGCCCGTACCCGGGCCTGTCGGCCTTCACCACTCAGGACGCCGGCCGGTTCTTCGGCCGTGAGCGGGCCACGGCCGCGCTCGTGGAGCGGGTCTTCGGCCGCGTCGGCGAGGGGCCGCTGCTGCTCGTGGCCCCCTCGGGCGCCGGCAAGTCGTCCTTGCTCAACGCGGGTCTGGTGCCCGCCCTGCGGCGCCCCGGCGGCTTCCCGATGGCCGGTGCCGACCGCTGGCCGGTGGTCACGCTCACCCCCACCGCCCACCCGCTGGACGAGCTGCTGGAGCGCACCGCCAAAGCCCTCGGCGGCGATCTCGACCTCACCGCCGCCCGGCTGGCCGAGCGGCCCGAGGCCCTGCTGAGCCTCGTCCGGACCCGCACTGACACCGCCCCGGCCGGGCACCGGCCACCGCCGCCGCCCCGCCTCGTCCTGCTCGTCGACCAGTTCGAGGAGCTGTTCACCCTCTGCTCCGACGCGACCGAACGGCGCGCGTTCGCGCGCGTGCTGTGCACACTGGCCGCACCGGCGCCCGGCCCGGCCCGCGACCCCGCGGTCGTCGTCCTCGGCGTACGCGCCGACTTCTCCGGCCGCTGTCTCGAACTGCCCGAACTGGCCGCCGTCTTCACCGACGGCCTCCACGTCCTGCCGCCGATGACCACGGCGGAGCTGAGCGAATCCATCACCCGCCCCGCCGAACTCGCCGGTGTCCCCCTCGACCCCGGCCTTGTCCCGCTGCTGCTGCGGGACGCCGGCCCCACCGGCGAACCCGGCAGCCGGGCCGTCCCGTCCGGCGCCCTCCCGCTGGTCTCCCACGCGCTGCTGGCCACATGGCGGCACCGCGAGGCGGGCGCCCTGACCGTCGCCGGCTACGAGAGCACCGGCGGCATCCAGGGAGCCGTGGCCCGCACCGCCGAGGACGCGTTCGCCCAGCTGTACCCCGCCGAGCAGCAGACCATCCGGCGCATCCTGTCCCGGCTCGTCCAGGTCTGCGACGGCGCCGGTGCCACCCGGCGCCGCGTCGGCCGCACCGCGCTCATGACACAGCTCGCCGGCGCCGACGGCGCGGACACCGCGCTGGACGTCTTCGTCCGCGCCCGGCTCGTCACCGTCGACAGCGACAGCGTCGAGATCGCCCACGAGGCCCTGCTGCACAGCTGGCCCCGGCTGCGCACCTGGATCAGCGACCACCGGGCAGGACTCCTCGCCCGCCAGCAACTCGCCCATGCCGCCGCCGCATGGGAACGCGAGGGCCGCGACCCGTCGGCGCTCTACCGCGGCACCCGGCTGGACACCGTGCGCACCTGGGCCGCCGACCCGGACGGCCTCGGACCGCCGGGACCCGTCGAAGCGGCGTTCCTGCGCGCCAGCCGGGCCGAGGAGGAGGCCGGGCGGCGCCAGGCGCGGCGGCAGACCAGGCTCCGCCAGGCGATGGTGGCCACCCTCGTGGTCCTGCTCGGCTGCGCCCTGGCCGCCGGGGGCCTTGCCTACCGGCAGCGGACCGACGCACTCGCCCAGGAGCGCCTCGCCCGCTCCCAGGCCCTCGCCGCCCGGTCCACCCTGCTGGCCGGGGGCCGCCCCGAGGCGTCCATGCTGCTCGCCGCCGAGGCCTACCGCACGGAACCCACCGCCACCGCACGCGGAGCCCTGCTCAGCACCCAGGCCGAACCCATCGCCGCCCGGCTCGGCGGACACCGCGGCCCGGTCAACGCGGTCGCCTTCGCCCCCGGCGGGCGGCTGCTGGCGACCGCAGGCTCGGACGGCACGGTCCGGCTGCGGCGCCTCGCCGATCACCGCACGATCGCGACCCTCACCGTCCCCGGCCGGATCCGCTCGATCGCCTTCGGCCCGGACGGCCGGACCCTCGCCGTCACGGACTCCACCGGCCCGGTCCGGCTGTGGTCCCCGGGCCGCCCCACCGGCGCGACCCCCCTCCCGGCGGACACCCGTGCGGCCCGCGCGGTCGCCTTCGACCCCCGTGGCCGCACCCTCGCCGTCGCCGCGGCCGACGGAGCCGTCCAGCTCTGGGACACGGCCGGAACACCCCGGCGAACGGCCCGACTCACCGGCCACACCGGCCAGGTCGACGCGCTCGCGTTCGCCCCGGACGGCCGTACCCTCGCCTCGGCCGGCGCCGACCGGACCGTACGGCTGTGGGACCCGCGACGGGCCGCGCGACTGGCCGTGCTGCGCGGGCACACCGACGAGGTGCTCGGCCTCGCGTTCGCTCCCGACGGCCGCGGCCTGGCCAGCGGGGGAGTGGACCGTACGGTCCGGCTGTGGGACATCGCCCGCCGCCGGGCCACGGCGACGCTCACCGGGCACAGCGACGACGTCAACGCCGTGGCCTACACACCCGACGGCACCACGGTGATCAGCGCGAGCGGGGACAGCACGACCCGGCTGTGGGACGTGCGCGGCGGACGGCTCGTCACGACCCTGAGCGGACACACCGACTACGTGATGTCCGTGGCGGTCGACGCGACCGGCACCCTGCTCGCCACCGGCGGGTTCGACCAGACCGTGGTCCTGTGGGACCTGCGCGGCCGGACACTGGCCGCCCGCCCCTTCACCGAGGTCTCCGCCGTCGCCTACCGCCCCGACGGGCGGCTGCTCGCCACCGCCGACGCCGACCACACCGTACGGCTGTGGGACCCGGCCCGGCGGCGCGCGGCGCCCACGACCCTGGCCGGCGTGCGCGGCAGCGTCACCACCGTGGCGTTCGCACCGGACGGCACCACCCTCGCCTCGGCGGGCTCCGACGGCACGGTGACGCTCTGGGACACGGCCGCCCGCCGGCCGCGGGCCGTGCTGAAGGGCCACCACGGGGCGGTGTTCGCGGTGGCGTTCGGGCCGGGCGGGCGCACCCTCGCCTCCGCGGGCGCCGACCGCACCCTGCGCCTCTGGGACGTCCCGGGCCGCCGCACGCTCGCCGTCCTCACCGGGCACACCGACTACGTCAACGGCATCACCTTCAGCCCCGACGGCAAGACGCTGGCCAGCGCCGGCGACGACCTGACCGTGCGGCTGTGGGACGTGCGGACCCGTCGTCAGCTGGCCGTGCTGAGCGGCCACACCGGCGCCGTCCGGGGTGTGGTCTTCAGCCCGGACGGCCGCACGCTGGCCAGTTGCGGCAACGACGGCACCGTACGCCTGTGGGACGTGGTACGGCACCGGCTCCTCGTCTCGCTGACGGGCCACACCGGTTCGGTGCGCGGCCTGGCCTTCTCACCGGACGGCCGGCTGCTGGCCAGCAGCGGCAACGACCGCACGGTACGGCTGTGGGACGTGCCAGGACGGCGGCCGTGGGCCACCCTCGCCGGGCACACCAACGCGGTGTGGGGGGTCGCCTTCGCGCCCGACGGGCAGACGGTGGCGAGCAGCAGCAACGACGGCACGGTACGGCTGTGGAGCCTGGACACCGGGGGACGGCTGGCCGGGATCTGCCGCCTCGACCGGGACATGGACCGGACGACCCGCCGTTCCCTCCTGCCCGGCGAGCCGGCCCCCGGCGCCGCCGCGTGCCCGGAGCACTGAACGACCACCCTGCCGGGCCGGGGTTTCCCGGGTGTTTCCCGTTGCCCGTCGAAGGAGGGCCGCCCGGCGTCCTCGACCGGGACACCGCGCCCGGTCAGGCTCGTGACCGCACCACTCCTCTCGCGCCCGGGGGGCCTCGCTCCGTCCCGACCGGACGACCTGACAACGAAACGGGGGTCCCGGCATGCTCCGGCGAACCGGCGCCATCGGCACACTCATCGCCCTGCTGACAGCTCTCCTCCTCACCCCGTCCGCCCTCGCCGCCTACCGGCCCTCCCGGCAGGCCGACGCCGGCTGCGGCGTGCTCGCCCCGGGCGCGACGCCCGCGGCCGAACGGGCCGTCGACGCCGCCTGCGCACAGGTCGCGGCCGGCGTCTGGTACACCTGGGCCGGCGGCCACGGCCCGCAGCCCGGCCCCACCTACGGCAAGGCGGACCCGTCCGACCCGGCCAGCGAACACGACCCCGAACGCCTCGGCTTCGACTGCTCCGGCCTGGTCCGCTACGCCTACGCGCAGGCCACCAGCGCCGACATCCTCAACGGCGACGCGAGCGCCCAGTACTACACCCACCGCACCGCCGGCCGCTTCACCGCGGCCGAGGGCCTCGCCCCGCTGCGCCCCGGCGACCTGCTCGCCTACGGCACCTCGGCGGACCTGCACCACATCGCCCTCTACCTCGGCGCGGGCAGGATGGCGGAGGCCCGGCAGTCCGGCACCAAACTGATGGTCAGTGACGTCCGCCTCGGCGGCGACTACTTCGGTGCCGTCCGCGTCAACACCGGCGCTGTCGAAGGCCCCGTCTTCCGCACCTGGGGCACCGGCGTCTGGACCAAGGCCCAGCCCTCCACCCGGGCCGCCCGCGTCTACGCCTTCCCCGGCCCGACGACGGTTCGCGTCGGCTGCCAGAAGCACGCCGAAGTCGTCACCGCCGAGGGCTACACCAACGACGCCTGGTCCTACCTCCCCGACTACCGCGCCTGGGTCACCAACATCTACGTCCAGGGCCCGGCCTGGCTGGACGGCGTACCGGCCTGCGCGGACTGAGCCCGTACCCGCCGGAGGGTGCTCACCGGCACGGCGGCCCTCGGCCGCATACGGGTCACCGCTGTCCGATGTGGCGCAGGAGCGCGGCGACCGCGGGGGGCAGGTCGCCGCGCGCGTGGACGACTCTGACCGTCCAGGACGGTGCGTGCGCGGTGAAGCGGCGCACCGGGAGTTCGGGGAACCAGGCGGCGTGCGACGGCGGCATGACGCACGCGCCGAGACCGTGGCGGACCAGGTCGATCGCGGCCAGCAGGTCGTTCACCTCGAAGGTGATCGCGCGCTCGACGGACGCGGCACGGAAGGCCCGGTCGACCTCGTGCCGGATCGCCCAGCCCGGCGAGAAGTCCACCAGGGACAGCCGGGCCGCCTCGCCCAGGGTCACCGGGCCCTGCGGCGGCAGCAGGCCGGCCGTCGGGGCCGTCACCAGGACCATCTCCTCCCGGGACAGCAGCCGGGTCGTGAGACCGCGCTGCACGGGCGTGTCCAGGGCCGTCACGGCGAGATCGACCGTGCCGTCGCGCAGCGCCTGCGGTGCCTGGAGGGCCGGGCCCTGGCGCAGCCGCACCACCACGTTCGGATGCTCCCGGTGGAAGCCCGCCAGCGCCGCGGCGATGCCGGAGTAGAGCCCCTGCATCACACCGATGGTGATCTCTCCGTGCAGCTCGTCCTGGGCCAGGTCGACCGCGGCCCTGGCCTGCTCGGCGGCGAGCAGTGTGGCGCGGGCGGCCGGCAGGAAGGCGTGTCCCGCGGGGGTCGGCGACACCCGGTGGGTGGTGCGGTGGAACAGCGGTGTGCCCAGCTCGCGTTCCAGGGCTCGTACGGTGCTGGACACCGCGGACTGCACGACGTGCAGGCGCCGGGCGGCGGCGCTGAACCCGCCCTCCTCGGCGACCGCGACGACGACCTCCATCTGACGCAGATCCATGGCCCGCCTCCCCGTCCTCTCCCGTCCTGGCCGATGCTCCGTCGGCCTCGCTCATCTCATTCCCAGATAACCGTCATCTTCGACCATCTCCACTGGACGGGAAACAAGCGTGCGGGCCGTGCGTTGTCCCGTACAGGCGGTGCACGACCGGACCGGTCCGCCGCCGACCGAAGTCCAGCGTCGAAGGATCGGAGACTCTGATGCCGCAGACACCGGCGGCGGGCCCGCGCACGGCTCCCGCACCCGCGCGGACGGACCGGGACCCCGGACACCACCGTTTTCCCGCCCGCCGGTACGGCGCCGGGTTCTGGACGGTCGCCGCGGTGTTCCTGACCGCCATGGCGTTCTCCACCGTTCCCACGCCGCTCTACCCGCTCTACCAGGCACACGACCGGTTCTCCACGTTCACGGTCACCGTCGTGTTCGCCGTGTACGCCGTCGGGGTGCTGACGAGCCTGCTGCTCGCCGGGCACGTCTCGGACTGGCTGGGCCGCAAGAAGATCATGATGTCGGCGCTGGTCCTCGAACTGCTCGCCGCCGCGCTCTTCCTGGCCACCCCGTCGCTGCCGGTGCTGATCGCCGCCCGGCTGATCACCGGTCTCGGCGTGGGCCTGCTGACGGCGACCGCCACCGCGTACCTCCATGAACTGCACAGCGCGCACCGCCCCGGCGCCTCCACGCGCCGATTCGAGGTCGCGTCGAGCGCGGTCAACATCGGCGGACTCGGCCTGGGCCCCATCGCCGCCGGTGTGCTCGCCCAGTACCTCGTCGCGCCGCTGCGGCTGCCGTACGCGGTCTTCGTCGTGCTGCTGCTGGCCGGTGCGGCCGCCATCGCGCTGACACCCGAGACCGTCCGCAAGCCGGACCGGCGGCCGGCCTACCGCCCCCAGCGCGTGGGCGCCGGCCACGGCGACCGCGGCTACCTCGCCGCCGCGGCGGCCGGTTTCACCTCCATGGCCGTGTTCGGCCTGTTCACCTCGGTGGTCCCCGGCTTCGTGGGCGTGACGCTGCACCACCCGTCCCACGCGCTGACCGGGCTCGTCGTGTTCGCCGTCTTCGGCGCGGCGGCGGCCGCCCAGACGGGCACCGGCCGGCTCGGCGCCCGGACGCGCTGGTACGTCGGACTGCTCGCCCAGGCCACGGGCATGGCCGTGCTCGCGGTCGGAGTGCACCTGGCCGACCTGCCGGTATTCCTGCTCGCCGGGATCATCGCGGGAGTGGGCGCCGGGGTGCTGTTCAAGTCCGCCGTCGAGTACGTGGCCGGCGCGGCCGCCCCGGCGCAGCGCGGCGAGGCCCTCGCCGGCCTCTTCCTCGCCTCCTACCTCGGCCTGGCCCTGCTGCCCGTCGGCCTCGGCGTCGCCAGCCGCTCCATGAGCCTGAGCGCGGCGACGACCTGGTTCACCGCCGTCGTGCTGGCGCTGCTGGCCGCCGTCGCCGTGCTCACCCGCGGCCGAGGTCCGGCCGCGGGCCGCTGATCGCCGGGCCGGGAGCGGCGGCCTCCACCGCGGGACCTGTCGGGGCGACCCCGGCGCGGTCCGGGCGCTGCGGGCAGCGGGACCCGGCCCCGGCGAGGCCGCCCCGAAGTCATGAGCTGGTGAGGACGACGAGTTGCCGGGTCGCCCGGGTCATCGCCACATAGCGGTCGACCGCTCCCTCGACGCCCGTGCCGAACTTCTCCGGGTCGACGAGGACGACCAGGTCGAACTCGAGCCCCTTGGACAGCTCCGGCGACAGGGACCGCACACGGGGCCTCGACCGGAACGCGGGGTCGCCGATGACGCAGGCGATGCCCTCGTCGTACGTGGCGAGCCAGGTGTCGAGGATGGTGTGCAGGTCCGACACCGGGCCGTGGACGACGGGGACGCCGTTGCTGCGGACGGAGGTCGGCACGTTGGCGTCCGGGAGCGCGGTCCGGATGACCGGCTCGGCCGCCGCCATGATCTCCTCCGGCGTCCGGTAGTTGATGCTCAGGGAGGCCAGCTCGATCCGGCCGAACCCGATCCGGGACAGCCGTTCCTGCCAGGACTCGGTGAACCCGTGCCTGGCCTGGGCGCGGTCGCCGACGATGGTGAAACTGCGGGACGGGCAGCGCAGCAGCAGCATCTGCCACTCCGCGTCGGTCAGTTCCTGCGCCTCGTCCACGACGACATGCGCGAACGGCCCGGCGAGGAGGTCGGGCTCGATGGCCGGCAGGGAGGTCTCGTCGACCAGGGAGTCCCGCAGATCCTGTCCGTGCAGCATCGTCACCGCGCCCTCGCCGTCCTCGTCGGCCGCCAGGATGTTGTCGATGACACCGGCCATGCGCTCGCGTTCGGCGGCCACGGCGGCCCGGTGCCGGCGCTTGCGCCGTGCCGCCGCCGGGTCGCCGAGCCGCTGCCGTGCCGCGTCCAGCAGCGGCAGGTCGGACACCGTCCACGCCTGGGCCTGCGCGCGCTGCAACAGCCGTACCTCGTCGCGGTCGAGCCAGGGAGCGCACATCCGCAGATAGGCGGGCACCGACCAGAGGTCCCCGACGAGGTCGGCCGCCTCCAGCAGCGGCCAGGCGCGGTCGAAGGCCGTGATGAGTTCCCTGTTCCGCAGCAGCGACCTGCGCAGCAGCTCGTCCGGCGCGTCGCCGTCGTGCCGGTCCACCAGGATCGCGAGCAGCTCCTCCAGGACCTGGTCGCGTGCCTCGTTGTGCGGGGTTCCCGGCTCCGCCGCCTCGAACGCCACCGCCCAGTCACCGGCGGTCAGCGGGATGTCGGACCAGTGGGTGGTGACCGTCATCCCCTCGGTGGGCGGCTCCTCGTAGAACCTGACCGCCTTCTCGATCGCCTTCACCAGCTCCGCCGACGACTTCAGACGGGCCACCTCCGGGTCGGCCTCGACCGCCGCCGCTGCGCCCTCGGCGACCAGGTCCCGCAGGATGCAGGTCTGCACGCCCTCCTCGCCCAGGCTGGGCAGGACGTCGGCGACGTAGTGCAGGTACGGCCGGTGCGGGCCGACGAACAGCACGCCGCCGCGGCGGTGCCCGAGCCGGGGGTCGGAGTAGAGGAGGTAGGCGGAGCGGTGCAGGGCGACGACGGTCTTGCCGGTGCCGGGGCCGCCGTCGACGACCAGGGCGCCGCGCGAGCCGGCCCGGATGATGGCGTCCTGGTCGGCCTGGATGGTGCCGAGCACGTCCCGCATCCGCGGCGAGCGGTTGCCGCCGAGGCTGGCGATGAAGGCGGACTGGTCGTCCAGCGCGGCGTGTCCGGCCAGTCCGTCCGGGGTGAACACCTCGTCCCAGTAGTCGGTGATCCGGCCGCCGGTCCAGCGGTACCTGCGGCGGCTCGCCAGACCCATCGGCCGTGCGTGGGTGGCCCCGAAGAAGGGCTCGGCGGCGGGGGAGCGCCAGTCGACCAGCAGTCGGCGGCCCGCGCTGTCCGTGAGCCCGAGCCGTCCGACGTACACGGGCTCGGCGCTGTCGGCGGTGACCATGCGTCCCAGGCACAGGTCGAGACCGAAGCGGCGCAGCGCGCGCAGCCGGGAGGTCAGCCGGTGGACCTCCGCGTCCCGGTCCATCGCCTGCCGGCCCAGGCCACCCGGTGCTCTGCGTTCGGCGTCGAGGCTGTCGGACAGCTCGGCGATCGACTGTTCGAGGCACTCCGCGATGGCGGCGAAGTGCTGCTCGTCGTCGGCGATGAGCGCCGGACCGGCCTTGGCGGCGAGCCGGTCGGGAAGGGCGAAGGCGCTGGTGGGCAGAGGGTGGTTCAAGTCGTCGGCTCCCAGGTCAGGGCAGGTGAGGGCAGGTGAGGCCACCTGCGGGCAGGGCGGGCGGCAGGGCGTCCCGACCGGCACGGCGGATCGGGCGGCCACGTCGGGCGGGCAGCGCTGCGGCTGTCACCGATCCGGTGGCCGTGGTCGGTGGTGGTGGCGAAGGCGGGGGATCGGGTGCGGCGGGTGCCGCGGTTCCGGATCCCGGATCGGCGTGCCCGCGTGGTGCGGTCGGGCACGGGCGGAGCGTCCTCAGTCCATGATGTCGCGCAGCAACCGTGCCGCCACCGCCGTTCCGTCCGTGCGGACCCGGCCGGCCACCGCGGCCGCGCGAGCGCGGGTCTCGGGCGCGAGGGCCGTGGACAGCGCGGCCGACAGCGACGCGAAGGTCGGCGTGGGACCGTCGTGTGCCGCGCCGATGCCCAGTGCGGCCACCCGGCCGGCCCAGTACGGCTGGTCCGCCGCCTGGGGCACCACCACCTGGGCCGCGCCGGCCCGGGTCGCCGTCGTCGTCGTACCCGCGCCGCCGTGGTGCACGACGGCGGCCACCCGGCCGAACAGGGCCTGCTGGTTGACCTCGCCGACGACGAAGCAGTCGTCCCGGTCGTCGATCAGGGTCAGATCCGCCCAGCCGCCGGCCACGACCGCGCGCCGGCCCTGCGCGCGGACCGCCTCGATGGCGACCCGGCCGGCATCCGGCCAGGCGTGCAGCGGCATGCTGCCGAAGCCCACGTACACCGGCGGGGCGCCGGCGTCCAGGAACTCCGGCAGGCCGTCCGGGAGCGGGCGCGTGTCGGGCAGGATCCACGCACCCGTCTGCACGACGGAGAGATCCGGCGTCTCGTGCCAGGGGTCCAGGACCGGGTCCGTCGCCAGCCACGGCCGGTCGCCGACGACATAGCCGCGGACGTCGTCCACCGGCGGCAGCCCGAAGGCCGCCCGGTTCGTGTTGAGCGCCTCGCCGAACAGCGCGTTGACGGTCTGCGCGTCCAGGTCCCACAGCGCCCGGTTGTCGGTCACCCCGGGCGGGAGCGGCCGGCCCGGGTACGCCAGCGGCGCGCGGTGCGGGGCCGGCAGGGTGAGCTGCTGGAAGGTCACGGACACCGAGCGGACGCCCAGCTTCTCGGCCACCGACAGCGCGCCCGCGGCGGCGGGCAGCGCGCCGGTCGCCACCAGCACGTCGCACCCCTCGGCCGCGGCGGTGACCGCGTCGAGCGTGGCGGCGATCAGGTCCGCCGCCCGCTGGGGCAGCGACGCGGGCCGCGATGCCGCGGTCGTCAGCGCGCGTGCCGACGGGCCGACGGGCAGCAGCGGCACGCCGGCGGCGGCGAGGCGCCGGGCGAAGTCCTCGTCCGGCGGCGCGCACACCCGCACCTCCGCGCCCCGGTCCCGCAAGCACGCCGCCAGTCCCGCCAGCGGTTCGACGTCTCCGCGCGACCCATAGGTCGACAGCACCACACGCACGTCGTGAATCTCCTCTTTCCGCAGCTTCCGGGGCCAGGCCGACGATTCTGCGGTATGGCGGGGGCCTTGCCGCAAGGCCCCCCGTGCGCTATACGTTGAGAGTGGCAAGGAGTGGCTGACCTCCTTGCCTTTCGTTTTGTGCCGTCGCTCGGGCCGTCGCCTCGGTGCCAGTGTCCCGCAGCCGGCCGGCCCTAACGCCCTCGGGGTGGACGAACGCTTCGAGTTCGGCCTGGACGCGCTCCTCACCGGACCGACCCACCGAACCACCGGCTGACCGGCTGCGCGGCGAAGGCACGGATCACGCGCCGGCCGCGCCGCGAGCGCGGGTGCCGGACGCCTGGTGGTGAGGGATTCTGAAGGGATGCGGGGTGCTCTGCGCGCACGGTTGCCGGCGGCCTACGCGGCCTCCGGTCGTCGTGCGCTGCGCGTGACACTGGTCGCGGCGGCCGGCTTCTACCCCTTCCGCTACGGCTTCGACCGCCCGGTGGCGGCGACGTACGCGCTGTTCGCCGTGGTGGCGCTGGGCGGACTCGCCAGGATCCCCGGCACCGGGCGGCAGCGCGCCGCGGTGATGGCGCGGCTGCTGCCGCTGTGCTGGGTGCTGGTGGTCGTCGGCACCTATCTGTCCGTACGGACCTGGAGCGCGGTCCTCGGCATGCTGGTCGTCGGGTTCGCGCTGGCCTTCGCCGGCGTGGGCGGACCCCGTCCGGCGGGGGCCGCACCCGGCCTGCAACTCCTGTACATCCTGCCGTCCTTCCCGCCCTACGACCCCGGCGCGCTCGGCGACCGGCTGATCGGAACGACCACGGGCCTCGTCCTGCTCGCCGCCGCCGAGGCACTGCTCTTCCACGAGTCCGGTCCGCCGGCGTACCGGGAGCGCTCCGCCCGGGCCGCCGTGATCGCCGAGCGGTGCGCGGCGCGGCTCGCCACACCGCCCCATGCCCTGACCGGCGACGACATCCGGGCGGCTCAGGAGGCGGGCCAGGCGCTGCGCTCGCGCAATGTGCCGGAGGCGGAACGGCCCGCGGGTCCCGGGGTGCGCGAGCGTGCCCTCTCCCACACCGGGCTGGCCACCCGCACCCTGCTCGAAAGACTGGTGCGGGCGACCTGCGTGCCGAGGGGGGACACCGGGCCCGGTGTGAGCGCCGTGCTGCACGCGGTGGCGGGACTGGCCGCCGCGACCGCGACCTGTCTGCGGGCGGGGACACCCCCCATGGCCCAGCAGCAGGAACTGATCGCGGCGCACGCACGGCTTTCCGCCCTGTCCGCGGGAGCGCCCCCCGCCCCGCCGAGCGGCGGCCTCCCGGACGGAGCGGCCCCACAGCCGCCCGGCTTCCCGCCACCCGTACTGCGCTGCCACGCCGCCGTCCTGGAGATCGCCGACGCGGCGCTGGCCATGGGCGCGGCGGCCGATCTGGCGGCGCGCGGCCGGCACGCCTCGACGGGGGTGCCGGCCGGCCCCTTCTGGTACGCCACGAGCCGGGCCCCCGTCCTGTGGTGGCGCCGGCTGTGCGGGCACGCCGGGCGCCGGTCCGTGTTCTTCCAGAACGCGGTACGCATGGCCCTGGCCCTGACGGCCGTCCGGTTCGTCGCCGGTGTCGACACCCTGCCGCACGGGTTCTGGGCCATGCTGGCCACCCTCACCCTCACCCGGACCACACTCGGCGAGACCTGGAGCACCATCCGGCTGGCGCTCGGCGGCACCCTGGCCGGTGCCCTGGTGAGCACGGCGATACTGATCCTGGCGGGGGGCGACACCGCCGTCTACGCCGTGCTGCTGCCGGTGTGGATGCTGCTCGCCTTCACGGTGGGACCGGTCAAGGGCGTGGGCTGGGCCCAGGGGCTGTTCACCGTGCTCGTGGCGCTCGTCTTCGCCCAGCTGGCGCAGCCGACCTGGCGGCTGGCGGAGGTCAGGGTGCTGGACGTGCTGGTCGGCAGCGCGGTCGGCGCCGTCTTCGGTCTGCTGGCCTGGCCCCGGGGCGCCCATGACGAGCTGCGCCGTACGGCGGCGGAACTCCTGCGCAGGGCGGCGGAGATCGTCGTGGCGACCAGCGCGTCGGTGGCGGCCGGCACGCGGGCGGCCGTGCCGTCGGGAGTGCCGGGCCACCGGTCGCTGCAGCACGCCGTCGTCCTCGCGGAATCCGCGTACGCGCAGATGCAGAGCGAGCCGACGCCCTTCGGGGGATGGGCGCGCGGGAGGGAGCTGCCCACGGTGGACTGGCAGGCCACGCTGATCGCCGGACACCACACCCTGTGGGGCTCGGCCCGGCTCCTGGAGCCGCCGCTCACCCCGCTGAGCCCGGCGGCGGCCGAGTCCGCCGACATGCTGGGGGAGCGGGTGGCGGGGCGGATGCTGCTGATCTCGGCGGCGCTGGACCCGGCCGACGACACCCCGACCGCATGCGTACCGGTGATCGATCCGGTCCTGGCCGGTTTCACCGCCGAGCCGCCCGGCGCTCCCCGGCGGTACTACGCCACCGTGGCCTGGCTGAGTTCGCTCATGACCGACCTGACCCGGATCGCCCACGCCGCCCACACGGCCGAGGCCCGGGCGCGGGACGCCGCGAGGAGCTGACCGCACGCGCGGACTCCCCGCCCGGAGCCGGGTTCACGGTTCCCGTTGCCTCACCGCTCGTCGAGGACACCGGCGCCCCAGGTGACGGCAGGCGGTACGACACGCGCGCAGAGCGGGCCCCCGCGCGCGTCGGTGAGGCCGAGACGTGCGGTCAGCAGCCCGCCGTGCGCGGCGGCGGAGAGGACGTCGGCGGGGACCGCGCCGAGCATGATCTTGGCCCGGCGGAACATGGTGAAGGCGCCGGAGGGATCGACGCTGCCCCAGGAGAGGTAGACGAACCGTTCGTCCGGACGCCCCTGCACATACGGGCCCGTGACATCGACGCCGGTGGTGGTGCACGGCAGCGTCCAGCGGGCCGACGCCGCGTCGCCGGGCTGCGGGTCGAGGAGTTCGCCCGGCCGGTTGCGGCGCTGCACGGCGACATGGACGTTGTCGTACGTGACGACACCGCCGTCACGGGCCGCGGCGGTCACGAAGGTGCGACCGGGCAGGCCGGCGCCCTCGATGCGGATCCGCAGGACACTCATCGGCGTACCGTCCTCGTCGCGGCGGTGCGGGGGCGCGCACCGGCCGGTGCGCGCCCCCGCGTGGTGAGCGAGAGCGTACCGAGGCCGTTCGGCCCGCGTGCGCCGCCCGGCACGGATGCCACCATGGAAGGGCCCCAGTGCCGCATGGCGTGTCACCCCCAGGAAGGCGGCGGGGACCATGACGCTCCCCCTGGTTGTCGGCGTCGACGGATCGGACGCGTGTCTGCTCGCGGTCGACTGGGCCACGGACGAAGCCGTCCGCCACCGCGTCCCCCTGCGGCTCGTCTACGCCTCGCACTGGGAGCGCTACGAGGGCGGACTGCCGGTGACCGAGGACGAGAGCCCTTCCGAGCACGATCTGGCGGAGCACATCGTCGCCTCCGCCGCCGAGCGCGCCGAGCGGCGCGGCCCCGGCGTGCGGGTCAGCACCGGCATCCTCCCGGACGACGCGGCCGCCGCGCTCGTACACGCCGGCCACGCGGCGTTCGCGCTGGTGACGGGCTCGGACGGACGAGGCAGGGTCAAGCGGCTGCTGCTCGGCTCGGTGAGCCGGGCCGTCGCGGCCCGGGCGCACTGCCCCGTCATGGTGGTGCGCGGCGACCGGGCGGCACTCGCCGGCACCCGCGGACGGATCCTGCTCGGCCTCGGGGACGCCGACGCCGACACCGGCGCCGAGGCCCTGCGGTTCGCGCTGCGCGAGGCCGACGCACGGCGCTGCGCCCTGGACGTCGTACGCGCCTGGCGCCGCGCCGCCCGCGACCGGGGGCGCGGGCGGACGCGTGCGGACGAACCGGCCGACGTCCGGGCCGCCGCACTGCTCGACGCCTCGCTGGGGGCCGCGATCGCCGAGTACCCGCACGTCAGGGCGGACCGTGCGGCGCTGGAAGGGCCGGCGAGCACCGTCCTCGTGAACCGGTCAGCCGTCGCCGATCTCGTGATCATCGGAGCGCACCACGGAACCGGCCCATTCGGCCTCCAGCTCGGCCGGGTGGGCCGCACCTTGCTGCAGCACGCCCAGTGCCCGGTCGCGGTCGTGCCGCGGCGTCCGCGCGTGCTCGCGATCTGACCGCGGCAGCGGGCGGCGCTGCCCTGGCGAGATGGGCGGACCGCGTGCAGCGTGGAAGGGAAGGGAGCCGACCGGCGGGGCGGGGATCCGTAGGAGAGGTGGAACGCATGGACATGCATGTCTCCGAGCCCCGGGTGGTCGTCGGCGTCGACGGCTCGCCGTCCTCGTACACCGCGCTGCGCTGGGCCGTGCGGTACGCGGCCCTCGTCGGCGGCGTCGTGGACGCGGTCGCGGTGTGGGAACTGCAGGGGCTGTACGGCTGGTCGGCCCCCGCCGTGGACACGGACGTCGACGAGGACGAGACCCGCCGGCGGATGCGGAAGGAGCTGGACGACGTGCTCGGTGCCGACGCCGCCGGCTCGGTCCGGACCCATGTGGTGCACGGCAACCCCGCCGACGTGCTGCTGCGGGCCGCGGAGAACGCGGAGGTCCTGGTGGTCGGCAGACGCGGGCGGGGCGGCTTCGCACGCGCCCTGCTCGGCTCGGTCAGCCAGAACGTGGCGCACCACGCGAGCTGTCCCGTGGTGATCGTGCGTTCCGACGAGGAGTGAGCTCCTCCGCGGAGGAGTGAGTTCCGCGGAGGGTGACGCGAGGCGGGCGGGGTCCGGCAGCCTCTAGTGCCTCCGGGGCTCCTGGCGCTCCCGGGGCTCCAGTTGGGACGCCAGGACCGCAGCCTGGACCCGGCGCTGGACGCCCAGCTTGGCGAGCAGCCGCGAGATGTGGTTCTTGACGGTCTTCTCCGACAGGTACAGCTTCCGGCCGATCTCACGGTTGGTCAGCCCGTCGCCGATCAGCGCGAGGATGTCCAGCTCGCGCGGCGACAGGTCCGCGAGTTCCGGCGGCACCGACGGGGTCCGCGCCGGGTCGGCCCGCAGGGAGTCCATGAGCCGGGCCGTGGTCGCCGGGTCGAGCATCGACTGTCCCGAGGCGACGGTGCGAACCGCGGAGACCAGGTCGGAGCCCCTGATCTGCTTGAGCACATAGCCACGGGCGCCGGCCATGATGGCGTCGAGCAGCGCGTCCTCGTCGTCGAACGAGGTCAGCATCAGACACGCCAGTTCCGGCATCCGGCTGCGCAGCTCCCGGCAGACCGAGATGCCGTCGCCGTCGGGCAGCCTGACGTCCAGCACCGCGACATGAGGGCGCAGCGCGGGGCCCCGGACGAGCGCGTGCTCGGCGGTGTCGGCGTCGCCGACCACGGAGATGTCCGGTTCGGCGTCGAGCAGGTCGGCCAGGCCGCGCCGTACGACCTCGTGGTCGTCGAGCAGGAACACCCGGATCGGGTCCCGCTCGGTGAAGGTGCGTGTCTCGGCCATGACGACCTCTCGTTCCCCGGGTAAGGAAGCCTGCGGGCTGTCCACGAAGCCGATCATCCGCCCGGCGGGGCCGTGCGGACCAGGGCCGATCGGCCCCCTTCGCCTTCAGGCCGCGGCACGGAGCACTCCTCGGCCGCGGCACGACGCCCTCCTCGGCCGTGGCGCGACGCCCTCCTCGGCCGTGGCGCGACGCCCTCCTCGGCCGTGGCAGGACGCAGTCCTCGGCCGTCGCACGACTCCTCGGCCATGGCACGCGGGGCCGCCCCGAGCGGGTCGGCTCAGCCCGTACGGTGCGCCCAGCGGGGCTCCACCGCATCCCACTCCCGGGCCCAGCGGGCCATGCGCCGACGGTCGAGCCAGAGCCGTCCGAGCGCTCGCACCCCGTACGCCGGGGCGGCCACCGAGAGGGCGGCCGCGGCACCGAACAGACCGGCCTCGACCGCGCCCTCGACGGGATCCGGCGGCTCGGCCGGGGCGAGCCTGCCGTGGTCGTCCTGCCAGACCACCACCCGGGACCCGGTCCGCAGTCCACCGCCGACCAGTGCCGTACCGGTACGGGCGGAGCCGTCCGGAGCCGTCCAGCGCACCGGCGCCCGGACCAGCCCGTCCTCGGGCCAGGCCGCGGTGGCGCCGGTCGGCGCCTCGGCGAGCAGTACGGCGCCGACGGCGTGCCGGTGGGCGCGCTGCTGGGCGAACACGTCCCCGGCGGCCCGCGCCGTCAGTGCGCCCGCCACGGCCCCGCCGACCACGGCGATGACCCAGAGGGCCAGCACGATCCAGGCCTCCACGATGTCCTCGCGCCGCCGCAGCGGATTGCTCCGCCACCGCCACAGGCGCTGCTGGGTGTCCATGCGGGCGGCACCTCCTCCTCGTGGTGGCACCTTCCCCTCCGACGCTGCCGCCGGCGGGGCGTCCGGGCAAGGGCCGACGGACCCTGCCCGGCGGCTGACCGGACCGGAACGCCCCGCCTACGCCGCACCGGTGCGGCACGGCGCGGGCTCCGGGAGGCACGCGCACACCTCGAAGACGTCCCTCAGCCCCGTGGCCCGCAGCAGGCGCCGGAGGAACGCGCTCTCCGTGACCAGCCGGAGCCGGCCCTTCCTCGCCAGGGCCCGGTTGCGGGCACGGCACAGGATTCCGAGCCCGGTGCAGTCGATGAACGTGACCGGCCGCAGGTCGAGCACCAGATCGGGACGCGGGGACGCGGTGAGCGCGTCGAGCCGTTCCGTCAGCGCCGACACGGTCAGCAGGTCGATCTCGCCGCGCAGCGCGACGACGGTCGCCCCGCCGATCTCACGGTGGGACACGACCACATCGTGTGCGGTGTGGTGCTCTGACACGCATGCCGCGTCGTTCTCGGACATGGGACAAGCGAACCCGCAGCACAGGGTCGCGCGGAAGGGCCGTAAGTCCTGCGCCCGCCGGGTCCTGCGGGCAGCGTGCCGACCCCGGGCGGCCCGAGCGGCACGGCGGGCCACCGGCGAGACTGGAGGTGCGGGACGGAGCCGGCACGGCGCCGGGACTCACGGATCCCGCGGTGGTCCGACCGAAGCGGGTGAGGAACGCGATGAAGGGCTTCGTCTTCCACGGTCCCGGACAGGCGTCCTGGCAGGACGTCCCGGACCCCGCCGTCAAGGAACCCACCGACGCCATCGTGAAGGTGGGCGCCGTCAGCATCTGCGGGACGGATCTGCACATCCTCAAGGGCGACGTTCCCGAGGTCGTCCCCGGCACGGTGCTCGGCCACGAGGCGGTCGGCGAGATCGTCGAGGTGGGCGGCGACGTGCGCACCGTGCGCCCGGGGGACCGGGTGCTGATCTCCTGCATCACCTCCTGCGGCCGCTGCCGCTACTGCCGGGAGGGCACCTACGGCCAGTGCATGGGCGGCGGAGGCTGGATCCTCGGCCATCTGATCGACGGCACCCAGGCCGAGTACGTCCGTGTCCCCTGGGCCGACCTGTCCGTGCATCCGCTGCCGAACGCCCTGCCCGCCGCGGACGCCGTCCTGCTGGCCGACATCTTCCCGACCTCCTACGAGGTCGGCGTCCTCAACGGGCACGTCCGCCCGGGGGACACCGTCACCGTCGTCGGCGCCGGCCCCGTCGGCCTCGCCGCCGTCGCCACCGCCCGGCTGTTCTCCCCGGAGCGCGTCATCGCCGTCGACCTGGTCCCGGCCCGGCTCGAGGCCGCCCGCCGGTGCGGCGCCGACGCCGTGGCCGACGTCCGCGAGGATCCCGGCCAGCTGGTCGCCGACCTGACCGACGGGCTCGGCGCGGACGTGGTCATGGAGGCCGTCGGCGTTCCGGAGAGCTTCGAGCTGTGCACCCGCGTGGTCCGTCCCGGCGGGCACGTGGCCAACATCGGGGTGCACGGCCGGCCGGTCACGCTGCACCTCGAAGACCTGTGGATCAAGAACGTGACGATCACGACCGGCCTGGTGGACACCCGCTCCACGCCCATGCTGCTCAGGATGGCCGCCGCCGGCCGGCTGCCGACCGGGCAACTGGTCACCCACACCTTCCCGCCGGCGCAGATGGAGGAGGCGTACGAGGTCTTCGCCAAGGCCGGCGAGACCGGTGCCCTCAAGGTGGTGGCCGGCGAGGAACGGCACGCGGAAGTGGCCGTCCCGGCGGCCTGACCGCGCCGGGCACGGCAGCCACCGGGCACCCGGCGGCCCGGACCGGCACGGCGCTCGCCCACGGCCGGCCGCGCTCACGCACGGCCACCGCCGCACCCCCGTGCCCGGGCGGACGCCTCGTCCGCGCCGGTGAGCAGCACCCCCGTGACCAGCTCCGGCCGGATGCGGACCGCGTGGTCCACCCCCTGCCGCGGGACCCAGGGCTCCAGCAGCCCGCGGATACGCGCCAGTTCGGCGGGGTCGGTGACCAGACGGGCGTAGCCGGTGACCACCACGCTCCAGCCGAGACGTGTCCCGGGATCGATGGCGTCCGCCTCGTAGGCGACGACCACCCCGGCGTGGTCGGCCTGCCGGGCCTGCGAGGTCAGGGCCACGCCCTCGGAGGTTCGGATCACGATGTCACCGGCGTCCAGGATGTGGTTGACCGGCCGTACGGTGGGCAGCGCGTCCCGGGTGAAGACGACCCGGCCCAGGGGCACGCTGCCGAGCAGGCGCAGCGCCTCGGCCCGGTCGAGGTCGACCAGGCGGTGCGGCGGATCGTGCTCACGGATCATGGCTGGCTTCTTCGCGCGTGGGTGGCCCTCGGTCCCCGGGATGCGCGCCCGGTGGGCGGCACGGCGCCGGGCGGGCGGAGCGGCACCGCGCGGGGGAGGCCGGGCGCCGCTCCTGACTCCACTGTCGGCCACCGCCTCGCACCGCTCCAGTGCCGTTCGGCCCAGCACCCCGGGGCCGGTCGGCCCGCGCTCCCGTGCGCCCGGGTGATGCCGCCGCGCGGTCCGGCAGCCCCGCATCCCGAAGGCCGTCGCGATGCGCGGGGAAGGGCCCGATACGGTGGGAGGGACCCGCCGGTGCCGGGTCCGTACACCGACGGGACCTGGAGGACGTGGTGGCGAGTTCCGAGGAGCCCCGCGTACGTCTGCCGCAACTGAAGCTCGACGAGCTGCTGGAGGAGCTGCAGGCCCGGATCAATGCGGCCCGCGACACCCAGGACCGGGTGCACAGCCTGCTGGAGGCGGTCCTCTCCGTAGGCCGGGAACTGGACCTGGAGCAGGCGCTGCGCTCCATCGTGGAGGCGGCAGCGGCGCTCGTGGACGCCGAGTACGCGGCGCTGGGCGTCATCGGACCGGACGGCACCCGGCTGTCCGCCTTCCACACCGTGGGCGTCACCGAGCGGCAGATCGCCGCGATCGGCCTCTACCCGGAGGGCCACGGCATCCTCGGCGAACTGATCCGGCGCCCCCGGCCGCTGCGGATCGCGAAGATCTCCGCGCACCCGGCCTCCTACGGCCTGCCCCCGGGCCACCCGCCGATGAACAGCTTCCTCGGCGTCCCGATCCGGGTGCGCGACCAGGTCTTCGGCAATCTGTACCTGACCGAGAAGCGCGGCGGCGCCGAGTTCGACGAAGAGGACGAGTCGGTGCTCTCCACGCTGGCCGTGGCCGCCGGCGTCGCCATCGACAACGCCCGCCTGTACGAGGACTCCCGGCGCCGTGAGCGCTGGCTGCGGGCGAACGCCGAGATCACCCACGGTCTGATGTCCGGCAGCGACCGCACCGGGGCACTGGATCTGATCGCCGAGCGCGCGCGGGACATCTCCGGCTCGGCGCTCGCCGTGGTCGCCATGCCGATGGCGGACACCGATTCGCTCACCGTGGAGATCGCCGTCGGTGTGGACGCGGAGGCGCACCGCGGACTGGTGCTGCCCGTGCGGGAGAGCCTGATCGGCCTCGCGTACACGGCGGCGGCCCCGGTCGCCAGCGACGACGTGGTCCGCGACCCGCGGATCTCGCCGAAACCCCCGCGCTTCGGCGGGCTCGGCCCCGCCGTGGCCGTTCCGATCGGCACGGGTGCGGGCGGCGTGCGCGGTGTGGTCCTGGTGGCCAGGGAAGCCGGCCGGGCGGTCTTCCTGCCGAAGGAGACCGAGATGCTCCAGGGTTTCGCCGCCCAGGCCGCGATCGCGATGGAACTGGCCGAGCGCAGACAGGACGCCCAGCAGATCGCGCTGCTCGAGGACCGCGACCGCATCGCGCGGGACCTGCACGACCTGGCCATCCAGCGGCTGTTCGCGACGGGCATGACCCTGCAGAGCGCGGGCCGCTTCATCGACCATCCCGAAGCCGCCGAGCGGGTGCTGCGGGCCGTGGACGACCTGGACGAGACCATCAAGATCATCCGATCGACGATCTTCGGGCTGCGGGCGCGCGAGGGCACCGCCGACAGCGGGCTGCGGGCCCGGGTGGTCCGTACGGTCGGCGCCGCCGCGCCCGTGCTGGGCTTCGCGCCCAGCGTGCGGATGGAGGGCCTCGTCGACACCGATGTGCCGGCCGGCACCGCCGATCATGTGGTGGCCGTGCTCTCCGAGGCCCTCACCAACATCGCCCGGCACGCCCGGGCCGGCCGGGCTCAGGTCCTGCTGACGGCCGCGGGCGGCGAGGTGTGCCTGACGGTCACGGACGACGGCGTGGGCATCGCCCCCGGCGGCCGGCGCAGCGGACTGCGCAACATGGCCGAGCGGGCCGAGGAGCTGGGCGGGCGGCTGGAGATCGCCGGCCCGGACGACGGCGGCACCACACTGGCCTGGCGCGTCCCGCTGCCCGCGGCGTAGGGGTTTCGCCGGAGGGGTCCCGCCGGGGAACGCCTGGCACCGGCCGTCGAAGGCCCGGCACCCGCCGTCGAGCGCCCGGCACCCGGGGCCGGCATCTGCCGTCGAGCGCCCGGCATCCGCCGCGGAACGCCTGGCACTCGCCGTCGAGCGCCCGGCATCCGCCGCGGAACGCCTGGCACTCGCCGTCGAGCGCCCGGCACCCGCCGCGGAACGCCCCGGGCACCCGCCGACGGATCCGCGCGGGCGCACCCGGGTGCGGGAGGGGCCGGACGCGCCGGTCAGGCCGGGCCGCCGCTGCCGTAGGGGCCGTACAGGTCGAGCAGCCGGACCCGTGAGGCGTGCAGCCGCTGCGCGACGACGCGCCCGACCCAGACGGCGATCGCCCGGCCGAACCCGGGGTCCTCGGCGCACAGCGACCGCACGGTCCCCGCGTCGAACTCCCACGCCCGTACCGGACTCACCGCCTCGGCCCCCAGGTGCCACAGGTACGGCGGGAAGTGCCAGGACCAGCCGATCAGCTCGCCGTGCCCGAGGGAGTCGATGACGGCGGACCGGCGGCCGGGCACCCGCAGATCGAGGGCGACGGTGCCGGTGCGCACGATCCAGAAGCGGTCGGCACGCCTGCCCTCCTCGAACAGGCGGACCCCGTCCGCGAAGGAGACCTCGCGGGCGGTGCGCATCAGCTGCTCGCGGTACACGGGCTCGAGCGCCGTGGACATGGTGGTGGCGGAGGTCATCGCACCGGCTCCCTTCATGGAGTGCGTGCCCCCAGCGTGGGCGCTGCCGGCGCGGGGGCGCCACGGGCCGATCGGACCTGTCCTCGGACCTTTCGGCCCGCCCCCGGTGATCCGAGCAGTGGCCCGGGCGGGCCTCCGGCAGGCCTTCACCCCCGGCCGGCTGCCGGGCCGGACGAGCGCGACGGCCCGCCCGGTCTCCTGGGGCGGCACGCCCCTTGACGGCCTCCTGGGCGGTACGTCGGGCTCCGCGTCCGGAGCGGCGACTCCGCGGCAGCCTTCGCGCTCCGCTGCCCGGTCACAGGCCCATGACGTCGAACAGGGCCGACGGATCCGGTTCCGCCGCGTGGTCGAGGGCCTGCTCGGCCCAGATCACCTTGCCCCGCGGGGCGTAGCGCGTCCCCCACATGTCCGCGAACTGGGAGACGAGGAACAGACCGCGCCCGCCCTCGTCGGTGGCGCCCGCGCGCCGCGGCCGGGGCGAGGTGTTGCTGCCGTCGGCCACCTCGCAGACCAGCGTGCGGCCCAGCAGCAGCCTGACCCGCACGGGCGGAGCGCCGTAGCGGATCGCGTTGGTGAGGAGTTCGCTCAGGATCAGTTCCGTGCTGAACGCCACCCCGTCCAGCCCCCAGTCGGCGAGCCGCCGGCCCACCGCGCCGCGCACCTGGGACACGGCCGTCACCTCGAACGGGACCTCCCAGGTCGCGACGTGCGCGGGGTCGAGCAGCCGGGTGCGGGCGACCAGCAGCGCCACGTCGTCACGGGGGCGCTGCGGCAGCAGCGTCTCCACGAGGGCGCCACAGGTCTCGTCCGGTGTCCGGTCCGCGTGCGCGACGGTCGAGGCGAGCAGTTCGAGGCCCTCGTCGATGTCCCGTCCGCGCTCCTCGACCAGGCCGTCGGTGAACAGGATGAGACGGCTGCCCTCGGGCAGCTCCAGCTCGCCGGCCGTGAAGGGTTCCCCGCCGACGCCCAGCGGCGGTGACAGGGGCAGGGCGGGAAAGGTGACCGTGCCCGAGGGGTCCACCACGGCGGGCGGGAGGTGTCCGGCACGGGCGAACGTGCAGCGCCCGTCGACCGGGTCGTAGACGGCGTAGAGGCAGGTGGCGCCGGTGAGCGGTACCCGCTCGTCGTCGGCGGTCGCGGTCTGGCCGTCCAGCCGGGTCACCATCTCGTCGAGATGCCCGAGCAGTTCGTCGGGGGCCAGGTCCAGGGAGGAGAAGTTCAGTACGGCCGTGCGCAGCCGCCCCATGGTCACCGCGGCCTGCAGCCCGTGCCCCACGACGTCGCCGACGACGAGGGCCACCCGGAACCCGGGCAACGGGATGACGTCGAACCAGTCGCCGCCCACCCCGGACTGCGCCGGCAGATAGCGCGAGGCGATCTCCAGCACCTCCTGTTCCGGCAGGCCCAGCGGCAGCAGGTTGCGCTGGAGCGACACGGCCAGCGCGTGCTCCCGGGAGTACCGGCGCGCGTTGTCGATCGCGACGGCGGCACGGGCCACCAGCTCCTCGGCCACGGCGACGTCCTCGGCCTCGAACCGGGGGGTGCCCGCCCCGCGCCAGAAGTTGACCATGCCGAGGATCACCCCGCGCGCCTGGAGCGGCACCGTGATCAGCGAGTGGATGCCGTGGTCCAGCGCCCGCCGCGCCCCCTCGGGATCCTGCGCCCGCCAGTCCTGCGCGGCGTGCAGATCCGGCACCAGCACGGCCTTGCCCCGGCGCAGCGCCGCCACGGTCGGCGTCTCGGCCATCACGAACCGGATCACCTCGCCCACCGGCTGCAGGGGAGGGTCGCTCTCCACGGCACGCAGCGCGGTACGCCGCATCTCGCGCACCGCGCCCGTCGGCTCCTCGCCGCGCAGCACGGCGTCCAGCAGCTCCACGGAGACCAGATCGGACAGGCGCGGCACCGCCACCTCGGCCAGCTCCTCGGCGGTACGCCGCACGTCGAGCGTGGTGCCGATCCGCATGCCCGCCTCGTACAGGAACGCCAGCCGGCCGCGCGCCACCTCCGCCTGCCCGGACACGGCGCGCAGCTCCGTGGTGTCACGCAGGGTGGCCACCAGGCCCTGAGCGCCGCCGTACGGGGCGATGGGCCGGATGTTCACCGCCAGCAGCCGGCCCCCGGCCATCACGACCTCGTCGGAGGCGGGCTCGCCCGCCAGCAGCAGCCGCATGAGGTCCGGCGCCGGCTCCAGCTCGGTCAGCTGCCGCTGGTCGGCGTCGGCCGGCAGGTCCAGCAGCCGGCGGGCCTCGTCGTTGACGAGCAGGACGCGCCCGTCGCCGTCGACGATCAGCACGCCCTCGCGCACCGCGTGCAGCACGGCGTCGTGGTGCTCGTACATCCGGGTCATCTCGACCGGGCCGAGGCCATGGGTCTGGCGCCGCAGCCGCCGGCTCACCAGCGCCGCGCCGCCGGTCGCCAGCACCAGCACGCCCGCCGCGGCGCCGAGCAGCTTCGGCAGCTCCCGGTTGAGCACATGACCCACGTTGGCGTACTGGATCCCGGCGGTGACCATGCCGACCACGCGCCTGCTCGAATCCGTCACCGGGACGACCGCGCGCACGGCGTCGGCCGGCCGGCCGTGGTAGGTCTCGGTGAACGTCTCGCCCGCCGCGGCCCTGCCGACGCCCTCCGCCTTCGTGCCGATCAGGGCGGGGTCGGGGTCGGTGAGCCGGATCCCGTGTGCGTCGAGGACGCTGACGAAGTCGACGCCGGAGCCTTTTTGGACCTGCTCCGCCGCCGCTTCGAGCCGGGCTGAGGGGTCCGGTGACCGCAGGGCGAGCGCCGTTCCGGGCGCGTGCGCGAACGCCTCCGCCGCGGCCAGCGAGCGGTCCCTGGCGCTGCTCTCGGCGTCGTACCGCCCCTGCACCAGGAGGGCGGTGGCCGCCACGGCGACCAGGATCAGCATGATCAGCGCCTGGAAGAGGAAGACCTGCGCCGCGAGGGTGCGGAGGCTGAGGGACGACGAAAGGTGGCGTCGGTGCGGCGCCCCAGGCCCTCGACCAGGGGACGGACCGGATGTCCCGCGCGGGTCCGGCGGCGCCGCTCTCGCCCATGGCCGACGGGAACGTCCGCTCATCTCCCATTTCTAGCACTGGACCTCCATGACCGGCGACCGCTGTGCCCGCTCGGCGCGGCGGCCGGGCGGCCGGCCGCGGTCAGCGCCTGCGCAGGGCGCACGCCCTCTCCCCGGTGCGCTCGCGGAGCAGGATGCGCAGCGTGTTGGCGTGCTCGTAGCCGACCTTGCGGGCGATGGTCTCCAGCGGCAGGCCGGTGGTGCGCGGCAGATGAGCGGCGCGCTCGACGCGCAGGTCCCGCACGAAGCCGACGGGGGAGGTGCCGAGGGTGCGGCGCACCGCCCGCTGCAGCGTGCGCTCGCTGACGCCGACGGCCCGCGCCCCTTCGGCGATCGAGAGCGGCTGGTCCAGATGGGCGCGGGCCCAGTGTTCGAAGGCGGCGAGGACGGGGTCGGTCTGCGCCAGCGCGGCGACCGTCACCGCGGGGTGGCGCCTGCGGAAGCGGGGCGCGAGCCACCAGCTCGTCGTGGCGTGCCGCCCGTCGAGCACACCGGACTCCGCCAGCAGGAAGGTGCCGGTGCCGGCGGAGGCGACGGGCGTGCCGCGTTCGCGCGCCCCGGCCACCAGGCGCCGTACGGCGGCGGAGTCGGGGCCGGAGACATGGGCGAGCAGGGCGTCGGGCCGCCGCTCGGCCAGCGCCGGCACCAGCAGCAGGTCGGCGTTCTCGGCGGCGCTCACCGCGGCGGTCCCGACCAGGTGCCCCCCCCACCCGTACGGACCCGGCGGCGGAAGCCGGCCTTGGTGATGTTCCAGGGGGGCGGGGTCTCGGGAAGCTCGGTGCGCATCGCGTCTGCCGCGTCGAGCACATCGAGCAGGGCGGAGAGCCCGGAGTCGAACACACCGTCGTTGGCCTGGGGGCGGCGTCTTCGGCGGCCTAGGTTAGTTGGTGTCCGGACGATCTCCGGTGCCCGGTACCGGCACCCTGTCCGTCACGAAGACCACATCGGACGACACATCACGGGAGTACGCCATGACCAAGCTCGGACTGCTGGCCCGCATCGAGGCCAAACCCGAACACGCCGACAAGGTGGCGGCCCTGCTGCGGGACGCGGTACAGCTCGCCCGGCAGGAGGACCGCACCGTCACCTGGTTCGCCTTCCGGCAGAGCGAGACCACCTTCGGCGTCTTCGACACCTTCGACGACGAGGAGGGGCGTCGGGAACACCTCCAGGGCAAGATCGCCGCCGCGCTGGCGGACGCCGCCCCGACCATGCTCAGCGAGGCACCGGACATCCGCCCCGTCGACCTCCTGGCGGTCAAGCTCCCCTGACCCGCGCACCGCGTTCCCCTCCCGCGCCGGGCGGCACGCGCGCTCCGCGCCGCCGCCCGGCGCCCCCGCCGACACCGGGCCCCGACCCAGGGCCGCGAAGAACGGACAGCACCATGGCGCAGCACCCCACCCGCACCTATTGCGAGCGCCGGCGGGCGCAGCGGGGTCGAGCCGGCCCGGATGAGCCCGGACGGCCGGCTGCCCGAGCCCCCCATGGCCGGCACGCCCGGCTTCCGGCTGGTGGCGGTCGAGGAGGGCCTTGCCGTCTTCGAGGGCGATCCCGGTGAGCACCTGTACAACCCCATGGGCACGGTCCACGGAGGTTATACGGCCACCTTCCTGGACTCCGCGCTCGGCACCGCGATCCTCACCGCCCTGCCGGCCGGCCGCGCCCACACCACCGTCCAGCTCGGGGTGAACATGGTCAGACCGGTGTTCGCCGCCACCCCGACGCCGCGCTGCGAGGGCCGCGCCGTCCACGTCGGCCGGACGACGGCCACCGCGGAAGCCCGGCTCGTCGGGGCGGCCGACGGCAGGCTGTACGCGCACGGCACGGCCACCTGCGCCGTCTTCCCGGTGCCCGAGGCGGCCTGACAGCTCCGGGGTGGCCCCGCATGTCACCCGGCCCGCGACACGAATCGCCCGGTGATCGCCAGGGCCGCGGCCATGATGCTCAGCTGAGGGTTCACCTCCGGACAGCTCGGCAGCACGGATCCGTCGGCGATCAGCACGCCGTGCACGCCGCGCAGCCGTCCCTCGGGGTCCGCCGGTGACCGCTCCGGATCGGCACCGGCCCCCGCCGTGCCCGTGGGATGGAACGCGGAGACATGCAGCTGACGGGCGCTCACCGTGTCGAGCAGTGACTCCAGCTCGGCGGGGGTGCGGGCCCGCGGGGCCTGGGGCACCCCGGTCAGCACCTCCTCGGCGCCGGCGGCGAACAGCAGCTGCCCCATGGCACGCTGGGCCCGCAGCAGCCGGTCGGCGTCGCGTGCCGCGAGGGCGTACCGCGTGAGCGGGCGCTCCCGGCCGAGGACGCGGCCCGAGGGGCGGTCGGCGATCATGGCGCCGAGGGTCGCGAGCTGTTCGGTCCGCTCCAGCTCGCGGCGCAGTTCGCGGCCGATGCCCGGCAGGACGAAGGAGCTCATGCCCGGCGGTGCCGCGGTGGCCTCGATGAGGATGCCGTCGGCGCGCAGGTGCTCCACCCCGACGCTCTGCAGGACGCCCGGCCGGCCGGTGACCGGGCGGTCGAAGCGGCCCGCGACGCTGATGGCGGGATGCACGCTGAGGTTGCGGCCGAGCCGCGGGTGGCCGCCGAGACCGGAGCGGCGCAGCAGCGGCGGGGTGTGCAGCGCCCCGGCGGCGACCACGACCAGGGGGCTGAGTATCTCCAGTTCGCTGCCGTCCGGGCGGCGGACCAGCACGCCGGCGGCCCGTGGGCCGGCCGGTCCGTCGCGGTCGGTGAGGATCCGCCGTACCAGCGCGCCGGTCACGATGCGGGCACCCGCCGCGCAGGCGTCGGGCAGCACGGACAGCTGGACGCTCTGTTTGGCGCCGGTCGGACAGCCGACGACGCACTGGCAGGAGCCTTTGCAGCCAGGGGCGTTGCGGCGCAGCGGCGCGGCGCCCCAGCCCAGTTCCCCGGCCCCGGACAGGGCGAGCAGCCCGTTGTCGCCGAGGACGTCCAGCGGCTGCGGTGCCACCCGCAGGGCGCGTTCGACCTCGTCGAGCCGTGCGCCGAAGCCGTCGGCCGCGGCGAATCCGTGCTGGTCCAGCCAGCGCCCGACGACGTGGTCCGGTGTGCGGTAGCAGGTACCGGAGTTGACGACGGTCGTGCCGCCGACGGCCCGCCCGACGGGAAGCACCAGCGGCGGATCACCCACGGCGACGGTCGCGCCGCCGTCCCGGTAGAGGTCGATGAACCGGTCCAGCGGGGCCCGCCGGCCGAACGAGGCGGTGGAGTGGTGCTCGCCCTCCTCCAGGACGATCACGCGCAGGCCGGCCGCGGCGAGCGTACGGGCCGCCATCGCGCCGCCCGCGCCCGATCCGACGACGACCGCGTCGGCGGTGGAGCGGGCGGGCCAGTCGGCGCAGGGCGTGCAGTCGAGCGGCGGGTCCTTTGGGGCGGACACCGCGGGTGCGGGGCCGTGGTGCAGCATCCGTTCGGTGCCGGCGGCCAGCAGGAGGGGCACCTTGACCGCGTCCAGCAGCGGCAGCAGGGCCCGGCGCCCCGCGAGCGAGGCGAGGACCCGCTCCCGGTCCTGCGGGCCGAGACCGGACAGCCGCCTGCCCGTGCGGGCGACGGCGTACGCGTCGATAGCCGAGGCCGCGCCGCGCACCGCCGTGCGCACCGGTGCCGGCATGGCGCCGAGCAGTTCCGCGACGCGGTGGGGCACGGCCGCCGGCCACTCGGCCGTCCCGTCGTCGGCGAGGACAGCGGCCACAAGTCCGTTCATGGCGTGGGACGTTGTGCTCATCGGTCACCGACCTCCGCGTGCGCGGTGCCCGACAGGTGCCAGGCCGCCTCCGGCCGCCACCGCCCCCACCAGCGTTCAAGGCGCACCGTAGCGTCGGCCCGTTCGCTGTTGCGGCACACCGCGGCGGAACCGTCCGGATCGGTGTAGTCGAGGGTGAGCGTCCCCTCCGGCGGCTGCGTCACCGTCACCCGGATACGGCGCAGCCCCGCACGGCCCTCCACCCGCCAGCGCGGGAGGCCGATGACGGCGCGGAACCGGCCGAGGCCCGCCCAGCCCACGGCGGCCCGTTCCGCCCGCCGGGGCCAGGTGCGGCCGTCGCGGTACAGGCGCAGGAACACCAGTGGCGGCAGCCGGTCCAGTCCGCGCCGCGCCGACACCGCCGCGACGATCTCCAGCACGTCACCGCCGCCCAGGTCCGCGTGGAGCCAGGCCCAGCGGCGGGCGTTGCCGTGGCCGTAGATCCGGGCGCTCGCGCCGGGCGCGTCCGTGAGCCGCAGAGTGCCGGAGGCGTGGCGGACGGTTCCGCTGTAGCGGGCGCGGGCGGCGGGCAGCATGTGCGAGGCCGGCAGCCAGGGGCGCCGCCAGGACCAGCGCGGAAAGGTGTGCAGTGGGGGTCCTTCGGACTCCTCGGTGAGCGTCCAGCTGAACGGCCCGGCGGAGCCGGTGAGACGGCCGGCGGCGGCACTGGTGTCGGCGGTGGCGAACCCGGCCGCCCGGCCGGTCCAGGGGGTGGGGCCGAAGCGCGCGTGCTCCGCCGGGCCGTCTTTGGGGAACACGGCGATCCAGCCGTGCACGTAGGCGGGTGTGCCGTCGAGGGGGGCGACGAGTTCGTGGTGCAGCCACAGGCCGCTGCCCGTCGCCGGATCGGTCAGGGTGGTGTACCAGACCTCCGTCCGCCCCGGTGTGCCGTCCCAGCGCGGCGCCAGGTACCGGCCGGCCTCGGGCTCGGCGGTTCCTGGCTCGGCGGTCCCGGTGTCCCGGGGGAAGCGGAAGCCGGCGAGGAAGGGCAGCAGGCCGGTGGCGACGGGGAAGCGCAGGGTGCCCTCGCCGACGCGTTCGCCGGCCTCGTAGAGGGTGTACGGCAGGACGGTCAGCGAGGACAGGGGGCGCTTGAGCGACACCGACTTCCAGCCGTCCAGCAGTAGCCGCCGGCCCCCGAGGGAGAAGCGGAGGCGGTAGCGGATCCTGCGGCGGGCCAGCGGCGAGATCTCCAACTCGCCCTCGGCACCGGGGTCGTCGGCCAGGCCCGCTATCCGGACCCGCCCGGTGAGCCGTGCCCGGGTGGTGCGGTGGGGGAGCATGAGGCTGTCGGCACGGGCCAGCAGGTCCAGCCGCACCGGACGGTCGGCGCCCTCACCGGTCAGGCGGACCCGGCCCGGCATCGTCTCCCGGAACGTCGTTCCGCGCGCGGTCACCGGGCCTCCCCCTTGCGCCCGCCGGCCCGCGCGAGCCCTTCGAGCATGAGGCGTTCCGTCGTCGACAGGTAGTCACCGGCCGCGGCGCGCGCGGCCTTCTGGTCGCCCGCCGCCACCGCCTCGACGACCGGCGCCAGACGGTCGTGCGCGGCCCGCGGGTCCTGGAAGGGGCCGACCAGCGCGGCACGCACCGGCAGATACGCGTTGAACAGGGTGTTGGTCAGCAGGACGTAGACACGGTTCCCGGTGGCGCGGGCCAGGGCCCGGTGCACCTCGGCGTCGGCCAGCTGCGCGGGGTCGCCGCCGTCCGCCCGCCCGACGTCCGCGAGCAGCCGGCGCAGCGCGGCGACGTCCTGAGCCGTGGCCCGGGTGGCGGCCCGCTCCGCGATCAACGCGCCGATGCCGCGCCGGACTTCGAAGATCTCGCCGATCCAGTCGGGGCTGTGGCGCACCAGCATGGGCAGCAGATCGGCCCCGCCGAGGCGCAGGAAGTCCCGTACGCGGGTGCCGACTCCGTGGCGCGTCTCCAGCAGTCCCGACTGGACGAGCCGGCCGAACGCGTGCTTGAGCGTGGTGCGGGTGACCCCGAACCCGTCGGCGAGTTCGCGCTCGGGAGGCAGATAGCTGCCGGCCGGGTGGCGCCCGGCGAGGATCTCCTCGCGCAGCTTCTTCTCCAGTACGTCGACGATCGTCTCGCGCGGCAGTGCTTCCACCCGGGCCTCCAGCGATGCAGTGGTTCAGTGGCTGAGCCACTCAACCAATATGGGTCCATGGAGTCAATGGCCGTGCCGGAACATGCCGTTGAGTGGAGCAATACCGGCGTGCCGCGGCCCGGCCCCTCAGGCTGGAGCGTTGTCGAGTTGCTGTGACAGGAGTCCGTGTGCGCAGACCACGTATGCCGAGTCGTGGACATACCGGTCGGGAGCCGGAGGGAGGGGCCGGCGCGCTGACGCGGTTGCCGGAGCCGCCCGCATGGATGAGGTGGCTTCCGGTCCTGTACGTCGTGGTCCTGCTGCTGCTGGAGCCCGTGACACCCGTGGAGTGGCCGGTCAGCTTCGTGCTGATCGCCCTGCCGCTGGTGACCGCGTTCGCCCACGGCCCCGCCGTCGTCGCCGGCTCCGCGGCGTTCGCCGTCTTCCTGGAAGGGGTGCTGGCCGGCACGCCCTGCTGCGCCGGCCGGGAGGTCGGCTACCTGTGGGACCGCCACTACGTGGCCGCCTACATCTGCACCGCACTGGTCGGCGTCCTCGGCACGATCCTGGCCGCGCACCGCACCCACCGTGAGCGCACCCTGGCCGACGTGCGCTTCGTGGCCGACATCGCACAACGGGTCCTGCTCAGACCGGTTCCCCACCGGATCGGCAGTCTCCAGCTGGACAGCCTCTACCTGTCCGCCGCCGCGGAGGCGCGCATCGGCGGCGACCTCTACGAGGCCGTCCCCACCGGGTACGGGGTCCGGCTGCTGATCGGCGACGTCCGGGGCAAGGGGCTGCTGGCGGTGGAGACCGCCGCCGCCCTGCTCGGCGCGTTCCGCGAGGCGGCGCACGACGAACCCGCGCTGCCCGCCCTGGCCGCGCGGGTGGAGACCAGCATGGACCGCAGGGCGACACAACTGGGCGGACACGAGGTGGTCGAACGGTTCGTCACCGCCGTCTTCGTCGAGATCCCCCCGGAGGGACAGCTGATCCGCGTCGTCAACTGCGGCCATCCGCCCCCGGTCCGCATCCGCTCCGGCGAGGTGCGCGAACTGGACCGGGGACACTCCGCTCCGCCCCTGAACCTCGGCATGCTGCTGGGGGAGCCGTACCACGTCGACACCTACGACTTCCTGCCCGGCGACCAGCTCCTGCTGTACACGGACGGCATCACCGAGACACGCGACGCGAACGGCACCTTCTACCCCCTGCTCCAGCGCCTCGGCAGCTGGCGCACCCTCCCGCCCCGGGGGCTGCTGGAACGGCTCCACCAGGACCTGCTCGCCTACAGCGGCAACCGGATGCAGGACGACATCGCCGCGCTCGCCGTCCGGCTCCCCGCCGACGAACCCTCCCTGCCGCCGCCGTCACCGGCCGGCTGAGCGCGGATCGCCGCCGGCCGGGCGCCCGGTGCCGCTCAGAAGGCCGTGTGGGCGAACCAGCGGTCGAGGAGCGCGGCGTCGCCGGAGACCGCGAAGGCGGACTCCCGGTAGGACCGGCGCCCGTAGAGCAGCAGCAGAAGATCCGCCGCCCGCCCGCGTACGACCGCGTCGGGCGGCCCGGTCTCCGCGTCGCCGTCGGCCGGCAGCAGCCGGAAGCCCTCCGGGTCCAGCCGCACCCGCCACTCCTCACCCGCGGTGCCGTCCGCGGTGGCGCACCGGAAGGCGATGGTCTCGCCGGTACCGCGCAGCTTCGTCACCCCAGGGGCGAAGACCCCCGCGTACGGCAGGTTGACGAGGAACTCGTCGACGGCGTCCGCCGCCAGCGCGGGGTCGACGTCCCACTCCCGGCCGACGGCGCGCTCCGCGTCCACCCGGTGCACCAGCGTCTCGCAGAGCATCCGGCGGACCCAGAACCGCGCGTGCTGGTCCTCGCCCCAGGCCCACATCGCGGTGTGCGGATCCGTCTCCCGCAGGGCGGCCGACACCTCGCTCGCCCCCGCGGCCACCCAGTCGGCGTAGTCCCGCGGCTGTTCGGGCAGCCCCAGCTCCACCTCGCGGCTGCGCGGCGGTTCCTGGACGCGCCGGCTCACCAGTGCGCCGAACCAGCGCTGCACCGCGCCCACATGCCGGCTGAGATCGGCCAGTGTCCAGTCCGGGCAGGAGGGCACCGCATCGGCCGGGTCGGCGCCCCGCACCACCTCGGCGAGGCGCTGGGACTCGCGCTCGATCGCCGCGAGGTAGGTGTCGTAGGGCAGGGGATGCCCCGCCCTGCTGGTCGTCGCCATCTGCTGCCGCCGTTCTGTGCGTGGGCCGATCTCCGTCGCGATCAGTGTGGAGCCTGGAGCCCACTCCAAGCCAAAACGACACCGGCGACCCCGGCGGCGGGGTGACCTGCCGGTACCCGCGCCGGTGCCGTGCCCGCGCCGTACGGCGGACACGGCACCGGGCGGCTGTCCGCCCGGCGGTCAGGGCTGGGCGGCCAGTTGGAAACTCTGGGTGCTGGAGCCGTCGCAGGCCCGCTGGGTGAGCTGGACGCTGTCGGTGGCGGAGCCGGACGCCGTCAGGCACTTGCCGCTGTGCCGGGCGGTGAAGTGGTACCGTCCGGCGGCCTCCTTCACCGGCTGCCACTGCTGGTTGGCGCCTCCCGCGTAGGACCACAGCTGCAGCGGCGCGTTGTCGGCGGTGGACCGGTCGACGACATCGAGGACCTGCTGCGGATTGCCGCGGGCGGTGATGCGCAGATAACCGCTGTCGGTGCCGCGGAACTGGAACTGCTGGGCCGCGGTGCCGTTGCACGCGTACTGCTGGACGACGGTCCCGTTGGCGGTGCCGGCCGCGCGGGTGTCGACGCAGGTTCCGTTCCCCTGGTTGCGCACGGTGTACCAGGCGGTCTCCGAGATCCCGTCCCCCGGCGGCTGACCGGCGGCAGCCCCGCCCAGCCACTTCAGCCCGTCCAGGAGGAACCGGTTCTGGGTCGCGCTGGCGAACGTGGACGACAACGCCGTGTTCGTGTCGTAATTCATCGCGTTGTGGCCGAAGTTCGCGTACAGCATCCGGTACTTGGTGTTCGTCCACAGGATCGGGTAGTAACCGCTGTACCAGGTCTGGTTGGGATCGGTGCCGAGCGGGAAGCTGCTGGGGTCGATGGAGGCCAGGATCTTGATGTCCGGGTTCTGGCGCAGATCGTTGGACCAGCTGTACCACTCGCTGACGGACGAGGTGAAGGTGGCGGGCAGGTTCGCCGTGGCGGGGTGGGTACGGTCCTCCACCCGCAGGACGGCCGTGGTCGGCCCCCAGGTGTTCGACTTGAAGTTCCCGCTGCCCAGGAACTGGTTGTGGTACCAGGACCAGCTCTGCGCGTCGGTGGTGAAGGCCGACACGTGGAAGCCCATCCACGCTCCGCCGCCACGCATGTACTGCTCGAAGCCCGAGCGCTGGGCGGCCGACTGCGGGAGGTCGTCGAGGAAGAGGACGACCTGGTAGGCGTTGACGCCGCCGTTCGCCAGGAGGTCCCAGTTGTTGCTCGCGGTGTAGGTGAAGCCGTTCGCGGCCGCCTGCCGGGGGAACCAGTCGTTGGCTTCGTGGACGAAGTTGATGTGGGCGGCATCCCAGGTGCCGCTGTAGAGCGCCAGCACACGGAACGGCTCGGCCGCCGGCGCGGCCTGGGCGGGTGGCTGCGCCACCAGACTCATCAGCGCGGTGAGCAGAAATGCCAGCCACACGGAGACGCGCGCCGCACCCGATCTCGCCTGTTGCATCCGATGTTCCCTTCAGGGGGTGGAGGGACCGGCATGAGATGTTCACATACGTGACAGCTGAGCGTATGTATAGAAGCCGCTGCTGGCCCGTGAACCTAAAGGTCTGAACCAGACACGTCAAGAGGTGACGTCATCAACGCTCGCTCCGCACGGATGAGTTGACCGCTTGTAACCGGCAAAGCGGACGCCCGCCTCACCGGTGCGGAGGCGGGCGCTGTCGCGGGACGGTCGCGTCTTCTGCGTTTCACGTGGAACATGCCGGACATCAGGGACAGGCGGTCCCCGGGGTCACACAGGCGTGACGGCGAGCGCGTCGACCACGTCCTGGAGGGAACCTCCATGGCTCTCCGCGACCCGCCGCTGTCGCACGGAGCCGCTCCCGTGCCGCTGGACCTCGCTCAGCCAGTCGCTGACCGGCCGGTCGTCGCCGTAGCGGCTGAGGTGCGACTCGACCCGCTTCCACAACTCCTCGATCAGCCGGACGACGGCGGTGGGGGTGCAGTCACGGGTATGGGTGGCGGGCAGGGTGCCGGCCGTCCCGTACCGGGCGGCCTGCCAGCACGCCGCCCTCAGCAGCGCGTCGGGGATCTCGGGAGCGCGCTCACCGGCGCGGACCGCTTCCACGGCGCAGCTGACGAGGGCGCGGACGAGGAGTGCGTAGGCCGCGGTGGTCCCCGGCTCGGGCTGCACATCGGCGACGCGCACCTCGATGGTGGGCAGGTGCGGAGAGGGCCGGACGTGCCAGTAGACCATGCCCGGGTCCATCGCCGCTTCGGTGGCCACGAGCTGGCCGACCAGCTGTTCGTGGTGGGCCGTGTCCCGGAGGTAGGGCGGCGGCCCCGCGGAGGGCCACCGGCCCCAGACCATGGAGCGCCAGCTCGCGTATCCGGTGTCCGCCCCGGCGCTGTACGGCGAGTTGCCGGTGATGGCCAGCAGCAGGGGCATCCAGCCCCGCAGATGGTTGACCGCCCGTACGGCTTCCTCGCGGTCGGCCACGCCGACGTGCACATGGCACGCGTTCACCCCTTGGTCGTGGAGCAGCGGCCCGAAGCGGTCTATGAAGGCGCGATAGCGGGGCTTGTCCACGACGGGCGGCGGGCCGGTTCTGCCGAGTATCGCGGTGCCACTGGGTATGAGCAGGCAGTCGGACTCGGCCGCCGCGGCGGCCGTGCCCCGGCGCAGCCGCAGGATCTCCGCCTCCAGCTCGGCGGCGGTCCGGCACACCGCGCTGACGGTCTCCACCTGGGCCTGCGAGACCTCCGGTGTGACATGGGACGGGCCGAGGCGGTCGAGGGCGGCATGCACCACGGAGGGCGCCCGGTACACGGCGGCCCTGCTGTCCCGGTCGACCAGGATGAACTCCTCCTCCACGCCGACCGTCGGCGGTGCGATCACCTCGGCCGGGACGGTGGGCGTACCGGCGACGGCAGGGGTCACGGCATCAAGCGGCTCAGGCACGTCCAGCCCTTTCGGAAGACTCGGGAGACCGGCATCCACATCCCGCGGGCGTTGCGCGGCTCGTGATCACTCCTGTCGCGCTCGGGGGCGTGAGCCACTCCCAGTCGAACAGCGGGTGGGACCCATCATGGTCGTGCCGCGCCCGTGGGCACGGCAAGCGACTGCCCAGTCACCCTCAGGAAGCACAGACCGTCTCCGACCCGTCCGGGCGGTCATGGCCGAGACCGCGCCGGGCGCGTGCAGGCGCAGGTCCGGATGTCCCGCGGGGACGGTGCGTGGTGCGGGACGGGCCAGTGGTGCGCGTGGGCGGAAGTGCCCCCGATGGCCGAAAAGGGGGACGGGGTGTGGAGAGCGGGCGGTGCGGCAGGGCGCGGGCCGGCGGACCGCCGTGGACCGTGGCCGGGCGAGGACCGGCCCCTGCTGGACACCACCGGCCGCCGGCATCGTCGGGCGGCGGTACGCGGAGGGCAGTCCTCACTCTCGGTGACCCTGCCGAGGCCCCGGCGGCCGACGACTGCTCCCCCCTCGGCCGAGGGCCGGGGATCCGCACATCACGTGGCGCGGTACGCCGAGCCGTCCTGCCCCGTCGCGTTCCGCGCGGCGTCGTCGGCGCGGAAGGTGACCGACTTCCCCGAGAAGCGGGCGGTGAGGCCGTCCGCCGTGGTGGTGACCGACCGCAGGCGCAGCCCGCTCGGGATGTTCCGCAGCTGGACCGGCTTCTCGAAGACCTTGTCCAGCACCGCTCGTCCCGCCTCGGGCAGCAGACCGCCCGTGACCTGGAAGTCCTTGAACGCGATGCGGTTGCCGGGGACGGCCGACACCGTCGTCGTCACGGTGATGTCCTGGCCGGGGAAGAGGGTGATCTTCGCGCTGATCCGGTTCGGCCGACTGCCCTGGGCGACCTCGAACCCGAGGGCGTGGGACACGTCCGCGTAGGACAGCCGGGCGGTCGCCTCCGCCGACCGGGCCCAGGCGGTCCTGTCGTCACCGGACTCCCGCAGCCCCGCGAGCCGCAGGGAGAGTTCGCTCACCGGCAGCCGGCTGGTCGAACCGTCGGCGGGTATGTCGTGCGCGGTGATGTCCACCTGCCGCAGACTGCCGGAGGCCATCTGGGTCAGGACCGGGAAGCCGTGCACCCGCACCTCGGGCGCCGAGGGAGTGTGCATCCCGTCCTGGAACGCCTTCGCCGCCCGGGACTCCACCTGCCCCGCCGTGAAGCGGTCGACGGCGACGAGCGCGACGGCGGTCAGGGCCAGCGCGCCGACGGCGATGACGCCCCGTCGCCGCCTCGTGCGGGGCGCGTGCGCCTCGTCGCGGTCCTGCGTCGTGTACGTGTCGCGCGTGTCGCCGGGCCCGTACGGCTGGTGCTGCTGGGTGCCCTCGTCGCCGTATCCGTGCTGCGGCTGATGCATGTGCTCTCCTTCGGCGGAGTGGGTGGGCCGGGCCCCGAGCGAAACCCGATGCTTGCACACTGGTGAGCAGAAAGTCAGGCCGCACAGCGAAGGCCGTGCGGGCGCCGCGCCTGCTGATCGTCGTCGCGGGTGCCCTTCGCCGCCGTCCGCGCGGCCCGCGCGGAGTCCGCTCGCGGCCCCGGCGGCGGCCGTGCCCGACGCGGGTGAGCCGGTGCAGGATCTGTTCAGTCGGGGGCGGGGGCGGAGACGAGGTCGGTGAGGCGGCGCAGGAGGGTGACGAGCTGGACGCGCTCGGCCGGCGTGAACGCCTCGTAGGCCTCGGCCTGGCGCTCCCGCAGCCGGGTCCGGAGCGCCGCCACCAGCTGGGCCCCGTCGTCGGTGAGGCTGACCAGGACCCGCCGCTCGTCCTCGGCGGACCGGCGCCGCACCACGACGCCCCGCGTCTCCAGCTGCTGGAGCATACGGGTGGCGGTGGGGACGCTGACGCCGGCGCTGCTCGCCAGCCGGCCCACCGGGATGTCCGGCTCCGTCGCCAGCGGTTCGAGCAGGGCGATCTGGGCCAGCGAGAGCCCGCCCAAGCGCTCGGCCCCCGCCGAACGGGCCCGCCGCATGGCGACGAAGAGCGCGTCGGCCGCCTGGGCCATCTCCTCCGCGCCGATCTCGGAGATCTCACCGAACTCGCCGGCCGCGTCGACCTCGCCGGCGTCGTCCGCCGCGATCCGCTCGGCATTGTGCTGTTTGCTCACGAGGGGTAACTTAACAGAGCAATGGTTAGCCACCTAAATATTAGGAGGCGAGAGAATGTCCTCTCCGTACCGTGTCGACGTCCACCAGCACCTCCTCCCGCCGGCCTACCGGGAGGTGATGGACCGCCACGGTGCGACGGCCGGCGGCTGGCCCACGCCGGCCTGGGACGCGGACAGCGCGATCGCGATGATGGACCGCCGGTCGATCGCCACCGGCGTCCTCTCGATCAGCTCGCCCGGCACCCACTTCGGCGACGACGCACAGGCGCGCGCGATCGCCCGCCGCGTCAACGAGTACAGCGCCGAGCTGGCCAGGGACCGGCCGGACCGCTTCGGCTTCTTCGCCTCCCTTCCGCTGCCGGACGTGGACGGCGCCCTGGCCGAAGCCGCCTACGCGCTGGACGAACTGCGCGCCGACGGCGTGGTGCTGATGTCGAACGCGCGGGGCCGCTACCTCGGCGACAGGGAGTTCGAGCCGCTGTGGGCCGAACTCGACGCGCGCGGCGCCGTGGTCTTCATCCACCCCGACGCACCGCCGATGCCCGCGCTGGAGGGCATGCCCAGCCCGCTCCTGGACTTCCCCTTCGACACCACCCGGACCGCCGTGCACATGGCGCTGAACGGCGTGATGAGCCGCCACACCCGGATGAAGGTGATCCTCTCCCACGCCGGCGGCTTCCTGCCCTACGCGGCCTGGCGGTTCACCGCCGGCGCCCGGTTCAACCCCGGCACCACGCCTGCGGGCATCCTGACCGACCTGCGGCGCTTCTACTTCGACACGGCGCTGTCCGCCACACCGACCGCCCTCCCCTCCCTCCTCGCCTTCGCCGCCCCGGGACACATCCTCTACGGCAGCGACTTCCCCTTCGCCCCGGAGGAGGCGGGCCCGCTCCTCGACTCCGTGCTGGACGACTACCAGGGCTTCGCCCCCGGCCAGCTCGACGCCATCGACCGCGGCAGCGCCGAGGCGCTGTTCCCCCGGCTCGCCCGGGCCTGATCACGCGATGCCCCGGTCACACCACCGGTTCCGGGTGCTTGACCGGTGGCACGGCAGGGCAGGACGGACCCATGACCGCACTTCCCAAGGAGATCCGCGAGCGGATCGAGGCCCCGCACATCTGGTACGTCGCCACGGTGGACGCCGACGGCGCTCCGCACGTCAGCCCGATGTGGGTCGGCGTCGACGGCGACCTGGTCTTCTTCAACACCGCCGTCGGACGTGTCAAGGAACGCAATCTCCGCCACGATCCGCGCGTGTCCCTGTCCCAGGCGCACCCCGACAACCCGTACGACCGCATCCAGATCCGCGGCAGGGTGGTCCGTTTCGTCCAGGGACCGGAGGCGGACCGGAACATGGACCGGCTGGCCGCCAAGTACGTCGGCACCGAACGCTTCGAGTGGGCGATCCCGGGCGAACAGCGCGTCGTCGCGTTCGTCGAACCGACGAAGGTGCGGCATGTCGTCGGCGTCGAACCCCTCCCCCCGGGTGCGCCCGGGGCGGGGAACGAGCCCGTGCCCGACGGGGACGCGTACCGGACCCGGGACTGACGCGCCCGGAGCGTGCCGCGGGCGGCCCGGCGGAGGCACCAGAGGCATGCGTAAACCGCTCTGCGGCAAAGGGTGTTCAGGGTTTCGGATCGATGTGCTTCCGGCCGTCGTCCGGCGCCCTCCCGCTCCGTCACGCTGGTCCTCAGGACCGGCGGTGCCGCACCCGCCGGTGACGCAGACCGGGGGTACGGATGGACCCACCGGACTCCGCGAGGGCGTGCTCGCCGTCCGCGCACGGCAGACGCCCGAACCGGCGGGGGAGCAGCAGCTCGCGGCCTGCCGGCAGGGGCGCCTGCCCCGGCACGCGGTGGACGGATGCGCCGATTGCGCGGGCCGGGCCGGCCGGCGACACACATGACCGGGCCCGTACGGGACCCCATGGGCGACCGGAGCCGGCCGGGACGGGACAGCGGTACGGACCGCGGGACAGCGCCGCGGTCCGTACCTCGGGGAGGGCTTGGCCTGGGGAGCGTCAGCCCGTCGTGCCGACCGGGGTCAGCGCGCCCCGCCCGCCTGCGCGAGGGCCTTGGTGAGGCCGTTGGCCCACAGCTGGTTGACCCGGGAGCGCTCGGCGGCGTTCGGGTACCGGTTGGTGCAGGACGTGCCGGGGCCGCCGCCCGACATCAGCTCGCTGCACGGGCCGCTGTAGTGGTCCGGCAGGCCCAGCACGTGCCCGGTCTCGTGGGCGGTGACCCGGATGGAGTCGTACTGCTGGTTCTGCGCGTAGTCCAGGAAGATGTAGCCGCGGCCGTGGCCGTTGGTGGAGGCGTAGGACCCGCGCGAGTCGTTGCCCTCGTAGTAGGTGAAGTCGCCGGTGCCGGAGGTCGCCTGGAGCTTGACGTTCGACACGGAGCTGTTCCAGATGGAGGCCGCGCTCGATATCTGGGAGCGGAAGCTGGGGGCCTGGGCGGCGTTGTAGTAGACGGTCACCACCTTCAGGGAGGGCTGCTCGGCCTGCCGCTCGGCGACCGACTTCAGCACGGCGTCGAAGAACGCCTTGTTGCCGGTGTTCCCGGCCGCGCCCACGTAACCGGCGGTGGCGGTACGGGAGGCGGACGCGACGGTGTCCTGGGCGCTCGCCGGGTTCGCGGTGCCGAGCGCGGCGGAGGCCAGACCGAGGCCGAGCGCCAGGGCCAGAAGCCGTCTGGTGCTCTTCGACCCGGTGCTGGTACGGAACGACGCCATGGGGGGCTCCTACTCGTCCTGTGGGGTTGAACGATCGGTTGCCTGTGAGTCTCGGACAGGCCAACGGGATGGCGGATGATGGCAATCGGGGATAGCACCGGGCTATCACCGGCCGACTCGTCCACTTTCGTTGGACCTTGAACATCTGGTGCGGTCTCCCGTGCCGCCCTACGCTCCCTCCATGGAGCTAGAGGTGAGGCACCTGCGCGTGCTGTGCGCCATAGCCGACACCGGCAGCCTGCACAAAGCGGCCCGTGAACTCGGCCTGGCGCAGCCCTCGTTGAGCACCCAGCTGCGGCGGATCGAGCGCGCGCTGGGCGCTCAGCTCTTCGTGCGGGCCCGCAACGGGTGCAGCCCCACCCCCCTGGGCATGGTGGTGCTGGCGCGGGCCCGGCCGCTGGTCGCGGAGTTCGCCGCGCTCGTCACCGAGACCAGGGCGGCGGCGGCCCGTGCCGCCGGCGGGTTCCAGCTGCGCATCGGCTCCACGGCGAGCAGGGCCATCCCGGGCTGGCTGCGCCTGCTGCGGACACGGCCGTCGCGGGTCGAACCGACCCTGCACATGAGCGTGTCCGCCAACTCCCTGCTGGGCATGGTCGCCGCCGGGCGGCTGGACATGGCCTTCGTGCACGAGGTCGAGGGCAGCCCGCTGCGCATTCCGCCCGGCCTGTGCGTGCGGGTGATGGTCGAGCGCGAACCGCAGTTCGTCACGCTCGCCGCGGACCATCCGGCGGCGGCGCGGCGGGAGATCGGCCTCGCCGACCTGGCCGGCGAGCGCTGGATGGTCGACTCGACGGTCGACGGCGAGTGGGACGCCCTGTGCCGGGTGCTGCGGGCCGCCGGCCTGAACCCCGAGGTGCTGCACGGCGACTACCTCACCGCGTACTCACTGGCCGCCACCGGAGAGGTGGTCACGGTCAGCCAGCCGACCGCCCATCCCCGCCCCGATCTCGCGATCCGTCCCCTGGCCGGCGACCCGATCGGGGTACGGCTGCTGCTCGCGGCCCGTTCGGAGGCGGAACTGGACGACGCCTACCCGGAGTTGGAGGAGGCCTACTGGGCGGTGGCCCATGAGGCACCGGCCTACCGGGAGTGGCTGCGGCGCGCGTACCCGCTCGGCGCACCGGACCGGCCCGACGCACCGGACCCGCCGGACGCGCACCCGTCTCCGGTGGCGTGGCGGCGGCCGGTGCGGGCCGACCTGCGGACCCCGTAGGGCAGCCGCGTCCGGCCGGGACGGTTCACGCGGCCGTGTGTTCGCGCAGGTACGGGCTGATGTGCCGCGGGTCCCTCGTGCAGGGAACGACGGCGTGGAGCACTTCCAGGGTCCGCTCGATGATGTCCGTCCGGTCGTTGACGACCCAGGACAGGTGCTGGGCGCCGAAGAACGCCGAGACCAGTACCCGGGCCAGGGTCTGCGGGGGTGTGTCGTGCTCCAGTTCGCCCGCGGTGCGCGCACTCTGGAACCAGGCGGAGATCAGCGCGGTGTAGTCCTCGAAGGGCAGGGGGAGTTCCACGTCGATCAGCGCCCTTTCGATCTGCAGCCGGGCCCCGGCTTTCATCAACGGCTCGTCGCGCAATGCGGCGGCGGTGCGGAGCAGCAGTTCCGCCACGGAGGCGACCGGCGGCACCGCCAATCGGGCGACGGCGTCGGAGATGGCGGGCAGGCGTGTGTAGAACTCGGTGGTGACGGCGAGCGCCAGGCTTTCCTTGTTGGCGTAGTGAAAGTAGACGGCTCCTTTGGTCATTCCGGAGAGGTCGGCCACGTCATGCATGGTTACGGTCGGGTAGCCACGTTCGGCGAACGCGCGGGCGGCGGCGTGCAGGATGTTCTGCCGGGACCGGATGGCGCGTTCCTGCTTGAGTTCCTTGGCACGCGCGGAAGGGACGTGGCCCATGGCATGGTCGCGGGGCAGTTTCACAAAGGCCTCCCTTGCCTCGTGCTGGTGATCGACAACGCGTCGCGGCGGCTTCTCGCCCCGGCGGACCTCGGGGCGGCTCCCGTCGCCGTCCGCCGTTGGCCGTGGCGCGGACCGCCGGGCAACGGGGGCCGGGGTCTTCGTGGGCGCCGCCCCGGCCGTACGAGCCGGCCGCGGACCCTCCGCGGCAGGCACCGGGGAGCCGGGGACAGGAGCCGTGTGCAGGGGCGAAGACGCCATGATGCGCCGTCGTGGTTTCCGCGCCCGGAAGAGTGGCGTGGTTGCGGCGCCCGGACCGCCCGTCCGACCCTGCCCGGGCAGCGCCGTCGGGCCGGAATCAGGCGGTCCGTCAGCGCGGCCGCCCGGCACCGCGCCCGAGGGACCCGGCTCGCCCGGGGCCCGGCACGGCGGGAGCCGCGCTCGGGTGCGGAGGGCAGGCACAGGCGGCCGGGCGCCCGGTCCGGGCAGGGGCGCGGCATGTGGTGGCGCACGGGTGCGGAAGCGGGCGGCGGCAGGACGGCCATCGACGAGAACCATGTACTCCCAGGTGGCGGAAAACCGTCCTATGCATACAGGACAGAGCCGCCCGGCAAAAGACCGGTCGCCCGAATGGTTTCCTACTTGTCGAAGTGGCCGCGGGCGCACGGCCGTTCACGGGACCGGGCCGGGCGGCGGCCGTCGCTGCGGCCGGTTCGGTCACGGCCGTTGCGGGTGCCGATGCCTGGTCAGGGCGACGGCGAGTGCTCAGGCGGGTGTGCCGCGCGGCCGGGCCGCAGAGCACGGGGGCCCCGTGGAGCCGTTCCTCGGCCGGGCGGCGCCGTCGCCTCTCCGGTGACGGAGCGCCGCCCAGGCCCGGTGGCCGGCGGGCCTCGGCTAGGCGCGGACGCGGGGAGCGGGCAGGGAGGACTCCTGGGCGGCAAGCGCCTCCTGGCCGCCCCCCAGGGCCTGCCACCAAGCCGTGCACAGGAGTTCGGTGAACCGGTCCATACGGCATTCGGGCGTGCTGTAGTAGACGCCGAACATCAGGGCCAGCAGCAGATGCCCCAGCCGCTCGGGTTCCGGCGCCCCGGTCAGCTGGCCCTGCTGGCGGGCCTGTGCCATGAGGCTGGAGACGCTCCCGCGAAGGTCCTGGGCGACCCGGGGGAGCCGTCCATGGGCGCGGGCCGCCTCGCTGGCGAGATGGAAGCCGGCCCGGAACCGCAGATCCGACTGCAACCGCTCGGCGATCCGGACGGCCAGCAGGCGCAGCGTCTCCACCGGTGGGGCGTCGGACCGATCGGCCTGTGCCAGCAGTTCGTGCCAGGCGTGCTCGAACGGACCGGTCAGCTCCTTGGCCAGGAGCCGCTTCGAGGCGAAGTGCGCGTACAACGCACCCTTCGTCATATGGGCCTCCTGGGCCACCCGTTGCAGATTGGCCCCCGTGTAACCGAATCGGACGAACTCCGCCGCCGCCGCGTCCAGTAGTAACTCATGCGTCCTGCGTGCCCTGTCTTGCTTGATCACGATGCCCCTTCGCGCTGCGGGATCGAACGACACATCACCCCCCCAAGAAATCCTTTCTTAACGCCGCGGGGCTCACAAGCGCACTCGGGTGAGCTGTCCGAAACAGACACCGCTGTCCAGAGCCGTATAAAGACAGTGACCGGGTGGTGCGAAGCGGTACCGCCGACTGGCCAGATGACCGCTGTCGCCATGGCTCCGATGAAGGTGTGTGTCCCCGACTCGTCGACACGACGAAGGTGTGTCCGGCCGGGCGGGGAATGCCGGCCTCCGGTGCCGCCCCCGGGGCACGGCCCGGCGGGGTGCGCTGTCCGGCCGCCGACGCCGGTCAGGTACATGGCCCCGCTGTGCGTCACTTCGGGTGCCCGGGTGTTGGCGCAGGTCGCACGGGGAGGTTGGAAAGTCGTCAACTGCTCCGCAGAAATTGACGTTTGAGAAGGTATTTTGTCTGCGGGGCCGATTGCGCATATGCACCGTTCACCGCACCAGCTGCCGGTGCGGGCGATGCGAGGGGGAGAGGTTTCACATGCCGTCAGGCACCTTAGGCGCACCTACGATCGACACACATGAGCTGCGAACCTTCGCTGAGGAGGTCTTCGAACCACTTCAGCGGGCGGACCAGCGCCGATGGGCTCATGCGTATCTCGGCGCCCTGCTGAGTGTGCCAGGCAAGAAGACGCTGCAGCGGCTGGCCAAAGCGGTATCGCCCGCTCCCGCCGCCGCCCACGGGCTGCAGCAGTTCATCAACGCCAGTCCATGGGACTGGGGCCCGGTCCGGCGCAGTCTGGCGCGGACCGTGGCCGGCCGGGGGCTTCCGCGGGCATGGACCGTGAAGGAGCTGACCATTCCCAAGCGAGGTGAGCACTCCGTGGGTGTGCACCGCCGCTTCGACGTGGAGCTGGGGCGCACGGTCAACTGCCAGCTGGCGATGGGCCTCTTCCTGGCCGCGGACATCGGGTGCGTACCGGTGGACTGGAGCCTGCTGCTGGAACGGTCCTGGTGCGCGGACGAGGAACGCCGGGCGCGGGCGCGCATACCCGAGTCCGTCACGGCCCGTCCCGCCTGGAGACACATCCTGGACTTCGCGACGGACGTGGCCGCGAACCCCGGTCTCTCGGGCATCCCATGGGTGCTCGACCTGCGCCGCACCGACGACGCCGGAGCGGTCGTGGAGGGGCTCGCGCGGCGGGGTCTCGACTTCGTCTGCGAGGTGAGTCCGGCGGAACCCGTCGTGCCGGCGTCGGCCGTCGCGTCCGCCGCCGCACTGGGGGAGTTGATGGCTCGCGGCCATATGCGCCAGCCGCAGGTCGTGGTGCGCCAGGCGGCCACGGGCCGGCTGGAACGGCTGACGGTCCACTTCGGGGAGGTCCGCCTCCCCGGACGGGCGGGCGAACCGTCCGGCGTTCCGCGGGTCTACCGCGCCCTGGCACGCCCGTCCGGCGCCGGACGGCTCGGCGTCCGGTACTGGCTCACCAGCCTGACCGACTGGCGGGCCGAGGAGGTGCTCGGACTGGCCCGGCACGCCTCTGCCGTCGAGCCGGCCGTCCGGGACCTGGGGCACTTCGGTGTCCAGGACTTCGAGGGCCGGTCCTTTCCCGGCTGGCACCACCACATGACGATGGCCTCGGCCGCCCACGCCTTCGCCCGGCTGCGGGCGTCGGGCCCGGCCCCGGCCCTCGCGGCACCCGACCGCGCCTGCGCCTGATCCGGCGGCGCGGGCGGACCTGATCCGCCGTGCGACTTCCGCAAGTCGAGGTTGCTCCTCGGCGAGGGACTCACCAAGAATCACCGTGAATCCGCGTGATACGGCCCCGCGTCCCTCCCGATCTTCGATCCCGTCAGCTGCCCATCCGCGTACCCATTGGTACGTAAGTTGTAGTACTTACGAATGGAGATTGCTGTGAACTCAGCCGGCGCCGCGGGCGACATACTCCGCCCGTCCCCGTCCGAGCAGACCCTGGACTGGCTGGCGCGTGTGGAGAAGATCGCGCCCGTCATCGAGGAGAACCGCGAGCGGGCCGAACGCGACCGGGTCACACCTCGCCCCGTGTTCGAGGCCCTGCGCGACGCGCGCATCACGCGCATGTGGGTGTCCGAGGAGTTCGGCGGCGAGCAACTGCCCATCGAGACCGGCTCGGCCGTCGTCCAGGCACTCGCCCGGCTCGATGCCTCCGTGGCCTGGCAGATGGGCGTCCAGGGCGCCATCGGACGGCTGTCCGACTACCTGCCGGAGAGCACGTCCCGGACCCTCTTCAAGGAGAGCGACGGCCTGGTCGTGGGCGGAGTCAACCCCTCCGGCCACGCCGAGGAGGTCGAGGGCGGCTACCTGCTGACCGGCGAGTGGGCGTTCGCCAGCGGCTCGGCCCACGCCGACTGGCTCGTGTGCGCCGCGTTCGTCACCGACGGCGGCGAGGTCCGCCAGACCCCCGCGGGACCCGCGCTGCGCATGCTGTTCGTGCCGCGCTCCGACGCCGAGATCCGCGACACCTGGCACACCGTCGGCCTGCGCGGCACCGGCAGCAACCACTACCGGGTGGAGCGGGTCTTCGTGCCGCGGGAGTTCACCGTAGACGGCGCCGACATGCACCGGCCGCCCGCCGACCGCCCGTCACGCGCCTATGCCATCAGCTACTACGACTTCGGGCCGTTCACCTCCGCCTCCACCGCCCTCGGGGTGGCCCAGGACGCCCTCAACGCCTTCAAGGAACTGGCGGCCCGCAAGACCGCGACCGGCGCGTCCAGCTCCCTGGCCACCAGCCACACGGTCCAGGACCGGCTGGCCCGCGCACAGGCGGACGTACACATCGCACATGTCCTGATCGACCATGCCGCGGCGCAGGTGACCGCGCACGGCACGGACGGCGGCGAGGCCCTGACCTCGCTGGTGCGGCTGACCGCGGCGACGGTCTCCGAGAAGACCACGGCAGCGGTGGACTCGCTGTTCACCCTGGCCGGTGCCACATCCGTGTACGCGACCAGCCGGCTGGAGCGCTGCTTCCGGGACATCCACTCGGCCACGAAACACATCACCCTCTCCGCCTCCCACTTCGAGACGGTCGGGCAGTACCTGCTCGGCGGAGAACTGCGGATGCGGCGCTAGCCGGTCCGTCCGCCACGGCCGGCCCCGGGCGCTCCCGGCGCCCGGCCGGCCCCGTGGCACCCACACGCCCGACCACACCACGTCCCACCACACGACGAGGACCCACTCATGCAGACGATGAAGGCCGTGCAACTCCTCGCCCCGCGCAAGACGGTGCTGGCCGACCTGCCCGTCCCGCCCACCCCGGCGGACGGGCTGCTGATGAAGACGCGCTGCGTCTCGATCTGCTCCACCGACATCTCCTTCTTCGAAGGCCACCTCTTCCCTTCCGAGTACCCGGTGATCCTCGGGCACGAGTACCTCGGGGAGGTCGTCGACATAGGCTCCGCGTTCGACCGGACGGGCACCGACATCTCGATCGGTGACCGGATCGTCTACTGGGGCCAGACGGACTTCGGCGGCTTCGCCGAGTACCGCACCGTCCGGCCGATCTTCTCCGGCCAGGTCAAGGAGGACGTCTTCGACGCCGACCGCAACTTCCACGACGACCGCCGCGCGGCCGCCGTGAAGATCCCCGAGGACATGAGCGACCTCGAGGCCTCCTTCATCGAGCCGGTCACCGGCGCGCTGCGCTCGGTGCTGGCCAACCCGCCGCGGATCGGCGACCGGGTCCTCATCATGGGGACCGGACCCATCGGCGTCATCGCGGGCAGCGTCATCCGACGCCTCCTGGCACCCAACTCCGTGGTCTCGGTGGACTCCAACCCGGCCCGCAACGCCTTCGCCGAGCAGCAGTTCTCCGAGCGGGCCTACCTGCCGGACGAACTGATCGAGAGGGTCGAGGAAGGCACCTTCGACTACGTCTTCGACGCCCTGCCCACCGTCAGGGTCGACGACGAGAACAAGGACCCGCGCCGCGTCGCCATGCGCAAGCTCAAGGCCGGCGGCCGCTACATCCTCTACGGCGCCTCCCAGGAGATGCAGAAGTTCGACACCTGGCTGATGCTCGCCAAGGGCATCACCATCCGGTCGGCGCCCTTCGACGTGACCAGCTTCCCGATGCACCAGAGCGCCAACGTGATCGCCTCCGCGATGCAGATGCTGCGCTCGGGCGTGGTGGACGGCAAGGCACTGCTGTCGACCGTGCACCGGTTCGACGACTACGACGGCCTGGTGGACATCTTCGAGAACTACCGCTCCACCACCGACCTCAAGACCATCGTCGACTTCCGGCGATGAATCCGCTGCCGATGGACGCGGCAAAGGAGGCGCCCGCCCCGCAGGGCGCTTTGCTGCCCGCGTCAGGGGCCGGGCTCGTGGTGGTGGCCAACCGGCTGCCCGTGAGCCTGGAGCAGAGCGCCGGTGACGGTGTCCGGCGCTGGCGGCGCAGCCCCGGCGGCCTGGTGAACGCGCTGGAGCCGTTCCTGCGCACGCACCGGGGTGCCTGGGTGGGCTGGCCCGGAACCGCCGGGCCGGCCGGCACCCCGGCCCACGCGTGGCGGCACGAGGAACTGATCCTGTACCCGGTCGCCCTGAGCGCCGAAGAGGTCGACGGCTTCTACGAGGGCTTCTCCAACGCGACCCTGTGGCCGCTGTACCACGACGTGATCATGCCGCCCCGCTACCGGCGCAGCTGGTGGGACGCGTACGTGCACGTCAACCGCAGATTCGCCCAGGCCACCGCCGACATCAGCGCCCCCGGCGCCACGGTCTGGGTGCAGGACTACCAGCTCCAGCTGGTCCCGGCGATGCTGCGGGAGCTGCGGCCCGACCTGCGGATCGGCTTCTTCCTGCACATCCCGTTTCCGCCGGTGGAGCTGTTCATGCAGGTGCCCTGGCGGACCCAGCTGGTCCAGGGGCTGCTGGGCGCGGACCTCATCGGCTTCCACCGGCCGGGCGGCGCCCGCAACTTCCAGTGGCTCGCCCGGCGGCTGGCCGGGGTGCGGGTGGAACGGCCCGTGTCGGAGGTCGGCGCCGAACCGGGGCTCCTCGGCGTCGCGGAGCCCGAGTCCGGCCGCCGGGTCGTCAAGGTGGGGGCGTTCCCCATCTCCGTCGACGCCGCCGACCTCGACCGGCTGGCGCGGCGCGGGGACGTCCAGCGGCGGGCGGAGCAGATCCGCGCCGAGCTGGGCGACCCGCGCAAGATCATCCTCGGCGTCGACCGGCTCGACTACACCAAGGGCATCGACATCCGGTTGCGCGCCCTGCACGAACTGCTGGCCGAGGGCCGCGTCAGCGCGGAGTCGACCACGATGGTGCAGATCGCCACGCCGAGCCGGGAACGCGTCGACCACTATCTGCGCATGCGGGAGGACATCGAGCGCACCGTCGGCCGGATCAACGGCGAGTTCGGCCGGGTCGGCCGTCCGGCCGTGCACTACCTGCACACCTCGGTCGGCCGCGAGGAACTGGCCGCCCTGTACTGCGCGGCCGACGTCATGCTCGTCACGCCGCTGCGCGACGGCATGAACCTGGTCGCCAAGGAGTACGTCGCCTGCCGGGCCGACCTGCGCGGCGCCCTCGTACTCAGCGAGTTCGCCGGTGCGGCGGCCGAGCTGACCAGCGCGTTCCAGGTCAACCCCTACCATCTGGAAGAGGTCAAGTCCGGCCTGGAGAAGGCCCTGGACATCAGCCGGGCCGAGGCCGGGCGCCGGATGAGGGACCTGCGCGCCCAGGTGCTCGCCCACGATGTGGGGCACTGGGCCCGCTCGTTCCTGACCACGCTCGGCGACCGCACGCCGGTCGGCGAGCCCGCCGCACGGACCGCCTGAGCCTGACACCGGGACACCGCCGCCATGGCAAGGACGCCATGCCCCGCGCGCCGCGCAGCCCCCTGGGCGAGCACGGCTGCCGCCTCGCGGCAGCGCGGCACGACGGGACCGCGCGGCCGTGCCGGGCGGGGCCCCGGCCGTGCGGGCCGCGGGAGGACAGCGAGTGCTCCACGGTCCGGCTCGGCGGCCGGCGCCGCCGGCAAGGCGCCCGCGGGCCCGCCCTGAGGACGGCACGCCGTCCCGGCACCGTCGTACCGCCCACGCTCCACACACGAACGGATCCCTGTATGCCTGTAGACCGGCTCGCCTTCACCCGGACCCTGTCCCGCGCGCCCGCCCCCGTCACCGTGGCCACCACGGCCGACGCGTCCGGGCGGCGGTGGGGCTTCACCGGAAGCTCCTTCTGCTCCCTGTCCCTCGACCCGCCGCTCGTACTGATCTGCCTGGACAAGGGGGCGAGCACGCACGGCGCCTTCACCTCGGCCCCGCACTTCCTCATCAACGTGCTCGCCCACCATCAGAGCGATGTCGCCCTGCGCTTCGCGACCTCGGGCGTGGACCGGTTCGCGGCCGGCGACATGACACCCTGCGAACTCGGGCTGCCCGGACTGCCCGGGGCGACGGCCCGGATCGCCTGCACCACCCACGAGATCCTCGACGGAGGCGATCACAGCATCCTGATCGGCCGGGTCGAGGAGACCCACACGGGCGAGCGCGCCCCCCTCGTCTACAGCGACCGCGTGTTCGCCCGGCCCGTGCCGAACGACCAGATGGCCGCGACGAGATGACCCGGGCCCCGGCCGTGCTCCGGCTCGCGGTGCTGGGCACGGACCACGTCCACCTGCCGGACTACCTCGACGTGCTGGCCGCCGACCCCCGGGCCGCGCTGGCCGCCGTCTACAGCGGCCGGCGCTCACCCGTGGCAGGGGTCCGGCCCGCACTGAGCGCGGCCGAGGCGCTGGCCGGGGCCGACGCGGCCGTGGTCGTCTCCACCACCGCGCGCCACGCCGAGCTGCTGCGGGACATCGTCGCTGCGCGTGTCCCGGCCCTGGTCGAGAAGCCGTTGGCGGCCTCGGCCGCGGAGACCGGCCGGCTGGCGGCGCTGCTCGCGGCGGCCGAGCAGCCGGTCACCACCGCCATGTTCCTCAGATGTGCGCCCGAGCTGAGACATGTGCGTGCCCTGCTGGCCGAGCGCGCGCTGGGCGAACTGGCCGGCGTGCACCTCCGGTTCACACATCCGGGACTGCTCGACGGCGCCTTCACCGGCGCCGCCGGGTGGATGCTGGAGGAACGGCACGGCGCGGCGGGCGCCTTCGCCGACCTCGCGGTCCATCTCGTGGACCTGCTGGGGTGGTGGGACCCGTCGGCCGGCCTGCGGGTGCGCGGCGCCTCGTACCTCTGCCGTCCCGGGAGTGCCTTGAACGCGGGCGGCGCGGCGGTCCTGTCCTGGGGCGGCGTACCGGTGACGCTCCAGGCGGGCTGGACGTCCCGCCCCGGCGGGATGCTCCTGCACATCGAGGGGACGCGGGAGAGTGTGACGGTCGAGCCGCGGCTCCGGGCCGGCGCCGCGCTGGAGGCCTTCCTCGGTCAGCTCACAGGAGAGGTCCGGTGGGAGCCCCCGACCGCCCGGGAGATCGTCCGAGCCGCACGTGTCCTGGACGCCGTCGACCGGGCCGCCCGCGCGGAGCCGGGGTGACACCACCTGTCCCACCTCCCGAAGTCGTCGTGGTTCGGCCGCACCCCCCTGGAGAGCGTTCGTACATCCTCGTACCGTCGAAGCGAGTCGAGTCACACGTCACCGATGAACGACCGGAGGACATCCATGACTTCGCCCCTCACGCCGACCCCGCTGATGGATCTGACCCTCGGCGTCTACGCCTTCAAGGCGCTCGGACTGGCCACGGAGCTCGAACTGTTCACCGAGCTCGCCGGGGGCGGCGGCACGACCCTCGCGGGCTTCGCCGCACGGCACGGGACAGCCGAGCGTCCCGCGGAGCTGCTGCTGACCGCGCTCGTCTCCCTCGACCTGCTGCGCCTGGACGACGACGGTGCGTACCACAACACCCCGTTGTCCGAGGAGTTCCTGGTCAAGGGGAAGCCGCGGTACTTCGGCGGCTGGGTGACGCTGGTCGACAAGCACGAGTACCCCGCCTACATCAAGATGCTCGACTCGCTGCGCGGCAACCGCCCCCACACCTGGGACGTGGAGAACCAGAAGTCGCTGTTCCAGTCGGACGACCCGGTGGTCAAGGAGCACTTCTGGGACGCCATGCACTCGCTGTCGGCGTACACCGCGGGCCAGCTCGGCGAGCACTTCGACTTCACCTCGGTCAAGACGCTGCTGGACGTGGGCGGCGGCGGTGCCGCGTACGACATCGAGCTGTGCAACCGCTATCCGCACCTCAAGGCGACCGTCTTCGACCTGCCGTTCGTGTGCGAGCTGACCGAGCCGCGGGTCGCCAAGGCAGGCCTCGCGGACCGGATCTCCTTCGCCTCCGGCGACTTCTTCGAGGTCGGCGGTGTGCCGAGCGGCTACGACGCGATCCTGCTCTCCAACATCCTGCACGACTGGGGCGTTCAGGACGCGCGCAAGATCCTGCGGTCCTGTGCGGAGGCGCTGCCCTCCGGCGGCGTCCTGCTCATCACGGAGTCCTTCGTCGGCGACGACAAGCGCGGTCCCGCGCCCGCGGCGCTGATGAGCCTGAACATGCTCGTGGAGACATGGGGGCGGAACTACACCGCCGCCGAGTACTCGGCCTGGATGGAGGAGTTCGGCCTCAAGCCGGAAGGCGTCACGCCGTTCGAGGGCCAGGGAGCCAACGGGGTGCTGGTCGCCCGCAAGCCCTGACCGGCCTCCGGCACATCTGCCGCACCGCACCACCGGCCCGATCGGCGCCGGCCGGGCGGGTGGGAGCTACCGGAGACGTGTCGCCGTCCGGATGAGGTCGGCGACGGCTCTGGAGCGGCTGTGCGGCGGCCAGGCGATCACCGTGGTGACTGCCGGCGCGTCCAGCACGGGCACGGCGGCGAGGTCACCGTGCAGTTGGGCTCGGCACGACTCCGGTGAGACCGCACAGGCACGGCCGAGCGCGACGAGCTGCAACAACTGTGCGTGGTCACGGACCCGCGGGCCGGGACCGGGCGGGTAGGTGCCGTCGGGGTCGGGCCAGCGGGGGAGGGGCAGGCCCGGCAGCCCGGTGATGTCGGCCATGCGCACATGGGCCCGGGCGGTGAGCGGATGCCCGGCCGGCAGCACCACGACCTGACTCTCCGTGCTGAGCTCTTCGGTGTGGAATCCGGCCGTCGAGTCGAACGGCCGGTGCAGCAGCGCCACGTCGGCCCGGCCCTCGCGCAGGAGTCGTTCCTGCTCGGCCGGACCGCACAGGAGGACGTCGACGGGGACCGCGCCTGGTTCGGCGGCGTAGGCGTCGAGCAGTCTCGCCAGCAGTTCTCTGGACGCGCTGGCCTTCGTGACCAGGACCAGGCCGGGGCGGCCGGTCACGGAGCGGGCGGCGCGGCGGGTGCGACGCTCCGCGGCCTCGACCGCGTCGAGCGCCGCCCGGCCCTCGACCAAGAGCACCGATCCGGCCTCGGTCAGCGTGACCGTGCGACTGGTCCGGTCCAACAGCACCGCCCCCAGCCGGCGTTCGAGCCGCTGGATCGCCCGTGACAACGGCGGCTGCGCCATCCCGAGCCGCTGCGCGGCACGCCCGAAGTGCAGCTCTTCGGCGACAGCGACGAAATACCGCAGTTCCCGGGTCTCCATCCGGCCACGCTATCCCGGATCGATACCCTCACGGTATCGCCGCGCACTCGATCGGTCTTGGACCCCGGCCGAGGCCCCCAGGCAGCATCGTCCCCATGACTGAACGGACGATCGCGCTGGTCACCGGCGCGAACAAGGGAATCGGCTACGAGATCGCCGCGGGCCTCGGTGCCCTCGGCTGGAGCGTCGGTGTCGGCGCCCGCGACGACCGGCGCCGAAGCGCCGCGGTGGAGAAACTGCGCGCCGCCGGCATCGACGCGTTCGCCGTACCGCTGGACGTGACCGACGACGCGAGCGCGACCGCCGCCGCACGGCTGATCGACGAACGGGCCGGACGCCTCGATGTGCTCGTCAACAACGCCGCCATCGCAGGCGACATGCCGCAGGAGCCCACCCGGATCGACCCCGCGACCATCCACACGGTCATGGACACCAACGTGATCGGCGTCGTCCGCGTCACCAACGCGATGCTGCCGCTGCTGCGCCGCTCCGCCGCACCGCGGATCGTGAACATGTCCAGCAGCGTCGGCTCCCTCACCCGGCAGTCAGGACCCGACGCCGAGCAGACGGCAGGCCCGGTGTCCGCGGCGTACGCGCCGTCGAAGACGTTCCTGAACGCCGTCACCCTCCAGTACGCCCGGGAGCTGAGCGGCACGAACATCCTGATCAACTCCGGCTGCCCCGGCTACGTCGCCACCGACCTCAACGGCTTCCGCGGCGTGCGCACCCCCGAAGAGGGCGCGGCGATCGCCGTCGAACTCGCGACCCTGCCCGACGACGGCCCCACCGGACAGTTCTTCGACGACGCCGGCGTAGTGCCCTGGTGACGCGCGCGGCGGCCCTCACCCGCCAGGCTGATGCCGCTGCGCCCACGCAAGGCCGCTGACCTGATCGCTCAGGTCAGCGGCCTCCTCGCAACAGACACCCTGCTGTGGGCCGACACCGCTGGGGCGGCCGGCCCGTCATGCGCTCGCCGGCCGCCCATGACCACTGGCCCTTCGCACCCTTCGCCTAGTCGGCGGGGCGCTCCCGGGCCCGTGCCGCGACGGCGGGGTGCACCGGGGGCTCGGCGACCCCGGCGGGCCGCTGGTTGGCGAACTCCTTGCGCAGCACCTGAACCACCTCACCGAGCATGTCCAGTTGCTCCAGCACGGTCTTGAGCGGCAGTCCGGCGTGGTCCATGTTGAACATCTGCCGTTGGTAGTCGCCGAAGTACTCACGGAAGCGCAGGGTCTTCTCGATCACCTGCTGCGGACTGCCCACGGACAGCGGAGTGATCTCCATGAAGTCCTCGAGGGACGGCCCGTGCCCGTACACCGGCGCGTTGTCGAAGTACGGCCGGAACTCCCTGATGGCGTCCTGTGACTTCTTGCGTATGAAGGCCTGCCCGCCGAGCCCGACGACGGCCTGGTCGGGGCGGCCGTGCCCGCTCTGCGCGTAGTGGTGCCGGTAGATGTGGATCAGGTCCTGGAAGTGTTCCTTCGGCCAGAGGATGTTGCTGGCGAAGAACCCGTCGCCGTAGTGGCCGGCCTGCACGGCGATCTCGGGGCTGCGGATCGAGCCGTGCCAGACGAACGGGGGTACGCCGTCCAGCGGCCGCGGCGTGGCGGTGAACTGGGTCAGCGGGGTACGGAACTTGCCGTGCCAGTCGACCACGTCCTCGCGCCAGAGCCGGTGCAGCAGCGCGTAGTTCTCCAGGGCGAGGGGGATGCCGAGCCGGATGTCCTGGCCGAACCACGGGTAGACGGGGGCGGTGTTGCCCCGGCCGAGCACCAGGTCGACGCGTCCGTCGGCCAGGTGCTGTAGGAACGCGTAGTCCTCCGCGATCTTCACCGGGTCGTTCGTGGTGATCAGGGTGACCGCGGTGGAGAGGATGATCCGCTCCGTGCGCGCGGCGACGTACCCGAGCAGGGTGGTCGGCGACGAGGGCACATGGGGCGGGTTGTGGTGCTCGCCGGTGGCGAAGACGTCGAGCCCGACCTCCTCCGCCTTGACCGCGACCCGGACCATGGCCTTGATCCGCTCGTGTTCGGTCGGCACCCGCCCGGTGGTCGGGTCCGGGGTGACATCGCCGACGCTGTAGATCCCGAATTGCATGGTGCGGCTCCTCACAGGTGTGGCGGTGACGACGGGTCGTGATGCCGCGCACCGGCTGTGGGGGAGGCGTGAGCCATGCCGATCCCGGATGATGCGCAGGTCAGGTGATGGAACGGGCCTGTCCGCCGGCGGGCGTGGAACGCGTGGCCTTCTCGAGCACCTCGTCGTCCACGGCCCCCGCCAGGATGGCGTCCAGCAGCCCCGGGTAGCGCGCGTCGAGATCCTCGCGCCGCAGTGACAGCAGGTTCTCCCTGCCGGAGGGGTGCTGCCAGATGACACCGCTCTCGCGCAGCACGCGCCAGTGATGCGTCATCGTCGACTTGGCTGTGATCCCCAGGATTCCCAGTACGCTGCCGCAGTTGTGCTCTCCGCCCGCGTCGAGCACACGGACGACGGCGAGTCGTACGGGACTGCCCAGCGCGGACAGCACGCTCTCGATCCGAATCTGGTCGCGGTCTGGATGGCGGCTCATATTCCCACAGTACCGCTACATACATACTTTCCATCCCCGGGTGGCGGCCGGGCCGGTCCCTGCCTTCTCTCCGGGTGCCGGAGCCATGGCGTAACACGCCCGTCCACGCCCCCGGGAGGCTTGTCGCCTGCATGAATCCCCTCTCGGTGCACCCGCGCCGGGCCGGATCGGCCGACGCGGCCCAATGGTTCGACTGTACTAAGGTTGCCGAACTAAGCAACGTACGTAAGAATACGAACAGTCGTAACGAAGCGGCGGCGTTCCGCGGTTGCCGGATATCCGCTCAAGCTCCGAGAACCACACCACCGGATCCCGAAGGGGCGCTCTGTCATGTCCTCTACATCCGCGCTGCACCGGGGGAGCACGGGCGGCGTCCCGCGTCACCTGGGCTGGACCTTGGCGCTGCTGGCCCTGGCACAGCTGCTGTACGGCCTCGATCTGAACATCGTGTTCGTGGCGCTGCCCGAGATCGGCAAGGATCTCGGCTTCCCCGGGCAGACCCAGCAACTGGTGGTCAGTGCCTACGTCGTCTTCGCCGGCGGCTTCCTGCTGTTCGGCGGGCGTGCGGCCGACCTGCTGGGCCGGCGCAGGATGTTCGTCCTCGCCCTGTCCCTGTACGCGGTGTCGTCGCTGGCCGGTGGCCTCGCGCCCAGCCCCGAGATCATCGTCGTGGCCCGCGCCGTCCAGGGCATCGCGGGCGCCCTGCTGCTGCCGTCCACGCTCTCGCTGATCAACACGCTCTTCGAGGAAGGTCCCAAGCGGAACCGGGCCCTCGCGGTCTGGGGCGGCGCCGGCGCCAGCGGTCTGACCATCGGCGCGCTCCTGGGCGGCATCCTGACGGAGAACTTCGGCTGGCCCGCGGTCTTCTACGTCAATGTGCCCTTCGGCGGCCTCGTCGCTCTCGCCGCGCTGTTCGTCATCCCGCGCGACCCCGCCCGCACCGAGCGCCGCAAGTTCGACCTCCCGGGCTCCCTCAGTGTCACCGGCGGTGCGACGCTGCTGGTGTTCGGCCTCGTCGAGGGCCCCGAACGGGGCTGGGGCGACGGTCTCGTGGTGGGCGCGTTCATCGTCTCCGCGCTGCTGCTGGCGCTCTTCGCCGTGGTCGAGAACCGCAGTTCCGATCCGCTGATGCCGTTCCGGCTCTTCCACAACCGCAACCTCACCGTGGGCATGCTCGTCACCTTCCTCTACATGGCGACCTTCGGCGTCCTGCCGTACTTCCTCACGGTCCTGATGCAGAGCGTGCACGGATACAGCGCCCTGCAGACCGGCCTTGGCTTCCTGATCCCGTCGCTCGCCATCGCCACCGGCACCCAGCTCGGGGAGCGGTTCGCCAGCCGGATCGGCACCCGCACCACCCTGATCATCGGCTTCGTCGTCGGCCTGATCGGCACGGTCGCCCTCGCTTTCGGGTTCGACGCCGACGCGAACTACGGTCTGCTGGTGCCCGGCCTGATCATCTCCGGTGTCGGCCAGGGCATCGTCTGGACCGCGATGTGGATCGCCGCCGCGACCGGCACCGCGCCGCAGGAGCAGGGCGTGGCCAACGGCATCGCCTCCACCGCCCTCAACATCGGCAACGCCATCGGCCTCGCGGTCTTCACCGTGATCGCCGAGGTCGGCACGGAGGGCAAGGCCGGCCAGGCGCTGAAGGCGGCCAAGGCGGACGGTGAGTTCCTGGTGGTGATGCTCACCGCGGCGGGCATGGTCGCCGGCCTGCTCGTCACGCTCGTCCTGAGGCGGCAGCAGGCGCCCGCGCCCGCCCCCGCACCCGGTGGCGAAGAGGCCCTCGCGGCCCGCTGATCTCCGGACGGCGGGTCCCCCGGGGGCCGGTAATCCCCCGCCCGGCTCCCACCCGCCGTCCGGTTCCCTTCCCTCCCTGCACTCGGTGCAGCGGCCCGGCACGTTTCCGGCCGCGGCGAGGTCTGCGCCTGCCGCCGCCTGATGTGCCGGGCCGCTGCCGGCATGTGCGGGGCTCGGGCGCATCACCAGGGAACCGCCCTGCCGCCGCGCCGCCGAACTCGGCTGCGCCCTGACCGCCGCCGTCCTCGAAGCCGCCGCAACGCAGGAGTAGAAGCGCGTGGCGGCGGACCCTCTCGGCCTCGTCGGCCAGACCTACGGCCGGACAGCGCGCGCCGAGCTGGAGCCCCTGCTGGCGGGCCTGTCATGAGCGACGGGCGGCGCCCGATGCGGCGGTCCCCGGCATCAGGCCCCGGACCCGCACACCGCAAGAGCGGATCGGCTGACACCTCCGGCTCACGGTGCCGCGACGGCGTGTTCGGTCTCGATGACGGTCGCGCCCGCCACCCGCCGGTGCAGGTGGCCGGCGCGCTCGGCCAGGTTCCGCTCCATCCTGGCCGCAGTTCGGTCTCGTCGGCGAAGGCGATCCGCGCAGGGCTCACGAGGACGGACCCCGTCACGGCGGCGCACCGTCCCTCTCGGATTCTCCGGCCGCCGTGCGACGGATCCGTACGGCCCGGACGTCGCCCGTGCCACGGAAACGGCGGTGCGATGTGCGCGCCGCGCCGCTACGCTGGCACACATGATCACGCTTTCGCCCCAGCACCCGATGATGCCCCGCCGACGGGGCTGCTGAGCACGGACGCGTACCGAATCCGAGGCCCCGGGACGGGGCCTCGGCTGTGTGCGATCAGGCCTCGCCACCCGGTGGGAGGACCGATGACCGCACGACGCCACTACATCACCACGACCATCCCGTACGTCAACGCCCGCCCGCACCTGGGCTTCGCCCTGGAACTCGTCCAGGCGGACACCCTGGCCCGCCACCACCGCCGGCGGGGCGAGCGGGTACGGCTGGTCAGCGGAACCGACGACAACTCCCTGAAGAACGTGCTGGCCGCCGAGGCGGCCGGCGTCGACGTGCAGACGTTCGTCGACCGCAACGCCGACGCGTTCGCCGCGCTGCGCGGCCCGCTGGCGCTCTCGCTCGACGACTTCATCCGCACCAGCAGCGACCCGCGCCACCGCGTGGGGGTCGAACGCCTGTGGCGCCGCTGCGCCGCCTCCGGCGACCTGTATCGCAGAGCGTACGAGGGTCTGTACTGCGTGGGCTGCGAGCAGTTCTACACCCCCGGCGAACTGGTCGACGGACGGTGCGCCGAGCACGGCACCGAACCGCAGCCCGTCGCGGAGGAGAACTGGTTCTTCCGGCTGTCCCGCTACGCCGACCGCCTGCACCGGCTGATCTCGGACGGCGAGTTGCGCATCGAGCCCGCCGCCCGCCGCAACGAGGTCCTCGCCCTGATCGAGGGCGGCCTGCGCGACTTCTCCGTCTCCCGCTCCCGCAGCCGCGCCCGAGGCTGGGGCATCCCCGTGCCCGGCGACCCCGGCCAGGTCGTCTACGTGTGGTGGGACGCCCTGGGCAACTACGTCACCAGCCTGGGATACGGCACCGGTGACACCGCCTACGACCAGTGGTGGGCGACCAGCGAGCGCCGCGTCCACCTGGCCGGCAAGGGCGTCGTACGCTTCCACGCCGTGTACTGGCCGGCCATCCTGCTGTCGGCCGGGCTCCCGCTGCCCACCGACATCCTGGTTCACGGCTACCTCACCGTCGACGGGCGCAAGATCAGCAAGTCCGCCGGCACCACCGTGGACCCGGTCGCACTGGCCGACACCCACGGCACCGACGCGGTGCGCTGGTGGCTCCTGCGCGAGGTGCCCCGGGTCGGGGACGCCGACTTCACCGTCGACCGTCTGACCGCGCGCGCCGACGCCGACTTCGCCGGCGGACCGGGCAACCTCGTCCACCGCATCGTGACCATGGTCCACCGCTTCCGCGGCGGTACGGTGCCCGCCGCCCCGCCGCCCTCCGGCGAGCCGGCGCTGGCGGACGTCTGCCGCAAGGTGCCGGGCCTGGTCGACGCGGCCCTGGCCGACTACGACTTCCGGGCCGCGATCCGTGCCGTCTGGAACGTCGTGGAGGAGGCCAACCGCTGTATCGACACCACCCGGCCCTGGGAACTGGCCCGGCGGGAGCGGCAGGGCGACAGGGAAGCGGCGGAGCGGCTCGACACCGTCCTGGCCGCCCTCGTCACCGCGTGCCGAGTGCTGGCCGGGGAACTCCACCCCTTCGTCCCCGATGCCGCCACACGGATCACCGCACAGCTGACCCCGGTCGAGGGCCGGCTGCCGGCGGCACGGCCGCTCTTCCGGCGGCTGCGGGAGGATGCGCGGCCGGGATGACAGCCGCCCGAGCCGGGGGCGCGAGGGGGTGCCCCCGGTCCGCGCGGGGGGAGGCGGCGGACGGGGCGTCAAGTCCGTTCCGGAGCAGCCGCTCCAGGGCGATCGGCGCCCGATGGCGCGCTCAGTGTGCGGCTGCCGGTGTGCGCCTGGCCGGGTGGTTGACGCCGACGGGGCGATGAAATTACTTTTCGGGGTATGAGTGGGAGGGAGAAGGAAACTTTCATTCACGGTGTGCGGGTGACGCCCCCGGTTCCCGCCGCGCCGTCTTCGCCGACGGCCGTTGCCCAGGAGTGAGCATGCGTCAACTCGACCTCTTGGTTGTCGTCGTCTATCTGGTGGCGATCGCCCTGATCGGACTGCGCCTGGCGGGCCGGCAGACGACGGCGAAGGACTACTTCGTCGGCGAGGGCCACATGCCCTGGTGGACCGTCTCCTTCTCCGTGGTCGCCACCGAGACCAGCGTGCTCACCGTCATCAGCCTGCCCGGCGGCGCGTACAGCGGGCAGGGCTTCGGCAACGTCGAACTGGCGCTCGGCTACGTCATCGGTCGGGTCGTCGTCGCGACCGCGCTGATCCCGCTGTACAAGCGCGGCGGCTTCGTCAGCGCCTACCAGTACCTCGGCAGCCGGTTCGGGCTGAAGCTGCAGGGGCTCGCCTCGGTGACCTTCGTCTTCACCCGGCTCCTCGCCGAAGGAGTCCGGTTGTTCGCCTCCGCCATCCCGATCAAACTGCTGCTCGACGAGTTCGGCGTGCACGCGAGCTTCCGCGTCATCATCATCGTGCTCACGGTGATCACCGTCGTCTACACCTACCTCGGCGGCATCAAGGCGGTCATCTGGACGGATGCCATCCAGATGGGCCTGTACCTGGGCGGCGCCCTCCTCGCCATCGGCGTGCTCGCCGGACACGTCGGCGGCGACGGCTTCCAGCGCGCCCTGCACGCGGGCCGGTTCACCCTCTTCGACACCGACTTCGGCCTCGCGCACATCCTCACCAGCCCGTTCGCCCTCCCCACCGCCATCATCGGCGGCGCCATCTTCGCGATGGCCAGCCACGGCTCCGACCAGCTGATCGTCCAGCGGGTGCTGGCCACCCGCTCGCTGCGGGACGGCCAGAAGGCCATGATCGCGTCCGGTGTCTTCGTCACGGTGCAGTTCGCCGCGTTCTCCCTCGTCGGCGCGCTGCTGTGGTCGTACAACCAGGGCAGGACCTTCACGGAGCTGGGACTGACCAGCTCCGACAACCTCTACCCGGACTTCATCCTGCACGGGCTGCCCGTGGTGGTCTCCGGTCTGCTCGTGGCCGGCATCCTCGGCGCGGCGATGGGGTCGCTGTCCTCGGCGCTGAACTCCATGTCGAACTCGACGGTCGCCGACATCATCCACAGCTTCTTCCGCGGCGAGCCCTCCGAGGAGTTCCTGCTCAGGCTGGCCCGGCTGATGACCCTGGTGTGGGCGGTGCTGATGGCCGTCTTCGCCTGCGTCTTCAGCACCAGTACCGGAAACGTCTACCTCACCGGTCTGACCATCGCGGGCTACACCTACGGCGCGCTCCTCGGAGCGTTTCTCCTCGGCCGGATGGTCCGGCGCGCGACCGAGCCCGACGCGGTCGTCGCGTTCCTGGTGACGGTCGGCGTCATGACGTACATCGTGCGCGAGGTCAAGATCGACGTCCGTACGGCCGGTACGGCCGTGCCCACCGCGATCGCCGCGCAGTGGCTCGTCCCCCTCGGTGTGGCGGTCACCCTGGCCGTGGGCGGTGTGGCCAGCCTGTTCCACCGGGCACCCGGGACCGTACCGGCCCCGGTGGGCGACGGCGGTCCCGACCAGCCGGCGGCGGCCGTCGCCCAGGAGTGACGAGGAAACCTTCGCGGCCCCTGTACGACGACGGCCCCCCGGGAGGATTCATGCACCAGCCGCAGCCGGTCCCGGCCGCCGCCCGGCGCGATCCGTGCCAGGAGGCGCCATGCGGGTGATCGGCCTGATGTCGGGCACCTCGTTCGACGCCATCGAAGCCGCGGCGGCGGACCTCACGCTGGACGGCGACAGCCTGCTCCTGCGCCCCCTCGGACACCTCTCCGTCCCCTACCCGGACGACGTACGCGACCTGATCGCCGCCACCCTGCCGCCGGCCGTGACGACCACGCGGGACGTCTGTGTCCTGGACACCGGTATCGGCCGGGCATTCGCCGACGCCGCGGGGCGCGCTCTGCGCGAACTGTGCGACGGCACCGCCGATCTCGTGGTCTCGCACGGCCAGACCCTGCACCACTGGGTCGAGGACGGCACGGTCCGCGGCACCCTCCAGCTCGGCCAGCCCGCCTGGATCGCCGAGGCGACCGGCCTCCCGGTCGTCTCCGACCTGCGCAGCAGGGACGTCGCCGCGGGCGGCCAGGGCGCACCGCTGGTCGCCATGACCGACACCCTGCTGCTGTCCGCGCTGCCCGGCACCCCCGCCGCACTCAACCTCGGCGGCATCGCGAACGTCACCGTCCTCGCGCCCGGCGCGGCTCCGCTGGCCTTCGACACCGGCCCCGCCAACGCGCTGCTGGACGCGGCCGTACGGCACTTCACCGAGGGCGCCGCCGCCTACGACGAGGGCGGACGCCGGGCCGCCGGGGGCCGCGTCAGCCCCGAACTGCTGCGCGTCCTCCTAGACGACGCCTACTACCGCAGGCCCGCCCCGAAAAGCACCGGCAAGGAGCACTTCCACCTGCCCTACCTGCACCGGGCGCTGGCCGCCGCGCCGGTTCCCGCCGTCGGCGACGTCCTGGCCACGCTGACCCGGCTGACCGCCGTCACCGTTGCCCAGGCGTGTCGCACCCACGGCGTCACCCAGCTCGTCGTCTCCGGCGGCGGCACCCGCAATCCGGTGCTGATGGCCACGATCGCCGAGGAACTGCCCGGCGTGCCCCTACGCCGCAGCGACGCCCTGGGCCTGCCGTCGGACGCCAAGGAGGCCCTGGCCTTCGCCGTCCTGGGCTTCCTGACCGCCCACGGCCTGCCCGGCGCCCTCCCGTCGGGCACCGGCGCCCGACGGGCCTCGGTGCTCGGCAGCATCACCCCCGGCCGGTCGCCCCTGCGCCTGCCCGAACCCGCCGTCCAGCCGCCCCGCCTGCTGCGGATCACGCGCTGACACCGCCGAGTTCACACGGCCGTCGTGGTGACGTCCGCTCGCCGGGCGCTGGTTGTCACCTACGGCCGGTGCAGTGGACCACCGTTGTCCCAGGCGCGCGCCGGACGGCCGGGCGGTACGTCGGTCCGGTCGTCCCCGAACCGTTCGTGAGGTGGATGTACATGGGGTACGCCCGCATCCGGGGAGCCGCCCGGCGCTCCGCTCGGGTCCGCGCACGACTCGCGGCGGGCGCCGTGCTCGCCATGACGGCGTCGGCCCTGCTGCCCGGCGCGGCGCGGGCGGGCTCCGCGCACGGCCAAGTGACCGAGCGGTGGACGACGCGGAGCCCCGCTCCCGGAGTCCTCGTGCGCACCGGTGTCATCCAGCGCCCCGGCGTGGAACATGCCTGGACGGTCACGGTCCAGGCGCCGAGCAGCACCCGGTGGACCGCGAACGATCCGGACGCACCCGCCACCTGGGCCGAGGCCGCCACCCGCACCTGGGCCCAGGACACGGCGCGCGAGCTGACCGCGGCCGGCCTCCGGCCCCGGGTGGAGCCCGTGCGGTGGCCCCGTTACGCCGACACTCCGCACGGACTGATGGGGTACCGGGTCCGGGTCGGCCGCTTCGCCACGCAGGAGGAGGCGAGGACGGCCGCCTCGGCGGTCACCGCGGCCGGGTTCCACACGGCCCTGTCCTGGACCGGGTACGACATCCAGGAGCCCGCCGACCGGGAGAACGTCCATGTCGCCGTGATCGACCCGAAGACCTTCGACGGGGTGGTCGAGGCCACCCATGACGGCAACGTGGCACAGCGCGAGACGACCTCGGCGGTGGCCCGGAAGCTCGGGTCGCTCGTCGGAGTCAACGGCGGCTTCTTCGTGCTGGCGCCGGGCGACGGCGTGCCGGGCACCGTGTCCGGGATCGGGGCCTACCGGGGCGAGCTGGAATCCATGGCGGCCGGCTCCCGCTCCGCCCTGATCATCGGGGACGGCGGTCACGACGTCCGGATCGCGGACCTGACCAGCACCGTCACCGCCCGGGCGGGCGAGGCCGGCTACCGGATCCAGGGCATCAACCGGGTGCCCGGCACGGTCCGGGACTGCGGCCGGCCCGGCGGCACGCCCAGCGAGCTGCCCTGGCAGGACGTGACCTGCCGGCTGGCCGATGACCTGGTCCTGTTCACCGCCGCCTTCCGCGCCGGCCTGCCGACGGGGCCCGGAGCGCAGGCCGTGCTGGACGCGTCGGGCCGCGTGGTCTCCGCCGGCGCGCGCGGCGGTCGCGTCCCGGCGGGCGGACGGGTGCTGCAGGGCATCGGCAGGGCGGCCGACTGGCTCACGGCGCGCGCCGAGCCGTACAGCCGTATCAAGCTCGGCGAGGACGTCCGTACCGCCGAGGGCAGGCGCATCGCACTCCGCGCCGACGACTCCGTCGTCAGCGCGGCACCGACGCTCGTGAAGGACGGCCATATCGACATCGACGCCGCCGCCGAAGGCGTGGTCGACCCGGCGTACACATCCTTCGGCTACGCGTGGGCCAACGTCCGCCAGCCGCGCACCTTGGCGGGTATCGACGGACGCGGACGGCTGATCCTCGCGACGGTGGACGGACGCCTGAAGAACGGGAGCGAGGGTTTCACCCTCTACGAGGCCGCCGCGTTCATGAGGTCGCTCGGTGCCGTCCAGGCGATGAACCTCGACGGTGGCGGGTCCACCGCGATGGCCGTCAACGGCCGTCTGGTCAACGAGCCGTCCGATGCCGCCGGTGAGCGCGCGGTCGGTGACACCGTGCAGGTCCTGCCGGCGGATCACTGACAGCGGCCGATGCCCCACCGCGGGCCGCGGGCGGGCCGCGACGCGCCGGCGGTACGGGCGCGCAGGGTGTGAAGTTGGCCCCCGCGTGGCCCGCCGTCCCGGGACGGGCGGGCCAACGCCTCGAAGGGCGTCGCCGCGGGGTAACCGGAACCTACGCTTCCGTCCGTGAAAAGGGAAGAGCCGTCTCGCCTCGGCCCCGGACACGCGCCCACGCTTCCGGAGCCCGCGGTCCGGCGGCGGGCCGGGAGTAGTCGCTCACCTGCGTGTTCACTCCGCGTCGGTGCGGAAAAAAGGGATATAGGGGACGTGTGTCGTCCGCGGTCACGTGACCTGTCACCGGTCACGCATCCGGAAGCCGAAGGGGCGAGAAGTCCACGTCGGCCAACAGGGTGCGGGCCGCGGGGGCCTGCGCCCCCGCGGGAGAGTCCGCGGTGTCCCAGACGTGCGGGCTCGCCGTCGGCCCGTTCAGGGGGGACCAGCCCGGATCCCCCGTGGTGGCGAAGTCGACCCACGCCCCCATCATGCGCCGGGACAGCTCATGGTCCGCGGCGTCGGGGCGACCTCCGACGAGGAACTCGGCACTCTTGCGGTCGAGAGTGCCGAAGGCGAAGGGGACGTCGGCGCAGTGCCAGGCGCGCACCACTCCCTCGGGGGCCTCGCGGTGGCGGGCGAAGCAGGACGTGAACGTTCGGCCACCGGCCTGTGCGTGCCGCTCCGCCAGCCGCCTGGTGTACTCGCTGAACAGCAGGTCGCCGAAGATCGCGAGGTAGACGTCGAGGACCGCGGCGGCGGGCATCAGCTCCCGGTATCCCGGCACCACGGCTTCGGGGAGCCGGAAGTCCTGGGCGAACCTGGCCAGTTGTGCGTCGGTGGTGACTTTCGCGGTACTGCCGACGGCGTCCATCAGCCAGCACTCCTCAGTGGTGTGGGACACCAGGAGGTCCACCGCCCTCGAAGTTCCGGCGGCCCGCCCGGACAGGGGGTCGCCGGGCAGGATCTCCCCGTCGACGACCGGACCGTAGATCACCGGGTTGTAGTGGCGGGGCCCGGAATCCGGATCCCGCCGGTAGCCGTCCACGACCCGATCGGAGGCCGCGACCAGCGCGTGCGGGGTCGCGGACGTCAGCTGCGCGGCGGTGGCGGTAATGCCGGCCGCCTCGGCGACCCTCCGGGTCGTCTCGGCCGCGAGTTCCGTCGAGTAGCACGGGCCGACGGCGCTGTGCGCGATGACCCGGCGGAACAGCCCGGCCGCCCGGTCCATCGCCATCAGACAGGCGGCCGAGGTCGCCCCGGCGGACTGCCCCGCCACCGTGACATTGGCCGGGTCTCCGCCGAAGGCGGCGATGTTCTCCCGCACCCACCGCAACGCCGCGATCTGGTCGAGCAGGCCCCGGTTCTCCGGGTACGGGGGCTCGGCGCCGGCCGGAATGTGACCGAAGCCTTCGAAACCGAGACGGTAGTTGAAGGTCACCACCACCAGCCCGGCACCAGCCAGGGCGGTACCGTCGAAGTCGGGCTGCGCGGAGGAGCCGAAGGTGTAGGCGCCGCCATGGATCCACACCAGGACCGGCACCTGGCCCGCACCGGATGCCGGAGTCCAGACGTTGAGTGTCAGGATGTCCTCATCGCCGGGCGACCAGGACGGCGCCCCCGGAAGCCACGCCGACTGCGGGGCCACCGGTCCGAAGTGCCCGCACTCACGGACACCCTGCCACGCCTCGACCGGGCGCGGCTCTCTGAAGCGGTTGGCCCCGAAGGGCGCGGCGGCGTACGGAATGCCGAGGAACGCCACGACATCGGGGGCCGGCCGATGGCCCCGGACCGAACCGTCCTTCGTCCTGCGGACATCCACGGGCTCCCCCCCAGCACACGCGACATGGTCGGCTGCCCGGAGCGCCACCGGCTCGGACAGTGTGTCTGACACGGCTCCCAGCCTGCCAGGGGGTGTCCGTCCGAACGCGGCCGGGTCGCTCCTGACCCTCCGCCAGGTCCTCGGCGTCCGCGCGGACCTGACGCGGCACCACTAGGCGTGCGGCGACCAGAAGGCGACCAGGTGTCCACTGCCGTGCTCAACGGCCTTCCAGGAGCCGCTGAAGGTGAGCACGGCGATCGCGGAGGTGGGGAAGCCGCTGCGGTTCATCCGTGCCAGCAGATCGCCGTCGACCTCGCCCGCGAGGGCATCGGCCAGCGCGTGCATCCCCGGGTTGTGCCCGACGACCACCAGATCGGAGACGTCGTCGGGGACCTCGTTCAGGACAGCGATCAGCTCGCCGAGCGATGCCTCGTAGAGACGCTCGTCGTGCACCGTCCTCGGCCGCTGGGACAGCTCGGGCTGCACCAGCTTCCAGGTGTCGCGGCAGCGTACGGCCGTCGAGCACAGGGCCAGGTCGGGGACGACGCCGGAGCCCGCGATCCAGCGGCCGGTCACGGGCGCGTCCCGGAGGCCGCGTTCCGAGAGGGGGCGCTCGTGGTCGTCCTGGTCGGACCAGTCGGCCTTGCTGTGGCGCATAAGGACCACGCGCCGCCGGATCGTTTCAATGCTCATAGCGGCCCATCCTCGCGCCTGAACAGCCTTCCACCAGGCCGAACGGCGCCGCATTCATCCGGGCGGGCCAACTCGGTGCGCACATCGGGCCCACGTTCACCAGCCCGGGTCATGGGTGATCGGGTCGATGCGGCCGTCGCCGCAGGGCGTGTGTGCCGGTGCCGGGTCGGAGAGGCGGCTCTGGATGTCGCGGATCGCCCGTCCGAGCCGAGCGGTGCGGGGCTCTTCGCTGCGCAGCAGGCGGGCGACCAGCTCCGCGGGCGCGTCGCGCGCGGCGGACTCCAGTTCGTCCAGTGCGGGATCGGCCTTGCGCATGAAGCCTCCGGGACAGTACGGCGGGGTGGGTGCGGGAGTGTCGGCCTGCCAGGTGATGTGGGCGCTGGATCCCCGGGGGCGTCCGCTCGGGCTGCCGACGGGGTTGATCTGCCCGAAGATAGCACCGTAAGCTCTCGGCTGGCTACTGAGCGTAGTCCCCGCGTGGCCGACGCGGTGAGGCCGACGGTCGGCCCGGCCGGGAGGGCGCCGGACAGCGCTCTGCCCTGGGATACAGCGCTCTGCCCCGGGATCAGGAGCCCGCGGGCCCTGTCCCCGGGTCACAAGCCCGCCCGGCGACGCCGAGGCAGTCGCCGGCCGCCGTCCGGTACGCCGCCGGGCAGGGCCCCCGTCCCCGGGACGGGCCCCGGCCGAGGCTCCCGGGCGGATGCCGGGGGCGGGTCCCACGGCTCCGTGTCCGGGCACGCGACCGGCACACGGTTGAGGAGGAGTGATGGACACCCTGCACCGTCGCACCGACCGCCCCACCGCCCCGGCACCGGCGCACACCGGTGCCCGCGTCCTGGTCAGCGATCTCGACGGCACCCTCCTCGGCGGCGACGAGCGCGCCCGCCGGAGGCTGCGGCACGTGCTGGCCCTGCACCCGGACATCACCGTGGTCTTCGCCACCGGCCGGTCCCTCTCCTCCGTGCGCTCGGTCCTCCGGAGCGACCCGCTCGTGCCGCAGGCCCGCTGGATCGTCGCCGACGTCGGCGCCAGCGTCGTCGACGGCACCACGCTCAGCCATGTCGGCACCCTGGAGGCCCGCCTGCGCGCCGGATGGCCCGGCACCCGCCGCGTACGCGCCGCGCTGCGGGGCTTTCCCGGTCTGGCCCACCAGGACGGCGTCGTCCAGGAAGGGCGCTGCTCCTTCTACCTGTCCCCCGAGCACCTGACCGGAGACCTGAAGGCGGCCGTGGCCGGCCTGGGCTGCTCGTGGACCTATTCCGCCGGCCGCTACTTCGACGTCCTGCCCCGCAACGCGAGCAAGGGCACGGCCGTACGGGAACTGGCCCGCATGCTCGGCTGGCCCGCCGGCGCGCTGCTGGTAGCGGGCGACTCCCTCAACGATCTCTCGCTCTTCGCCCTGGGCGCCCATGGCGTGATCATGGGGAACTCCGAGCCCGCGCTGGCCGCGTCCGCACCGTCCGGAGCGCACGTGCACCGTCCGGAACTCGACGGGGCGGCGGCGATCCTGTCCGCCATGGAACACCTGGGCTGGATCAGCCCGGCCGCACGCGTGGTCATCGGCTACCACCGACCGCCCCTGCACTGGTCCGACGGCCGCTGGCGGGCGCCCGCCAGCCCCAACGGCATCCTGCCCACCCTCACCGCCGCCCTGGCACCGCACACCCTCGCCGAGGGCACCGTGTGGGCGGCCGCACTCGTCACCGGACAGCCCGCCGCCCGGGACACCCCGGCGCCGCCGCGCACACCCCCGGAACCTCCCACCGCACTGCCCCTGGCCCTGCTGCCCGTCGCGTCCGGCACCTGGGCGGGCTACTTCCACGGCGCCTGCAAGGAGACGCTGTGGCCCGCCCTGATGTCCCAGCCCGACCTCATCCGCCACGACCCGCGGCACTGGGCCGACTTCGAGGAGGTCAACGCCGCCTTCACCGACCACATAGACGCCCATGCCGCGCACGGCGCCACCGTCTGGCTGCACGACTACAACCTGTGGCTCGTGCCCGGCCTCCTCAAGCCGCGCCGCCCCGACCTCAGCATCGGCATGTTCCACCACACCCCCTTCCCCGCCCCGGACACCTTCCGCCGCCTGCCCGCGGCCGACCAGCTGTGCGCCTCGCTCACCCACCTGGACTGGGCCGGATTCCACACCGCCGCCCACGCCCGCCACTTCGAACTGCTCCTCGCGGACGCCCCGAGTCCGCCCCGGGTCGGCGTCCACCCCCTGGGCATCGACCGCGGCGCCGTCGAAGCCCAGGCCCGACGGCGCGCGGCACGCCGCCGCCGGAGTGACGGCGGCCAGCTGGTCCTCTCCGTGGAACGGCTCGACTACGCCAAGGCCCCGGTGCACAAGGTGCGGGCCCTCGCCGCCCTGCTCGACCGCGCGCCGGACCTGCGCGGCCGCGTGCGCTTCCGGCTGATCTGCCCGCCGCCCGAACCGGGAATCCGCGCCTACGAGACGACCCGCAGGGAACTGGAGAAGGCGATCGCCGAAGTCAACTCCCGCTGGGCCACGACCGCCTGGCAGCCCGTCGACTACATACCGCGCTCGCTGCCCTTCCCGCAGATCATCGACAACTACCTCGCGGCGGACGTGTACTGGGTGACGTCCCTCGCCGACGGGATGAACCTCACCGCCCAGGAGTACGTCGTCTCCAGACGGGCGGCCGGGCACAGCGGCGTCCTCGTGCTGTCCCGGCACGCCGGAGCGGCGGAGCACCTCGGCGAGGCCGCGCTGCTGACCGACCCGGCGTCACCCCGGAGCCTGGTCGACACACTCCACCGTGCCCTGACGATGAGCGGACCGGAACGCCGCCGCCACAGCGCGCGGCTCGCGGCCCGGCTCAGCACGCCCACCCCGGCCGAATGGGCCCACGCCATCGTGCGCACGATCCCCGCCTCGGGCTGAAGGCGGACCGGCACAGTGGCGCGGGCCCGTGCGGTGGCCCTCAGAACCGGGAACTCACCAGGTGACGGGGAGGTGGAGCGGGAACCGGCGGATGGTCTGGGTGTCCCACGGGACGTCTTCGGCGGCGATGGCGAGCTCGAGGTCCGGGAACCGGGCGAGCAGACCGGTGAGCGCGGAGTCGAGTTCCGCCCGGGCGAGCGGTGCGGCGAGGCAGTGGTGTCCGCCCCAGCCGAACGTCATGTGCGGGTGGGTGGGGCGTTCGAGGTTGAGGTCGTGCGGGGTGGGGAAGATGGCGGGGTCGCGGTTGGCCGTGAGGTAGGACACGTGGACGTACTCGCCCGCCCGGATGAGGGTGCCTTCGACCTCGGTGTCCTTGAGCGCGATGCGCGGGATGCCGACACCCTTGCGGAACGGGATGTAGCGCAGGAGTTCCTCCAGCGCGGCGGGGACGCGTTCGAGGTCCTGGACGAGCGCGGCGCGCTCCTCGGGCCGGGTCAGCAGCAGATAGGCGATGTTGCTGATCTGGCAGGTGGCGGTGTCGTTGCCGCTGAGGATGAGGGTGACGGCCAGGACGGCCAGCTCGTCGTCGGTCAGCGGGTCCTGGCCCTCGGGGGCCGGCGCGGTGGCCATGGTGCTGAGCAGGTCCTGCCCCGGATTGCGGCGGCGCTGCGGCACCATCTCGGCGAAGTAGGCGCGCAGCCGGGCCTTGGCGTCGGCGGCGTCCTGGCGGGCGTCGGGGTCGGTCGACAGCAGCCGCATGGTGAGGGTGCGGAGCTCGTCGCGGTCGCCTTCGGGGACGTCGAGGAGTTCGCAGATGGTCAGGTGGGGGAGGGGCACCGAGAGGTGGGTCACCAGGTCGGCGGGCGGTCCCGCGTCGGCCATCTTGTTGAGCAGGCCGGACACGACGCGGTCCACGGCCGGCCGCATGGCGTTCACCCGGTCGCGGGTGAACGCCAGGGCAGCGACGTGCCGCATCCGGGTGGAGTGCGGCGGGTCCGTCACATTGATCGACTCCGGCGAGACGATGGGCTCCGGCGTCATGCGCGGGTAGTCCCGACCGACGATCGCTGCCCGGCTGAACTGCGGGTCGATGGTCACCTGGCGTACTCCGGCGAAGCTGGTGACCAGCCACGCCTCGGCCTCGCCGTAGGGCAGCCGGATCCGGCTGACCGGGCCGCGCTGGGCCAGGGCCTCGAGCGCGGGGTCGAACTCGAGCGCGTCACTGAAGTCGAAGGGGCAGGCGACCACTGACTGGTTGTGGGACGGCATACGGGATCCTTCGCTGCGGGGCAGGGCGGAGCGAGCGCCCCGGCAGCACGACGTGCCTCGTGCACCGGTGCCCGCCAGCGCGAGCATGGCACGCACAGGCCACGGCGGCCGTCGGGCGCTCCGGCGGGCCCGGCCGAGTCGTCCGAACGGATGCGGATCCGCGTCCACGCGCCGGCGCCGTGGACAGCGCGCGCCCGCAGGCTCCCCAGTGTCTTCGGCCGCCCGCAGCTGGTGGCGGTCCATGCCCCCGGGTGACAGCCGGTGGTGCAGTACCCCGTGGCCGAACCGGGCCCGGCGGAGCCGGTGTCGCTGGAAACGGTCACCCTTCGTCTCGACGCACTCTCCCATCCGGTACGGCTGCGGCTGCCGCGCACCCTGGCGCGCGGCCCCCACACCACCGGCGAGCTGGCCCACGTCTGGGAACTCTCGCCCCCGGAGGTCTCCCGCCACCTCGCCGTCCTGCGCCGCGCGGGCCTGCTCACGGCCCGGCGGAACGGCCGCCACGTCCGGCAACCCTCGACCTGCCCGGCCTGACGGCGCTGGGCACCGACCTGCTGGCGGCCGTACTGCGCTGAGCCGCACCGTGCGTCGGTGCGACCGGAGTGGAACACAGCCGTCCCCCAGCCGCGCGTGTCCGGCGCCCATGGGCGCGGACTCCGCCACCGTGTAATCGGCATGACCGGGCCCCGGCCTGATCAGGCAGTGGCCGGGGCCCGCGGCGAGGGCCCGGGCGTCGACGGCGCGGGCCCTTCCGGGTGTCATACGTGCGGGCGGCGGCCCTTCTCCTGGTGCGGGAAGGTCTGGTCCGCCCCCGGCAGGGTCGGCTTCGGGAGCGTCTCCACCTCCTCCTTCGCCTTCTCCAGCTGCTCCGCGGTGTCATCGGGCAGCCGGGGCGGCCGAGGACGGCCGTCGCGGAACCGGAAGGCGCTGGTGAAGTCGCCGAAGGCGGTGCGCCGCCAGTCGCTGATGTTCGGCTCCCGCACCCCGGTGAACCGTTCGAGGAACCGCAGCGCCGAGGTGTGGTCGAACGCCTCCGAGGCGACCCATCCGCCCACGGTCCAGGGCGAGATGATGATCGCCGGAACACGAAAGCCGCCGCCGATCGGCAGGCCCTGGATGTACTCGTCCGGCGTGCCCGCGGGCGCGGTGGGCGGGGGCACGTGGTCGAACAGGCCGTCGTTCTCGTCGTAGTTGAGGATGAACGCGGTCTTGCGCCACACCTTCGGGTTCGACGCGATCGCCTCGATCTTCGATGCCACGAAGTCGGCGCCGGCCGCCGGCAGGTAGTCGGGGTGCTCCGACTGGTAGCTCGTCGGCATGATCCAGCTCACCGCCGGAAGCCGGTCGTTGCGGGCGTCGTCCTCGAAGGTGCCCTCGGGCTGGGGGCGTACGCCGCGCTCGTACAGGTCGGAGCCGGGCCGCGCGTTCTTGAACGCGGCGAACTGCTCCAGCATGTTGCAGCCGTAGTCGTCGTCCTGCTGGTACACCTTCCAGCTGACCCCGGCGGCCTGGAGCCGTTCCGCGTACGTCGTCCACCGGTACGGCGTGGGCGCGGTGTTGCTGATGATCGGACCGCCCCGGGTGCCGCCGGGGTCGATGGTGCCGGTCATCCACATCAGGCGGTTGGGCCAGGTGGGGCCGAACACCGAGCAGAAGTAGTTGTCGCAGATGGTGAAGGTCTCGGCGAGCGCGAACTGGAACGGTATGTCCTCGCGCGTGTAGTAGCCCATCACATAGGGGCCGTTGACCCCGTCGGCCTTGCGGTGTGCGGGCAGCCACTGGTCCATCTTGCCGCCGTTCCACGCCTGGTGCTGCACGGACCAGGCGTGGCTGGTGGACGGGATGGCCTGGGCGCTGGTCGTACGGGTGTCGAGGTGGAAGGGCAGCAGATAGCCCCTGGGGTTCACGGCGTCGGGCTGGTAGAAGACGCTCCGCCCCGTGTCGAGGGCGAGGGCGTTCGGGTCGTCGAAGCCCCGGACGCCCGACAGGGTGCCGAAGTAGTGGTCGAAGGACCGGTTCTCCTGCATCAGCATCACGACGTGCTCGATGTCGCGCAGCGAGCCCGTGGCGGGCGGCCCGGCGGCGACGGCCTTCTGGACGCTCGGCGGGAGGAGCGAGAGGGCCGCCGCGCCACCCAGCGCGCCCGCGGCCGAACCCAGGAGTCTACGGCGTGTCAACTCAGCCATGACGGCCCCTTCTTGAGAGGAGAAGCTCTGTCGGAAGCACGGCCGGCCCGGCCGGAAGGCGGGCCACCGCTTATCCTTCGCCCGTCACCGCGGGGCGCATCAGGGATGGGCGGTGAACATGCGGCCAACGTGCGGGAAGGGCTTGGCCAAGCCGTGACCCCCCACGCCCGGACGTCGCACGGCTGTTGCCGTCCGTTGAGAAACACCCGGCGGGTGCGGGGATTCGGGCGCGCGCCCGGGCGGACAGGTCCCCTCCGCGCCGGCCGCGTGCTCAGCCGTACCGGCGGAAGAGCGCGACGAGGTACCGCTCAAGGCGTTCGGTGAGCACGGCCGGTGTCAGGTCCGCCCTGCCGAGCTCCCGCCACGGCTCGGCGACCTTCTCCGCGTCCGGCGCGTAGGCCAGCGCGTCCAGCACCCGCCAGTACAGGTGGTCGGCGGGGTCGTCACTGAGCAGGCCGCCGGCGGCCGCGTAGTCGTCCGCCAGCCGCATGCCGGCGCGTACCCCGTGCAGCAGAGCGAGCGCGGTGGAGCAGTGCGCCACGTCCAGGTCGGCGGGTCCCCAGGACGTCTCCACCCAGTCCACGACACCCGTGACGGCCAGGTCGTGCCCTTCCCCGCCGAAGAGCACGTTCCCGGGGTGGAAGTCACGGTGCAGGAAGCGGGGCCGGTACGGCGGGGGCGGACGGCGGATCACCTCCACCGCGCGTTGCCACACGTCCGGCCGGCTCGGGCTCCCGGGAAGCCTCACCCGCTCCGGACCGGTCCACGCCTCGTAGTCGCGCGGCCGCGCGGCCTCCGGGACGGACAGCCCGTGTATCGCGACCAGTTGCGCGGCGAGCAGCTCGCTCTCCCGATCGAGGTCCGTCCCGTCCAGCCGGAGACGCCCCGGGAGCAACGACATCAGCAGCGACGGATGGTCGCAGTGCTCTGCGTCCGCGTCGACGCCATGAAGACGCGCGGCCGGCACGTTCGTGCCGGCGAGCAGCCGCAGTACGTCCGCCTCCCGCGTGAGCAGCCCCCACGCGTGCTTCACGTAGAACGGTTTGACGAAGGACCGAAGCACGAGGGAGTACGGTTCGTCCGCTCCCGCGACCTCGATGCGGCGCATCTGCGAGGTCCAGCCGCCGCGCAGTCCCACCACGGCATCGATCCGGTCCCCGGGCCGCAGGCTCCGCTCCACCCACGCCCGGGTACGCGCCCACCCCGCGGCATCCGCCCCGGTCGCACCCGTCGCCGCACTCCCGCCCTCAGCCATGACAGCAGCCTAGTGATCGCGAAGGGCCGCCCCGGTGCCGTTCGAGAAGCTGGTCGTCAGTCGTGGGAGGCCATGAAGCCCAGCATGCGGCGGTTGATCTCGCTCGCGTGCTCGCCGCGCAGCCCTTCATCAGCGACCCCGATGCCGCCGAGGGTGCCTTGGTCGCACTCCTGCGCCAGGCGGAGGAGCGCGATCTGCTCCGCCCCGGTACGGACGGGCGCGAGGAGGCCGTCGGCCTGCTCGCCATGTCGGCCGGGCTCGGCACCGGCGTTCTCGTCGGCCAGCGCAGCGCGGAGGCGGCCGCCGCGGTCCTGAACCACCAGCTGGACCGCATCTTCCGGCAGGACTGAGGCGGCGCCGGCGGTCGGCGTGGGACGATCCACCGGTGACTTCGCACATCGACCGCGACCGCTCCCTCGAACAGCTGGAGCGCGACCGCTGGCCGGACCCGCCGGGTGACGCGACCCGGCTCGTGGCGACCGCGCACGCGCTGCGGCGCAAGCCCCTCGGCGAGTTGACGGTCGCGGACATGCGGCTGCTGATCGGCCAGAACGTGGGGCTTGCCCACCTTTTGCCGCTGGCGTTCGAGGTGCTGCGAGCGGACCCGATGGCGGAGGGCGACCTGTACGCGGGCGACCTGCTGGCCGCCGTGCTCAGCCGGGGCGGCGAGGTGTGGAGCGCGGTACCCGAACTCGGGCGCGAGCTGCGCCTGATCGTCTCGGAGCCGAGTGGCCTGCCGCTGGACCTGAAGCGGGCGGCGGAGCGTTTTCTGGCCCGGTAGGCGGCGGGCGCCCTACTCGCTGTGCACGATCTGGATCAGGTTGCCGCAGGTGTCGTCCAGCACCGCGGTGGTGATCGTGCCCATCTCCAGCGGTTCCTGGGTGAAGTACACCCCCAGTGCGCGCAGTCGGTCGAACTCCGCCCGGACGTCGTCCACGGCGAAGGAGGCGGCCGGGATGCCGTCGTCCACCAGTGCCGTCTTGTACGGCCGTACCGCGGGATGGCCGGAGGGTTCGAGGAGCAGTTCGGTGCCGCCGGGTTCCTCCGGGGAGACCACGGTCAGCCACCGGACCGTGTCGCCCAGCGGGACGTCGTGCTTCTTCACGAAGCCCAGCACCTCCGTGTAGAAGCGCAGCGCTTTTTCCTGGTCGTCGACGAAGACGCTGGTGAGGTGGATCCTCATGGGGTGTCCTCCGGTGCGTGAGGGCTGAGCCACCGGGTGACGATGCGCTCAAGCGGCTCGGTGGTGAGGTCGTGGAACTTGAAGCGGCCCTGGCGCCTGGTCCGGATCAGGCCCGCGCCTTCCAGTACGGCGAGGTGCTGGCTGATCGCCTGCCGGGACGAGCCCAGACCGTGCTTGGTCGTCAGCCGCGCGCATATTTCGAACAGGGTCTGACCGTTCCGCTCCGTCAGCTCGTCGAGGATCTTTCTGCGGGTGGGGTCGGCCAAGGCCTTGAAGAGGTCGTCCGGCACCTCCTCACCATAGGCAAGTGCCGGCTTGCCTATCAAGTCGGGCGGGCTCAGGAGGCCCAGGTCTCCCCGCCCTCGCGGTCACTTTCCGTACGCGGTGCGGCGGACGCGGCGGAAGTGGCTGGGGCCGGCGTACGCCATGGCCGCCGTGCGCGGTGGCTGCGGTGGGGCGGCGACGGGGGAGCGGGCCCGTACCAGGCCGCTCAGCAGCGTGGTCAGCGTCGCGCGCGCCGCGTCGGTGCCCGCCGGGCCGGGCTGCCGGGAGAGAGCCCGGGCGGTGTCGAGACGGGCGAGCAGCAGCCGGGCCTGCGGGGCCGGGGCGGGAGCGACGGCCAGGGACGGCAGCCGGGGGAGGTGCGGGTGGTCGAGCAGGCCGGCCCAGGGGACGATGAGCACCTGGCAGTCGGTCGGCGCCGTGTACCCGAACTGCCGGTGAGCCCGTCGGAGGTGCGGTGGGCGGGCAGGCGCAGCTGCCGTACCTGGGCGAGATGGCCGAGCCGGTGCCACCACCGCTCGTGTCGTGCGCAGCTCCTGCCGGTGCGCGTGGTTCAGGGGCACTGGACGTCCGGTGCCGCCCGTCCGCCGTGTCCGTCGCCGCATCCTGTGTCACGGATGTCCCCCGTGGTGGCACCGGCGTTCGTTCCGGCGCCCGTGTGGCACTTCCCGCGCCGCTGTCCACGCGATGAGCGCGTCCCGCGGATACCGGGGGCGGCTCATGACATCGTGTGCCGTCCCCGATCCCGCACCCGAGGGAGCCCTGCCGTGAACCCGCCCCTGCTTTCCCCCTCGCTGGCCGATGAGACCGGTGTGCGTGCCGAGTTGACGGCGACGGCCGGCGGGCTCGTGCCCCTTCTCGCCGGGCAGGCGGCGGAGGGCGAACGGTTGCGCAGGGTGCCGGACGAGGCCGCCCGTGCCCTGCGCGAGGCGGGCATGTTCCGTCTCGGCACACCGCGCGCCTTCGGCGGCTTCGGGGCCGGGGTGCGTACCTGCATGGAGGTGACGGCCGAACTGGCCCGAGGTGACGCCTCCGCCGCGTGGATCGCGACGATCTACGCCGGGGGCAGCCTCGTCGCCTCGCTGATGGACGACCAGGCCCGTACGGACGTCTGGGGCCGGGACCGGGACACGGCGGTCGCCGCATCACTGACCCCGTCGGGCGGCGCGGTCGCCGCCGAGAACGGCGATCTCGTCGTGACGGGCCGGTGGGGCTGGGCCTCGGGCATCGACCACGCCGGCTGGGTGGTCCTGGCGATCGCCCCGAGCGCGGCGGACCAGCCGCCGGTGATCGCCCTGGTGCCGGTCGCCGAGGTGACGGTCGAGGACACCTGGCATGTCGCGGGTATGGCCGGCACCGGGAGCAACTCCCTCGTCGTCGACCAGGTGAGGGTGCCGGCCCACCGGACGCTCAGCATGGGAGGTGTCCTGGCCGGTGCCTACGCCGGCCGCCACGAGGGCGAGCCCCGCAACGCCGTCGCGGTCTCCTCGATGCTCGCGCTCACGGTCGTCGCCCCCATGCTGGGCATGGCCGGGGCGGCCCTGGAGCTGGCCCTCGCCACGGCGGCCCGCAAGCCGATGGCCCTGACCGTCTACGCGCGCCTCGCCGACTCGCCCAGCGTCCAGCTCGCCTTCGCCGACGCGGCTTCCCTCGTCGACACCGCCCGACTGCACGCCTACCGGGCCGCCGACGACCTCGACCACGCCGCCGCCGAGGGCCGGGAACTGACGGTCGGTGAGCGGGCCCGGGTCCGTATGGACACCGCCGTCGCCGCGATCCGCAGCCGCGAGGCGGTGGACCGCCTCGTCTCCGTGTCGGGTGCGAGCGCCTTCGCCCTGGCCAACCCCCTCCAGCGGATCTGGCGCGACCTGGGCACCGCGTCCCGCCACGGCGTCGTCAACCCCGACCTCGGCCGGGAGATCTACGGCCGCAGCCTGCTGGGCATCACCGAGCAGCCCACCTTCCTCGTCTGAGCCGACGGACGCGAACGGGGCGGAGACGGCGGACGGGTCACCCCGAGGCGAGCGCCGGGCACATGACGTCCCGTCAGTGATCGCTGCGGTCACCCCCCGATCCTGTCGCGAGCCTTGACAGGGGCGGCGGCACGGATCAGCCGTTGGCAACGTTGTCAGACAACGTTTCCAGCAGTCCTTCGACCGCGTCGACCTCGTGTGGGAACAGGCCTACGCGGCACGGTTCGTGGTGCAGGTCTCCTCCGACGACTCCACCTGGACCGATGCGAAGACCGTCGACAACACCGCCGTACCCCTGCCTTGCGACAACGGCGACGCCAGTCTCCATGTCGCGGAGTTCACCGCACGGACCAGCCGGTACCTGCGGATCAGCTGCGGCCTGCGCAACACGAGCTGGGGCAACTCGCTGTGGTCCCTGTCCGTGATCGACAGCCGGAACCCGGGCACGGACCTCGCACGGCACCGCACGGCCACCGCCTCGACCGAGGACCACGACCACCCGGCCGCCCACGCCACCGACGGCGGCCCCGGCACCCGCTGGTCCCCGCAGTACGAGGACCACCTGTCCCACCCGGCCTGGCACAGCACGGTCTGGCAGACGTGCGACTACGACTTCGACGTCAACGGCACCTACTACGGCGCCCGCAGCGCCTGCGAGCCCCTGCATGTCCAGGCGGACCCGCTGAAGTGGCAGGTCCTCGCGGTCAACCACACCGCCACCGCGATGAAGGGCGTCACGGTCACGGCCCGCGCCCACGACCTCGCGGGCCGCCCCCTGGGCACCCCGAGGTCCGCGAGGCTCGACATCGCCCCGTCCTCCACCGCACCGGCGTTCACCGCCGGACGGCCGGACGACGTGCCCGCCCTGCACCTGCTGCGGCGCACCCTCGAAGACAGCGGGGGCCGGGTGCTGTCCCGCAACACCTACTGGCGTCACCGCACTCCGGAGGACATGAGAGCGCTCAACACGGTGCGGCAGGTCAAGCTGTCGGTCTCGGTCACGAGCCTCTCCCGCACGGGCCCCCGTCACCAGCTGACCGCCACCGTCCGCAACCGCGGCCCCGCCGTCGCCGCCATGGTCCGTCTCTCGCTGCTGGACGGCCGGGGCGAGGGCCGCGTCCTGCCGACCCTGTACAGCGACAACTACCTGTGGCTCCTCCTCGGCGAGTCGCGCACGGTCACTCTGTCCTGGCCCGCCGAGGCCCTGCGCTCGGGCCGCCCGGCCCTGCGGGCGCAGGCCTACAACAGCGCACCGGCGAGGGCGCGTTCCTGACTTCGTCCCCCCCATCCGCCGTCCTCGGCGAGTCGCCGGATGCCCACCCTCGCGGCGGGCCGGGTCGAGGTCGAACCTCGTCTCCGAGAGTGAAGGCCCGTCCGCCGGTCCCGGGGCCCGTCCCCTCTGTCCCGGGCCCCGTCCCGCCGGTCCGAAGCTGCCGAGCGCGGTGCGCACCGCCGGGACGCGGGGTGGAGCCGGCCCGGCTCTCGGAGGGGCCGCCGCGCTCGCCGTGTCGGGATCGCGGTCACCCGGTCCGCGCGGCCCCCCTCACCCCGGCCGGAACCGGCCACCGATCCGGGCTATTCTGGCCGGCGTACCTGGACACGGGGTGCCCCCGCACGGGGGCTGAGATCACACCCGTTGAACCTGAACCAGTTAGGACTGGCGGAGGGATGTCGTATGTCGTTGCCGTACGCCCATGAAGAGACGGCCGTCGCCGAGGTGCGACGCGTCTTCGACGGCCGGATGCCGGCGGCCCCCGGCGATCTGCGGGTGGAGACGCGCGGGATCACACCGGTGCCCGAGGACGCCCGCTACGGCGGTCCCCGGCGCCTCTTCACCGTGTGGTTCGCCCCGAACCTGACGATGACCGGCGTGTTCAGCGGCACCGTCGGGGCGGCCCTCGGTCTGGACTTCGCCACCGCCTTGCTGGCCGTGGTGCTCGGCACCGTGGTCGGTGCGGTGCCCACGGCTTATCTGGGGACCTGGGGAAGCCAGACCGGAGCGGGCCAGCTGCCGCTGGCGAGGCTGGCCTTCGGCCGGGCCGTGGCCCTGCCGGGCGCTCTGCAGTGGCTGTCGTCCATCGCCTGGGACGCGCTGATCGGCCTGTTCGGCGGGGACGCGCTGGCCCAGCTGTGCGGCTGGCCCTTCTGGCTGGGTGTCCTGGTGATGCTGGCGGCCCAGGGGGTGCTGGGCGTGATCGGGTACGAGGCGATCCACCGGTTGCAGACGGTGATGACCTTCGCGCTCGCCGTCGCGTTCGTCGCGTTGGCGGTGAAGCTCGCGCACGGCACCCAGCCCACGACGGCCACGACCGTGCACGGCGCCGATCGGGCCGGCGCGTTCGTGCTGACCTGCGCCATCGCTCTGAGTCTCGCTCTCTCGTGGGCCCCCTACGCGAGCGACTTCAGCCGCTACCTGCCACGAACGGCATCCCGGACGCGCATGTTCTGGTGCACCCTGCTCGGTGTCGGCGTGTCCTTCGTCGCGGTACAGGCGCTCGGCCTGTGGGGGGCCGCGCAGTTCACCGACCAGAGCGCCCGTGGTGTGGACCGGCTGCTCGGCGGCGGTGCGCTCGGCGCGTTCGGGCTCCTCGCGGTCGCTCTCGCGGCGCTGTGCAGCAACGCCATGAACGACTACAGCGGGTCGCTGGCGCTGCAGACCGTCGGCGTGCGGGTGCCGCGGCCGGTCGCCGCCGCGCTCGCCGCGCTGCTCGGGTTTCCGCTGGTGCTGTGGATGCACGCCGCCGACACGACGGCCCGCTTCCAGAACGTGCTGCTGTTCGTCGGCTACTGGATCCCCGCGTTCGTCGCGATCGTGATCGTCGACTGGGCGGCCCGGAAGAGGGCGCGCGGCGGCCGGCCGATCGACCTGCGGGCGGAGGAGGCGGAGCCGCAGCCGTGGTGGCCGGCTCTCACCGCCTTCGTCGTCGGGTTCGCCGCCGCGGCGCCGTTCATGAGCACCAGCCTGTACGTGGGTCCGGTCGCCCGGGCCCTGCACGGCGCCGACCTCGCCTACCCCGTGGCGTTCCTCGCGACCCTGCTCGTCTACACGCCGTTGCGGATGCCGCGCCGGACCTGACCGAGCCCCGCCAGGGGCACTCGGGGTGCGACGCGGAACGCCCCCCCCAGAAGGTGGTCCGCGAGGTCCCCGGATGCGACGGGCTCGGTGTGCCCGTCGCCTCACGCGCGTCGCCCCGGACCGCTGCTGCGGTCCGGGGCGACGGGTGTGAGCGGGCCCGGCGGCGCCGGGCGGTTGCTCGCTCTCAGCCGGAGACGGCGGCCATGGCCGGTTCCGGTTGCGGCACCGGGGCGGCCTTCGGTTCCCACAGTCTGGTGGTCCGTGCGTAGAGGTAGATCACCGAGGCCATCGCCAGAATGACCAGCGGTCCGAACACCCACGGATGGTGTGCCATCGGCAGCGACAGGTAGCGGTACGACAGCAGGAGCGCGGTGAAGACCGTGGCGCCGTAGGCGACCAGTTGGGTCCCCGACTGGTCCCAGCCCCGGGCGAGCGAGCGCAGCGCCGCCTCGATCGTGAGGGTGAACACCACACCGGCGACGATGTCGGCGCCGTAGTGGTAGCCGAATCCCAGTGTCGCCCCGAGGGTGGCGATCAGCCAGAACGTGCCCGCGTAGCGCAGAGCGCGGGGTCCCTTGCGGGAGTGGATGAATATCGCGGTGGCCCACGCCGTGTGCAGGCTGGGCATGCAATTGCGGGGGGTGATCTCGTCGAACGGGATCGAGTGCGGCGCGATGACCGGGGTCGGGGTGTCGGGCCACAGGTCGGCCGTCGCCCAGTGCCCGCCGTCGGCGCCGTAGGCGAAGATCGGTCCGACCACCGGGAAGATCATGTAAATGGCCGGCCCGAGGAGGCCGATCACCAGAAACGTGCGGACCAGGTGGTGGTCGGGGAAGCGACGCTCGACCGCCACGTTGCGCAACTGGTACAGGGCGACGGCGACCGCGGCCACCGCGAGCTGGATGTAGACGTAGTCGAGGACATGGGCGCCGACCGTGCCGGTGGCCTCGACGATGCGCCCGGCCAGCCACGACGGGTTGCCCAGCGCGTGATCGGCGGTCGCCACGTACGGGTCGAGCACCGTCGGGCGGGTCTTGGAGGTGATGAGCAGCCAGGTGTCGCCGGTCTTGCGGCCGGCCACCAGCAGCAGTCCCAGCCCGACGCCCTTCAGCAGCAGGACTCGTTCCCGGCCCGTGCGGCGCGTGACCGCGAGGACCGCGCAGCCGAGGAGCACCCACAGGGCGCCGTTGCCGAAGAAGTGGCCGTGCGACACCTCAGCGCCGACCGCCCACCGCACCAGCAGGAAGACGACGTCGATGCCTATCGCGACACCTGCCGCGATCAGGCGTTGCCGCCAGGTGAGCACCACCATCATCAAGGCCATGCTGGCGTAGAGCAGCGGCCCGGACTTGGGGGCGAATATCACCTCTTTTGCCTGATTGGTGATGGGCCCCGGCTGGCCGTAATGGCGAGCGGCGATCTCCAGCATGATGAGGAACCCGAGGGCCACCACGCCTGCCGCCGTCCACAGTATGACCCGTGGCCGACGCCACGCGGTGGACTTGATTCTGTTGTTTATTCGCGAAGAATCGCGCGACGGTATAGGTATCAAGTGATCGGCCGATGTGTTTGAATTTTGTTGAATTTTAAGGTGAACGGGTCACTCTTCACGCCGGACGCATGTTCTTCCGGTGGCGGACAGGTGATCGTAGCGTGCCGTTAGTTGGATCATGCTAGCGGAGTGCCGTGAGCGGATTCCGCCGAGTTCGACAGGAGTGTCTGCTCGACGAGGCCGGCCACGGCCGGGTCGTTGACCTGGGTCAGGCGGTGCCCGCGGGCCGCCGGCTCACGGGTGGTCGCGTGTGCTTCCGCCGACCGCGGCGCGCGCCCGCCGCGCCTACGGGACGTCCGGCGCTGCGGCCTCCAGATCGGCGACACTGCCCGACATGATCGTCCGCACATGCTCGGTGATGTGCTCCGCCGGCCAGTCCCACCAGGCCACGGCCAGCAGCCGGGCGATGTCCTCGTCGTCGTAGCGGGTGCGGATGAGGCGGGCGGGATTGCCTCCGACGATGCCGTAGTCGGGCACGTCACGGGTGACCACGGCGCCGGCGGCGATGACCGCGCCGTGTCCGATCCGTACGCCGGGCATGATCGTCGTGCCGTGGCCGAACCAGACGTCGTTGCCGACGACGGTGTCGCCTCTGTTCGGGAGTCCGGCGAGCAGGTCGAAGTGGTCGGCCCAGGAACCGCCCATGGTGGGGAACGGAAAGGTCGACGGGCCGTCCATCCGGTGGTTGGCGCCGTTCATGATGAACCGCACGCCCGTGCCCAGCGCGCAGAACTTGCCGATGACGAGTTTCTCGGGCCCGTAGTGATAGAGCACATTGCGCGTCTCGAACGCGGTCGGGTCGTCCGGGTCGTCGTAGTACGAGTACGCGCCGACCTCGATCAGCGGGGATCTCACCAGCGGTTCGAGCAGCACCACCCGCGGTTGTCCGGGCATGGGATGGAGGACCGTGGGGTCGGCGGGCACAGGCATGACGAACGTTTCCTCCGAGGCCGGGGGAGAGTGACCGACCCATGATCGCGCCACGGAGCCGTCCCGGACACCGGTTTACCGCCCGCACGCGCGCCGGGGCCGCCGGCACCCGCCCGGCCCCGGCCGGCACCCGCCCCGGACCCGGCAGGCTTCCGCGTCGCCGCCCACCGGGTCCGGTCCCGAGCCGCCTCGCTAACGCATCGGGCCGCACTCGTCGACCAGCACCGTGGGTTCCGACAGGAAGACATCCTGGCCGACCGGGCCGTAGGCGATGTTGAACGTGTCGAGCCAGTACGACCAGCCGCGTATACCCAGGGCGCTGGAGAACCGGTAGTTCAACTGCCATCGGACCCACTGGCCCGGCCGCAGTCGAACCGCCGGGGGCCTGCGCGGTCGGGGCGGCACCGCGAACAGCGGCTCCACGCGGGCGTGCACCCGGAGCCGGTCGCCTTCCTCGCGCAGGCTGACGCCGGTATCGCGGAGGCTTTTCCGTGTCGCGCGCGGCGCGAACCCCTCATGCTCGGACATGCGGACGAAGTGGGCGAAACGGGAGGAGGTGTCGGGCAGCATGAAGCCCAGCGGCGCCGTGTTCCGGCGAGCGGCGGCCTCCCCGCCCCGTGACTCCTTCGTCCAGGACGTCTTGACCCACTGCACCGTGATCTCCACCGCACCTGTCCTTCCCTCCCCGCGAGCCTACGAGGTTTCCCGCGCGTGCTCAGGCGGCGGTGCCGCCGGGCTCCGTGCGGCCGAGGGTGCGGTCGAAGACGGTCAGCAGGAGGTAGAGCACACCGGCGCCGAGCATGACCCAGGCGAGCCGGTGCATGCCGGCCGTGTCGGCGCGCTGCCCGAAGGACGCGGCGGTCGCGGAGGAGGCGACCATCGAGCCGACGTAGGCGAAGGTGCGCAGCAGCCCGGCCGAGGAGGCGGTGCGCTCGGGGTCGGCCTGGAAGTAGACGGAGTTCTGCAGGGCCAGGTTGTTCAGCCCCTGCGGGACGCCGAAGACCAGGGCGACGAGGAGCAGCGTCCACAGGGGGCTCTTCCCGGTGAGCGTCAGCATCACCAGGCACGCGACGATCTGTCCGGCCGCGCCGACGAGCAACTTCCCGCGTACGCCCGTACGCCGCCCGGAGACGATCGATACACCGATCGCCAGCAGGAACATGGGGATCTGCACCAGCCCGGCGTGGAAGGGTGTCAGCGCGTACCCCTCCTCGGTCCACTGGCTGAAGCCGTAGAGGAAGGAGTAGGCGACGACGTAGGCGACGAGCGCGCGTGCGTAGGTGGCGAGGAGCGGGGTGTTGCCGCCGAGTACCCGCAGGTCGATGAAGGGCGTGGCGGCCCGCAGCTCCCGAGCGGCGAACGCGGTTCCCGCGACGGCGACGATCACCAGCAAGTACCAGTCCCGCAGGCGCAGGTCCATCAGGAACAGCAGCAGTGCGACGAGCGTCGCCGCGAACAGGCCCATCCCGGGCAGGTCGATCCGGGCGGCCAGGCCGGCACGCCGTGGGGCCCCGTCCGTGCCGGTCGGCTCGGGCAGCCGCCACAGCCCCAGCAGTAGGGCGGCGACCGCCAGCGGCACGTTCAGCGCGAAGGTGGCACGCCAGCCGCCCACCGCGATCAGCAGGCCGCCCAGCAGCGGGCCGATGACGGCGATGGTCTGGTTGGCCACCGCCAGTGCGGTCAGCATCCCGCCGGGGCTGTCCCGTCCGGTGCGCTTGGCCTCGCTGCGCAGCAGTGCCATCGCGGAGGGGTAGCCGGCACAGGTGCCGAACCCGAGCAGGACGCGGGCCGCGATCAGCACGCCCAGGTTCGGCGCCAGGGTGCCGACCACGCCGGCGGCTCCGACCAGGGCGGTGCTCAGCAGGAAGAGCCTGCGCGGTCCGAAGACATCGATGAGCCGGCCCATGACCGGCTGCCCCAGCGCGGTGGCCAGGTAGAGGGCGGAGACCAGCCACGCGGTCTCCGAGACCGGCGTGCCCAGGGCGTTGCCGATGGGCACGAGGGCCACGGAGATGATCGTCGAGTTGATCGGGTTCAGGACCGAACCCAGCATCATCGGCGGCAGCAGCCGCCGGTCGAAGCCCGGCTCGCCCCTCTCCGGTATCGCGCCGGTCGTGGAGTCAGTCACGGGTCAGCCGCTCCAGTACGGTCATGGCGGCGATCACGGCTTGGCGTTCGTCCTCCGTGCACCTGTCCTGCAACTGTCCGGCGAGCCATTCCGTCCGGGCCTGCCGCCCCTCCTCCACCCGGCGGCCGCCCTCCGGGGTCAGCGTGATCAGCAGCCGCCGCCCGTCGCCCGGGTCGGGGCTCCGCTCCACCAGTCCCAGCGCGGCGAGCGAGGCGACCGTCGCCGTGATCGACTGGTGCCGCACCCCTTCGGCGGCGGCCAGCTCACTGGCCGTGACGCTTCCCCGGTCGGACAAACGGGCCAGCAAGGAAGCCTGACTCAACGTGATGTCCTCGACCTCGGAGGCGCTCAGGATCCGGCGCCGCAGGCGGCTGATGACCGCACGGACCTCGCGCGAGGCCCGCACCGCCGACGGCGACAGGCTCGGGTTGTCACTCATGCCGTCGACGCTAACTTCTACAGTCTTACCTGTCCAGTTTTGCCTGTACAGCATGGACTGTATGAATGCCCGCCGCTTCGCGGGTACGGCTCCACGCCGCCGCTGACGCATCGCCAGACCGCGAGACGCACGCGCCGTACCTGCCGCCCGTACTCCGCAACCGGGGCCTCGCGTGCAGCAGCGCTTCGCGGCCATGACACCGTGGCGTATCCGGGGTACTCCCCGGTACTCCCGATGCGCCACGACCGCGGAGCACCGCCACGAATGCGAGAGGGCAGATGACTCAAGCACACGAGTCGACGAGCGAGTCAGCCGAAGTCCGCCGGTTCTGGCAGCGGCTGGGGCTGCCGGGGCTGGTCGACGTCCACACCCACTTCATGCCCGAGCGCGTGCTGCGCAAGGTCTGGAGCTACTTCGACTCGTTCGGCCCCGCGGAAGAGGCCCCCGTGTGGCCCATCACCTACCGCACCGAGGAAGCCGAACGACTCGCCGTCATCAGGGATTTCGGCGTCCGCGCCTTCACATCCATGCTCTATCCGCACAAGGCGGGCATGGCCGAGTGGCTCAACGGCTGGGCCGCGGACTTCGCGCACCGGACCCCCGACTGCCTGCACACCGCGACCCTCTTCCCCGAGGCGGGAGTCGAGTCCTACGTCCGGCGGGCGGTGGAGGCGGGCGCGCGGGTCTTCAAAGCGCATGTCCAGGTGGGGGCGTACGACCCGGCCGACGAGGCACTCGACCCCGTCTGGGGGCTGCTGGCCGAGGCGGGGATCCCCGTCGTGATCCACTGCGGCTCGGGACCCGTGCCCGGCAAGCACACCGGACCCGAACCGGTCGGCCGCGTACTCGCCCGGCACCCCCGGCTGCGGCTGATCATCGCTCACATGGGGATGCCCGAGCACGAGGACTTCCTCGACCTCGCCGAGCGGTACGACGAGGTGCGGCTCGACACGACGATGGTCTTCACCGACTTCGCCGAACGGCTCGCACCGTTCCCGCGGCGCGCACTGCCCCGTCTGGCCGGCCTCGGTGACCGGATCCTCCTCGGCAGCGACTTCCCCAACATCCCCTATCCGTACGTCCATCAGCTGGAGGCCCTGGAGCGTCTTGAACTCGGCGACGAGTGGCTGCGACACGTCTGCCACGACAACGCGGCCCGCCTGTTCCGGCTGTGACCCCGGCGTCGGTTCCCCGCACCCCGTTGCCGTGCCCGGTACCGCCGACCAATCATGGCTGTCATGGAACGACCGAGTCAGATCATCGAGTGCGGCGACTTCGTCCTGCGACGCTGGCGAGGGCAGCGGGACTTCGCTTCGGCGTTCACACTGATCGAGGAATCCCTCGGCCATCTGCGTCCGTGGATGCCGTGGGTCGCGGAGCACGGTGAGAGGAACACGCGGGACTTCCTCGCGAAGGCCGAGTCGAGATGGGCGGCGGGGGAGGCGTACAACTACGCCATCACCAGGGGCGGTACGCCCATAGGCATGTGCCAGGCCTACCGCTGGGCCGAACCGCCGGGGTGGCGGCTGGGGTACTGGCTGCACCCCGCCGCCGTCGGACAGGGCATCGCCACGAGAGCGACAGAAGCCATGGCCGCCGAGATGTTCGCCCTGCCGGACGTGGAGTACGTGGAAATCACGCACGACCTGTCCAACACCTCCAGCCGTGGGGTTCCGCACCGGTTGGGCTTCACCGAAGTGGGGCGCGAGCAGGTTCCGCCCGCCGAAGCCGCCTCGGGCAGCGGCATAGAAGTGATCTGGCGCCTGAACCGCCCCGTGCCTGCTCCCCACGGCACTTGCGCTCCCTGAACGCCGGGACCGACCGGCTGTAGCCTCGGCCCCATGAGCTGGCTTCCCGATGACTTCGTTCATCCCGAGTACGTGCCCGTGCCCGACACCGCGCTTCACCTGCGGCCGATCAGGGAGGCGGACACCGCGATCGACTACCCCGCCGTGATGGGCTCCCGAGAGCGCCTGTGGGAGATCTTCGGCCCCGCCTGGGGCTGGCCCGACGCAACGATGACCTACGAAGAGGACCGCGTCGACCTGTTGCGGCACGAGAAGGAGATAGCCGCGCACCAGTCGTTCAACTACGCGCTGCTCGACGAGGGGGAGACGAAGCTCCTCGGCTGCGTGTACGTCGACCCGCCCGAGCGCACGGGCTCCGACGGGGAGGTCTGCTGGTGGGTGGTGGACGACCTCGTCGGCGGCGAGGCGGAGCGCGCGCTCGACGCGCTGGTGCCGCAGTGGATCGCGGCGGCCTGGCCCTTCCGGCAGCCCCGCTATCTGGGCCGCGACATCTCCTGGCAGGACTGGCTTGCGCTGCCGAGCGCCCCGAAGACCGTCTGATCGCCGTGTGAACGCTCCGGCCGGCCCGTCGCCCTCCCGGACGCGGGCCGGCAGGCCGGCCCGGCACCGGCGCCCACCCCCGCCCGGCTCAGCTGCCCGTCCTCCACCTGGGGGATTCCGGGATGCGGTACGTACGCGCTTCCGTACGGTCGGTTTCAAGGCCGGGATGTGCCTTGGCCTGCACGTACAGGAGGTTCGTCATGCGCCGCATCGGCTCCACACTCGCCACACTCGCCGCCGCCGGGCTGCTCACACTCGCCGTTCCCGGCTCGGCCTACGCCGCCAACGGGTACCTGGAGATCAACGGAGTCGTCCACGATCACCCGAAGGGCTGCTACGAGGTCCTCCAACTGTCCACGGTCTTCAACTTCACGGACATACCCGCCCTGGTCCACAACGTCCCGGGCTGCCAGAGCGACTTCGTCCAGATCATCCCTCCCGGCTTGGCGGCGGAGGTGCCCGGAACCCACAGCATCCTCATCCGCTGACGCCTCGGCACCTCGGCGGCCCAGGAACCGGAGGCCTCGCCGTCAGGTGCCGGGGGCGGACACATGGCGGGCCAGCTCGGTCGCCAGGCGCCGCATGACCGTGCGGTTCGCGCGTCGCATGGTGGCGCGGACGGCGGGTGCCAGCAGACGCTCGGCGAGAGGGGCGCGCACCCAGGCGTACGTGAACGAGACGAGGCTGCCCTCGGTCGCCAGCGGTTCGATGGTGTAGGTGCCGTGGGCCAGGCGGCGGCCGGTCGCGCTGACGTTGCGCTCCACGATGCGCCGTGGCGCTTCGGCCTCGACGACCTCGATCGTGATGTCGGTCCTCGTCCCGCCGAGCGCGGCGGTGACCGTCGCGCCGGAACCGATGCCGCGGCCGGGGCCGTTGTAGCGCCAGTCGGACAGGTAGTGGTCGGTGAAGCGCTCGTGGTGGGCGATGACATCGAGGAAGTCGTAGACCTGCTCGGGCGTCTGCGGTACGTCGATCGACACGGTGACAGACTTCATGTACCACACGGTACATGCGGCATGTACCAGTCGGTACACTCGCGGCGTGGTGAATTCCGAGGACGCGGACGGCACGCGAACCGGCGGCGGGGCCGCGCTGATCGCGGAGGGCGACCGGCGTGCCCGACTCGTGGACGCTGCCGTCGACCACGTCGCGGCACACGGCATAGCGGATCTGAGCCTGCGCGGTCTGGGCGCCGCGATCGGCGTCAGTCATCGCATGCTGATCCACTACTTCGGCTCCAAGGAGCAGTTGCTCGTCGAGATCGTGCGGACCTCGGAGCTGCGCCGGCGCGATCTGCTGTCCCGGCTCCGCCTGGACCCCGGCCTCTCACCGGCCGATGCCGCGCGCATGCTGTGGCAGCAGTTGACGGACCCGGCGCTGGCCGGTCAGGAGCGGCTCTTCTTCGAGCTCTGCGGACACGCGCTGCGAGGGCGCCCGGAGGCCGCCCCGTTCCTCGAGGGACTCGTGGCGGACTGGCTGGAGCCGCTCGCTGCCGCCGAGGCGGCAGCGGGAGCGGACCCTGTCGCGGCCCGCAACCGCGCCAGGCTGGGTCTCGCCACCGTCCGCGGTCTGCTGCTCGACCTGCTCGCCACGGGCGACCGCGCCGGCGTCGACGCGGCGATGGAGGAGTTTCTCCGGCTGTTCTACGGTTCGGAGTGAGGCGGCAACTGGTTATGGGCAGACGCGGTGCCGCCGCCCCTCGGAGGCTGACGCGCGCTTCAGCCGGCCGCGGCCTCATGGATCTGTGCGACGTGGCCGGCGTCCAGTTCCATGTGTCTGCCGGTGAAGCGGTCGCGCATACGGCGGTCGTGGGTGACGACGACGACCGCGCCCGGGTAGCCGGCCAGGGCCTGCTCCACTTCCTCGACCAGGGCCGGGGAGAGATGGTTGGTCGGCTCGTCCAGCAGCAGGAGGTCGACGGGTTCACTGACCAGACGGGCCAGGTCGATCCTGCGCCGTTGTCCGTAGGACAGCTCGCCCACCTTCCGGCGTAGGTCGGCGGGGCTGAACAGCCCGAGGGCCAGGAGGCGGTCGATGTGCTCCTGCAAGTCACCTCCGCCTCCGCCTCCGTCTCCGCGGCCGTGGGCGAACGCCTGCGCCACCGTGAGTCCGCCCGGCCACGGTGTCTCCTCCTGCTTCAGGTGCCCCACCCGGCCCCGGGTGCGCACCGTCCCCTCGTCGGGCCGCAGCTCACCCGCCAGCACCCGCATCAGCGTGGTCTTGCCGGCCCCGTTGGGTCCGGTGACCAGCAGTCGGTCCGCGCCGCCGATCCGCAGGGACGGCACATGCAGTCGGTCCTTGACGCGAATGCCGGTGAGGTCCGCCGCGCTCCGCGACGTCTCACCGTCGGCGGTGGACATGCGGGCGGCGAACACCAGTGGTTCGGGCGGTGGCGCCACAGGACGGGCCGTCAGCCGTTCCACGCGCTCCTTCGCGTTGCGGATGCGCACCATCGCGCCGTGCCCACGGCCCCGGGTACGGAAGCCGCCGTGGCCGAACACGGCGAGCGGCAGCTTGCGGGGGATCCCGTCGAGCCGGGCCACGTTCGTGGCGGCCAGCTTCCGGTTGCGCGCCAGCTCCGTGCGCCAGTCGGCGTACTCCCGCAGGCGGCGCCGGCGCTCGGCGGCCTTGCCGGCGAGGTAGCCGCCGTAACCGTCGCCGTACCGCGTCACCTTGCCCTCGGCCACCTCCAGGATCGTGGTGGTGACCCGCTCCAGGAACACCCGGTCATGGGTGACCGCGAGGACCGTGCCGCGATGGGCCCTCAGGTGTGCCTCCAGCCAGGCCACCGCCTGGTCGTCCAGATCGTTGGTCGGCTCGTCCAGCAGGAGCAGCTCCGGCTGGGACGCCAGGGTGGCGGCCAGCGCCAGCCGCGACCGCTCACCGCCCGACAGCGTGCCCAGGGGCCGGTCCCGGGCCAGACCCGGCAGCCCGAGTCCGTGCAGGGCGATGTCGACGCGGGCGTCGGCCTCGTAGCCGGCGCGCGCCTCGTACCGCGCCACCAGGCGGGCGTAGGCGTCCAGCGCGGTGGCGAGTTCCGTCCCTGTCAGGCCGGCGAGCCCGGCCTCGGCATGCCGCATCCGTGCCTCCAGCTCGCGCAGCTCGGCGAGAGCCATGTCCACCGCGTCCTGGACGCTGGACTCGCCGGGCAGGGCCGACGACTGGGCGAGATGGCCGAGGCCGCCGGGCGCGAGCACGGTCAGCTCGCCGTTGTCGGGCCGGTCCTGCCCGGCGATCAGCCGCAGCAGGGTGGATTTCCCGGCACCGTTGTCGCCGATGACGCCGGCCCGCTCGCCCGGCTTGACGCTGAAGGACACGTCATCCAGGACGACGTGGTCGTCGTAGCGGCGGGTGATGTTCTGAAGGGTGAGTTGTGCGGTGAGCATGAAGTCCCCTGTTCTCGGCCAGGCCGTGGGCACGGGCGGATGGACGCGTCCGCGCACGCCGGAGCCACTCCGCGGCACGCAGGACAGGCGGCATCACGGGAGGGGGGAGCGGAAGCGCGGAGGAGAACGTGCGACGGCGGAGCCGAACTCAACGCGGTCGCACGGGGACTGTCACAGAGAACCCATGCGCAGCACGCTAGGCGGGGAAGTCGCATACCCGCAAGCCGTTTTCAACGGCGCCTGCTGCGCCGAGCGGCCTGTGCCCGGAGGAGTAGGGTCGGGTCACATGACGACATGGGGGCTGGTCATAGAGGCGACGGTGGGCACCGGGGACAGCAAGCACATGGAGGCCCATGTGGTCGCGCATGTCACCGGACCGCGTGCGGAGGCGCTCGCCGAGCTGGAACGCCGGGCGCGGAGTTTCTCTCCCGAGCACCCCCGGAGTCCCAGGCGCCGTCGGCTCCTTCGCGAGGGGGACGCGTTCCTGCTGGTCATCGACGGGACATGGCAGTCCTTCGTCACCCGGTTCACGGTGGCGGAGCTGCTGGAGGACTCCGCCGCGCCGGCCGTACCGGAACCCGCGGCGGAGGTGCCGCCCCTCCCCGCCGCCGTACCGGCCGAGCCGGCGGAGGAAGAGGTCGAGCGGTACGCGGACGGAGTGCCGGTCAAGCCGTCGTGGCTGGGGCGCGGCGACCTGCGGTGAGCGGTCCGCGACGAGGGCGGCACACCGCGCGCGTTGACAGCCCGGGCACCGCCGCATCGGTCACCAGGCTCTGAGCGCCGGGGCGGTCACTGCGGCTGTCCGGTGCGGGTGCTGCCACCGAGCGACTGAATTCGCGGGCCCAGCCGCGTGTCCGGAAGGGCCCCGGTGGCGCTCGCGAGGAGGGTGGTCGGTACCGTCACCGTCCGCCGTCGAGGAGGAACCGTGAAGCGTCGCGTCTTCACCGCCTTGGCCGTTGCCCTCGCAGGGCTGATGCTGTCCGCGGGAGGGGCCGCGGCCCGGGACGGGTACGGCGACAGCGAGAGCAACGACTGGAACTTCCCGCTCACCAACATCGGCCTGCTGTGACGCGCGGTTCGGCCCCGGATCCGGGACGAGCCGTGCTGCCTCCCCGCGCATGCCGCGCGGGGAGGCAGGGGGCGGACCGTCTCCGGCCGGCGGCTGTCGTGGAGTTCCTCGCCGCACAGACCGCACCAGGGGGCAGTCGTCCACGTCGGGCGCGAGGGCGTACCCCTCGGCCTCGGTGAGCGGGGCTCAGGAGAGGCGGGCCACTCCCGCGTAGATACCGCTTCCCTCCGGTTCCGCGGACGGGGCGGAGGTGACCCACTCCGTCGCCGTCACCAGGCCGGGCGGCACGAGTTCCAGGTCGTCGAAGAACCGCGCCACCTCGGTCCGGGTCCGGAAGCCGAGCTGGATGCCGCCCTTCGCGTACTCCTCGGTGACCTGCGCGGCGAGCTCGGGATAGAGGTCGGACGCGGCGTGGGACAGCACCAGATAGCTGCCCCGCGGCAGCGTGGCCACCAGGCCCCGGACGATGTCGTGGGCGCCCTGCTCGTCAGTGATGAAGTGCATCAGGGCTATCAGCGACAGTGCGATGGGACGGTCGAAGTCCAGGACCTGCCTGGCGTGCTGGACGATGCCTTCCGGGTTCCTCACGTCGGCCTCGATGTAGTCGGTCGCGCCTTCGGCACGGCTGACCAGCAGGGCCTCGGCATGGCGGAGGACGATGGGATCGTTGTCGGTGTACACGATCTTCGCTGTCGGCAGGATGCCCTGGACGATCTGGTGCAGATTGGGTTCGGTCGGGATCCCCGTGCCTATGTCCAGGAACTGGTCGATGCCCTGTTCGGCGAGCCACGCGGCGGCGCGGTGCATGAACTGACGGTTCTGCCGTGCCGCGTTCTTCGCCTCGGGCGGCAACTGGCTGCCCACCGCCTCGTCGATCGGATAGTTGTCCTTGCCGCCCAGCAGCCAGTCATAGACTCGCGCGGGGTGTGCCCTGCTGGTGTCGATCGGCTGAGGCGGCTGTGAGGCGGTCGTCATCGCAACTCCGTGGCGCTGGTGAAGGGATCAGGCCAGTACGTGATCACTTTACTCGGGTGCGGGGTGCCGTCCGGGGCGGCCCCGCACCCGCAACCGCCGTCCCGGCCGGGCAGGTTGGCCCCGTGTGTCCCTCGGGCCGGGAGTCCGCTCAGCCGCTCGCCCGTGTGGTCGACGGATCGGGGCACTCACCCATGCCTGGGGCGGACACCGTACCGCCGCACCGGTGGCCGAAGCTCTCTCCCGTTCCGTGCGGCTGCTCAAAGCCTCGGTCGACCAGCTCGTCACCGAGGGGCCGATAGGTTAGGTTAGGCAAACCTAAGTGACTTCATTGGTCCTGGAGGATCCGGATGCGCCGTTCCCGTGCCCGTGCCACCGCACCCACAGCCCCTGAGCGCGTCCGCTCGATCCTGGCCGCCGCTCATTCGATGACCGTGGTCTGCGACGGTCTGCAGACCGAAGTCCGCCGCCTCGACGGCACCGGAGCCATGGGGCGCTTCCATCTGCACGCCCCGTCCGAAGAGGTCGAGGTGCCGTCCGGCCCGCGGATCCCGGTCCGGCTGGAACTCACCGACATCGCCCCCGCGCCCGTACGCGACAGGCTGCGCGCCCGCCTCACTCTGACGGGGCTCCTGGGAGAGCCGTACGACCCCCAGGGCACGCAGAGCACCTGCATGGAGTTCGGGCAGGCGGTGCTGGAGGACGCCGATGGGCGCGCGTTCGTGACACTCCAGGAACTGGAGGCGACCGGACTCGACCCCATGGCGACGAGCGAAGCAGGGCTGCTGACCCATCTCATGGACGACCACCGCGAACTCGTTCCCCTGCTCCTGCGGCTCGTACGACCGCTCCCGGACGGCGGAGTGCTGCGCGCGCTGCCGGTGAGCATCGACCGCTACGGCCTGACGCTGCGTCTGGAGTACCCGAGCGGCCACCGCGATGTCCGGATTCCGTTCAAGACGCCCGTGAACCACGTCGACCAATTCGGCATCCAGATGCACGCCCTGGCGTCGGCGGCGCGTCGCCTCTCCCACGCCGGTCATCTGCCGGCCTGATCCGCGGGCCCGCACCGCTCGGTTCGTCCGCAGCCGGCCACTCGCCCCGCCCCACGCCGTAGCGGCAACCGCGAGCCGATGTCCGACCGGCCGTCAGGCCGTCATCGACGCCGCTCAGTCGATACAGAACTCGTTGCCCTCGATGTCCTGCATCGGGATGCACGAATCGACGCCGTCATACAGGGTCTGCACGTGCACCGCGCCGAGCGGGACCAGTCGTGCGCACTCGGCCTCAAGCGCGGCGAGACGCTCTTCGCCCACGAGTCCGGTGCCGACCCGCACGTCGAGGTGCAGCCGGTTCTTGGCGGCCTTCCCCTCGGGGACGCGCTGGAAGTACAGGCGCGGTCCCACGCCGGAGGGATCAACGCAGGCGAACCAGGAGTCTTGCTGCTCAGGCGGCTGCGCGTGCTTGAAATCGTCCCAAGTGGCGAACCCCTCCGGCGGCGGCGGTACGACGTACCCCAGCACCTCGCACCAGAAGCGGGCGAGGCGCTCAGGTTCCGCGCAGTCAAAGGTGACTTGGAACTTCTTGATCGCTGACATCGGCGTACCGTACCAGGGGCTCTGCCGCGGGTATCGGGCGAGATCATGCCTGGGGAAGGAGTACGTCAACCGCCCCGAGCGCCGGCTCCGGGACGACCACGAGCGGGGCAACGTGCACGCGTGGCCCCGGACCTGCTGTTGCCGAGGCCGACGCCCCCGACAACCCCATACCCCAGGAAGTGATCGACTTCTTCGCCCGGCAGGAGCGGACCTCATGAGCCGCTGACCGAGTCACGCGGTCACATCCGGCGCGTCAGATCCGACACCACGGCCGGCGGCAGGGACGGGTTGGCGGCTGCCGCTTCGACCACCCGCCAGTCCCCGTCGCCGAGCAGTTCCGCGATCGCCGACGGGGGAAGCGCCGGGTGGCCGGCGGCCCATGGCCTCGCCTTCCGGTCCGCCAGGCAGGCCAGCAGCGCCGGAGCCGTCGCCCGGGGATGCCGGGCGACCTCGCGGAACACCTTGTGCACCGGTGGCTCGTGCCGGGTCAGGTCCTCCAGCAATGCCGGAGGCGCGTCCGGATTGGCGGCCACCTGGGCGAGGACGCTGACGCCGTGACGGTCGATCATCGTGCGCAACCGCGCCTCGGACAGCCCCGGGTGCCCCGCCACCGACTTGGCCACCTTCGCGTCGGGATCGTCGGCCAGCCGGTCGCGCGGTCCGGGCGGCAGATCGCGCCGTCGAGCCACGAGCATCCGGGTGACCGGGTCCGTTGACGTGGCCAGCGCCGCGACCTCGTCGGGAGAGGCGACGGCGATCCTGGGCAACAGGGTGGCACCGATCCTGGTGGTCCGGGCCAGGCCGGCGAGGACGTCCAGCGGTATGCCGGGATGGTGGGCGAGTGCGCGGCGCACGTCGGGGTCAGGGTCGTCGGCGAGCACCCGGATGAGGCCGTCGTGGATCGCGGGGTTCCCGGCGAGGTCGCCCCGCACACCGGGAACGGGATCCGAGGCGAGCTGTTCGCACACGTGCGGGGGAAGGTCGGGGCGCGTGGCAAGCGCCCAGCGCAACAGTGCCGAGGGATGGTCCGCGAAGGCGACGACGGCCCGGGTGGGGGTCGCGGGGTTGCGGAGCGCCGCCTCCCGTATGCCGTGGACGGTGGATTCGTGGGAGCCGTCGCAGGCGGCGCCCGGCGGCAGTTCGCAGTCGAGCCGCGGGCACTCCGGATCGTGGACGAACGGCGGCCGTTCCTGGTCGCAGACCAGACACCGCCGTGGCGCGGGGAGCCCCTCCCCGGTGACGAGCGAGGCCAGTACGGCCGGGGGCGTCGCCTCGTTGGCCGCCACCGCGAGGCGGACCTCGGCGTGCGGATGCCCGGCGAGCCTCGCGGCGGTGTGCGGGGTGGCCCACCGGGCCAGCTCGGCGACGACGCTCACCTCCGGGTCCGCCGCGAGCGTCTCCACCACGTCGGACGGGAGGCGGGGGCAGGCAGCCAGCTTCTCCCGGCGCTCGCGGGCCGGATCCACCGCGAGGAGACGTGCCCACTCCGCGGGGCCGGTGCCCCCGTCCAGCAGGGCCAGGGCGGCGTCCGGCTGCGCGCCTGGGTCGATGTCGGCGGCGGTGAGGCGGCCCTCGTACGCGAGCAGCGCCGCGCTGCCCTGGACGCGTGCCGCCAACGCGACCGCCTGGCTACGGCTGAGGTCCGCGCGACCGGCGAGGTCCGTGGCGATGTCGTCGTCCGCGACGGCTATCAGCCGGTCGACCGTCTCGGACGTCAGGGCGGGGTTGGCGGCGAGCCCGCACAGTATGTGGTGCACAGGAGCATCCTGCCCGGCGCGGGAGGCGCGGGCTGGCACATTTCGGCCTGGAGCAGCGCGGGGGAGGGGCGGACCGCGGGCGATGCGGGGGCGGCCGGCTGACCGCGCGCCGGGCCGCGGACCGTACCGGCATCTGGAGGCGGAGCCGGCGAACCCGGCGCACGCTCGTTCGAGGCGTCGGCCCGGGCCGCTCGTATCGGTGTTCTGTAGGCCCGATGCCGGCCCGATGTCGGCGCTACTCGGTGCTCGTCTGCGGTTCGTCGGCGGTTCGTCGGCGGGGCCTGGGAGCTTTCAAGGAATCCCGCCGGGTGCACGTCCGGCGGCCGTACGACATACAAGGGGATCACCATGACCAGCGACGTCACGATCATCGGCGCCGGGCTCGGAGGACTGGCTCTCGCCCGCGTCCTGCACGTCCACGGAATCCCCGCCACGGTCTACGAGGCGGAGCCCTCCCCGACGGCGCGCGCCCAGGGCGGCATGCTCGACATCCACGACCACAACGGACAGCGGGCTTTGCGGGCGGCGGGCCTGACGGACGAGTTCCGCGCCCTCGTCCTGGAGGGCCGCGAGGCGACCCGGGTCCTCGCACCGGACGGGACCGTTCTGCTGGACGTACCGGACGACGGCACGGGCGGACGCCCGGAGGTGCAGCGCGGCGAGCTGCGCCGGATCCTGCTCGAGTCGCTCCCGGCCGGCACGGTCCGCTGGGGCCGCAGGGTCAGCGGCGTCCGGGCCCTCGGCGGGGGACGCCACGAGGTGGCGTTCGCCGATGGCACCGCCGTCACCACGAGCCTGCTGGTCGGCGCGGACGGTGCGTGGTCACGGGTCCGCCCGCTGCTCTCCGACGCCGTACCCGAGTACATCGGCCGGTCGTTCATCGAGACCTACCTGTTCGACGGCGACACCCGGCACCCGGCCACCGCGAAGGCGGTCGGCGGCGGGGCGCTCTTCGCGCTCGCACCGGGGAAGGCGATCCAGGCACACCGCGAGAGCGGCGGCGATCTGCACACCTATGTGGCGCTCACCGAGTCCCAGGAGTGGTTCGCCGCGATCGACTTCACCGATGCCGCCACGGCCGCCGCGCGGATCGCCGCGGAGTTCGCCGGCTGGGCCCCGGAGCTGACCGCGCTGATCACCGACGGCGACACCGCGCCGGTCCTGCGCACCCTCCACGCCCTGCCGGTCGAGCACCGGTGGGACCGGGTGCCCGGGGTGACCCTCCTCGGCGACGCCGCCCACCTCGCGGCCCCGAACGGCGAGGGCGCCAACCTGGCCCTGTACGACGGCGCCGAACTCGGCAAGGCCCTCGCCGCGCGTCCCGACGACGCGGAGGCCGCGCTCACCGAGTACGAGCAGGCACTGTTCCCCCGCAGCGCCGCGGCCGCCGCCGACGGCGTCGAGCTTCACGAACTCCTCTTCGGCGAGGCCGCGCCCCACGGCCTGATCAGCATGTTCGCCGGACGCGGGCAGGGCTGACGCGTCACGCGGGCGCCCTTTGCGCGGACCGGAGTTTCGGGTGATCCAGCGCGGGGATGATCTCCGCGCCGCCGGTATCGATGGGGTGGCGGCGCGGTTTCCCGGGAAGGCAACGCGATGGCACAGGGCACGGTGAAGTGGTTCAACAGTGAGAAGGGCTTCGGGTTCATATCCCCCGACGAAGGCGGCCCCGACGTGTTCGTCCACTACAGCGCGATCCAGGGTTCCGGCTACCGGAGCCTGGAGGAGAACCAGCGGGTCGAGTTCGAGATCACCCAGGGACAGCGCGGCGCGCAGGCCGATCAGGTTCGGGCACTCTGACCGGACGAGGTCGACCGTCGCGGCGGTGGAGCGGACCCTGCTGTCCCTGTCCGCTCCACCGCCACGCGTCACTCCGTCACCAGGGCCACCCGGTGCCGCTGCCCGCTGCCCGCTGTCAGCCGCCGTTGACCGCGGAGGCGATGCGGTCGCCGACCTCCTTGTCGATGTTGCGCCAGTACTGCACGGCGCGGTCCATCACCGGACGGCTCACCCCCTCCAGGAGGTGCCCGGCGACGTTGGAGACCAGGCGTGCGCGGGCCGCGTCGTCCAGCACGTGGCGCACCATCGTCCCCGGCTGTCCGAAGTCGTCGTCCTCGCGGTGCGCCGTGTAGGCCTCGCGGACCATCTCACCCGCCGCCCGCCAGCCCGCGATGTCCCCGTACGCCTCGGGGGACGCGGCCGGGCCGCCGTAGGAGTTGGGGGCGTAGGGCCGGGCGGCGCGGCTCGGCTCGTAGCGCATGGCGCCGTCCTTGGCGTAGGAGTCCACCGTGACATGCGGCCGGTTCGGCGGGAGCTGCGCGTAGTTGGCGCCGATGCGGTAGCGGTGGGTGTCCGGGTAGGAGAAGAGCCGGCCGAGCAGCATCTTGTCCGGTGACGGGCCCACGCCCGGCACCATGTTGGACGGCTCGAAGGCGGCCTGCTCGATGTGGATGAAGTAGTCCTCGGGGTTGCGGTTCAGCGTCATCCGCCCGACCTCGATCAGCGGGTAGTCGCCGTGCGGCCACACCTTGGTCAGGTCGAACGGGTTGAACCGGTAGTCCGGTGCGTCCGCGAACGGCATGACCTGCACGTACAGCGTCCATGACGGGGCGTTGCCGTTCTCGATGGCTTCCCACAGGTCTCGCCGGTGCAGGTCCGGTGCCTCCCCGGCGAGCCGGTCGGCGTCCGCCTGGGTGAGGAAGTCGATGCCCTGGTCGGTCTTGAAGTGGTACTTCACCCAGAATTTCTCGCCGCCGCCGTTGATCCACATGTAGGTGTGCGACCCGTAGCCGTTCATGTGGCGGTACGTCTTCGGGATGCCGCGGTCGCCCATCAGCCAGGTGACCTGGTGGGCGGACTCGGGGGAGAGGGTCCAGAAATCCCACTGCATGTCGTGGTCGCGCAGTCCGTTGTCGGGGCGGCGCTTCTGGGAGCGGATGAAGTCCTGGAACTTGATCGTGTCGCGGACGAAGAAGACCGGCGTGTTGTTGCCGACCAGGTCGTAGTTTCCATGCTGCGTGTAGAACTTCAGTGCGAATCCACGCGGGTCGCGCCAGGTGTCCGGGCTGCCCTGCTCACCGGCGACCGTGGAGAAGCGGGCCAGCATCTCGGTGCGCTTGCCGGGCTGGAACAGGTCGGCCTTGGTGAACTGGCTGACGTCGTTGGTGACCTGGAACTCACCGTACGCGCCGCTGCCCTTCGCGTGGACGACCCGCTCCGGCACGCGCTCCCGGTTGAACTGCGCCATCTTCTCGATGAGGTAGTGATCCTGGAGCAGGATCGGCCCGTCCGCGCCGATGGTCAGCGAGTGCTCGTCGCTCTCGACCTGGATGCCTGCGTTGTTGGTGGTGTACGGGGTGTCCATCGGCGTCCTCCCGACTCCTGAACGGTGCGTTTCATACCTTTATGTCCGAAAGGAAGTCAACAGTGGTGCCCTCCGATCGGCAACAAGGGACGCCTACCCGCTCCATGTGGATCAATCCGGCCGAATGGTCCGCAGGGCCGCGCCCGTCCGGTCGCCGCGCCTTCGCGCGGTGCAACGCCTCGTTCCTCCAGGTGACACCCGCGGCGTCCGTGTCGGGCCGTCGGGGCGGCTACGCGTGTGTCGGGTCCTCGGCGAGCAGCGGGCGGAGAGCGCCGAGGAGCGCGCCGACGCAGGTGTCGCGGAGCTGGGTGCGGGTGCAGGTCTCCTGGGTGAGCCAGTCGACGCAGAGGACCTGGACGAAGACCAGCCAGCTCTTCAGGACGGCGGACACGGCCTCGCGGGCGCCCGCGTCGGTGAACGGGACCACCGCCAGCAGCCGGGTGCGGAGCGCGTCCAGCTCGTTCGCCATGATCGACTGGACCACCGGGTCGCCCGCGAGGACGCGGTTGGCGGCGAGGACGGCATTGCGGTTGGCCGTGAAGTAGTCGAGATGGACGTCCATGCCCTGGATGAGCTGCTCCTCCAGGGAGTCGGCGGGGTCGAGCAGGGTGTCCGCGAGCAGCTGGTCGGCCGCCTGTTGGTAGATGGCCGCGAAGAGGGCCTGCTTGCTGGGGAAGTGGCGGTAGAGCAAGGCCCGGGAGACGCCAGCCTCCTTGGCGACCTCCTCCATCATCACGTCCTCGTAGGGCCGTGCGGCGAAGAGCCGGGCACCGACGGCGAGGAGTTGGGCGCGGCGGTCGGCGGGGGCGAGGCGTCGGCGTGGAGGCACGAACGCAGACTACTTGACATGTGTCTACTGGCGCGGTGACTCTAGTAGACGCATGTCAACTAAGACGCTGGGTCGAGGTGGGCTGGGAGGGATCATGGCAAGGGCTCTTCGGGCACTCGCCCAGCTGATGGGCTGGGCCTGCGTGCTGATCGGTGTGTTTCACGTGGTTCTTGGCAACGCGGCGATCCCCGGTGCGAGTTCCGCCGGCGCGACGGTGGACAGTTGGGGCCGGTTCATGGGCGCCGGCTTCGCCGGATACGGTCTTGCCTGGCTCTGGGCCGCCCGGCAGCGACCTGTCCCGGCCGGGGCGGTGCGGTGGCTGGCCGGCGTCTTCCTGCTGGGCGGCGTGGGCCGGCTGATCTCGCTCGCCGTTCACGGCTGGCCGCAGTGGTTCCAGATCGCCCTCGCGGTCATCGAACTCGGCCTGCCGCCAGTCCTCTTCTGGCTGGCCGACGCGGAGGAGCGGGCGTTGCGGGACGGCCCGCGGACCGCGCCCGCCGTGCCGTGAGGTCAGTCCAGGTCCCGCCACAAGGCCCCGACGCCTGTGGCGCAGCGGCGCACCGGACGCCTTGCGCGCCGTCCGGTGCGCGGTCGGGTGCGCCGTCTGGTGCGTACCAGCCGTGCCGGCCCGGATCGGCCGCTGCGCGGGCCGGCGCTTCCGCCCCCGCGCCGGTGCCGGGCCGCCGTCCTACTCCGGTGCGCGGGTCCACGCGCGGACGGCCAGCTTGCCGGTGGTGCCGAGGTCGAGGTGGGGCGTCACCGTCACCGGATCGGCGCCCCGCTCGGCCCGGACCCTGACGTACGGGACGTCGACGGGGGTGCCGGACTGGGTGGTGTTGCGCCACATGAGGCCCGAGAGGGCGCTCTCGCCCGGCTTCAGGACCAGCGGGCGGGCCGGATCGTCGAATCCGGTACCGGTGCTGATGCCGCCGCTTCCGTGGGTGATCCGGATGCCGTGGACGGGTGACAGGTCCTCGTCCAGCAGCTCCAGGAGAGGGTAGCCGTCGAGGGTGTAGGCGCGCGAACCGCAGTTCTCCAGGCGCAGCCCCACCACGCGCAGCCCCATCGCGGCGTCTCCGTCATCGGCGGTCAGACGAATGCCGGAGGACGGGCACTTCCCGGACTCCGGCGGCGCTTCGGCGGCGGGCACCTTGGTCACCCGGGAGATCTTGACGCGGGTCACGGGGGACGCTCCGGGGGCAAGTGCCCCCAGCCGGACCGTGCCGCGCACGGTCGCGCCCGCTCCGACCGAGCGCACGGTCTCATGTCTGTTGCCCATGACCTCACCGCCGTCGTCGGTGAAGTCGAACAGGATCGTGTACGTCATCGCGGCGGCACCGTCGTTGGTGACCTCGTAGGCGGCCGAGATCCCCGCATCACCGGTGGGGAGGGGGTCGGCGTGGACGGAGACCCCGTCCGAGCCGGCGCTCGGGGTGGGTGTGCCGGTGGGGATGGTCACCGAGGTGATCCGGACGCCGTACACGGGCGGGGTGGTGGCGGGGGACCCGGACGCGGGGGCGGACGCGCCCGTGCCGGGGGCGCCCGAGACCTCGGATCCGCACGCGGTGAGCAGGAGGAGTGCGGCGGCGGCCGGGAGGAGAGAGGTGGCTCTGCGCATCCGGTCACCTCATCAGGGGCGCGAGCGCTGGGCCGTGACGGAAGCCACAGTTCCGGTCACGGGCGTGTCACACCTGAAGCGGCTGACGTCACGTCAGATCCCGCTGAACGGGACGCTGGTGGGAGCGTCCGGACACTTGTCAGCGCCTGCCGCCGGCGTCACCTCCGCCGCGAACCGTCCGTCCAGTCACTCTCACGGCGAGTCCGCCGCCTCCGGTGGCCCGGGGATCGCTCCCTGGGCGCGCAGCTCGGCGATCGCGGCGGGATCGAAGCCCAACTGGGCGAGGACCTCGTGGTTGTGCTCGCCCAGGTCCGGTGCCCGTTTCGCCGGCACCTTCGGCACCCCTCTGAGGGTGACCGGGCTGCTGATGGTGTACTCCAGCCCGGTGACGCCCTCCAGGGGTACGACGATGTCGTTGACGCGCAGCTGCGGATCCCGCGCGGTCTGCTCCGGTGTCTGGATGAGGCTGTAGGTGACGCGTTCCCGGTCCAGGGCCTCCTTCCAGTACGCGAACGGCTGCGAGCGGAACTCGGTGTCGAGCAGTTCGGCCAGCGCGGCCGAGTTCTCGACGAAGCCCTCGATGTCGGCGTAGCGAGGATCCTCAAGCAGCTCGGGGTGCCCGATGGCCCGGGTCAAGCCCGGCCAGCGCGAGGCCGAGGTCACCAGCATGAACCACACGTCGTCCGCGCACTGATAGGGGTTGGTCAGCGGATTCGCCGGTGCCTTGTGGTCGTGCAGCTGGAACGGCGTGCCGTCCGCGAGGGCGCCGGCCACGAGCGTTCCCGTCGACCAGACGCCCGCCGCGAGCAGCGACGTCCCGACACTGGCCCCTTGCCCCGTGCGTTCACGGCGGTACAGGGCGGTCACGATCGCCGCGTAGACGGCGATCGCCGACATGTAGTCGCCGCTGCCCCAGACCGGCATGGTCGGTGGAGCGCCCGCGTCCCGGGTGGAGGCCAGCAGCCCGCTGCGTGACCAGTAGGCGGTCAGATCGAAGCCCGGCTGGCCGGCGTCGGGGCCGGCGTCCCCGAAACCCGTGATGTCGGCGTAGACGACCTGCGGATTCCAGGCCGAGACCTCGTCGTAGCCGAGGTGCAGCTTCTCGCGTGTGCCGTGCGGAAAGTTGGTGATCACGACGTCGGCCCACTCGACGAGCCGCTTGAGGATCTCGGTGGCCGCCGGTGACTTCAGGTTGATCACCATTCCGCGTTTGTTGCGGTTGGTGAGGTGCCAGGCGTAATTGGCCTGGGCCCGGGGGCTGGGCGGAACGGAACTCAGACCCCGCTGGGGATCGCCCTTCCCCGGCGGCTCGACCTTGATGACGTCAGCGCCGAAGTCGGAGAGCATGGTGGCCGCCGCGGGTCCCGCGATGAAACTCGACGCGTCAAGGACCTTCAGACCGGCGAAGACGGATTCGGTCGCCATCGCCCGTCACCTCACGAACGCGCTCAGGCCGCCGGTGACGGCGCGTCCGACGATCAGGGTCTGGATCTCCCGCGTGCCCTCGTACGAGTAGATGGCCTCGGCGTCGGCGACGAAGCGGCCGATGTTGTAGTCGAGGATGATGCCGTTGCCGGCCAGCAGTTCCCGCGCCCAACCCACGCTCTCCCGCATCCGGGCGGTGCAATAGGCCTTGGCCAGCGCGGACTGTTCGTCGCGGTACACCCCGGCGTCCTGGAGCTGGGCCAGCCGCGTCACCATCCCGCAGGAGGCCGTGGCGTTGCCGAGCATCCTGACCAGCAGGTCCTGCACGAGCTGGAAGCCCCCGATGGGCCGGCCGAACTGCTCGCGCTCCTTCGCGTACTGCAGGGCGATCTCGTACGCACCGAACATCACCCCCACCGCCTGCCACGCCACCCCGCTGCGCGTCGCGCGCAGGATCTTCGCGGTGTCCTTGAAGGAGTTGGCGTTCTCCAGCCGGTTCGCCTCCGGAACGCGGCAGCCGTCGAGGACGATGTCCGCGTTCTGCACGATCCGCAGGGCCATCTTGTTCTCGATCTTCGTCGCGGTGAACCCGGGGGTGTCCTTCTCCACGACGAAGCCCAGTACGTGACCCGTCTCGGTGTCGCGGGCCCAGACGACGATCAGATCGGCGAACGTCGCGTTACCGATCCACCGCTTCGAACCGTCCAGGATCCAGTGGTCGCCGTCGCGGCGCGCGGTCGTCAGGAGACCGCCGGCCACGTCGGAGCCGCCGTGCGGCTCGGTCAACGCGAAGGCGCCGATCTTCTCGAAACGGCTCATCGCCGGCAGCCAGCGCCGCTGCTGCTCGTCGGAGCCGCAGTTGAGGACGGTGCCCATGGCCAGACCTGTGTGCACGCCCGCGAACGTCGCCAGGGACGCGTCGAAATGCGCGAGCTCCAGTGCGATGAATCCCGAGAGAAGGTTGCTCGGTCTGGCTTCCGGGGAGTCGGGGTCGGCCCAGTCCACCAGACCGAGGCTGCCGAAACCCTCGACCAGCTGGAAGGGGAACTCGGCCCGCGCCCAGTAGTCGTTGACGATCGGGGCGGCCTGCGTGCGGAGAAACGCGCGGATCGCCTCGATCTTGGCCCGTTCGCCGTCCGACAGCAGGTTCTCGTGGGCATAGAAGTCGGCGGGCAGCAGACCCTGGTCCAGGTAGGGTCCGGACGGTGCCGGCAAGGCAGATGTAGTGCTCATCATGTCTCCTGGACTGTGGGGGAGGGGTCGGAGATCCCGCCCGCCGGCGCTCCGCACGCATGGCTCCGCAGCTTGACGCTTCGATTAAACGCACGCGGCGACCCGTGGCCCGGACCTGCGCCGCACGGGCACGCCGTGTCGCCCCGGACCACTCGATTGGCCCGGGGCGCCGCTACGGCGGAGCCGAGGCCCCGCTGGTGGCCGGGGCCCCTCATCCGTGTCGGGGCGGCACCGGTCAGGCACGTACGCGTGCGCCGCCCGGTGCATTGCCGGTGCTGGACCTCACCCGCGGGGGATGCCGGGAATGCGGGGGAGGTCGATGGAGCGGCGCTCCTCCAGGACTCGGAAGCCGGCGCTCGTGTACAGGTTCATCGCCACCTCGTTGCCGCCCCACACGGTGGACATCAGCGCCGAGTCGCCGGCCGCGAGCGTTGCCTGTTCGCCGGCCGCCATCGCCGCCCGGCCGTACCCGTTGCCGCGGTGCTGCTCGTGGAGGTGCAGCGAGTAGCCGCAGGTGACGCCCGGGAGGTGGTCGTGCCGCAGCCGGCCGGTGCCGATCTGCTCGCCCGCCGCCTCGAACACCAGGAACGTGTTGTCGGGCGTCGCCAGGCCCTCGGGAACCAGCTCGGTGAAGTCGCGGTCGGCCTTGCGTACGGCGTCCTCGGGGCTCAGGACTCCCGCCCGGACGACGTCGCCGACGCAGGCGGCCCTCTCGGAGGCGAGCCAGTCGGGATATTCGGCCGGGGTCATCGGCCGCGCGGTGACGCCGTCGGCCCCGACCGTGCCGCAGCAGAGCGTGCCCGCCCCTGCCGGCCCCGTACCGCGCCGTCCCACGAAGAAGGCGGCTCCCGAGGAGCCGCCTTCTTCGTACCCGGAGTCAGCGTGAGCGTCCCGCCAGCACACGGTAGAGCAGCAGCACGATCACGGAACCCACGATCGCGGCGATCCAGGTGGAGAGGCTGAAGAAGCCGTTGATCGAGTGGACCCCGAAGATCACCTTGCCCAGCCAGCCGCCGAGCAGCCCGCCTACGATGCCGATCAGCATCGTCACCAGGCAGCCGCCCGGGTCCTTACCGGGGGTCAGTGCCTTCGCGATGGCGCCCGCGATGAGGCCGATCAGGATCCAGGCGATGATGCCCACGAGGGTGGTCCTTCCGTTGCGCTGTGCTGATGTCGGTGCCCCCGGGGCGGCGGCTCCGACGTACTTCCGGATATCCCGCATGGCGCCGCGATATGCGGGACCAAGGTCCTCACTTTCGCTCCCGCCGTGAAGTCGCGGGCGGCCCGGCGACCGGACACGGCCGCCGGCCCGAGGGCTGCCGCCGCGCACGTCGCCCGGTCGCCGGCCCGCTCGTGGTCCTCGCGGTGGGCGCGAGGGCAAACGCTTCGTCCGTGTCCTGCGCCAGGTCGCGCCCGCGCCCGTGCCCGTACCTCGCTCGAATGGCAACGCCGACGTCCGGAAGGCCGAGCGGCCGCGGCGGGAACAGGCGGTACGGCCGTCACTGTTGCATCGACCGGGGGACCGGCGCCGCATGGGCGGGGAACACGGAGGCCACAAGGTCGTCCGCCCCGGCAGGATCCGGGCCCTGGGGTCGCGGTACGTTCGCCGCGCAATCGAACAAAGACGCCTATCGCAGGAGGACTGTTTCATGACTGACCGGCCGTTGACGCTCATGGCAGTGCATGCCCACCCCGATGACGAGGCCACCAGCACCGGAGGGGTCCTCGCGCAGTACGCGGCGGAAGGCATCCGCACGGTGCTCGTGACGTGTACCGACGGCGGTTGCGGTGACGGTCCGGGGGGGGTCAAGCCGGGCGATCCCGGGCACGATCCGGCGGCCGTCGCCTTGATGCGACGTCAGGAACTCGAGGCGAGTTGTGAGGTCCTGAAGATCAGCGATCTGGAGATGCTGGACTATGCCGACTCCGGGATGATGGGCTGGCCGAGCAACGACGCCCCCGGATCCTTCTGGCAGACCCCCGTGGCGGAAGGCGCCGCCCGGCTCGCGGAACTCATGCGGCACTACCGACCCGACGTGGTCGTCACTTACGACGCGAACGGCTTTTACGGCCACCCCGACCACATCCAGGCCCACCGCATCACGATGGCCGCGCTGGAGATGACGGACCTGACACCGAAGGTGTACTGGACGACGATGCCCCGCTCGATGATGCAGCGGTTCGGCGAGATCATGCGCGAGTTCCAGGAGGACATGCCGGAGCCGGATCCTGCCGAGGCCGCCGCGATGGCCGAGATCGGCCTCCCCGACGATGAGATCACCACGTGGGTGGACACCACCGCGTTCAGCGGCCAGAAGTTCGACGCGCTGGCCGCGCATGCCAGTCAGGGCGAGAACATCTTCTTCCTCAAGATGGGCAAGGAGAAGTTCGCCGAGTTGATGGGCATGGAGACCTTCGTACGAGTCCAGGACGCCACCGGTGCGGCCGTACCCGAGAACGATCTCTTCGCCGGCCTGCGCTGATCCGTCCGTCCGGCTGGGCCCGGGAAAACCCATCGGCCGTCCGGTTCGATCGAGCGCCTCACACACCTGGAGGGCCGTGCACGCGGAATCTGCTCCGGCGGGCCGCGGCCAGGCCCCCAGGCCATGGCGGACGGCGTCGACCACGCCGTTCGGTCGTGAGAGAAGCCGCTTCGGCTGACCACGGGAGCCCGGGGCGGCCCCCCCCCATGGAGGGGACGGCCCGCGGTCACGGGACAGCCTTTGGTGAGGAGCGAGAGCACCACCCCCGCTGAGGCGCCATTCCGCCTGCCGACAGGACGGTCGGCAGGCGGTGCCCGGGACCTGTCCGTCAGCCGGCCGCGCCCGTCCCCAGCCGTTCCCTGTACGCCCGCGCCGAGGCCATCACCCTGTCGAGTGTGTCCCTGGTCCGCACGAGGTCGGCAATGTGCGAGGAGAGCCGCTCGCGCTCCAGCCCCATCCGCTCCAGCGCGGAGTCGGAGTGCTCCTCGCTGGGCGCGTCCACGCAGGGCAGCAGCTCGACGATGGTGCGACTGGACAGGCCCGCGGCGTACAACCGCTGGATGAACGCGACCCGTTCGACCTCGTCGTCCGTGTAGTGCCGCTGCCCGCTGGGGCTGCGGGTGCTGGTGAGCAGCCCCTGCTCCTCGTAGTAGCGCACGGACCGGACACTGACTCCGGCCCGTGACGCGAGCTCCCCGATCCGCACAAAGCCCTCCCGGCCGAGTCCTGCGTCACAGACACTTGCCTCTGACGTCAGCGTGAGGTTTTAGCGTAACCGTCGTGCCCGAGGCGCGGGTACGACGGAACGCAAGGAGTCCTGGCATGACGACGCTCTTCACCAGCTACCGGCTCGGCGGCCTCACGCTGCCCAACCGGATGGTCATGGCCCCGATGGGCCGGGTCCGGGCCGCGGCCGGGGGCCTGGCGACGCCGTCGATGGCGGCCTACTACGCCCAGCGGGCCACAGCCGGGCTGATCGTGAGCGAGGGAGTGCAGCCGAGCGTGATCGGACAGGCCAACCCGGGTACACCGGGGCTGCACACCGACGAGCAGGTCGCGGCGTGGCGCCCCGTGACCGCGGCCGTCCACGCCAACGGCGGACGGATCTTCGCCCAGCTCATGCACGGCGGCCGGGTCTCGCATTCCGACACCACCGGACTGCAGCCGGCCGGACCCTCAGCCGTCCCCGCCGTCGGTGACGTGTTCACCCCGACCGGGCCGCAGCCCGCTCCGATGCCGCGCGCGCTGGACACCGCCGAGGTGCCAGAGCACGCACAGTCCTACGCCCGGGCCGCCCGCCGCGCCGTCGACGCGGGCTTCGACGGCGTGGAACTGCACGGCGCCAACGGCTACCTGATCTCCCAGTTCCTCTCGTCCAACGCCAACCTGCGTACGGACCGCTACGGCGGGCCGATCGCCAACCGGATCAGGTTCGCCGTCGAGGCCGTCGCCGCGACCGTCGAAGCCGTCGGCGGGGACAGGACCGGCATCCGGCTCTCGCCCGGCGGGACGTTCTGGGGCGTCGAGGAGACCGACGTCCGGGAGCTCTACACCGCGCTGCTCACCGAACTGGCCCCCCTCGGACTCGCGTACGTGCACCTGGAAGCCACCGCTGACGAAGAGGTACTCGTCGCCCTGCGGCGGACGTGGCCGGGCACCCTCGTCATGAACCCCGTGCTTCCGCTGGGACCGAAGCAGACCGGCCGGGACGACGCCGAGCACTGGCTCGGCCTTGGCGCCGATCTCATCAGCTTCGGCCGCGCCTTCCTCGCCAACCCCGACCTGGTCGAGCGGCTGCGGGCCGGACTGCCGATCGCCCCCGTCGACGAGGCCACGTACTACCAAGGCGGTGACGCGGGCTACCTGACCTACCCGGCCTACCAGTACGCGGGCTGACTCGAACGCGCAGAGATCGCCGAGGGCGGCTGTCGCGCTGTCACGCCCACCGGTGTCACCGGCCTCGCGGCGGCTGGCGCACCGCTGATCCGGCCTGGAACCACGGCCCCTCCCCCCTGGGGGGGCGAGGCCGCGCGCCGATCAGCGCGGCACGCACACCTGCCAACCCGGCTAAGGTCCGAAACCGACGGGCCGGCGTGCTGCTCCTCGCGTCCTGACCCGGCGGTCGGCTTCGCGTCCACGAAGGAACCGGCCGCGGGCCCCGGACGCACGGTGTGCGCGGGAGCCGCGGCCGGCGGCCCTTCGCCCTTGGGGAACGTGGGCCAGGGCTGCCCAGCGGATCACTCTCGCGCGATCAGAGGTCGTCCGGAGGGGAGTCCTGAGCGTCGAGGCCACTGAGGTCGCTGTCGCCGAACTCGGCGTCGTTCATCCCGGCACCGAAGAAGCCCTGCGCGAGTTCCTTGAGGTCCAGCTCCGTGGCGCCGGCCGGCGCGGTGGGCTTGGTGCCGTCGCTCATCCGCAGCGTCAGGCCCAGCTTCCTGACCTTGGAGTTGTCGGCGAGCTTGGCGAGGTCCACTCCGACCGCGGACAGCTCACCGTTCTTGAGCGTGAAGTCCGCCGTCACCTTGGTGTCGGGAGCGTCCTTCAGGTCCTTGTCGGTCGGCAGCTCCACGCCCGGCGGCAGGTCCTTGGCCAGCGGGCGGATCTCGCCCAGCAGGTCGGTGACCAGCGTGCGGAACGGAGCCGTGGCGGTGATGTGCTCGGTGCCGTCCCCGCCGCCGGCCGTCTTGAAGCGCACCTCACGGGCGATCACCTCGCCAACGGCCTTCACGAGCTTCTTCTGCGTCTTGGCGTCGAGGGACGGTGCCGGTGCGGGACTCTTCTCGGCGCCCGGGCCCCCGGTGGCGTTCCTCCCCATCTCCTTGGTGTTGAACTTCACCCACTTGCCCTCCAGGACGTCCTTGAGCGCCCCGGCCTCCGGAGGCAGGTCCTCGGCGGCAGGCGCGGGGCTGCCCATCAGCTTGCCGATGGCGTCGTGGTCGGCACGGAGGTAGGTGTAGTCGCCGATCACCCGGTACTCGGTGAGGTCGCCGTCCGGACCGCTGATCTTCAGGGCCGTACCGACGAGGTCCTTCTCGCCGGACTCGTTGATCGGCTTCTTCGACTGCACGGTGACCTTGATCTTCGCCCCGCTGAGCATCTCCGCGGCCTCGTCCGGCATCTCCTCGCCGGGCTGGGGATCGGACTCGGCGTCCAGCGCCTTCAAGGACGCGGCGTCGGTGTCCAGGTCGAGCTCGAAGGAGAGTGTCTTCTTCTCGCCGAGCTTCTCGAAGGCTCGGTCGAGCTTCTTGCCGGCGGAGAGCTGCTCCACCGTCCCGCAGGCGGCGGCACCCGTGAGGACGACACCGGTGACGGCGACGGTGGTCAGGGTCTTGTGTATGGCGCTGATGATGGTCTCCTCGTGGATCTGATCACGATGTGATCGATCAGGAGACTCACAACCTGCCCACAAGGTTGCACGCCCGCCTCGCGAAAGCGGGGCGACGCCTGTCCCGGCATCGGTGAGGGGACCCACCCTGCCCGGCGTATGCCACGAATCATCAGATTACGGACCACGTTCCTGCCCGAAGGCATTCCTGCTCGTAGGAAAGGCTGCGTCGTCTCGTCCGGTCAGCGCCCCCTCGACAGGGCTCCGATGAGGAACCCCAGCCCCATCACGGCGAAGAGCGCGCCGAGTGCGAGGAAGAGCCACCACAAGCCGTTGCCCTCGGCCGGGAGCGTCCAGCGCGACGGATTCGCCGGGTCGTAGCGGACCTCGACGCGGGCACCGACGGGAAGGGTCCTGTTCTTGGGGCGGGCTATGTCCGCCCTGGTCTCCATGGCTCGGCCGTCGCCCGTGCTCCAGGCGACGACGGGGTAGTACACGGTCGTCCCGGAGCTGCGGCGGACGCTCGTGGTGTCCGCGGCCGGTGCGATACGGGTCTGCTCATGGCGGGTGACCACACCCCGCGCCGTCGCGCCTTCTCGAAGCAGGCGCCGGACCCGCCGGACCTTGAGCAACGCGACGCCGCCGCCGGCAGCTCCGACGGGCGTGAAGACCGACGCGAAGAGCCAAAGGATCTGGGAAGGAGACACGAGCGAGATCTTCTCGATTCTTGGAGCAGAGAGCCAACGGGTGGGAGGGCGGCCAGATGTAGGCCTCATGATCGCGCACTGCCGGTCCAGGCGGTGGCCCTCACCGCCAGGCCGAAGGACAGCAGGGCGAGGGCCGAGATCACCGGGCGGATCGTGGGCTGCCCGAGCACCCACCGCACGCCCCCGGTGATGTCCCGCCCGAGACCGCCGACTCCTCGGCGGCCCCGGTGAGGTGAGTGCGCGGCTCGCGAGTGCGGATGCGCCAGGCCGCCCCCACCTCCCCGTATCTCCGCTCCGCATCCCCGATCTAGCGGATTCACGCGATGTGTCATCACGGGTACCGCTGGCACGGTATCCACAGAGCACACTGGCTGAAGGGCGGAGATCATGTCGTCGGACGCGTTGACGAAGGGGACGGGGGAGCGGCCCGCGGGCATCTTCTACACCACGGACTCGGTACCCAGGGGGCGAAGACGCGTCTACTGGCGTGAGGCCGTGGCCCGTACCTTCGGAGCCGTGGACATCGAACTCTCCGAGGAGGTGTTCTCCGGCACGATCCATGCGTCACCGATGGGTCGGACACGAGGCGTCACGGTGGACGGCGACGCCATGCAGACCGTCCGCACACGGCGGCTCATCGCGGGGTCCACCGACGACGACCACGTGGTGGTGATGCTGCTGAGCAGCGGGGCGGCCCGGGTCGAGCAGGACTCGCGCGAGGCACACGTGGGTCCGGGGCAGCTCTTCGTCTACGACCGTGCGCGTCCCCTGCGGCTGACCTTCCCCGGAACCTTCCAGACGAAATCCCTCGTCCTGCCACGGAACGTCCTGAGCCTGAAAGAGTCGGACCTGTGCCGGATCACGGCCTCCCCCTTCGACTCGGGTTCGCCCCTCGGGGGACTGCTGTCGCCCTTCCTGTCCCGGTTCGTGGACACCGCCGGCGCGTATCCGCAGCACGTCGGCGAACTGGTCGCCCGTAACGTCCTGGACCTGGTCACGGTGCTGGCCGACGAGCGGCGCGGCGGTGACACCACGGGTACACCGAGCGCCGCCCGCGTGCTGCTGATGCGCGTCGAGGCTTACATCGACCGGCACTTGACGGATCCGGGCCTGACCCCGGAGGCCATAGCCCGGGCTCACCAGATATCCCTGCGCTACCTGCACAAGCTCTTCCAGAACGAGGGCACCACTGTCTGCCGGTGGATCCAGGGCCGCCGGCTGGAGCAGTGCCGACGCGAGCTGGCCCGCTGGGACGCGACGAGCCGGACCATCGCCGCGGTGGGCCGACGGTGGGGCTTCACCAGCGCCGCCCACTTCAGCCGGGCGTTCCGGGCCGCCTACCAGATGTCCCCCGTGGAGTGGCGGGACGCCGCGGCACACGAGCGTCGTACGCACATGTCGCCCTCCGAAGCCCAGAGCCGCCGCACGGTGCCGGACACTCAAGACGGTCACTTCCGGGCAATGCGCTGAGCTGGAGCGGCATCTGGTTGACGAGCCAGCGGCTACGACGTGCGTCATGGCCGGTCCGCAGGGGGGGCGGAGTCGCTTCGGAGTGGCGATCAGCGCTCGCAGCCTTCTTTGATCTCGCCGACGCAGGTGTCGGTGTTGTCACCGCCGCGGAGGTGGTCCAGACCGGCCTCACCGTAGAGGCCGTCGAGGCCGGGTCCGCCCCAGAGATCGTCGTTGCCGTCCCCGGCCATGAGGTCGTCGTTGCCACCACCGCCGTAGAGGTGGTCATCGCCGCCCCCGCCCTCGACGCGATCGTTGCCGACGCCAGCCATCAGAGCGTCGTCGCCGTCCCCGCCGGTGACATAGTCGTCGCCGGCTTCGGCGTAGACGTAGTCGAGACCGGCGCCGCCCGAGAGGTTGTCGTTGTCCTTCCCGCCCTCCAGGCGGTCGTTGCCGTCCTCGCCGTAGAGGTAGTCGAAGCCGTCCCGGCCGTACAGCTGGTCCGCGCCGTCCCCGCCCCAGAGGATGTCGGTGTCGGTCCCGCCGTCGATGCGGTCGTCGCCGATGCCGCCCATAAGGATGTCGCCGCCCGGCAACCCGGAGAGGTCGTCGTTGCCGGACCCACCCTCAAGGCGGTCGGGTTGGGGTCCGCCGGAGAGGAAGTCGTCGCCGTCCCCGCCGAAGAGCTGGTTGCGGTCGAAACCGCCGATGACCGTGTCGTTGCCGGCGTCGCCGGAGAGGAAGGCTTCGCTGGACCCGGCAAGGATCGTGTCAGCGCCGTTCCCTCCGTACACTGCGGTGAACAAGCGGACGTTCCTGTCGATTGCGACATCGTCGTCCCCGTCTCCCGCGTGGACGGCGACACGCAGGATCCCGGCCGCCGGGCAGCGCACCTCGGCAGCCCCCGCACAGCCGGTACCGGCGCTGAGGGTGTCTCCCGCGTCCGTGACGACGAAGTCGGATCCTGATGCGGTCACGTTGATTTTGTCGATCGCCGCACCTGCGGTGATCAGCAGCGTCTCGTTGGCCACGCGCACGCCCGTGGCTGCGTACGCGGTCCCGGCGAAACCCAGCACATGCGTGGGCACCAGGAGCAACGACGCGGCCGCGGCCGCGACCCAGAACCTCTTCATGACACAGGCTCCCGACCCGGCCGCTGTCGGCCGTACTACGCCGGATGCTTCGGCGTACCCGCCCGTCCAGTCATGTTCCTGCTTCAGCCGTTCAGGAACCACAGGTGCTGAGGCCGCAGGCGTCGAGTGACGACACGGGCGCGATCCGCCCTCCCTCTACCTTCAATAGTGCTGCGCATCTCGCCGCGGCGACAACTCGAGAGGAAAACCGCCGGGGAGGGCGCGACTTGCGCTGGTGGCAGGACGCGGCCCAGGTGCGTGCACCGTCGCCACAGCGTGTCGTGGTCCGAGGCCGTGATCGATACCCTCTGCCGCAGTCGGCGGTCGTGCCGCCCGAGCGGTGCAGACCCGCCAACTTCCCACTACGCGCTTCGCCACGCGCGGTGTTGAGGCACGTCATGCCGAGGGGATGTCCATGTCCATGAGCGGGGCGTACTGCTGGCCGGCGTAGCAGTCGGTGTCGTGCAGGTCGCCCTGGACCGTCGGCCGGGGCAGTGAGACCTTGACCGCGAGGGCGCGGGGGTGGTTGACGACCAGAACCTGTTCGGGGGTGGTGTCGTAGAGCGCCGCGAACAGCTCCTCGTTGAGGAAGCCGGTGGCGACTAGGGCGCTGCCGGTGAGGACAGCCCCGTTGCGGTACAGGCGGTAGTCGATGTCGATGTCGGCCGGATGACGGGCGCTATGGCAAACAGTCAATGGTTCGGTTGCGAAGTGGGTTGAGAAGGCGGTCGAGGACTCGGTTGGGAAGTCGTTTCGACAGGGACGTCCAGCCGGCCGGCCACGGTGGCGAGGGCCGCTCCCAGGGGTAGCGCGACCCGGGTGAGGGCGTGCGAGTCGCCCCGGGTCGGGTCGCGGTTCACGATCAGCACCGGCTTTCCGGCCTGTGCCGCCTGGCGGACGAACCGGAGGCCGGACATCACCGTCAGCGAGGAGCCGAGGACCAGCAGTGAGGCCGCCTCGCGGACCAGCCCGCGGCAGTCCTCGACCCGCTGCGGCGGAACGGCCTCGCCGAAGAAGACCACGTCCGGTTTGAGGATGCCGCCGCAGTTCGTGCAGGGCAGGACGTGGAAGTCCGCGACCTGTTCGTCGGTGAGGTCGGCGTCACCGTCCGGGTTGATGCCGGCGGCCACCGGCTCGAAGCCCGGATTGGCCGCCTCCAGCCGCTGGGCGAGTTCGCGGCGCGGGGTGACGGCACCGCAGGACAGGCACAGGACCCGGTCCAGGCTTCCGTGGAGTTCCACGACGCCCTCGCTCCCGGCGGACTGGTGCAGGCCGTCGACGTTCTGGGTGATCACGCCGGCGAGCAGTCCGTGACGCCCGAACGCGGCCACGGCCCGGTGCCCGGCGTTGGGGCGGGCGCGGCCGAACGTGCGCCAGCCGAGGTGGCTGCGCGCCCAGTACCTGCGCCGGGCCTGGGCGCTCGCGGTGAAGTCCTGGTAGGTCATCGGGGTGTGCCGGCTCAGGCTCCCGCCCTCGCCCCGGTAGTCGGGGATGCCCGACTCCGTGGAGATGCCCGCCCCGCTGAGCACCAGCACACCTCCGGTGCTCAGCGCATCGACGACCGGCCCGACATCCGTGGTGCCCGGCGGCAGGTCCTCGGCAGGGGTCCAGCTCAGGGTGGGGCGCATACGCATGCCACCAGGGTACGGAACGGGCTGCCAACACCTGTTCGCACCGGTCAGCGCGCGTTCGAGGTGGCGCGTCGTCACGCCTTGCGCCTGCGGATCCCAGGCCAGGAGCTGATCGAAGACACGCCGGTCGCAGTCGGGCCCAGGTCGGGCTCAGGGAGTCCATCGGGATACGGCCGTACCGGGCCAGGACCAGCTCAGCGGCCGTCCCCCGGAGAGATGGCGTCGGCCGTGCCCGGGCCCGCGTCGGGGCTGGTGCCGAGCGCGGGGGATACGGGAGGCCCGTGCGCCGTCGGCCGAGAGCGAGAGGCATTAGGCCGTACGACCTGACGCGCGGCCGGATCGGGTTCCGGTACCGGAACCAGCGGCGATCGGGCCCCTCCGCGGTAGCTGATCCTGGGGCCCCGGTCACGGTGATTCCGTGACCGGGCCCGATGACGGCTCGCACGGCCGCGGTGGCCGCCGCTCCGGCCGCCGCCGGCAGGTTCCGGCCGCGCCGAACACTGGCCCCCAGGGCAGTAGTTGTCCAGCGGGGCCGTCGTGCGGCACGTACAGGCAGGATGCCCCGTGAGCACAGCCGGTCCGACGCGGGCCGCGGGCCAGGAGCCTCCTCGGGCGAGGGCGGCAGCGGCGGCGCGGTCCGTCCCCTGATCGTCGCCGCCCTCCACGCCCGGATGGTCCGCCGTCCCGAACGGCCGAATCGTCACATCGGGCATGCCGACGCCGCCCAGGAGCAGGGTCGGCTGACGTCCGTCAGCACCGTCGCCGTGCGGATGAAAGAGGGTCGGAGCGGGGCGGAGGGAAGCGGGCGGGCTGCCCCCTGGGGCCGTGAGCGGGCCCCACGGGACGATCCTCGTCCTCCGCGCGGACGGTCAGGGGGCCGTCGGCACCCGGACTAGGTCGCGGGGGAGGGGTGGAGAACCCGTGGGAGCGTGCGCGGACTCTGCGCACGGAGTTGCCTGGTGACCTGGGCCAGGTCGGAGAGGAACAGCCGGGCGAGCTCGGTGGTGAAGCCGGTGCGCACGACCAGGCGCAGGACGGAGACGTCCTGGCACGGGGCGGGGAAGGTGTAGGCGGGCAGCTGCCAGCCTCGCGCCCGCATGGCCTGGGACACGTCGAAGACGGTGAAGTCCGACGTCCCCGGAGCCAGCCGGAACGCGAACGCGGGAAGCTCGGAGCCGTCCGTGATCAGCTCGTACGGCCCCATGCTCTGTACCTGGGCGGACAGCGCGCGGGCGGTCGCACGGCTCCGTTCCGCCAGGTCCCTGAACCCCTCGAAGCCGTACCGCAGGAAGTTGTAGTACTGGGCGACGACGTGGGCGCCGGGGCGGGAGAAGTTGAGGGTGAAGGTGGGCGAGCGGCCACCCAGGTAGTCGACCTCGAAGACCAGATCGTCGGGGAGGGCCTCCGCGTTGCGCCACAGGGCCCAGCCGAGGCCGGGGAAGACGTGGCCGTACTTGTGCCCCGAGGCGTTGATGGACGCGATGCGTTCGAGCTGGAAGTCCCACAGGAGGCCGGGGTCGAGGAACGGGGCCACCAGAGCACCGGAAGCGCCGTCGACGTGCACGGGGATGTCGGTTCCGGTGGCGGCCTGGTATCCGTCCAGGGCCATGCAGATGTCCGCCACCGGATCGTAGGAACCGTCGAGAGTGGAGCCGAGGACGGCTACGACACCGATGGTGTTGTCGTCGCAGTAGGCGGTGAGCGTGTCCGCGGTGAGGTGGTAGCGGCCCGGCTCCATGGGCACGTACCGGGGCTCCACCTCGAAGTAGTTGGCGAACTTCTTCCAGCACACCTGGACGTTCGCGCCCATGACGAGGTTCGGGCGTCCGGTGTCCTTGCCCTGTGCCCGGCGCCGGGCCTGCCAGCGGCGCTTGAGCGCGAGGCCGGCGAGCATGGCCGCCTCGCTCGACCCGGTGGTGGAGCAGCCGCGCGCCTGGTCCGGGTACGGCGCGTGCCACAGCCGGGCCAGCATCCGCACGCAGCGGTCCTCCATCGCGGTGATCTGTGGGTACTCCGCGCGGTCCGCGAGATTCTTCTCGGCGGTCTCGGCCATGAGCTGGCGTGCCTGCGGCTCCATCCAGGTCGTCACGAAGGTGGCGAGGTTGAGTCGTGCGTTGCCGTCCAGCATCAGCTCATCGCGTACCCGGCGGCTGATGACGTCGGGTGATGATGCCGAATGGGGCAGCTCGTCGGTCGGCAGGAGGAGGTCGTCGTCACTCTTGCGGAGGGCGGGGGAGGAGAGGATCGGGGTGTCGTGCTCTGTGTCCGGCAGGACGCCGGTATGCGGGATGGCCATGGGAGCGTGGATGCCTTTCTGGTCCGTGTGCGACCCACGTACATCTCGGACGCTAGATCCTCCGGCGACCCGGCATCGCTGCCGATTACACCGATCCAGCGATCGATTTGCATACTAATGAACTGGATTTTTCCCGTGTCAGTCCTTGTCATGGGTTCGCTGTGGCATTGGCGGCGCGGCCGGCGCGTTCATCGGCCGACGGCAGGGCGGGCCTGCCGCGCGCTCCGCCCGGCGGCCTCTCACCGGGGCGTGAGCAGCGTTTCCGCACCGCTGCCCGGGCGGCAGAAGGGGTGCCCGTCCGCGACATCGCGGACGGACATCGCAGACGACGAGGGGGCAGCGCCTGTCCGGATCACCCGTGGAGGCCCCGTCGCGCACCTGTACGCCATCGCCAACGGCGGGGCCGTACCCGTACCCGAGGACGGCAAGCCCGGCACTGTCGATATCCGCTTGCGCTCCCTCGTCACTCAGGTCAACGTCGCCTGACACCGGACGAAGGCGGAGAAGATGACCACGCGGGCCCAGCCCGTCGACCACGAACTCATCCAGGCCGCGGCACACGTCGCGCGCACTCGCTGCCGGGGCGACAACCACACCATGACGGCCGCGGCCCGCGCCCAGGGCAGCCGCCCAGGGCGCCTATGAGCTGGACACGATCTTCGCCGTGGGTGACCGCGACAGGGGTGTCGTCCCCCCCCGTGCGGCCGATGCCGTCAGGTCCTTCTCGACTGCTTCCCCGCCCTCAAGGCCATCGTCGGCGAACCCGACCGCGTCCGAACCGTCCCCGTCGCCGACTTGCTCCCCGAAAGCTATGTCTGGGCCGACCGCCAGCCCGACGCCGAGTAGACCGTCCCACTCGGCGCCGGCCGGCAGTCCGGCTACACCATCGCGGACACCGTGCCCCGGATACCGAACAGTGACTTGCCGTAGAGCTCGGTGGCCACGTCGGGGTTGAGGACGGCGTGCCGGCTGCCGGTCTCGATGTCACGCCAGATGCGCTGGAGCGGGTTCGACTCGCCGAAGCCCGAAGCCCGAAGCCCGAAGCCCGAAGCCCGAAGCCCCTTGGGCCGAGCACACGAGACGGACCGCCTCACGCGCGTGGACCGCCGCCCTGCCCGCGTCCATCCGCATCCGAGCCCGGGCATCGTAGGAGGGGAACACGCCTGTCCGCGCGGCGTCGTCGATGTCGGCGGCCGCGCGACAGGCATGCAACCGGGCCGAGTCGGAGTGCGACGCAGCCCTTCCGGCGGCGAGTTGGACGGTGGGAGCATCGGCCTGGAGTGCGTAGCTCGTCAGGGCCAGGCCGCGCCGGGGAGCGCCGGCCACGAGGAGGTCGACAGCGGCGGCGGCGGGAGAGCCGAGTCTGCTGCCGGTCTTCGGCTTGTTCATCGTGCGGGCCGCGGTACTGGAGCGCTGTCTTTCGCTGTTCGGCGGACCGGAGACGTACGTACTCTGCGATGACCTCGTGGAGCTGTCCAAACGGCTCGACCGGGAAGCGAGCGTGAACCGGTGGCTCCTGCTGGCCGGTCTCGTGCTGTCCGTGGCAGCACCGGCCCTCTCACGCGTACGCCGCGGAAGGGTCCTTCCCGTGCTCATGCTGTGTTCGGTTCTGGGCCTGGCGGTACTGGCGGACGACCATGCGGCGCGCGCGGATGCCGTCGCCCTGCGGATCTCGACATCCCAGACGTGCGACGAACCCAAGAACCTCAAGACGGAGCCTCGACGCGTCGCGCGGGGCGTCAGCCGGCGGTCTCGCTTCGCGAAGCCCGGTATCTGGCGATGAGCGCCGTGAGCTGCGGGTTGAAGCCTTCCGCTTCCTGGAGAGCTGCATCGGGCAACGGGTTGTCGGCGGAATACCCGAGGGCGGGTCTGCCGGCGATGTGCTCGCACAGCGCGTCCAGACGCTCCAGGAGCGCGGCGTGGCGGGCCTGCTCGGGGGTCAGGGAGCACAGCCAGGAGTGGCGTTCCTCGGCCGTACCGGGGCACGGGGGCAGGGTCCGGCGGATGGCGTCGGCTCGTCCGGAGAGGGTTTTCCACACGGGCAGGCGCAGTGCCGCCCCCAGCGGGTCGGGTGCGGCTTCCGCGGTGGTGGGTGTCATGTCCCTACGGTCGCAGGGGGCACTGACAATGCGGCATACCGCCGTTGCCGGGTGCGCTGTCCGGGTGCATACGGCACGCGATCGGACCAGCCGGTCCCGGTGTGGCAGGGCCCCGTCCGAAGCGGCGTTGCGCGGGACCCGCAGTGTCGCGCCGGTCCTGGACGTGGACCACGAGCAGTTCGACGCCGTCCTGATGACGCTTGGACCGTCCGCACAGCCCCACGGCGTGCGACGCATCGCGGGGCTCATCGGGTGCCACCTACGCAAGGACGGCATGCGACGCACCGACGGGCGAGCCCGACCGCGCTCGCGGCCGGACTCCGCGGGGACCGCACCGGACGATCCCCGCGCCGCCGGAAGGTGACTCACCGGCAGTAACGATCCCGCGCGGGTCGCTCGCCGGTGGCCAGGAACCGGGAGACGATACGGTCGCCGCACGCGGTGCCGTTGTCGAGGTACGCGTCGTGCCCGGCGGAGTCGTTGACGACCATGACGGCCCGGTCGCCGAACGCGGTGCGGAGTTTGCGGGCGCCCGCGAGCGGAGTGGCCACATCACGCTCGTTCTGGATGAGCAGGACGTTGGCGGGCCCCTGGTCGGTGATCCGCACCGGTGCCTGCTTCGGTGCGTAGGGCCAGGCGGCGCACAGCATCGCGTTGCGGGGCATACCCGCCGTCAGCGGGTACCGCGCACGGCTCTTGTCGACCGCCTTCTGGTAGAAGGCCGAGGAGGTGGGCCAGGCGGCGTCGTTGCAGATGGTCGCCGCGCCCACCGCGCTCACGTTCTGCAGTACGGACTCCGGCGGCCCCGCCGGAACCGGCGGCACCTCGCCCTTCTGTGCGGCCAGGATCAGCTGAGCCAGCATCGGGTAGTCGTCCGGGTCGTAGAAGGCGTTCAGCATCGTCTGGCGCAGCACATTGCCGTTCAGCTCCTCGGGGTTGGCGCCCGGCCAGGGCAGCGGATCGCGGTCCAGCCGGGCTGCCAGCCGCAGGACGAGCGGACGCACCTCGGCGGCCGTATCGGCGAGCCGGTACCGGTTGCCGGGCTTGGCGGCCCAGTCGGCGAACACCGGGAAGTTGTCCTCGACGCCCCTCTCGAACGCGCCGAGCCAGGCGCGCTCGACCCGCACCGGGTCGGGGTTGTCATTGCTGTCCAGGACGACGCGGTCGGTGCGCCGCGGGAACAACTGGCTGTAGACGGACCCGACGTACGTCCCGTACGACACCCCCCACACCGACAGCTTGCGCTCGCCGAGCGCGGCCCGGACGCTGTCGATGTCGCGGGCCTCGTCCACGGAACTGATGTGCTTCATCAGCTCGCCGCCGTTGCGCGCGCAGGCTTCGGCGGTGCGCCGCGCGGTGGCGAGGTTCTCCGTCACGGACCCGTCGGGCGCCGGCCACGGCCGCAGCCGCGTCAGCGCCAGGTCGTCGTGGTCGAGCCCGCAGCTGACCGCCGTCGACGGCGCCTGGCCGCGCGGCGCGAAGCCGATCAGGTCGTAGCCGTCGCGGACGTCCTGCGGCAGTTTCTGCCCCTTCCCGGAGGGGTCGGCGAGGCTGTCCCCGCCCGGGCCGCCGGGAATCATCAGCAGCGCGCCACGACGGGCGGACGGCTTCTCGCTCCGGATCCGGGAGATGACGAGGTCGACCGTGCGCCCGTCGCCCGGGTGGGCGTAGTCCATGGGGACGGTGACGGTGGCGCACTGCTGCCGCTCGTCGAGCCCGGGGCGTCCGCAGTCGGCCCACTTGAGCGTTCCCGTAGCACCGGAGGCGGCGGTGGGCACGGCGGATGCGGCGGCCGATGCGGTCGAGGTGGCCGGGGTGCCGAGACCGAGGACGGCGGCGGACGCGGCGATCAGGGTTGCCGTGCTCTTCTTGATCTGCTTCATGTGCAGCAGCCTGCCGGAGCTTGACTGGCCGTCACATCCGGGTGGCGACCCATTGGGCACGGGGGAATACCCCACCCTGTGCGTTCGCCGCCCGTGTCCATAGGGCTGACGGTCGTCGGTGCCTACTGGGTGCCTACTCGGTGCCTACTCGGTGCCGGCATCCGGGGCAGACGACGCAGCCGCGTTGTCGCCGGCGCGGGCACGGGCGATGCCCCAACCGACGAGTGCCGCGGCCACGACGCTCAGCACGAGGCCGGCGCACGTGACCGCCTCGCGGAACTCCGCGGTCTGACGGGTGCTCCAGTCGGGGGCGGCGATGTCGCCGGTGAAGAGCGCGGCGAGGATGGTGCCGCTGACGGCGATGCCGATTCCGGTGGTGACTTCGCCGGCGGTGTCGACCAGAGCCGCTCCGGTGGTGGTGCGGTTCCGCGGGAGGCCGCGCATCACATTGGTCCCGGCGACGACGCCGACCACGCGCATCCCGGCGGCGCCGAGCACGAGCGCGACGGCGACCCACGGGTACCCGTAGCGGCTCAGCAGGCCGTAGACGGCCAGTGCGCACACGACCGCTCCGGCGCTGAGCCAGGCGGCCTTGTCGAGACCGACGCGTTTGACCAGCGGACCGATGGCGGCGCCGCCGAGGATGAGAACAATGACCTGCGGGAGCATCCCGATGGCCGCCCGGGCGGGCGTCCAGCCCCAGTCGAGCTGCAGTTGCAGTGTCACCAGGTAGCCGAGGCCGGCGGTCGCCACTCCGGCAGCGCCTTTGAACGCCAGGCCGCTCGACACCAGGGGGCGCGTGACGAGCTCGACGTCGAGGAGCGGGTGGCGGATCGAGCGCTGGCGCACCACGAAGAGGACGCCCAGCACGGTGGCCGCCGCCGTGGTCAGCCAAGGGAGATACGACTCGGTGCCCGCCTCGACGAAGAGCGTCGGCGCGATCAGCGTGAGCACGATCGCCGCCGTGCCGAGCAGCGCACCCACGGCATCGATCGGCGCACGGTGCAGATCGTCCGCCTGGTCGGCGGGGATACCGTTGCGAACGCCGGCGAACGCGAGCGCGGCGACCGGCACGTTCACCAGCAGCAGGGCCTGCCACGGGGCGAAGGCGAGTACGAAGCCACCCGCCGTAGGTCCGATCGCGAGCCCGGCCAGGCCCACCGTCGATATGAGCGTGGTCGCCCGGACGCGGAGCCCGTCGTCGTCGAACAGGCGGAACGCCAGGGCGAGTGAGCCCGGCGTCGTCATGGCGGCCGCGACGCCCGTCGCCGCCCGGACGGCGATGAGCTGCCCCGCCGTGCTGACGAACGCGGTGGTCAGGCTCGTCACGCCGAGCAGCACCAGCCCGAGCAGCATCATCTTGCGTCGGCCGACCCGGTCGGCGAGTGCGCCGAGGGCCAGCATGAGCCCGCCGAACACGACGGCGTACGCGCTGGTGACCCACTGCAGAGCGGTCGCGGACGCGGACAGCTCGCGTCCGATGGTGGGCAACGCGACGTTGAGGATCGAGTTGTCGAGCATCTCGAACAGGAAGACGGCTGACAGCCCGGTGAGGGCCGGCCACGCCTCGCGGAGGGTCCGCGGCGAGCGAGAAGGTTCTGTGGGTGCTTCGAGGCTCTGGACGACTTCACGCTGTCGACGGGGATTCACTGCGCACTCCTTCGATGGGAAGAAGTGGCGGCTCGTCGGATGCCGCGTGTGCCCGCGAGTCGGCGATGGACCCGCGATTTTACCTCTGGTGGCCTGACGATAACACGCGGCTTGGGTGGGCCTCGCGACGGCGCCGCACACATCGATCTGTACGACAAGGACGAGTACGTCACCCGCGCCGTCACCAGGCTCACCGCATGCTTCGGCGAGCACCTGGCCCGCTGACCGCGCCGTGCCGCACCGGCGCGGTCATGGGTGTGGCCGCCGGTCAGGGTTCGATGACGAGGGCCTCGATGAGGCCGCCGCTGAGGGTGAAGCGGTAGTGCAGGTCCACCGCACCGCCCGGGAAGTCGCCCTCGAGGTGGTGTGTGGCGACGTAATGGTCCGGGTCGGCCTTCCGGGCGCCGGTGAGTTCGGTCGTGTAGGTGTACTCGCCGGCGGAACGGGTCAGCCAGGCCGCGATGGCCGGGGCTCCCCGGTGGGTCCTGCCCTCGTCGGTCACGGTGGCGTCCGGGTGGAAGGCGCCGAGTGCGGTGGCGGTGTCATGGGCGCGGTGGGCGTCCAGATAGCGGGTGATCACCTCGGGCAGGGCGTCGGGAGCGATGTCCTGGGGCTGGTCGATGTGCATGAGGGATTCCTGACGGTGGTGGGTTCACACGGTGGGGATGGTGCCGCCGTCGATGACGTGCTCGGCGCCGACGATGGCCGAGGCCCGGTCGGAGGCGAGGAAGGCGACGAGTTCGGCGACTTCTTCGGGGCGGTTGGGGCGGCCCAGCGGGATACCGCCGAGGGAATCCATCAGCTGCTTCAGCGCCGCCTCCCGGGTGATGCCGGCGGCATCGGCGATGCGGGCGACGAGGTTGTCGGCGGCGGTGGTCCGGACGAAGCCGGGGGCGACGGTGTTGACGCGGACGCCGTGCGGGGCGACCTCGTTGGCCAGGCCCTTGCTGTAGGTGGTCAGCGCGGCCTTGGCGGCGGCGTAGGCGAGGGTGCCGTTCCACAGGGGCATGCGGCGCTGGATCGAGGAGACGTGGATGATGACGCCCCGGCCGGCCTCGATCATGCCGGGCAGCAGGCCGCGGTCCAGGCGGACGGCGGCGAGGAGGTTGACGTTCAGCTCCCTGGCCCAGTCGTGCTCGTCCAGGGCCGCGTATCCACCCGATGGCGCGTCCGATCCGCCCACGTTGTTGACCAGGATGTCGATGCGGCCCGCGCGGCGGAGGGCTTCCTCGACCACGGTCGCGGCCCCCTCGGGGGTGGCCAGGTCCGCGGTGATCATGTCCGGAGCCGCGACGTCGTCGGGCCGGCCGCGCGCGGTCACCAGTACGGTGGCACCGGCCTGGGACAGGCGTCGGGCGACGGCCGCCCCGACCCCCTTCGTACCGCCGGTGACCAGGGCGGACCGGCCTTTCAGGGATTCGCTGACTGCTGTGACGGAGGTGGTCATGGGGGGTGTGTTCCGTTCCTGGGCGGGGACAGGCGAGGTCCCGCTCCTGTCGATACTGCTAAAATAGAAGCTAGTAACTTCGACATTAGCAGTAACTCTCTTGGGGTGGTCCACCGTGGCAAGCCGAATCAGGGCAGAAGACCTCGAATGCCCGCTGTCCACGACCGTGCGACACGTCGGCGAGTGGTGGACGCTGCTGATCCTTCACGACGCCTTCGACGGCTACACCCGCTTCGACCAGTTCCAGGAGAACCTCGGCATCTCCACCAGCATGCTCACCGCACGCCTGAAGACCCTCGTCGCCGACGGCCTGCTGGAACGCCGCCCCTACCAGACCAGTCCGGTCCGCCACGAGTACGTCCTGACCGAACTCGGCCGCTCCCTACGACCGGTGATCATCACACTCGCCGCATGGGGCAACTCCCGCCTCACTCCCCAGCAGCGCAGCATGATCCTCGTCGACGCCGACAGCGGTGAAGAGGTCGAACCCGTGGTCGTCGACGCCAAGACCGGCCGCCGCCTGGACGACAGCCACGCGTACGTGTTCAATGCCGGCCCCGCCGCCAGTCGCGCCATGCGCGCCCGCTACAGCTGAACCACGCGGACCACACGACACGGCCGGACCCACGGGCAGCGCATCGCTCCCCACCGCGTGAGCGACGATTTGCCGGACCGGCAAAAGGAATGGTGTCACCCAAGGGCGATCGGCAACGGTTGCCCCATGACCGACAACATCGCGGCAGGATCGCCGACGTCCGACACCTCCTTTCCCGCCGACGCATATGTCGGAGACCCCGGGGTGCGCGAGGAGTGGGACAACCGCTACGCCGATCGACACCGACTGTGGAGCGGACAGCCCAATGGCGCACTCGTGGCGGAGGTCGCCGGGCTCACTCCCGGACGAGCGCTCGACGTCGGCTGCGGCGAGGGCGCGGACGCCGTCTGGCTCGCGCGCGAGGGCTGGGACGTGACCGCGCTCGAAGTCTCGGGCATCGCGCTGGAACGGGCGGCCGGACACGCACGGGACGCGGGCCTCGCCGTTCGCTGGGTACACGCGGCGCTGACGGAGGCGGCACTCCCGCCGGCCTCGTACGACCTGGTCTCCGCTCAGTACCCGGCCCTGCTGCGCACCCCCGACGGCGCGGCCGAGCGAGCGCTGCTCGCGGCCGTCGCACCCGGCGGCGTACTGCTGCTCGTCCACCATGCGGGGATGGAGACCCGGGAGGCGCACGACAGCGGATTCGACCCGGCCGACTACGTCTGGCCCTCGATGGTCGCGGCTCTGCTCGACGGCGACTGGGAGGTGGAGGTGGACGAGCAGCGGCCCCGGGCGGCCCCTGACGGAGGTGCCGGCGCCCACCATACGGACGACGTGGTCCTGCGCGTGCGCCGCCTGCGCTGAGCCGAGCGGACGTCAGCCGTACGCCGGGTTGGGCCCCTGCCGTGACGGCCGCCCGGCTCCGCCCCGCGCCCGCGAGCACACCGGCTCCGGCGTACTGGGGCACGAGGCCGAGCCCGGTACCGCCCCCGTGCGGGGTGTCAGTGCGCGGATGTCCGTTCCGGCTTGCGGGGGAGCGTGGTCCCGGCGGCGGTGCGGGCGATGTTGCGTGCCATTCCGCCGAACACGATCGCGTGGAAGGGGGAGACGCTCCACCAGTAGGCCTGGCCGAGCAGTCCGCGCGGGTGGAACAGCGCACGCTGCCGGTAGCGGCTGCGCCCGGCTCCGTCGTGCTCCGCGTACATCTCCAGCCAGGCCAGACCGGGCAGCCGCATCTCCGCGCGCAGCCGCAGCAGGTGGCCGGGTTCGATCTCTTCCACGCGCCAGAAGTCGAGTGAGTCGCCGACGCGCAGCCGTTCGGCGTCCCTGCGGCCGCGGCGCAGGCCGACCCCGCCGGTGAGGCGGTCGAGCCAGCCGCGTACCGCCCAGGCCAGGGGGAAGGAGTACCAGCCGTTGTCACCGCCGATGCCCTCGATGACCCGCCACAGGGCCTCGGGCGGTGCGTCGACCTCGGTCTCCCGTAGATCCGTGTACAGGCTGCCGCCCGCCCAGTCGGGGTCGGTGGGCAGCGGGTCGCTGGGGGCTCCGGGCAGCGCCGCCGACGACCAGCGGGTGAGGACCCGGGCCTCGCGGACGCGCTGCAGGGCGAGCCGTACCGCTTCGTCGAACGGGAAGGGGCGGCCGGGCGGGCTGGGCACGTACGTCTCGATGTCGTGCTCGTGACAGACCACCTCGTGGCGCAGCGACTCCGTCAGCGGACGGGCGATCGACGCGGGAACGGGCGTGACCAGGCCCACCCAATGGCTGGACAGGCCCGGGGTGAGGACCGGTACCGACAGGATGACCCGGCGGGGCAGTCCCGCCACCGCCGCGTACCGGACCATCATCTCCCGGTACGTCAGGACGTCCGGCCCGCCGATGTCGAAGGCGCGGCTGACCTCCGGCGGCATCCCGGCGCTGCCGACCAGGATCCGCAGCACGTCTCGTACGGCGATGGGCTGGATACGGGTGTGCACCCAACTGGGGGTGACCATCACGGGCAGGCGCTCGGTGAGATAGCGCAGCATCTCGAAGGAGGCCGAGCCCGATCCGATGATCACCGCCGCGCGCAGCACCGTGGTGGGCACGCCGGAGTCCAGCAGGATGCGGCCGACCTCGGCGCGGGAGCGCAGATGCGGTGACAGTTCGTGCTCGGGTACGCCCCGCGGGGTGAGACCCCCCAGGTAGACGATGCGGCGTACGCCCGCCGCCCGGGCCTGCTCGGCGAAGACACGGGCCGCCGTGCGGTCGGTCTCCTCGAAGTCCTTGCCCGTGCCGAGGGCATGCACCAGGTAGTAGGCCACGTCCACGCCCCGCATGGCGTCACCGAGGGACTCCGCGTCGGTGACGTCTCCGCGCATCACCTCGACATCGCCGGCCCAGGGGTGGTCGCGCAGCTTGCCGGGGGAGCGGGCCAGGCAGCGCACCCGGTGGCCCGCGTCCAGCAGCTCCGGAACGAGCCTGCCGCCGATGTACCCGGTGCCGCCCGTCACGAGGCAGAGCGGGCCGCCCTTGCTGTCGTCACCGTGCATCGGATCGTGTCCTCCGTGTCGCGGGCCGGGGATGTGTGCCGGGTTCCCCCGGGGGATCTCTTCCACACGGGGGCGTCGTCCGGATGCGGGAGTACGGGACGGGCGTCGAGCTGCGTTTCCCCGCCATCACGACCTCGCCGCAGTGGGGGCGTGATGCCGCCGCCCACTCGATCAGCGAACACGAGGGACACGGCCGGCGGGGGAGGCCCCGTCGTCATCGGCCGGCAGTGGTCGTCACCGCCGGCGCCGGCGGGAGCCGCCGCCCCGGATCGGTCCGTGACTCGGCGCTGCCGTCCCCCGTGGAGGTGTTCGTACGCGTCCGTCCGGAGCCGGTCGCCGGGCGCGAGCCGGCCGGAGGAAAGAGGCTCGACCCGGTGGACCCCGAGCCGTGGGAGCGGCCGGTCACGGACTGTCCGGCCCGCGGCGGGGCCGAACGGGCCCTGTCGGGCACCGGCCGGTTCGCCGGAAGGTGGGTCCTGTGCTCTTCGGCACACGTCACGCCCGATCGCCGCCCGAACCGGGAAGGACCACCGATGTCCCTCGACACGCAGCAGGTGCCGGCCGAGCTCACGGACGAGGAGCTGGCAGCCCTGGACGCCCACTGGCGTGCTGCGAACTATCTGTCCGTGGGCCAGATCTACCTCATGGCCAATCCCCTGCTGACCGAACCGCTGCGGCCCGACCACGTCAAGCCGCGTCTGCTCGGCCACTGGGGCACCTCGCCGGGCCTCAACCTGGTGCACACCCACCTCAACCGCGTGATCAAGGCCCGCGGCCTGGACGCCGTATGCGTCTGGGGACCCGGCCACGGGGGCCCGGCCGTGCTGGCGAACTCCTGGCTGGAGGGGTCGTACACCGAGACCTATCCGGACATCACCCGGGACGCGGCCGGCATGGCCCGGCTCTTCAAGCAGTTCTCCTTCCCCGGCGGAGTGCCCAGTCATGTCGCCCCCGAGACCCCGGGCTCGATCCACGAGGGCGGTGAGCTGGGCTACTCCCTGTCCCACGCCTACGGCGCCGCCCTCGACAACCCCGCCCTGCTGGTCGCCTGCGTGATCGGCGACGGTGAGGCGGAGACCGGCCCGCTCGCCGCGTCCTGGCACGCCAACAAGTTCCTGGACCCGGTCTGCGACGGCGCCGTGCTGCCGATCCTGCACCTCAACGGCTACAAGATCGCCAACCCGACGGTGCTGGCCCGGCTGCCCGAGACGGAACTGGACGACCTGCTGAGGGGCTACGGCCACGAGCCGACCCATGTCACCGGCGACGACCCGGCCGCCGTCCACCGTGCGATGGCCGCGGCGATGGACAGCGCCGTGGACCGGATCGCCGCCTTCCAGCGCGCCGCGCGTCAGGACGGGGTCACCGAGCGGCCCCGCTGGCCCGTGATCGTACTGCGCACCCCCAAGGGCTGGACCGGTCCCGCCGAGGTCGACGGTCTGCCGGTGGAGGGCACCTGGCGCTCCCACCAGGTGCCGCTCGCCGCCGTACGGGACAATCCCGAGCATCTGCGGCAGCTGGAGGAGTGGATGCGCTCCTACCGGCCCGAGGAACTCTTCGACGAGGACGGCGCCCCGCGCGCGGGCGTGCTCGCCTGCGTCCCGCGGGGAAGGCGCCGGCTCGGCGCCACCCCGCACGCCAACGGCGGGCTGCTGCTGCGTGAACTGCCCCTGCCGCCGCTGGAACGCCACGCCGTGGCCGTCGACAAACCCGGCGCCACCCTCCACGAACCGACCCGGGTGCTCGGTGACATGCTCCAGGACGTCATGGCGGCCACCGCCGACCGGCGGGACTTCCGGCTCGTCGGGCCCGACGAGACCGCCTCGAACCGGCTCCAGGCGGTCTACGCGGCCAGCGGCAAGGCCTGGCAGGCCGCCACCCTCCCGGTCGACGAACACCTGGACCGGCACGGCCGCGTGATGGAGATCCTCTCCGAACACACCTGCCAGGGCTGGCTCGAAGGCTACCTGCTCACCGGCCGGCACGGGCTGTTCTCCTGCTACGAGGCGTTCGTGCACATCGTCGACTCGATGGTCAACCAGCACATCAAATGGCTGCGCACCACCCGCCGCCTGCCGTGGCGCGCTCCCATCGCCTCCCTCAACTACCTGCTGACCTCCCATGTGTGGCGGCAGGACCACAACGGCTTCTCCCACCAGGACCCCGGCTTCGTCGACCACGTGCTCAACAAGAGCCCGGAGGCGGTACGGGTCTACTTCCCACCGGACGCCAACACCCTGCTGTCCGTGGCCGACCACGTGCTGCGCAGCCGCGACTACGTCAACGTCGTCGTCGCCGGCAAACAGCCCTGCTTCGACTGGCTCTCCATGGAGGAGGCGCGGGCCCACTGTGCCCGCGGTGCCGGAATCTGGGAGTGGGCCGGCACCGAGGACGGCACGCGTGCACCGGACGTGGTGCTGGCCTGCGCGGGTGACGTGCCGACCCAGGAGGTGCTGGCCGCGGCCCAGTTGCTCAGGCGTCAGCTGCCGGAAGTGGCGGTGCGGGTGGTGAACGTCGTGGACATCGCCCGGCTCATGCCCAGCGAGGAACACCCGCACGGCATGAGCGACTTCGAGTTCGACGGACTGTTCTCCGCGGACAAGCCCGTGATCTTCGCCTACCACGGCTACCCCTGGCTGATCCACCGCCTCGCCTACCGACGCGCCAGCCACCACAACCTGCATGTGCGCGGCTACAAGGAGATCGGCACCACGACCACGCCGTTCGACATGGTGGTCCGCAACGACCTGGACCGCTACCGCCTGGTCATGGACGTCATCGACCGCGTGCCCGGACTTGCGGTACGTGCGGCGGCCGTACGCCAGCGCATGGCGGACACCCGGCAGCGCCACCATGTCTGGATCCGCGAGCACGGCATGGACCTGCCGGAGGTGGCGGACTGGACCTGGGACGGCTGAACCTCATCGCCGGCACGCGCCGGCCGCTCCTGCCGCCCGATCCTCACCGCGGTCACTGCTTGTCGCCGGTCACTTCTTGTCGCCGCCGAGGATCTGGGCGAGCAGGTCACTGAATCCGCCCGAGCCCGAGGCCGCGCCGGCTGCCGTGTCCGGGGTCGCGTCGCCCGCGGTGCCGGCCCCGGGGCCTGAGCCCTTGGCGGCGGCCGCACGTCTGGCGAAGACGGCCAGGACCACGGGGATGAGCATCTCGATGACACGCGTGACGGTCGCGGCGGGGATGCCGGTCTTCCTCGACACGGCGTTGGCCAGGGGCTTGCTCATCTTGGTGAGCACCCCGGCCATCATGCCGCCGCCGAGCAGGCCGCCGAAGGCGGCCACGCCCTGGAGCGGAGGGTCGGTCACCTCGGCGACGGCCTGGCGCACCTCCGCGCCGTCGCCGTCGTCGGTGTCGGCCTTCTGGCGCAGGTCACCGCTCATCGCCCCGACGGTCTCGGCGACCACCGAACGCGCGCTGCCCGTGTCGGTGGACAGGAGCGCGGCGATCTCGGCCAGCTTGTCGTCGCCGAGTTCGCCGAGTACCTCGTCCTGGAATGAAGATTCGCTCATGCCGCACACGCTAATGTGGCGATTCGGCGGCCTCCCGCGCCACGCCGCAGACCCCTCCGGTAGCAGGAATGCATGGCTCCGGATGTGTGTGCGCCCCTCGGAGGCCGCTGGCGCGGTCCTGGCCTGTCGGCTGGGGTGGCGCGGTCAAGCGCGGAGCCGCTCGGCGATCTCCACCAGGTGCCTTCCCTGGTAGTCGGCCGCCGCGAGCGTCGCCTGATCAGGGCCTTCCCCGGTGGGGCTCGGCCAGCTGGTGCCGTAGGGGTTACCGCCGGCCGCGTAGAGCAGCGGATCGGTATAGCCGGGCGGCACGATGATGCAGCCCCAATGGTAGAAGACGTTGTTCAAGGACAGCAGGGTCGATTCCTGCCCGCCGTGACGGTTCATGGCCGAGGTGAAGCTCGTGGCGGGCTTGCTGTTGAAGACTCCGGCCTGCCACAAGCGGCCGGTCCTGTCGATGAACTCCTTCAGCTGGGCCGACACGTTGCCGAAGCGGGTCGGTGTGCCGAACGCGTAGGCGGTCGCCCATTCAAGGTCGCCCAAGGCGGCCTCCTGCACGGAGTCCTTGGTGGCGTCGACGTGCGCACGCCAGGCGGGATTCCCGTCGATGGCGGTGTCGGGCGCGAGTTCGGCGACCCGCCGCAGCCGGACCTCCGCTCCCCGGCCCGCGGCACCCTGCGCCACGGCTCGGGCGAGCTGGTGGACGTTGCCGGTAGCGCTGTAATAGATCACCGCAACACGAACGCTCACAGGTGCTCCTGCTTCTGGAGGCCGGAGATGTAATAAGGAAGGCTTTTCCGTTCTACGGGGTCCGGTCACGCGCGTCGACAGGACACTCGCCGTTCCCGACTTCGAATCGCGGCCCGCCCACTCGATTGGCCCACCATCCTCGGGACAGAACGCCGGTCCAGGTGCGGCGGCGGGCGGGGCACCGGTGTGAATGCTTACCTGGGCGTGCACATGTGCTGCTGACCGGACGCGCGGCCCTCGCAGCGCATTTCGAAGTGGTGCGTCGTACGTCGTCGCAGTGGAGGAAATCAATGCAGCCAGTAGCAGTCCTGGGCGCCACGGGGGGACAGGGCGGAGCCGTCGCCGACGCTCTGCTGGCAGCCCGCTTTCCGGTACGAGCCGTGGTCCGCTCGCCTCGTTCGGACCGAGCGGTGCGACTGAGTGAGAAGGGGGCCGAAGTCGTTGCCGGCGACTTGGCCGACGTCTCAAGCCTGACCGCTGCCTTCACGGGAGCGCAGGCGGCGTTCGCCGTGACCACGCCGTTCGAGGAGGGGGTGGACGTGGAGGTCGGACAGGGGCGGAACATCATCGACGCCGCCGGACAAGCGCGCCTTCCCCACCTCGTGTTCTCATCGGTCGCGGGAGCCGACCGGATCACCGGCGTACCGCACTTCGACAGCAAGCACACCGTGGAGCAGGAACTGGGCCGGGCCGGTCTGAACTGGACGGTGGTGGCTCCGACCTATTTCTTCGACAACCTCTTCGGAAGCATCGCCGAACTGCAACAGGGCACACTCTCCCTCCCTCTCTCCAGCAAGAAGAAGCTGCAGCAAACCGCCCGCGACGACCTGGGCGCTTTCGTCGCCGAAGTGGTGAAAAACCCGGAGCGGCACCTCCACCAACGCATCGAGTTGGCTTCCGACGAGCTCGACCTGGAGCAGATGGCCAAGGTCCTCAGCGAAGCGCTGAGATTCGACATCAGGCCGAATCCGGAGCCCGTCGGACCAGAAGTTCCCGCTGACTCGGACATGGGAGCCATGTGGCGATTTCTGGAGGGGCACGGGTATCAGGTCGACATCCGTGCCCTGCACGACTCCTGCCCGGATGTGCCATGGACCAGCTTCGCAGCATGGGTCGAAGCACAGTTCACCCCCGGCCCGCACGCGTAGCCTCGCCGGGCCGCCGCTGCGCCCGAGGCCGCCGCACGGCCTTCGGTCCTCGCACACCAGACGATCAGAGAGGGCTGCGGCCGTCTCGCGGCAGGTCCGCCGGTCGGATCACGCTCTACTGCTGGAGCGCCAGGTTCCGCTCGTACCACGTGCCGGGCTTGCCGCCGACGTCGGCCGGGTCGGCCGGGCCGACCGGCAGGAATCCGGCTTTTGCGAGGACTCTCCGGGACGCGGCATTGTCGAGGGAGGCGGCCGCCCGCAGCGTGCGCAGCCCGTGCCGCGCCGCCGCCAGCCGGCACAGTTCCAGGACGGTCGCGGTCGCCAGGCCGCGGCCGGCGACGTGCTGCGCGACCCGGTAGCCGAGCTCAGCGGTGCCGTCCTCCAAGTCGTAGAGGTTGAACCGGCCCAGAACCGAGTCGTCCTCCGCGACGAGTACGTAGAAGACGCTGATGCCGGCCTCTTGCTCGGCAAGCAAGGCACTGTGCCGGTCCGCGAAGTGCTCGAAGAAGTCGTCACCACGGTCGGAGACCGCCGCAGCGAAGTAGGCGCGGTTCGCCAGCTCGAAGGCCAGGACCGCCGGGGCATGGTCGGCACGCAGCCGCTTCAGCTCGGGCACCGCACGACTCTACGCAGCCGCCGCACGGAGATCACCTGGATTTCCGCCGCGGACCGTTGTGCCGGTGCCCGGCCGCGGGTCAGTGCCGCGGCGCCCCACCCCGGCGCCGTGCCACGACCCCCTCCAGCAGCGCCGCCAGAATCCGCGCCAGCCGCGGCTCCACGTCCACGATCGCGTGCGCCAGCCGCGGATCGCCGCGATACAGCGCTGCGACCTCGGGTCCCGGCGTCGCGATGTTCCAGAACGAGCCGGCCATCGACGTCGCGGCGGCCATCAGGTCCACGCCGTCGGCCTCGGTCAGCTCCGGCAGCCGCGCGCGGACCGCGGTGACGATCGCCTCGACCGCGGCCAGGGTCACCAGCTTGAACTCCCGCACCGCCTCGACGGAGACGTTGCGCTCGAGGTTCATCGGGGCCTGCGCGAGCAGGTCGCAGAACATGCCGCGGGCCGCGAGGGTGCGGGCGAAGGCCGCGGCCACCCCCGCCGCGTCGCCGTCGGCGACACGGCCGATCTCGGCGCACAGGACCGGCGCCCACTCTTGCCAGTCGGCCGCGGTCAGGCGCAGGAAGATCTCCTCGCGCGTCTCGAAGTAGCGCAGCAGCGCGGACTTGTGCATGCCCACGGCCGCGGCGATGTCGGTCAGCGTGACCTGCCGGATGCCCCGCTCGGCGCCCAGAGCGCGCGCGGCGTCCAGGATGGCGGCCTCCCGCTGCTGCTTGGCCTGCGGGGACCGGGCGCGCTGGAAGTCGGTGGTGTCCACGCACCACAGAGTAGCGCAACAAGGTTGCGCTATTAACGAAACGGTGTTTCACTAAGTGGCATGACCGAGAACGAGAACACGACCGAGAACACGCAGCAGACCTGGTTCATCACCGGCTCCTCCCGCGGCTTCGGCCGTGCCCTCGTCCGCGCCGCCCTGGAGGCCGGCGACACCGTGGCGGCGACGGCCCGCCGACCCGAGCAGCTCGAAGACCTGGCCGCGGAGTTCGGTGACCGGATCGCCCCGATCGCGCTCGACGTGACCGACCCCGGTGCCGCGAAGGCGGCGCTGGAGGAGGCCAGGAAGCGCTTCGGGCGGATCGACGTGCTCGTCAACAACGCCGGCTACGCCAACGTCTCCCCGATCGAGACCACCGACGACGATGACTTCCGCGCCCAGTTCGAGACGAACTTCTGGGGTGTCTACAACGTCACCAAGGCGGCGATCCCCCTGCTCCGCGAGCAGGGCGGCGGCCTGGTCGTCCAGTTCTCCTCCATGGGCGGCCGTGTCGGCGGCTCCCCGGGGATCGCCTCCTACCAGGCGGCGAAGTTCGCGATCGACGGCTTCAGCCGGGTGCTGCGCGCGGAGGCCGCGCCGTTCGGGGTCCGGGTTCTGGTCGTCGAACCGAGCGGGTTCCGCACCGACTGGGCCGGCTCCTCGATGACCGTGCACGACGTGCCCGAGGGCTACGAAGACACCGTCGGCGCGATCAACCGACGCATCCGGCAGAGCACCGAGGGCCCGGCCGGCGACCCGGTGCGCGCGGCGGAGATCCTGGTGCGGGTGGCGAAGCGTCGCGACATCCCGACCAACCTCGCGCTCGGCGTGACGGCGTCGGAGGGGTCCATCGCCCAGGACCGGCGGCTGCTGGCCCAGGACGAGAAGTGGAGCGCCGTCGGGCGGTCCGCGGACTTCGCCGAGCCCTACCCCGTGAAGTTCCCCGAGGATGCGGCGGCCTAGCGCCCGACCACCGCGGCCCACCCGCCCGGAAGGGAAAGCACGACGGATCCTCAGTCGAGGCAGAACTCGTTGCCCTCGACGTCCTGCATGGAGATGCACGATTCGTTGTCGTCATCGGCCGGCAGCAGCTGCACGCGCACCGCGCCGAGCGCGATCAGGCGTGTGCACTCGGCCTCAAGCGCGGCCAGGCGCTCGTCCCCCGTGAGTCCGGTGGCCACCCGCACATCGAGATGAACCCGATTCTTGGCGACCTTGCCCTCCGGAACCCGCTGAAAATACAGTCGCGGACCCACACCTGAGGGATCGATGCAGGCGGACCACGAACCCTGTTCCTCGGCCGGCTGCGAGCGACGGAACTCGTCCCAAGTGGCAAACCCCGTCGGTGGCGGCGGTGCGACGTACCCCAACACCTCGCACCAGAAGCGGGCGACGCGCTCAGGTTCCGCACAGTCGAAGGTGACTTGGAACTGCTTGATCGATGACATCGACGCACCATAGCAGGGAGGTCTCTCCTGCTCATCTCCCTTTGACCGTATGCATGTTGACGGGCGGATGACCCATGCGTACCCGACGAAGACGCGGGACCTGGACCTCAGCAGCCCGCCGGGCCGAACCAATGGCCGGCGGTCTGCTCGAAAGCTGCGCGATCAGGGGTGCGATCGCCTGCCCAGGCGACTATGCCGTCGGGTCGGACCAGCAAGGCCCCCAGACCGAGGTCGTTCGTCGCAGGCCCGGCCGCGTACCGTATCTGACCCTCCCAGCGCGTCGCTGAAGCGCGCAGGTCTCGGCCAGCGCTGAAGTCGAGGGCAACGCCCCGCCCGTCCTGCATGAGGTCGCCGAGGCGGGAGCCGTCTTCGAGGCGGAGGTCCGGGGCGCTGCGGCCGATCAGCGGGTGCTCGCCGCCGAGGTCGTAGCGGAACGACGCTCCCGACAGCCTCTGGAACACGTACGTCGTTCCGTCACGGGTCCCGAGCAGGTCACGAACCACCGCTTGGATCGCCTGGGCGTGAGGGTCAGGGTTCATGATCGCCACTTGGGCGCGGGACCAGTCGAGCACCTTCGCGCCGATCGGATGGCGTTCGCGGGTGTAGGTGTCGAGGAGTCCGTCGGGTGCGTTCCCGTGCACGGTCGCCGCGAGCTTCCAGCCCAGGTTCACGGCGTCGCCGATGCCGGTGTTGAGTCCCTGCCCGCCCAGGGGGGAGTGGATGTGAGCGGCGTCGCCCGCGAGCAGGACGCGTCCCTGCCGGTAGGTCGTCGTCTGCCTCGCCCGATCGGTGAAGCTCGAGGCGAGATGGACATCGGACAGCGTAGCGTCGGTGCCGGACACATGACGCAGAACCGTCTGGAGATGCTCGCGCGTCGGCGGCTGCGAACGGTCGTACGCGCCGCCGTCGAAGTCCATCATGCTGATGTGCCCTTCGGAAAGCTGGAGGTACATGCCCGTCCGCGTCAGGTTGAACCCGCGGTTCAGCTTGCCGGGATCGGCGAGTGTGGCGTGCAGGGCGTAGCCGGTGAACCGCGGCTCGGTGCCGACGAAATCGAAGCCCGCGAGCCCGCGCACGACACTGCGTCCGCCGTCGCAGCCGACGAGCCAGCGCGCCGGGTACTCGCGCTCACCGGCTTGAGCGACCACGCTCTCGGCGCCTTGGGCGATGCCTGACACCGTGACACCGCGCCTGACGTCCACGCCGAGCTTGGCTGCCCGCTCGGACAGCAGCGTCTCGACCGCTTCGAGGCTTGTCAGTACGCCCTCCAGCGCCGGGCTGGGAAGCCGGTACGGCAGGGCGGCGACATCGACCTGGGCCGGATCGAGCACCATGCCGGCGAAGTGGCCCACGGCCCGAGGGGGTGACGGCTCGTCGACGTCGGTGTGCGCACCGGCATCGTCGTCGACGCCCGATGCGGTCAGCAGCTGGTGCAGCATCCCGCGACGGTAGAACGCCTCGACCGACGCGGCGGACAGGCCCCGTAACCCGAGCGGCTTCGCCTTGAAGGGCGATGTGGGCCCCGGCTCGCGCTCAAGGACCAGGACAGAGCAGCCCGCGAGGCCAAGCTCGCAGGCGAGGAACAGACCGACCGGGCCGGCGCCCACGATCACTACGTCATGCATGAGAGATCCCTTTCTCAGAACATCCCCTCGGATGGGCATCCGGAGGCTCTCTGGAAAGGTGCCAAACCTCACCGACATCGGACCGACAGCCTCCGACAAATGACCGACACCACGGCTCAGCCGCGCGATTCCTCCGGCCGAAGGGCTGAGCTGCTGGAGGCAGGGTTTGGCACCACCCGCTCTCCGAGGCGCGAACCAGCAACGACCCTTCCGCTCGAAGTAACCTCAGGGCGCATGGCGTCCCTGTGGGGTGTCGAGGAGGAGGCCCTCGCAGCCGGCCCGCTGAGCTGTCATCGGCATCGCGGCGTCGACCGCCGCCCACGGGGCCGGAACCGTGTACGGGCTCGCCTTCACGAACCCGCTTGACGTGTGCGGGTACAAGACCGGCGCCGCGCTTCGCGGGTGGATGCGCGGCACCGGCTCGCCCAGTGGCGATTCCGGGGTGTCAGTGCATCAGCAGTAGCCGTGTGTTCGGGACCAGCTTCCGGTTCACGCTGGTGCTCTGGACGAAGATCGTGAAGTTGTCGTTGTGGTCCGGCTTGATGCGAATTTCCACGTCGGGCAGGCCGAGCAGGGCCCGGGCCTCGGGTCCGGAGTACACCCGGTCCGTCTTCTTCTCCAGTACCGCGATCTGCTTCCGCGCCTGGATCTTCTCCGACTTGCTCAACTGGTAGAACGCGCCACCCGTGCGGTAGGTGTGGCCGGACTCGTTGACCCAGTCCCGGATCACGGCCTCGCGGGTCACCGGAAGCAGCTGGTACTGCGACGGATCCACCGGGGCGAGGCCGGCCGCCTTGATGGTGTCCTTGTTGACCGCGTCCGCACCGGTGGAGAACACGGCCCGCGAACCCCGGATGCCTTGGGTGCGGCCCACCATGAACTTCTCGGTGGCCTGCTGGATGACCTGGCCGGCCTCTTCCAGGCCCTGGGTGCTTGTGGCGTCCCAGATCGCGATGTTGTCCTTCGGGAAGCCGCACTGCATGGCCTCGCGCTTGCCCATCTGGTCCGGCACGAGGACGGCCAGTGTCCAGTTGACCTCCTGTGTCTCGATCATCTCGGCCACGGCCTGGACCAGATCCCGCGGATCCGTGGAAGGAGCGTCGGGGCAGCGGTGACTCGCGTTCTCCTGCCCGTCGGTGAGTATGAACGTCAGGAAGCTGTGGTCGCCGTAGAGCTGAGCGGTCTGCGCCAGTTCCCGCTGTGACTTCAGCGCGGCCGCCAGCAGGGCAGTCATGCCACCGACCCGGTACAGCTGCTTCAGCGACGGCATCCGCAGTACGTCCTTGTCGTAGATGACGCACTCCACCTGGTTGGCGAAGACGTACACCGTGACCCGGGTCTCCTGGTCCAGTTCCCTCGATCGGCGGGCAAGGTAGGCGATCTGCTGGTCGGCGACTTCGACGACCTTGCCGCTCAGACCTGACATGGATGAACTGGCATCCAGCACAAGAGCGACGTGATTGATGTAGTTCTGGCTACCGGACAAGGCGGCTCCCCCTCCTGCGGACTTGATGTTCCTACCGTCTCACCCACCACTGACAATCGACCTTGAACGCGAAGTCGCTGCGGGGACCGGTGAGGGGACCGGTGCGGTCGGTCCGTGGTGGTGACCGGGGTGCTCAGGCCCGCGGTTGGGCTCAGGGAGCGGTGAACAGGTTCGGGAAGCGAGGGGCGAGCCACGGCCGGGCGCCCCAGGCGAGGACCTGTCCCTGAGCGATGGCACGCCAGGGGTTCAGCCGACCCAGCGCGATGAGGAGGAAGGCGACGGGTTCGAGCAGGATGGTGCAGTCCGCGCGCTGTGCAGGTGCCCCGGGTGTCACCTCTACGGAGCCCGCCGCCAGCTGCACGCCGAACGTCTCGCCCCCGCGCAGCCGGATCCGGTAACGGGCCGTGAGCCCGGCCGTGGCCGCGGGGTTCGCGACCCGCGGCATGACCGAGAGCATGAACGGCATACACAGGCCCACCCGCCGCCGGTCGACCATGTGCGCGCGCTTCAGGGCGCGAGCCAGGTCGTAGCCATGGCCGAGCATGTGTGTGAGCAGGTACGACGCGAGAACGGACCGGTTCATCGGGCCCAGAGGTGTGGCGAGTGCCGCGCCGTCGCCCGCGGTGCGCGACACGGCGTCCAGGAATGCCTCCGCCTGATCCACGATCATCGCCGCGAGCGGCTCCGACCGGCGCTCCGCGAAGACGGCGAGAGACTCCGCGTTGGCCCCGGCGAGGCTCTGCGGCGTTCCGTCGCCGTAGGGCCGCTCCCGTCCGGCTGCCAGGTCCGCCATCAGTTCGTTGGCCATGGCCAGGTGGGCGGCCGCCTCACCGATCGTCCACTGCGACCCCGGCACGGCGAGCGCCGTATCGCGCGTGCCCCGCACCAGCGCGGCGATCTCCTCAGCGGTCTCCTGGATCGCCTGCCCCAGCCCGTCGGGCAGGGACCTCGTGCCGTCCCGCCCTGCCGTCGTGTCCACGTCGCTCGCTCCACTCCCCACCCACCAGGCACGCCAGACGTGCCTGCGGCGCTGGTACCCAACCAGACCCGGAGGGCGCACGGCAAGCCCCCGCGCGCCCCCATCCGCATCTCAGTCAGCTGACCGCTCGGTGCCGCCGCCGCTGCCAGTGTTGTCAGTGGACTCGGGACATGTGGGCGAGGGTCTGGGTGGAGCTGTCGGGAGCGAAGGCGCCCGCAATCCCCTCGGCGGCGCCCTCGGCTGCTTCCGCGGAGCGGGGCAGCATCAGGTTCTCGTAGGCGCGGACGGCGTCGTCGATGTCGGTGTCGTTGATGAGGGCGCGGGCGAGATCGGCGCCGTCGAGCATGGCGAGATTGGCGCCCATGCCGGAGAACGGCGACATGAGATGGGCGGCGTCGCCCAGGAGGGTGAGGCCGGGGGTGTGCCGCCAGGTGTGGGGGACGGGCAGCGCGTACAGCGGCCGGTTGACGTACCCGGTGTCGGTGTCGGTGATGTAGCCGAGCAGCTCTCGGCTCCAGCCGGCGAATTCCTTGAGCAGCGCTTCGCGTACGGCGGCGACGTCGGTCAGGTCGAGCCCCGCTCGCTGGTGCCAGTTCTCGTCGGTGCGCATGCCGATGTAGACGCGGATGTGCTGGTGGCTGTTGCGCTGGGCGATGAAGCCCTGGTTGTTGTCGAGGGCCATCATGGTGCCGTCGCCGGTGAGGGAGGCGAGTGCGGGGTGGCGGGTGTCGGCTTTGTCGAGACCGGTTTCGACGAAGGTGACGCCGGTGTAGACGGGCGTCGCGTCGGAGAGCAGCCGCCGGACCTTCGACCAGGCGCCGTCAGCCCCGATGACGAGGTCGGCCTCGGTGGTGGTGCCGTCGGCGAAGTGCATCCGGTGGGCACCGCCGGTGACGGATTCCAGGTGGGTGAGCTTGTGGCCCCAGCGCACCGTGCCGGGTTCGAGGGAGTCCAGCAGGAGATCGCGGAGCCGGCCGCGGTCGATCTCCGGGTTGCCGTCCTCCGGGGCTGCCTCGGGCGGAGCGGCGTCGAACAGGACGCGGGCGTCGCGCCCGACCAGACGCATCTGCTGGCCCTCGGGGCGGGCCAGTGTCAGGAAGTCCTCCAGGAGTCCGGCTTCGCGCAGGGCGTTCTGGCCGGAGTCGGGGTGCATGTCGAGGGTGCCGCCCTGGTCGCGGGCGGTGCGGGAGGCGTCCTGGTCGTGGACGGTGACGGTGATGCCGTGTCGTTGGAGGACGCGGGCGCAGATCAGGCCGCCGGGGCCGGCGCCGATGACCGCGATGCGGGACTGGGCGGAGGTGCTCATGGGTGTGCTCCGTTCCGGGGGACTGGCAGACAGGTGAATTGCCAGGCAGAGAAAGGGAATTGCCGCGGCCGGGCAGTGCCGGGTGGCCGGCCGTTCCAGAAGAGCACGCCCGATCCAAAAGTGCAACAAGCCAACTTTTGTAGTTGCTCAACCAAGGGGGTAGGATCGAGGCATGAGCGAGACGACTGCGCAGGGTGCGCCGATGGGGCGCCGCGAGCGCAAGAAGGCCGCCACGCGGCAGTCCCTGGCCGATGCTGCTCTGCGCCTCTTCCTTGAGCGCGGCTACGACCAGGTGGGTATCCGGGACATCGCCGATGCGGCAGATGTGTCCACGACCACTCTGTTCAAGCACTTCCCCGTGAAGGAGGCGCTCGTCTTCGACGAGGAGGGCGACCAGGAAGCCCGGCTGCTGGACGCCGTGCGGGAGCGGCCCGAGGGGCAGTCCGTCGTCGCGGCCCTGCGTGAGCACGCACTGCGCCACCGGGTCGACGCCGGGGACAGTGGCGCGAACTTCGCCGCTTTCGCCGAACTCGTCGAGAACACCCCCGCCTTGCGTGACTACGCCCAGCGCATGTGGCTGCGCCACGAGTCCGCGCTCGCGCACGCCCTCGCCGAGGCCACCGGAGCTCCCGCCGACGATCCGCACTGTGCGGCGCTGGCCCACTTCGCCTTGGAAGCACCCCGCATCGCCCAGGGACATGCCGACGGCCGCGAAAGGGTTGCCCGCGCCTTCGACCTACTCGAACGAGGTTGGAACGGCGTCGGCCCTGGCGCCTGAGGCTCGTAACGGCGCGACGGTCCCCCCAAGTTCCCGGCCGCGCAAGACAAAGCGGCCTCGGGCGGCTTCAGGGCGGGCACCCAGTGGTGGCTCGGGCACAGCACCGATGGCGTGCCCGCCGCGCTCGCGACCGTCGAGGACCGTGCCGGCCGTATTCGCCCGTACGCCGGGGGAGGGGGGACTTGGCCGCCGGTGCGAAGGTGTCTCGGCGCGGGCAGGTGTGCATCGGGCCCTCCGCAGACCATCGCCTCCGGCAGCGTACGGTCACGGGCCCGTGTTTCCCCCGAAGCCGCCCAGGTTGATCAGGGTCACTCGGTGGTCCCAGGCGTCCCACTTCACATTTTTCTGCGCACCCCAGTAGTAGTTGTCGTAGCCCATGAGTTCGCCGTATGCCTCGTTCTCCTGCGCCCGGTCGGGTCTGCCGAACGCGATCAGGAATTCCTCGTACGAGGTCAGGTGGGCGAAATGAGACGACAGGCGCGGCCCACGGATCGCGAAGCCGACGACCGTCCCGGCGCTCACCTTGTAAGTGAGCTGGTCGGCGCAGTACAGGAAGCCGTCCGACCGGGTCGTGTGGTCGATGACCTCGTCAAGGGTCAACTGCCGCCCGCCGGAGTCGAAATACTCGCTGTCGATGTCGGTCCCGCCCCGGTACCGGGCGACCAGGGAGGACTGGGCCTCGGTGATGCTCCGACGTGGAACGCTGGTGGCCGCTGCTCCCAGGGCTACGCCGCCCAACTCGACAGTCGTGAGGTCGAGCCGTGGCCGGGACAGTATGTCCAGGTTGTCGAGGATCTCTATCATCATCGGAGTCTAGGCTCGTCGTCCTGGGCCAGTGTCGTACACCGCTTGAGCGAAAGTCTCCCTACCGGGCGTACGCCGTGGCGTGCACCCTGAGGTGTGTGGTTCAGCCGGCGGCCGACGGCCCGTAATCTCCGAGATGTCGGAGTGCGGGGTGCTGCGGTACCGGGCCGGAGTGGATCGCTTCCGAGGAGCCCGGCGCTCGTGGCGCGTCCTGCGTCAGAAGGGTGCGTGGTCATGAGGACGTACGGCGGCCTGACCGCGGAACAACGGGTCGCGCTGCGCCGGCAGCGCCTCATGGACAGTGCCTTCGAGCTGTTCTCCACCCAGGGGTACGCCCACACGAGCATCAGGGCGGTCCTGCGCCACTCGGGGCTCCAGGACCGGTACTTCGCGGAGAGTTTCGCCTCCCTGGACCACCTCATGGCGGCCGTCATCGAGAGCATGTGGGACGACCAGCTGGCCCGGATCGGGGCCGGCGTCGGTAGCGGCCGTCCGCGCGACGAGCGGGCCAGGGAGGCCATTCGCATCCTGGTCGACAACATGATGTCCGATCCGCGCAGGGGCAGACTGCAACTGATCGAGGCGCTGGTCGCCGGCCCCGCCACCGCCCGCGTCCGGCAGCAGGGCCTGAAACGGATGAGCGGAATCGTGCAGTCGCTGCTCCAGGCGAGCCCGGCAGATCCGCCGACCGACACACTGGCGAAGTCCATCGCCGTCGTGGGCGGCATGAGCCAGCTGCTGCGCAGCACGATCGACGGCACGCTCGACCTGACCCAGGAAGCCCTGGTCGACGAGGGATGCTTCCTCTTCGAGGCAGTCGCGAACCACATCGCCCCAGGGACCGGCGGCCAGTACTGACCGCCGCCGAAAGGATCTCCATGGGTGGGACTACGAGTCCGTCCTCCCCTACTTCCTCCAGGCCGAGAACCACAGCCGTCTCACCGGTCCGCTGCACGGGACGGCCGCACCGGTGTACGTAGAGGACCGGTTGTTCACCCACGAGCTGTCGCAGACCTCGGCCGAGGCCGCGGTCGCCTGGGGCCTGCCTCCTGCCGACGACTTCAACGGCGCCTCCCTGCTCGGGACAGGCAGCTACCAGGTCACCTGCCACCGCGGCGTGCGGTGGTCGGCCTGATCCGTTGCCGGCCCGGTCACTCCGTCAGGGGCAGGCACTCGGCGAGCAGGCCGACGATGTCGCGCCAGGCTCGCTGTGCGTGGCGTGGGTGGTAGCCGACGCCGGGACGCACGGTGTGCTCGACCGGCGGGTGATGGAAGGCGTGCAAGGCGCCGCCGTAGACCACGAGACGCCAGTCCACGCCCGCGGCCTGCATCTCGGCGGTGAACGCGTCCCGTTGTGCGGGCGGCATGATCGGGTCCTCGGACCCGACCCCGGCCCACACCGGGCAGCGGATGCGGGCCGCCTCGCCCGGTCGGCCGGTGGTCAGCGCGTTGACTGTGCCGATCGCGCGAAGTCGCGCGCCGTCGCGGCCGAGTTCCAGCGCGATCGCGCCTCCGGTGCCGTACCCGACAGCGGCGATCCGGTCGGGGTCGGTGCGTGGTTCGGCGCGCAGCACGTCGAGTGCCGCGTGACCGATGTCCCGCATCCTGCCGGGATCGGCGAGCAGGGGCGTCACATGCGCCAGCATCTCTGCGGGATCGGTGAACCAGCGGCCGCCGTTGATGTCGAAGGCCAGCGCCACGTAACCCAGTTCGGCCAGGAGGTCGGCCCGTCGGCGCTGGAAGTCGTTCAGCCCCGGACCCTCGGGGCCGACCAGGACCGCGGGCCGACGGTCGGCTCCGGCCGGGAGCGCGAGGTGTCCGATCATCGTCAGGCCATCAGCCGGGTACTCGACCGTGCGGGTCGTAACCGTTGTCATGAGACAGGACCGTAGTGCTCGTCGAGCCTGGCCGGCCCGCAATTCTGCCGCCGGCAGAGCAGCGCGAATGCACCTCTGACATGCGGTGATCGATGACATGACCTGTCACGGGCCGCGTTGGTGCTCCCCTGCCGGCGGCGGTCACATCCGGCGGACGCGGTCGAGATGCCCGCGCTGTTCGTCGACCCAGCCGCCCGGCAGCTGCACGGGTACGGCCATGGCGGTGCAGGAGCCTCGGACATCCTCGACCGTGATCAGCGGAATCGAGAACTGGGTGTGGAACTCGATGTTGATCTCGGGGTTGCGCATGTCGGTCATCCAGCAGACGTCCCGTTCGACGGCCAGGTCATCGAGGGCCTTCGCCCAGTCGTCGAGGTCTTTGGACGAGAGGCAGAGGTCGAGCCGTCCGTTGCAGAAGGTGCTCGAGATGACAACCTCGGCGTCGAGCTCGTCCGGTCCGCGCCGGCCCAGCACTCTGACCACAACGCTGTTCTCGCGGTCGGCCAGGTGGATCAGCTCCACCGCTTTGTCTTCGTTCATGTGCGCCCCTCGGATGGAAGATCCTTCCGGCCCATCATCCAGGAATCAGCGGATTCCCCTGGCCAGGTCATTTCGGCAGGGGTTCCCAGGGGCGTCAGACCTCAGGGGGTTCCCAGGGACGTCAGACGTCAGGGGGGTTCCCAGAACGTCAGACCGTCACGGCACCTCGGCGATCAGTGCCAGGAGCCGAGCGAGCGTCTCACGCTGCTCCCGGTCGAGCGCTCCGAGGGGGTCGGAGGCGAAGGGCATTGCCGCACGCAGCTCGGCGATCTTCTGCCGGCCGGCGTCGGTGGCGGCGACCTGCTTGACCCGGCGGTCCTCGATCCCGGGGCGCCGCTCGACCAGGCCGCGCTCCTCCAGCCGGTCGACCAGCGGTGTGAGGTTGGACGGCTCGGCGTGCAGCCGTTGCGCCAAGGCCCGCATCGGCACCGGCTCGGCGCTGTACAGCAGCGCTTTGGCCTGGAGTGGGGTCAGGTCCTGCGCGTTGGCGGCGGCCTCGGACTCACGCGCGTATCTGCGGTTGATGGCGGCGAACAGGCCGACCACGCGCGCGTCGAGCTCGTCTGCCTCGCCTGCGGGGTAGGTCATGCCGCCCAGTCTAGCCAGGTACTTGACAACGGAAAATATTGGGGTACATGACTATGCTGGCATATAGTTATGCTTCATAATGACTGTTCTTCATAAGTATTCCTCGCACCGCCTCAGAGAGGGGCTCCCCATGTCCACCAAGGTCGTCCTCATCACCGGCACCTCCTCCGGTATCGGCCTGGCCGCCGCCGTCTCCGCCTCCCACGCCGGCTTCACCACCGTCGCCACGCTGCGCGACCCGGCGCGCGCCGACGCGCTGCGCAAGGCGGCCGAGGCGGCCGGTGTCGAGCTGGACATCCGACGCCTGGACGTCACCGACGCCGCCTCCGTCGAGGAGTGCGTCGCCGGCGTGATCGCCGACCACGGCCGGCTGGACGCCGTGGTCAACAACGCTGGCGCCGGCCATGTCGGGACGATCGAGAACGAGTCGGTGGACGAGGTCCGCAGGGTGATGGAGGTCAACTTCTTCGGCGTGGTCACCGTCACCAGGGCGGCCCTGCCCCACCTGCGGGCCACCGGCGGACGGCTCCTCACCGTGACCAGCGTCGGCGGCGTGGTCGGCCAGCCGTTCAACGAGGCGTACTGCGCGGCCAAGTTCGCCGCCGAGGGCTTCATGGAGAGCCTGGCCCCGGTCGCCGCCTCGGTGGGCGTGGCAGTCGGGGTCATCGAGCCGGGTGCTGTGGCCAGCGAGTTCGTCGCGAACGTGGGCGTCAAGGAGGACGCGGCGGCCGAGGCCGGCGTCTATGGTCCGGCGCTGGCGAACTACATCAGCCGCACCCGGGGCGCTTTCGCCAACGCCCAGACCTCGGAGGAGGCAGCCGCAACGATCATCGAGGCACTCACCGCCGACCGGCTGCCGTTCCGGATGCAGACCTCGGACGTGGCCCGTGCCTTCGCCGGCGGGAAGCTGGCGGACCTGGACGGCTCCCGGATCCAGACGATGACCTCGGCCTGGGTGGCCTGAGCGGTTCGGTCATACGGCGGCCCGCCCGCGATGAACCTGCCCGGCCCTGGTCGACGGCGACGGCGGCGTTGCCGGCTCAGGCGTCGGGAGCGGGAACGCCAGAAGCCGGCCCGCCATCTCGCCCGCAGCCGGCCCGGCCGCGTAGACGTAGTCGTCGGGGCGGAAGCTGTCACCGGTTGTTCGCGGTGCCGGGCCCGCTGTGTTGGTCCGTGAGCGTTCGCCGGGGGGTGCGGACGGCACATGCCCCCCGGCTCCGGCCCGGGGCTAGCCCGCCGACTTCACCGTCAAGTCGCCGTTCGTCGTCGCCAGGTCCAAGAGGTACTTGCCCGAGGGGTCGTTCTTGAACGCCACGCTCTGGTCGCCGTGGGCGTCTTCGGCCGAGATCCGGTACCGGGCGGGCGGCGCCTTGACCGTGAGGTTGCCGCTGGTCGTGCGGGCCTTGATGTTCTGCGGGACGGCCGTCTGGATCGTCACCTCGCCGTTCGACGTATGGGTGTCGATGCCGCCGTCTTTGACGTCGGTGACATGGACGTCACCGTTGGACGTACGCAGTTTCACGGGACCCGCCGCGCGGGTCACCGCGATCTCGCCATTACTCGTGCGCACGTCGACCGTGCCGGCGTCCGTGAGTGAGAGGTTCCCGTTGGAGGTGCCCCCCGTCACCGGAAGACCGGCAGGCACCTTGACGACGTAGCTGACATCGCAGTCGTCGCCGCAGTCGGAGAGCATCAGGACGCCGTTCTCGACGCGGAAGGAGGTGCCGGTCGGCCTGTCACCGCGATAGTCGACCTTGCGGTGCACGGAGATCGTGGCGGCGTCGGCCGACGCGCTCACCTTCACGTCTCCGTTCTCGTTGGCGAGGCGTATCGAGGTGATTTTCCGGGCCACCTTGGCGTCGTCCTGGAAGGTCTTCTGGTCCAGGGCGGAGCAGGCGGAGAGCCCGCTGACGGTGAGAGCAGCCAGAGCCACTGCGGAAAGAAAGCGCGTGCGTGCGCGTCGCATGAAGGTCCCCCGTACGGAACGAATTGCATCGATGATCATCAGTCACCGCGATTCTACGTAGCCACACTGCCGCCTCCACTGGGGAAAACCCCCCAATGCCAGCACTGGGTCGGCCTGCACGGCGGCGACGATCGCTGCGGGAAGTCACGCCCGTCATCACCCGTTGACGTGCCGTGACCGTGAGGACGGACCAGGTCTATCGGGCCTGAGGAGGGGACTGTGGGGTGAGGGTGCCTTCGGCTTCCTGAGCGGCCATGACCTCGTCGCCGTGCTCGAAGGCCCATGCTCCGACGGCATCGATGGGTGCCAACAAGGTCCGCCCCAGGGGTGTGAGTCGGTACTCGACCCGAGGTGGTGCACCGGGATGTGTGTGTCGTGCCACGAGTCCGTTGAACTGCAGGCGACGCAACGTCTCGGTGAGGACCTTGGAACTGATGCCTCCGATCCGCTCCCGCAGGTCCACCGGGCGCAGGGGGCCGTCGCGCAGCGCCCAAAGCACCACGGGATTCCATGTGTTGGACAGGAGGTCGAAGGCAAGGCGCGCGCGGCAGTCAGCGAGGAAAGGGTCGGTCGTCACGTACCAAATGGTGCCCGACAGGCCCCCTAGCGTTGTCTCGAACGGTCGAAACCGGCATGGAGAGGGAACGCGTGATGAGAATCGGCGTACTGGGAACCGGCAACATGGCGGACGCGCTCGCCACCCACTGGGCGCGAGCCGGTCACGAGGTGACCATCGGCGGACGGGACGCACACAAGGCGGAGCGGCTCGCGAGGCGCATCGGACATGATGCGAAGCCTGCCACTCTGCGTACGGCGGCCGAGTCCGGTCAGGTGGTACTGGCCGCGCTGCCCTTCGGCCCCGGGGCGGAGGTGGTACGGGAGCTGCGGGCGGCCCTGGACGGCAAGGTGCTGCTCGACTGCTCCAATCCGGTCGGGCCGGGCTTCCGACTGCTGACGGAAGGCGGCCCCTCGGCGGCGCGGCAGCTGGCAACGGCGGCCCCTGGAGCCCATGTGGTCAAGGCGTTCAACCTCTGCCACGAGGACGTATGGCGGATGAGGCCACCCGTCTTCGACGGACGGCCCCTGGCCGTTCCGGTCTGCGGAGACGACCAGGCGGCCCTGGCACGCGTACGTGAGCTGGTGCGGGATGCCGGCTGCGATCCCATAGCCGGCGGCGGACTCGAACGAGCCGGACTCCTGGAGGCCACCGCCGCCTTGTTCATCGCATTGTGGGTCGGAGAGGGAGCGGACGCCCAGGCGATCGCCCCTCCGCTCGCCTTTGCGGCCGGGCCGGGGCCCGACCGAGCGGAAGAATGACAGGAAGGCATTCCTGCAAGGAGTTCCAAGGAATGACCGCGCGAGGTCAGCGGCCCAACGTTCGCTTGGCCTGCTGGGCCAGTTGCACCAGGCCGTGGGCCTTCGCCTCCATCACCCTGCGATCAGTGCCACCGAAGTAGTGCAGCTCGACCTTCCCGCCCGAGCGCAGCGTGAACTCCGCCTTGTAGCTGTACGAGTGGAAAACGCTGCTGCCGGACCGCCCTGGGTGGTTCGTGTCGGTGAGCACGTCCTGGACCGCGCTGATGTCCGACCAGGCTATGGCACGGACACCGGCGGGCCGGGCGCGGACGAATCCGCCCTCGTACCGATAGACACTCCCGCCCGATTTCCGTACACCCGCCACCAAGAGGGCGAGCCCGCCGGCCAGGAACAGTGCCGCGATCAGCAGACCGCCCAAGCTGGCCCCTCGGGTCGGCACGAACACCACGACGAGCAGGATGAGCAGCCCGGACAGACCGATACCGGACCCCGCCAGCACCACGGGCCACGCAGGGTCGGCCGCGGCACCGTAGGGGCTGAGTGGGCCCTGGGGCACATCGACCAAGGCGCCGAGCCGCCTGTTCGCCGCGGCCCGGACCACCCTCTCCGGGAGGACGGTCTCATCGGGCAGGGCCCCACGCGTCCCCGGCCGTGCCTGGGAAACCTCGGTGCGCCGGGCCTCCTCGCTCGGAATGTTCCGCAGGGCCCGCAACAGGGCCTCGGATCCTAGGAGATCCTTCACACCCTCGGACAGGGCCGCGTCAACCTCCGCCTTCTGGCCGGAGAACCGGCGCATCAAGCTGTCCGTCTCGGCTCCGGTCAGCGGACGGGGCCAGCCGTCCTCCAGGGGCCCGGCGAGCACCACAGGCCCGGTGACCGGCCCGAGCCCGTAGGCGCGGACGAGACGGTCCGCGAGGGGGTTACGGGATCGCTGGACCTGGTGCCCCGGCGCACCGGCCTTCGGCACCAGCAGCACGAACTCCGCACCGAGCGCGATGAATTCGACGTCCGGTGCTTCCAGCAACTGCGCCGCACGCCCTACCAGGACAGCACCGCCGGCCTGTCCCGCGTCCATGAGGCGGGCCCCCAAGACCGACAGCAGTACGATCCCGCCGCGCCCCGCACTCTCGCCCCTGCCCAACTGGTCAGCCATCACAACCCCCGTCGTTCATCCTCCGGCGGCCGCAGAGCCACGGCCTCGCGAATGGCGGACCGGCATGCCCTCACTGCGGCGCTGTACCCAACTCGCCTACCCGGCCCGTCGCTTACTGCGCTGGTCAGACGCATGCGACGGAGCGGGCCATGCACGTGCAGGGTACAAGGCCCTACTGACACCCCCAGAGGTCCAGCGGGGGTCCGCCAACTCTTTCCGGCCGAAATCCGACGGCAACCGCGAGCGGTGCCCCAGCCCAGGGCGGCCGGCCGGCACCGGCTCTCGTACCGGGAGAGGGGAGGTCGTGGTGGGCGGCTGCACGTTGCACTCGTTCGGCGGTCTCCCTCCCGTCGGTGCGCGACCCGGCGTATCGCTGCGCCCGCGACGGCCGCGAAGGACCCCTTCGGTGCGTGGTGCGGCGACATCGAGGCGTTGGCCGGACTACGCGTTGCGCCACGCATCGGTGACACAACCGACTTCGAAGTGCCACCACCCATCTTCTTGGCCGCGGACGAGCAATGCCTTGATCCCGCCAAGGTCCGCATCGGCCGGCACCGTGACGGCGACCAACGGGAACTCCTCGCTGAAGACCTCACCGCCCAGGCCGAACGGCGACAGCCGCTCGTGCACAGCCCGAGCGCTTCTCCCCAGTGGGCCGGAGGGAACGGGCAACACCCGGACCGTGCAGTTACCTGATGCCTCCACCCGTTCCTTCGCCCAGTGGAGTCCGTCGGCGTCTGTCACGAACCGCACGACATCGCCCTCAGCCACCCCGTCTTGCAAGAAGGGGACGTTCTCCACCCTGGCGGTGTCTCCGCTCAGGCGAGTGGCCCAGAGCCCTTCAGTGTCGTGGGGGATCCAGCCTTCGCGCGGCACAAACCGGTACCACACCTTGATCCGATTGCTCTCAGTAGCGCTGGGCTCGGATGGAGTCATAGAGGTCACGATTCAGATGATCCCGCACTCACCCCGCACACATCGAACGCAGGTCCGGGCTGCCCTTGGTCCGGAAAGGCCGACTGCGCGGGCGCATGGCCACCTCTGCCGTCGCGCCGTGAATACCTCAACATCGTCTACCCGGCTCCCCGACGCTTTACGTCGACGGCCCCACGCTGGTGGGCGCCATCGTTCAACCCCTGGAGCGGTGGGTTCGTGCCGGCGGGTGGCGCGGCCGCCGCCCGAGAGGCGCGCGTCGAAGCCGGACCAGCGGTGCGGCCGGTCGTCCGGTCGACCCCGGCAGGTAGCACGTTCAACTTGATACCCGTTCGCTTCGTCGCTCGGCTGCGAGCATCCTCAGTGAATGGTGCCCGGCCAGGTCCTGGACGCTCAGCCGGCACCATCCCAGTTGACGCAGCCGGGAGACAAGCGCCGGAATGAGCTCCAAGGGCCCCCCGAGCTGCAAGTAGCTCGCGTCGAGCGTCACCGTGTCGAGGCCGGTGATCTGCTTGATGATGTCGGCGAAATCCTGTGGAGTTCCAGCCGTCGGCAGGGGGAGTTCGACGCCCCCTGCTGGGCTGGCCGGAGGTGATGGCGGCGCCGATCGAATCATGGTGATCCGCTGCGGGCAGACGCCGCTCGGGTAGTACTGGAACAGCTCGAGCAAACGCCGGCGAATCTCGATCGTGTCGATCGGCCGAGTGACCCAGACGCTCGCCGAGAGCAGCATCCGGCCGTTCTCATCCACGCAGGAGACCAGCGCTTCCGTGACACCGGGAATTTGGAGCATCAGCTTCCGAACGGCTCGCGGACTCACCCAGGAACCGTCGACGTGAACCAACCCGTCACGGGGAATCTGCTTGATGCCCGCGTTCTTCGCGATCTCCGAGAACCTGAGATCTCCCTCGCTCCGCACATGAAGCAGCACTGCGGCCACTCCATCCAGGAGGTCTGTCAAGTGCGTGGCCCTCGGTCCGGCGTCCTCACTGATCAGCGAAAGGTGGAGAGTCCCTCTTCTTCTCTGCGCTTCGAGTGTTATTTCCCCGCCGAGCTGGACCTTTTGGCGCTCGCGCACAGTTTTGCCCAGGTCCCAGGAGTGGCTCCACAGGTCGGGTCCGTCGCCGGTGTCGTCGACGTAATTGACCTGGACCATGTGCCCACGGCCGCGCCACAGTCGCACGCCCCGCGTGAAGCTCACTTCATGGAGGAGGCGCAGGTGGTCGAAGTGGGAGTACCGGCCGTGCTTCATCGCTTGCATGAGTTCGCGATGAGTGTGCCGCACGATCTCGGTGAAGGTGGGGTCGGTTGTGAAGTCGGTCAACCAGGCTGACTTCTGTGTGACTGACGAGCGAGCCGCCGCGAGGTCGCTGAAGTGGCGATTCGCCAGCTGGACCCCAAGTGGAATCCGTGCGTGTCCAGAATGGATTGACAGGGCTGTGGAGAAAGCCGAAATAAGCACCACGGGATACAGCGTGCGCGTCTGTGACGCTATGCCGCGGATCGCGGAGTCGAGGGAAGAGGATTCCAGTGACCGCACCACCGCCGGATGATCACCGATCGGTGTCCGTGACGGCTCTCTGTGGTAGATCCGCGGTGGCATCTCCGTGGCCAGACGGCGCCAGTGATCAAGGGCCGACTCGTTGACCGCGACCACCGCGGGCGAAGACTCCCGCGAGGCAATGCAGGACGGCGAAGTCGCTGGAATAGGGAAGGAATGTTCTTGCCCGTCGAGCGCGCCCTCGACCAGCGCGTTGAATTCACGCTCGAACGACGCCAGTCCGTACGCGTCCAGAGCGATGTGATGAACGCATGCGATCAGACCGAAAAGGTCGCTGCCCACGGAAACGATGCCGAATTTCGCCGGGAAATCCTGTTCGATGTCGAAGATGTGGTTCCCGAGCTTGTTCCAGAGCGCCGATCCTGCCGCTTGCGCCTGCTGATCGCTCCGCACTGTACGCTCGATCAGATACCGCCTTGAGAATGTTCCGAACGAGCTGGCCGGCGACACATGCTGGGCTGGATGAAAGGTGGTACGAAGGACTTCGTAACGCCGTGTCATCTCTGCGAGTAGCCTCTTGGCCCGACTTGTCTCAATGGTGCGGCTCGGCCTTATCGCCCGGACCAGATTGTATTGAGACCGTCCGGAATGAGGGGTCGAAAAGTGACCCCACCACGATACTTGCTGTCCCCAGGTCAGAAAACTTTCTTTCTCATGCATGGCCTGGTCCCCGTTGCGCGTTCATGTGTGGTGTCGCGCCCTGGCATCTACCCCATCGCGGTGAAACGAGCCCGGCACCGTTCGCAGGGCAGGGCGATTCCGGCCATCTGGGCGGATGACTTCCAGGTCGGCCCGCAGCACGGAGATGAACGGCCCTGCGACGTCGGAGGCGTACGGATGCTGCCGGAAGCCGACCGTCTCCAGCTGCCCGTGGCGCGACGGCTGCGACGCCGCGCACCCGCCCGCGCTCAGAACCCGGATACGTTCCATCGCCGAACCGGCATCGGGAACGCATTCCACCAGCGGCTTCGGCTCGCACCGCCGTTCACCGCAGGCCCGAGGACGTCCTGTGTCAGCGGTCCCACTGGGCGTCGTCCACGACATCGGCCAGGCCGTCGACCTTGGCGTGTTCCGATAGTTGAGGAGTGCTTCGTCGAACGGCGCGTGTCGACGCCGGGGCGGCACAGGTCACATCTGTCCGTGTCACAGGGGAGCGAGCTACCTCGTCTCCGGGATGCAGCCACTGACGACCACGGAGGAGTGCGCCATGGACGCGCGACTGAACTACTTCGCCGGCCCGACCGCCGGGAAGGCCCTGAAGCACTTCATGGCGGCGGGCAGGGCGCTCAAGGACTCGCCGCTGCCGGCCGCGACGCAGGAGCTGGTGGCGCTGCGCGTCAGCCAGATCAACGGCTGCGCCGTCTGCATCGACATGCACACCAAGGAGGCCGCCGCTGCCGGCGAGACGTCGGTGCGGCTGAACCTGGTCGCGGCGTGGCGGGAGGCCACCGTCTTCACCGAGGCCGAACGCGCCGCGCTGGAGCTGGCGGAGCAGGGCACCCGGGTCGCCGACGCGGCCGGTGGTGCCGCCGACGAGGTATGGGCGTACGCCGCCAAGCACTACGACGAGGAGCAGCTGGCCGCCCTGGTGATCCTGGTTTCCTTCATGAACGCGGTGAACCGGCTGAACATCATCACCCGGCAGCCGGCCGGTGACTACGAGGTTGGGCAGTTCCACTGAGGGACGGCGGCAGCGGGACGCCGGTGACCCCGAGGGTGAGGGCTGATCCGCGCTCACTTCCCAGGCAGGCACATCGATACGGGGCCCCGGCAGGCCGCCGTCGCTGGCGGGGCGGGGCGGGGGCATACTTCACCAGTTGGGGTCCAGCGTGAGGGGGATGTCGTCGGGGGTGGCCATCCAGGCGTCGAACTCCTCCGGGGTGAGATGAAGGGGGACACCAGCGTGGTCTGCGGTGAGGGCGGCCAGGGAGGTCAGGGCACGGGCGGGATCGCTGCCGGTGAGGTGGGCGCGGGCGGCCGAGAGGCCGGGCAGAACGGTGGTTCGCGCGTGGGTGCGGGGGCCCAGCGCGGTGGTGGCCGCTGTCAGGAGTCCGGTGGTCAGGGAGGCCGTGAGGAGTTCGTGTTCGAGCGTGTCCGTCCCCGTGCTGCGGGTGCCGCGGGCGATGGCGAGGGCCGCCTGGAGCCCCTGGATGATGACCGTGCCGGCGGCCTGGCCGACGAGCCCGCCGACAAGTGCTCCGACCACGGGGACCGGGATCACGCTCTGGGCGACGGCGCCGCAGGCCCATGTGAGGGAGGCGTTCAGCGCGGCTTCGGCGCTACGCGCGGCGAACTCGCCGCCGTCGATGCGCCCTTGCGCGAGTCGGAGAGCGGCTTCGGCGACGGAGAGGGCGGCGGTCGCGGTGGCGGAAGCGAGGTCGCCCCCGCCGAATGCGGCCGGCAACTGTCCGGCGCGGCCCGCGGTGCGGACCAGGGAGGCCAGGCCGGCCAGGGAGCCGGAGAGGGCCGCACCGCGGGCGGCCGCCGATGCCGCGGTGAGCGCCGCCTGAGCGGGTGAGGTCTCGCCGGCCCGGACCCGGCCCAGCTGCCCGGCGGCCGTGATCGCGGCGGCGACCGCAGCGCCGGCCGCGGTCGCCGCCGCTGCGGCTGCCGCGGCTTCCTGGCCGGCCGATCTGCGTACCTGGCCGCGCACCCACCTCTCCGGGTCGGTGGCATGGCGATGGACGTCGGACAGGTCCACCGGCTGCGAGACGATGTCGCCGTACCGGATGGAGTCGCTGAGGTGGGCGTGCGCGTCGGCGTAGGCGGCGAAGCCGATGCCGTCCGGGTTCATGGACAGGCGTTTGTCCAGGAGCCGCTCCACGGCGGCCACCTTGTCACCGGCCACCAGGCGTGTCATACCCGTGTAGTGCGGGCGGCGGAGCTGATGTGCGGTGCCGGGCACCGAAGTCATCAGTTTGGCCTGCACCTGGCCGACCGTCCGCGCCCGGTCGATCAGGAGGATGTCCGCGGCTGCCGTGTGCGACCCTCCGGCCGTCCACTCCGACACCACGGCCCGCACACCGGCCCCCGCCCGTGCGGCGGCCTGGTTGAACGAGAGCGCGTGCTCCACCTCGAAGAGATGCCCGGCCCGCTGGGCGTTGCCCACGGCCGCGTAGCGGCGGGCGAGGCGCTGCACCGTCTCCCTGGTGTCCAGAGCCTCCATCGTCGCCGCCGCGAACCTGCGGGTCGCCGCATCCGCCGCCAGCCATGCGACCACGAGCGCGGCCGGTGGCGCGGCGGACGCGGCGTTGCCCTCGCCTGCGGACGCATCCGCGTTCACCCCGCGGCCGTCAGAGCAGCCAGCCGTGCCCGGGCGTCGGCGATCACTCGGCCCGAAAGCTCATTGACCCGCCCGTCCTCACCGGCCGGTGGAGCCCCCATCACCGCGACGGTGATCACCGCCAGGTCGAACATGTCCTTCACCAGGGCCCGCGCACCGGGACCGTACGACGCGTAGTCGTCGCAGCGGCCGACCAGTTCGGCGAACACCGGCTGCCGGGCCGCCATGGCGTCCCCCAGATCCTTGAGGACCAGGCGTATCTCCCGGCTGCGCCGGAACACCGCCGAAAGGTCCGTCCGGGCCTTCCTCAGCTCCAGGTCGGCCTCGTCCAGCCGGCGGGCGAACTCCTTCTGGTCCTGCTTCGCCGCACGGCCACGCCACTCCAGCAAGGCCCCCGCCGCCAGCAGCGCGGGCCCGGCGACCAGGGCGGCCATCACCAGCGTGCCCGCCGCGACCCCGCCGCCCCCGGCCGCCAGTGACCCGCCGCCCAGCCAGGCCAGGGTGGCACTCGTGGCCGCCGCACCCGACAGGCCGGAAATCGCCGCACCGGTGGATGCCGTCGCGAAGGCTCCCACCGCTGCGTACGTCACAGCCCCGATGCCCGCGCCGGCCACGGCACCTCCGGCCAGCGAAGCCACCGCCGTGACCGCCACGTGCCGCAGTTCACGCAGCTCGACATCCGACACGGCCGCCCCGGCCGGGTCCACCGGCGCCAACTCCACCAGGTCCACGTGCCTGAGCCGCGCGAAGCTCTCACGGAACGGCGTCAGCGCCCTGTCGTAGACGGTCCGGCGGCGCTCCTCCTGCCACTCGCCCTCCTGCCGGATGTGCCGCTCCAGCTTCCGGCGTCGCCGCTTGAGATCTTCGAACCGCTGCTCGTTCCTGCGCGCGTGCAGAACCGCTGAGACCATCGCCACCGGCACGGCGAGCCATCCCCCCTGCGCGCCCCCCACCGGACGCGCTCAGCACGGCGGGCGAACGTCCTGTCCCGCCTCCGCCGTCATCCCCATACGCCCGCCCGACGAGGCAGCGCGCCATCAAGTTACACAAAACGTGATGGCCGCGCAGGACGATGAAGACGACGAGCGGACCGGGGCGCGGCCGGGGGAGACGTCTTCGCTCAGTGCTCCTTGACGGCACGTAGTGGGATGGTGGCGGGACACGGCCCGCCGTACCAGTGGCCGGGGCCGAGTCCGCGCGGCGAGCCCTGGCCGATGTGCCCCGCGTACCTCCTGGCCATGCGCCGGAGGCCGGCGACGAGCAACCGCCCGCCGGGGCGCAGCATCCGCACGGCCCGCGTCGGCGAGTGCGACGATCGGCCCGTTCACGCCCGCCGTCCAACTCGCCGCGGCCGTCCGTCGCAAGGAGGTGAGTCCGGTCGAGGTGACCGACTTCCCCTGGGGGGCGGGGCGGCGGTTCTGGAGGTCAGGGCAGCAGGACGGCCTTGCCGTGGTTGCGGCGGGCCTCCAGGTCCGTGTGCGCCCGTGCAGCTTCGGCCAGGGGATAAGTGCGCCACATCGGTACGGTGAGCTTGCCGGCGGCGGCCAACTGCACCAGCTCCGGCAGTGACTGGCCGCTCCGGTCGGTGGTACCGGCGCTGAAGCGCACGCCGTGCCGCGCGGCGGACATGTCCGCGATGGTGATGACCTTCCCCGGGTCGCCCGTCAGGGCCACGGAGTCGGCGAGGACGCCGGCACCGGAGGCGTCGAAGACGAAGTCCACCTCGCCCGCAGCGGCCTTCACCCGCTCCGCCCAGCCGTCGCCGTAGCGGACGGTGGTGGCTCCGAGCGCGGTGACGCGCTCGATGTCGTGCCCGCCGACCGTTCCGACGACGGTGATGCCGCGAGCTACCGCCAGCTGGACGGCGAGGAAGCCGACACTGCCGGCGGCACCGTGGACGAGCAGGGTCTGACCCGCCCGCACCCCCAGCTCCCCGAGCACGCGGACCGCGGTCCGGCCGACCGTGACCAGCGAGGCGGCGACCTCCCACGACAGGCTCCCGGGCTTGGCCACCGCCTGGTCGAGCAGGGCGTATTCGCCGTAGCTGCCGCCTACCGTGGCGCCGAGGACCTCGTCGCCCGTGGCCACCTCGGCTCCGTCGCCGACCGAGTCGACGACACCGGCCGCGTCCAGGCCGGGCAGCACCGGAAAGTGGGCGGGGACCGTGCCGGCCATCAGGCCGGACCGGATCTTGATGTCGAGAGGGTTGACCGACGCGGCCCGCACGCGGATCCGGACCTGGCCGGGGCCCGGCTCCGGCGGGCTGACCTCGGACAGCCGCAGCACCTCGGGCGAGCCGTACTCGGAGAAAGTGATCGCTTTGGACATGGGGAACTCCCGGATGAAGGCGGGTGGAGAAGGGGGACGCCGCAGGCGTACCGACTGACCGTGCGGTCACGGCGGCGGCCTCGGCGGTCAGGCGATGAGGGTGGGGTAGTCGGTGTAGCCGCGGTGGTCGCCGCCGTAGAAGGTGGACTGGTCCGGGGTGTTGAAGGGACCGCCGGCGGCAAGGCGGGCCGGGAGGTCGGGGTTGGCCAGGAAAAGCGCACCGTAGGCGACCATGTCCGCCGTGCCGTCCTCGACCAGCTTCAGCGCGTCGGGACCGGTGACGTCCGGATAGGTGAACGGGTTGAGGACGAACGTGCTCGGCCAAGCCGTGCGCAGCCGTGCGGTCAGGTCGCGGTCCGGGCCTTCCATCAGGTGCAGGTAGGCCAGGTCCAGGCCGGCGAGGCGCCGCAGCAGTGCCTCGTAGACCTCGCCCGGGTTGTCCTCGGTCATGTCGTTGTACGGGTTGCCGGGCGAGATCCGCAGACCGACCCGGTTGCCCCCGATCGCCTCGGCCACGGCCGTGACGACCTCCACCGCGAACCGGATCCGGCCCTCGGTGCCGCCGCCCCAGGCGTCGGTGCGGCGGTTGGTGCCGGGGGCGAGGAACTGGTGGATGAGGTAGCCGTTGGCGCCGTGGAGTTCCACGCCGTCGAATCCGGCCTCGACGGCGTTGCGGGCGGCCACGGCGAAGTCGTCGATCGTCTGCCGGATCTCCGCCTCGCTCAGCTCCTTCGGCGCCACGAAGTCCTTCGGCCCCTCGGGGGTGTACACCTGGCCCGTGGCGGTCACCGCCGACGGCGCGACCGGTGACAGGCCCTCGGGCAGCAGGCTGGGGTGGCCGATCCGGCCGGTGTGCATCAACTGGGCGAAGATCGCGCCGCCTTCGCGGTGCACGGCGTCGGTCACCGTCCGCCATGACCGCACCTGTCCGGGCGTGTGCAGGCCGGGGGTGTCGGGGTAGCCCTGGCCGACCGGCGAGGGCTGGATGCCCTCCGTGACGATCAGCCCTGCGCCGGCGCGCTGCGCGTAGTACGTCGCCATCAACTCTGTCGGCTCGGCGCCGGGCCCGAACGCCCGGCTGCGGGTCATCGGAGCCATCGCTATGCGGCTGGTCAGGCGCTTGCCGCCCAGGACGATCGGATCGAAGGCAGTGGTCATGGTCGGTTCCTCCATGTAAGGGGCGCTTCGCGGCACAGGCGTTCTGCGCCCTCTCGGCGGCAGATGCCTGTCCGAACAAGTAAATCACCTGTCCGAACAGGTAAAGCCGATGAGTCATTCCGGTGCGGGGATGTGAAGCAGGTAACACCGCCTTGACCTGGGTAGATCTGCCTGGCCCGCATGGAAGGACGTCCGACGCGCCGGACGGGCAGTAGAGTCAAGCTGACCGAGCAGGAAAGTGAGCGCGTGATGACAGAGTCCACGTCGGAGGCCGGGAACAGCGCCGTGGGCGCGGGGCAGGAGGCCACCGTCCCGGTGCCGGGCACCGCCAGGGGCGGGCCCGTCAGCCATGCGATCTTCCGCCTGGCCCGCCTGCACCGCATGCTCGCGGGACAGCTGCTGCGCCGCATCGGTCTGCACCCCGGCCAGGAGCTGGTGATGATGCACCTGTGGGAACTGGGCCCTCAGCGTCAGGCCGACCTGGTGCGCCTGATGGACTCCGACGCCGCCACCATGACCCGCACCGTCAGGCGCCTGGAACAAGCCGGCTTCGTCCGCCGTCGGCCCTCGCCCACCGACAAGCGCGCCTCGCTCATCGAACCCACGGCCGCCAGCCAGGCCCTGCGCCGCGAGGTGGAGCGGATCTGGAGTCAGCTCGAGGAGATCTCGACGGCGGGCCTGTCGGGCGACGAACGCACCGCGGCCCTGCACACCCTGGAGCACCTGGAGCAGAACCTCGTACGTGCCGCCGCCGAGTCGGTGGGCGAGGAAGCGGAGGGTCAGTCTCGATCCGGCGGGTCGGCAAGGCATGGACCGGGTCCCCGAGTGGGGTGATCTCACAGTTCCGCTACGGCAGTTGGCGGAGGGGGGCGAGCTGGAGGGCTCGCGCGACTCGTCGTACGAGCCCACCGGTCACTCGGTCTCTACGGCACGTTGGCCGTGAGGGCGGTGCGGGACGTCTGTGACGCATCCGGTTTGCCATGCCATCGGCACTTGTGCCGCTGATTACTCAAATATGATCCAAATGAAGTAAAGTTCAGGTCAAGTTCCGCACTGAGCTGGTCGTTCGTGCTGCATGCGGCGCGCACTGGGGTCGACACCGTCGCAGCCCGTTCTGATCGGAGGGGATCATTTTGCTCGTCGATGCCATAGCGACCGCGGTCCTGCTGGCGGAACTCGGCGTCATGATCCGGTACCGGTTCGTCCGGGCCCGCAAGAACCGCCCGGGGGACTGGCCCCGGCCGACCGACTTCCGCAACGGCCACCTCGCCGCGGCGCTGGCCGCGGCCGCCGCCGGCTGGGCTCTGGTCGGAGCCCCCACGGGCTGGGGCGACATCGCGACGATCCTGTTCCTCGGCGTGTTCGTTCCCGGCGTCGCGGCCCTCGCGGCCACCACCCTGTGGCGGCCGTACGCCGGCTGGGCCGTGTGCGTGGCGGGCGGCCTCGCCGCGGGTACGGCTGTCCTGTAGAAGCCGTCCTGTAGCGGGAGGTGCCGCCCGCAGCCGGTGAGGGAGCGCCGCCCCCCCCGGGCGGCTCAGCGGTCGCGTATCCGTACGTGCAGGTGACCGGCGAGGGGGTATGCGGGCGCCGAGGCGGGCAGGAGCGTGGCCAGTTCGTACCGGCTCTTCCGCGCGACGCGGCACGACGCGGCGTTGTCCACTTGGTGCAGCAGTTCCAGGCGCGTCAGCACGGCACCGGGGCAGGCACTGAAGGCCCAGTCCGTCAGCGCATCCAGTGCGCGGGGCGCCACCCCGCGGCCCCGTGCGCGCGCCGCGGTCCAGTAGCCGACCTCCGCGGACGAAGAGCCAGGGGAGACGTTCTTGAGGATCACATGCCCCGCCAACTGCCCCTCGACAGCGGCCCCTTCCCCCTCGGCAGATGGCCTTTGCACCTCGGTGACGGCGAACCCGAATCGGTCTCCCGTCTCCCATCCCCGTTGCTGGTCCTGTATCCACCGTGCCGCGCTCACCTCGTCGTCCAACGCTGAGCTCGTCCAGCGGCGAAGGGTGTCGTCTCGGTACAGCTCGACCAGTTCGGCGGCGTCCGCCGGGCTCCAGGGGCGCAGCAGGAGAGCCGGGGCTGACGGGGTGGCGTCTGCCCCAAGTCGTACGGCGCTCTTGTCCATTGGCCGAGCGTATGTGGCCGCAGTGGCCTTGAGTGTGGGGTGCAGATGGTGCGCCAACGAGCTGTCCGCAGGCGCAGAGGCGCATCACTGGCGCCTGCCTCCGAATTGACGGGACAGTGCGCATGCGCACCGATGGCTGCGGCGCATGTTCCGTCCGCGCCGGGGGAGGAAACGGAAGGAATCGGCCCACCGTGTGGGACCGCGTCAACGCCTTTGGCAGAGGAGTCCGCCTGCATGCTTCGTCGAACCGGTGCTCTCTCGTTGTCCGTGTCCCTGCTGGCGGCAGGTGGCCTGCTGTCGGCCGCGCCCGCTTCCGCCGTGATCGGCGGGTCGGTGAGCACGTACGGCCCATGGGCGGTACGGATGCTGGTCGACGGCAAGCCGGAGTGCACGGGAACGGCCGTCACCCGTGAGTGGATCCTCAGTGCGTCGCACTGCTTCTACGAGACGGCGCAGCCGATCGCCGACCGGCGGATCTCCTTCCGGATCGGCAACCTGGACTACCGCAAGGGCACGACCGTGCGCCCGCTGGCGGGCAAGCGGGTGGGCAGCGCGACATCCGACATGATGCTGGTCAAGGTCTCACCGATGAAGGTTCAGGTGCCGCCGCTCGACGATTCCGGTGTCACCGTCGGCCAGAAGGTGCGCCAGTACGGATGGGGCGCCACCTGTACGGACGACGAGAACAGCTGCCAGTCACCGGTGCTCAAACAGTCGGACCTGCGGGTCGTGCGACAGGACGATCCCCTCTGTGCCGGCTTCACCGCGCCAGGCGGACCGGACTTCTGCATGAAGAAGGTCTCCGGGATCCCTGCCGGTGGTGATTCCGGTGGTCCGGTGATGACCATCGCTCCGCACGGCCGCGAGCGCCTCGTCGGTGTCTTCAACGGGTCCGACCGGGAGAAGTCCGCGGAAGCCGGGGAGGTCTCTCAGCAGCTGAAGTGGATTCGCGATGTGACGTCCGGTCACACGCGCCCCTGACGCCCGGGATGCGGAAGGGCGCCCTGGCGTGCGTGGTTCGGCCGGGGGAAATCCTCACGCACGCGGGGAAGAGGAAGGGCAGGTGGCCTCCCAGGCCGCCTCGATCATGCGGAAGATCTCGTCCACCGCGGCCTCCGGGTCGGCTTCCTCGCGGGCCAGCGAATAGGCGTCGATCACGAACCTCGCGATCGTCCGGCTCGCCGTTGCGGTCTGCGACAGTTCGGGGTCGGCGGCGATGGCCGTTGCCAGCGTTTCCGCGTGGCGCAGCCGCATCGACTCCTCGTACTTCCGCAGGGCGGGTGATGCGTCGATCATCTGCCAGATCGGGGCGGCGGCGTCCGCTGTGCAGTGTCGCACCAGTGCCTGGATCTCACGGCGCAGCGCGGGGATGAGCGGCTCGTGCGGCGCCCGGCCGGTGACCGCCCGCGTGAGGCGCTGCTCGAAGTCTTCGTCCCGCTCGAACACCAGGGCCTCTTTGGAGGCGAAGTGGGAGAAGAGCGTGGTGACGGCCACGTCGGCCTCGGCGGCCACCTCGCGGATCCCCACCGCGTCGTACCCGCGATCCAGGAAGAGCCGCAGAGCGGTGTCGGCGATCTTCTGGCGGGTCGCGGCCTTCTTGCGCTCGCGGCGTCCGGACGGCACGGTCATGCCCGGACACTATCAGGTATGAATCTGTATCCGTTTCAAAACACTAACCGTTAGTGCTACGGTCCACGGCATGAAGAAAGTGAGCTTCGCCGAGTTCGGCGGTCCGGACGTTCTGCGCCTCATAGATGCCGAGGAACCCCACGCGGGCCCCGGCCAGGTACGCGTCGCCGTGCGGGCGGCGGGTGTGAATCCCGTCGACTGGAGGGTCCGTGAAGGCCAGATCCTGAAGGCCCATCCGATCGAGCTGCCCGCGGGAGTCGGGCTCGACGCCGCCGGGGTGGTGGACGAGGTCGGTGAGGGTGTCGAAGGGGTCGCGGCCGGGGACCGCGTGTTCGGCGAAGGCTCCAGCACCTATGCCGAGTTCGCCGTGTTGTCGGCCTGGGCCCGCATGCCCGACGGGCTGACGTTCGAGGAGGCCGCCGGGTACCCCTCCGTGGTGGAGACCGCGCTGCGTGTCATCCGGGAGGTCGGAGTCCAGGCCGGACAGACGCTGCTGGTCAGCGGGGCGTCCGGGGGAGTGGGATCGGCGGTGCTGCAGATCGCCCGCGACCGCGGCATCACGGTGATCGGCACGGCTGGGGCCGCGAACCAGGGCTATCTGCGCAGCCTGGGCGCCCGCGCCACGACGTACGGCGCGGGCTGGGTCGAGCGGGTGCGGCAGCTCGGCCGAGTCGACGCGGCCCTCGATCTGGCCGGCTCGGGCGTGATCCGTGACCTCGTCGAGCTGACCGGGGATCCGCGGAAGGTGGTCTCCATCGCCGACCTCGATGCGCCGAAGCTGGGTGTCCGGTTCTCCGGCGTGGCCGGGAGCGTGCCGGATGCCCTCGCCGAGGCCGCCGACCTCATCTCGCGGGGAAGGCTGCACATCCCGGTCGAGAAGTCGTACACGCTCGCCGAGGCCGCGGCGGCGCACATCGACAGCCAGGCCGGTCACACGCGCGGGCGCCGGGTCATCATCGTCTGAGCCGGTTCACGCGCAGTCGCACGGCGCCTTGGAGGAAGGGACCGGCAGGGGGCGGGCCGGCGGGCTCGCCCTCTCGGCGGCCTTGCGGACCTCCGCACCCCGGAGACCGCGTGGCTCGGCAGGTGGTGCCAGGGCTCGCCCGGCGGATCACGGGCCGAGCCAGGGCCGGACCGGGGCGAGGGCCGGCCAGTGTCCTAATCGTGTTGACCGACCCCAGCAGGCAGTGCTGGAGTCGGCACGTGGACAGCATCCCCGCCAACCGGCGGCTCTGGAACCAGATCAGCAGCGCCTACCAGCACAGGCACGACCCGCAAATCGGCGCCGCACCCCGGCTGTGGGGCATGTACTCCATCCCCGACGCGCACCTGCACGCCCTGGGCGACGTCACCGGCAAGCGCGTCCTCGAACTCGGCTGCGGCGCCGGCCAGTGGTCCAGGGCGCTCGCCGCCGAGGGCGCCACCGTGGTCGGGCTCGACCTGTCCGAAGCCCAACTCGCCGCAGCGGCCGATGCGATGGGAGCGGCCCGCTACCCGCTGGTGCAAGGCGCCGCCGAACAGCTCCCCTTCGCCGCCGACAGCTTCGACCTGGTGTTCTGCGACTTCGGTGGCCTCAGCTGGGCGCCCCCGCACCTGGCTGTCCCGCAGGCCGCACGCGTCTTGCGCCGCGGCGGGCGCCTGGTGTTCAACGTCGCCAGCCCATGGTTCGAAGCCTGCTACGACGAAGCCGCCGGCCGCGTGACCACGACGCTGCAGCAGGACTACTTCGGGCTGAACACCATCGCCGAGGACGACGGCGCGATCAGCTATCAGCTCACCTACGGCGACTGGGTCAAGGTGCTGCGCGGCGCGGGTCTCGTCATCGACGACCTCATCGAGCCGCGGCCCGAACTCGGAACACCCAATGGCTACAACGAAACCGACCCACCCGACTGGGCCCGCCGCTGGCCGGCGGAACTGCTCTGGGTAACCCACAAACCGTGAGTTCCGCCGCACCGAGACACGAAGTCATCCCCTCGCCGGACGCGCTCCGGCTCGCCCGCGACGGCGTGGTGGTCGCCGAGCTACTGGACCCCGACGAGGCCCGCTGGCTCCAGGAGGAGGCCCGCAATGTCCGCCAAGGCTTCATGGATTCGAAGCGGAGGGCGGCGTTCGAGGAGTTCCTCGCCCGGCAGGCATCCCTCGATGGCCAGTGACGCGGCGACTCACGCTCGCGGCTTCAGGGCTGTGCGCCCTGTGGACAGGGGTGCCCCGTCCGGTCATGCCGTGGTGTGAGTGGCGGCAGAGTCCCACATCGCTGGCAGGAGTTGCTCAGGCGTCGCCACCTGGGGCAGGTGTCCCGTGTCGTCCAGCAGGCGGAACGTGACGTCGGGGATCGCTCGTGTGTACGCGCACCCGTAGCCGGCGCGGGCTTCGCCGAGAGGGCAAGCCGCCCTCCTCCATGGAGAGGCCGGCCTGATCGCCCTCCATCCGCCCGCTGCCCCCGGCGTCGCACTGCACCTTGAACCGAGCGGCTCACCTGGGTATTCGTCCCGGTGGGACCGCAACCGTCAGGGCTTTCCATCGAAGCTCTGACCGTCCGCACGTGCCCGGCCGGTAGCCCCGAGTACCGCGGTCAGGAAGCGGCGCACCGTTTCCAGCTCGCCCGCATCGAAGCCTTCCGCGGCCACCACCACCTCACTGATCACCGGCCCGAAGAAGGCCCAGCCGAGTTTCGTGGCCTTCTCCTCCACCTCCAGCAACACGCGCCGCCGGTCAGCCGTGTCCCGGCTGCGCCGGACCAGCCCGAGCCGTTCCAGCCGGTCCACGGCGGCGGTCGTCCCGGCGGAGTTCAAGCGCAGCTGCTCGCCGAGCCAGCCGGGCGTGGCCCGGGTGCCCGACCGTACCGCGTCCAGCAGGTGGATCAGCGCGCGCACATCGGTGGGATGCAGTCCATGACGCGCCGCGAACTCGGCGCCCAGCAGGTCGAACTCCACGGTCACCGCGCGAAGCAGGTGAACCAACGGCATCACGGGGCTTTGCTCGTCCATGCGTGCTTCCTCGAACTCTCGGCCTCGGGGGACCCAGGGGACCCAGGGGATTCCGGGCTATTATCTCGCTGAACAAGATTATCGCTCAGTGAGAGGAGCTGTCGTGTCGCTGTCCGCCTTCGACCTCGCCTATGACGAACTGCGCGCCCGCTGGCCCCAGTCCACCGAAGAGCGCGACGTCGCCACGCCGTACGGCCGGACCCGGGTCCATGTGTACGGTCCGGCGGACGGCCGTCCACTGGTGCTGCTGCCCGGCGGATCCGCCACGGGCCTGGTCTGGTTCGCCAACGCACCGGCATTAGGGGAGCGGTATCGGGTCCACGCGGTTGACCTGCTGGGCGATGCCGGCCGCACCGAGCGCCAGGGAGCACCGCTGAAGAGCGCCGACGACCTGATGGCCTGGCTGGACGCGCTGCTCGACGGGCTCGGGCTCGCCCGCACGCATCTGTGTGGTCATTCGTACGGCGCCTGGCTGGCCGTCAGATACGCCCTGCACGCGCCGCGGCGGATCGACCGCCTCGCCCTCGTCGACCCTACCCAGGTCTTCTCCGGATTCCGCCCCGGCTACCTGCTCCGGGCGCTGCCCATGCTGATCCGTCCGAGCGAGGCCCGCGCCCGCGCCTTCCTGGCCTGGGAGACGGCGGGCACCTGCCCGGACGAGGGGTGGCAGCATCTCTACCGGCTGGCCGCCACCGTGCCAGGCCGCACGTTCGTCGCCGGCGGCCGTCCCAGGACTGCCGGCCTGCGCATACCGGTCCTGGTCCTTCTCGCGGAGCAGAGCCGCGCTCACGACGCCGCGAAGGTCGCCGACCGAGCCCGCCGGACGCTCGCGCGGGGAGAGGTGGCGCTGATCCCCGGAGCCACCCACCACTCCCTGCCGCTCACCACGCCGAAGCAGCTGAACGACCAGGTGATGGACTTCCTGGGCTGACAGGCTGACAGTCCGCACTCCGCGAGGGGAGGGGGAGGGGCGGGACCATCGGGCGGTGGCAGGCCCCCTCAGCGGTGGCTCAGCACATTGATCACCCGGCCGTTGGGATCGCGGACGAAGAACCGCCGCACACCCCATTCCTCGTCCTGCAAGGGATGGACGATCTCCGCACCGCTGTCCCGCACGGCCGCGTAGGCCGCATCCACGTCGTCCACCTCGACACTCATGTCAGGGGTGACCGGGGCGGTCTTGTCGCTGGTCATGAGGCTGACCTGCGCCGCCGGGGAGGCGAGGGTCATGATCCAACCGTGGTTCATGACCTCCTCGAAGCCCAGCAGGCCGTAGAACTCCCGGCTCTCCCGCACAGCCTCTGACTGAATGTTGGGCACGACACGGCGAACGGTCATCGACGACTCCAGGTGAGAGCGGGCATGCCTACGAGACCGTCCACAAGTACTACGACACGCTCCTCGCCGCACGGACTTTCGCATCAGGCTCGGGCAGGGGCTCGCGCCCCCGCCGCGTCCGGCGTCGTCCGTGCGCCAGGCTGCCCGGGGCACGCCGGCCTTTCGGTCGTACGGACCCCGGGGGAGCAGCCAGGTTCGCGAAGTCGGTGGCGGGCGCCGCCGGAGCCGTGTGGGGGTGCCTCAGTCGCCGGCCGCCTGGACGATCTCCCGCGGATCCAGACCGGTGAGCTGCGCGATCCGTGGTGCCGGAATGCCGGCGGTGAGGGCACGCTGGACCAGCGACTGATAGCCCTGGGCGGTGTCCCGGAAATTGAGCAGCTCCGACTCCATGTCCGTCACGGATTTGGGCGCGCAGGCCTGCTCGACTCGCAGGGTCTCCTCTTCGCTCAGGGGAACCGGCAGCCGCTCGGCCTCCTCGGGGATGAGCACCTCGGCCCCCGCCGGGACGATCCTGACGTGCTCGGACGAAGCGGGAGTCCCGTGAGCGTGCAGCCAGCCCCGCACCGCGGGGCTCTCCGCACACTCCAACTCGCCGACCGCGGACAGAGCCGCACCCAGACGTGGATGACGCTCAGGAAGAACGAACAGCAAGGCGTCGTCGGCCATCGCCATAACACCCCTCTCGCAAATGCCGGACGGGGATCCCCTCCCCGTCTCTCATAAGCCGCTCTGCCCACATAGGCCGTGCCCAGTCCCTCAGGACGATGTTGCGCCACCTTCGTGTGAGACACGACGGCGGGCATGCGTGTCGCCCCCCGCGGGCACTAGGGAAACTGTCGGGTGGGGCCGCCCATCCTCCGGGCTCGGGGAGGCGCGTGGTCATGCGTATGTGGCAGGAGAGCACCGAGGTGGGCCCGCGACCGGGGCGGATGTCGCCCCTGGGTGCCACCTTCGACGGAGCGGGGACGAACTTCGCGGTCTTCTCCGAAGTGGCGGAGCGCGTGGAACTGTGTCTCTTCGACGAGGACGGCACCGAGGAGCGCGTCGCGCTGAGGGAGGTGGACGGTTTCGTCCATCACATCCACCTGCCGGACGTCGGTCCGGGCCGGCGCTACGGGTTCCGGGTGCACGGTCCGTACCGCCCCGAGCGGGGCGAGCGCTGCAATCCGAACAAGCTGCTGCTCGATCCCTATGCCAAGGCGATCGAGGGCGAGATCCAGTGGAACGAGTCGCTCTTCCCGTACCACTTCGACGCTCCGGGCCGACGCAATGACCTGGACTCCGCCCCGTACGTGCCGAAGTCGGTGGTGGTGAACCCCTTCTTCGACTGGGGCAGCGACCATCCGCTGCGGACGCCGTATCACGAGACGGTGCTCTACGAGGCCCATGTGAAGGGCATGACGAACACCCATCCGGCGGTACCGGAGGCGATGCGCGGCACGTACGCCGCCCTGGCACACCCCGCCATGGTCGACTACTTCGTGAAACTGGGCGTCACCGCCGTGGAGCTGATGCCGGTTCACCAGTTCGTGCACGACCACGCGCTCACGGAGAAGGGTCTCTCGAACTACTGGGGCTACAACACCATCGGTTTCTTCGCCCCGCACAACGCCTACTGCTCGTCCGGGCAGCGCGGCGAGCAGGTGCAGGAGTTCCGCTCGATGGTCAAGACCCTGCACGAGGCGGGCATCGAGGTCATCCTCGACGTCGTCTACAACCACACCGCCGAAGGCAACCACCTCGGGCCGGTCCTGTCGCTGCGCGGCCTGGACAACGCGGCCTACTACCGGCTGTCCGAGCAGGAGCCGCGTTTCTACTGGGACACCACCGGTACGGGCAACAGCCTGCGGATGAACCACCCGCAGCCCCTCCAGCTGATCATGGATTCGCTGCGGTACTGGGTGACCGAGATGCACGTCGACGGCTTCCGCTTCGACCTGGCAGCCACCCTGGCCCGCCAGTTCCATGAGGTGGACCGGCTCTCGTCGTTCTTCGACCTCGTCCAGCAGGACCCGGTCATCTCGCAGGTGAAGCTCATCGCCGAGCCGTGGGACGTCGGCGAGGGCGGCTACCAGGTCGGCAACTTCCCCCCGCTGTGGACCGAATGGAACGGCAAGTACCGCGACACCGTGCGCGACTTCTGGCGGGGCGAGGGGGGCACCCTGGGCGAGTTCGCCTCCCGCCTGACCGGCTCGTCCGACCTGTACCAGAACGACGGCCGCCGGCCCTACGCGTCGGTCAACTTCGTCACCGCCCACGACGGCTTCACCCTCCGCGACCTGGTCTCGTACAACGACAAGCACAACGAGGCCAACGGTGAGGACGGCCGCGACGGCGAGAGCCACAACCGCTCCTGGAACTGCGGGGCCGAGGGCCCCAGCCGTGACCGCGGCATCCTCGCACTGCGCGCCCGCCAGCAACGCAATCTCCTCGCCACCCTGCTGCTCTCCCAGGGCGTGCCCATGCTGCTGCACGGTGACGAGCTCGGCCGCACCCAGGACGGCAACAACAACGCGTACTGCCAGGACAACGAGCTGACCTGGATCGACTGGCAGCAGGCCACCGAGGGAAGCGAACTGCTCGACTTCGCCCGTGAGCTGATCGCCCTGCGCCGCGATCACCCGGTCTTCCGGCGGCGGCGGTTCTTCAAGGGGCGCACGTCGGTCGGCGACAGCGCGGGGGTGCGGGACGTCACCTGGTTCACCCCCGCCGGACACGAGATGTCCGACGCCGACTGGGAAGCCGGCTTCGCCAGGTCCCTCATGGTCCACCTCAACGGCAAGGCCATCACGGAACCGGACCTACGGGGCCTGCCCGTGGAGGACGACTCCTTCCTCCTCCTCTTCAACGCCCACAGCGAGAGCCTCGCCTTCACCGTTCCGGAGGAGCCCGACCCCTGGTGGGCGGTGGAGGTGGACACGGCCATCCCCTACACCGAGTACCGGCCGCTGATCAAGGGCGGCAGTGAGATCGAAGTCGAAGCACACTCGATGCTCGTGCTCCGCGCCCACCAGGAGGAGTGAGGCCCCCGCCGCGTTGCTAGGCCGCCTCGGGCGGCAGACACCTCGGCCGGGCGTACCGGTCAGCCGCGTCGGCGGAAGTCCAGCATGCAGAAGACCTTGTCGTAGCGGCGTTCGCCGACGGCGACGAAGTCGGGCAGACGGCCGTATTCGGTGAAGCCCAGTGACCGGTAGAGGTGCAGGGCAGCGGTGTTGTCGCCACGGGCGTCCAGGGTGAGGACCTCGACGCCCGCCACCCGCGCGTCCGCGATCAGGGCGGCGGTCAGCGCCCGGCCGACACCGCGGCCGTGAGCGGCGGCATCCACCGCGAGCTTCTCCAGATCGGCGTGCGGGCGATGGGTCGGCCGGGTGTAGCGGAGCCAGTACCCCAGGCCGACCAGCCGGCGGTCGAGGTAGGCGGCGCGCAGGGCCGCATCCCCCGCCCGGACCGCGCAGACCACCTGGTCGAGGAGGTGCGCCACCTCGTCCGCCGACGGCGGCTCGACCCAGCCCAGCGCGGCACCTCCGCTCACCAGGTCCGACAGGATCCGGTGGGCCGACTGCGCGAACGGGGCCGCCAACTCCGGATCGGACATCAGCTCGATGGCGTCGAGGATGGCTGGCTCAGGCGCCGCACCGCTGGTCATGGCCTCGTTCATGACCGGCAGCCTAGTGCCGCGACCGGGAACGATCACCGCGGCGGTGCTGACCGGCCTCCGCACCCGGGGCGGCGCACGAGGGCATCACGGGGGCTGAAACCGGCCCGCGCAAAGCCGTATCTATGATCGTTCATACCGGATCGCAGCGATGGGGAGGCGGCAGAGGGTGTTTTCGGTGGAGCTCCGGCCAACCGGGCGGGCCTGTCTGTGCGTGCTGCGCGGTGAGCTGGACTTCAGCAGCGCCGTACAGCTCCGGGAGGCGGCGGACCAGGTCCTGGCGACGCTTCCCCGGCCCGAGCCGCTCGTGATCGACTGCACCGCGCTCTCCTTCTGCGACTCCTCCGGCATCAGCGCCCTGATCCACGTCTACCAGCGGCTCTCCGCACAGGGCGGCACCCTGCGTCTTGCGGCGGTGCCCGGATCGGTGGCCCGGGTCTTCCGGCTGACGGGCCTTGACCAGGTCATCAGCGTGTACGCCACGGCATCAGACGCCCTCGCCGACCGCGAGGGCGTACAAGCGTCCGTGTCCGGGGGCACGTCGTCCCCGGGCCCGGAGAGTGAGAGGTAGACGGCCGATGACCCGCGTTCCGGAGCAGCAGCCTCGCGAGGCGGCCGACCCTGATTCGGAGGGGGCGCACGACACGGGGGCGGAGCATGACCTCCGCACCCTGTTCGGGCAGTCCACCGCCGTGTTCGCGTCCCTGGCCGGCCCGGCCCACATGGTGGAGGCCGCCAACGCCGCCTTCATCGCCGCCGTCGGCGGCGGCGACCGCGTGCGGACCGGCAAGCCGATCGGACAGCTGCTGCCCGAGCTGGCCGGGCAGGGATTCCTGGAACTGCTGGACCGTGTCTACCGCACCGGCCGGCCGTACACGGGGCAGGACGCCCGCGTACTCCTCGGCACCGGCCCGGACGCCCGGGAGGCCTTCTTCGACTTCATCTACGAGCCCCGGTTCGACGCGGGCGGCAACGTCACCGGCGTACGCGTCATCGGCGTGGAGACCACGCAGGTCAAGCAGGCCCAGCGGCTGACCGCCGAGCACCGCGCCCTGCTGGAGGAGATCGCCCGCCAGGCCCCGCTGGACCAGGTGCTGGAGGGCATGGCCCGCACCATCGAGGACCTGGCCGCGGAAGAGGTCCTGGTCTCGGTCCTGCTCGCCGACACCGACGGCCGGCACCTGCGGCACGGTGCCGCCCCCAGCCTGCCCGACTTCTACAACAAGGCGATCGACGGCATCGCCACCGGCGACGGCGTCGGCTCCTGCGGCACCGCCGCCCACCGGCGCGAGATGGTCGTCGTCAGCGACATCGCCACCGACCCCTACTGGGACGACTTCCGCGACCTGGCCGAGGCCGCAGGCCTCGCGGCATGCTGGTCGGCCCCGATCCTCGGCCGGGACGGTTCCCTGCTCGGCACCTTCGCGATGTATCACCGCGTGCCGAAGGCGCCACAGGAGTCCGACCTCGTCCTGTCCCGCATGTTCGCCGGGACCGCGGCGCTGGCCATCGAGCGGCACCGAGCGGAGGAGGCACGCCTGGCCGCCGAGGCGAAGGAGCGCGCCGCACGGGAGGACCTCGCTTTCCTGCTCAGGGCGAGCACCGAACTGACCGCCGGCCTGGACTACGTGCAGACACTGCAACGACTCGCCGAGTCGTGCGCGCCCGCGCTGGCTCCGCTGTGCACGGTCGACGTCGTGGACGCCGGGCGGGTTCGCCGCGTCGCCACCGCGGCCCCCACCGACGCCGAGGAGCAGCTGCTTGCCTCGCACATCCCGGTCTACGACGCCGAGGACGACACCGTCGCCCGTGTCCTCGCCGCCGGACTGAGCGAGGTCGCCCGGCGCACCCCGTCCGGCCCGGGGCCCTGGCACGAGCTGGGCGTGACCGGCTACTTGTGCGTTCCGCTGCTCGACCGTGGCCGTACCTTCGGGACCGTGACGCTGCTGTCCACCGGCGAGCACGCCTTCGACGGGCACACCGTCGCCCTGGCCGAGGAACTCGCCCGCCGCGCCGCCTCAGCGGCACTCAACGCCCGCCAGTACACCGAGCGCGTCGCCCTGGCCCGCGACCTGCAGGCCGGTCTCCTCCTGCCCAAGGTGCCGACGCTGCCGGGGGCGGAGGTCGCCGTCCACTACCACCCCGCGGGCGAGGGGCTCGAGGTCGGCGGTGACTTCTACGACGTCTTTCCGCTCGCCGACGGCACCTGGGCGTTCATGCTCGGCGACGTGTGCGGACGCGGCGCGATCGCCGCCACCACCACGGCCCTCGTCCGGCACACCGCCCGCGCCGTCGCCCCCCTGCTGCCCGGACCCGACGCGGTCGTCCACGCGATCAACAGGGCCTTGCTCAACCGGCCCGACAGCCACGGCACGGGATTCGTCACGCTCGTCTACGGCCACCTCACACCGGCCGACGGCGGGGGCCTCGACATCGCTCTCGTACGCGCCGGACACACGCTGCCCCTGCTGATCAACGGCGGGGGAACGGTACGTACCGTCGACGTGGACGGCTCCCTCATCGGTATCGCCCCCGACCCGCACCTCCCCACGCATCACCTGCGCCTCAAGCCGTGCGAGAGCCTGCTGCTCTACACCGACGGCATCACCGAGGCCAGGGACGCCACCCGTGACCAGTTCGGCGAAGAACGCCTCGCCGACGCCCTGGGCAGCCGCCTGCGCGGGGCGCACACCGCGCAGGACGTCATCGACAGCCTCACCGGCGCGGTCCACGCCTTCACCGGCGGCAAGGACATCGACGACGACCAGGCCGCTCTCGTCCTCACGGCCGTTTCCGCCCACGGCGCTGACGGCACGAGGCCGGCTGACACGAGGACCTCGGCCGCCGGGGCCGCGTGACCCGCTCCGGCGCTCCGCCTCACCGGCGCGGTACGGCACGGCACGTGTTGTCTCCCTCACCGCCGCGCCGGCCTCACGCCGGGTGGCCAAGTGGCCGCATCCAGCCCTCTCCACGATTCACGTTCCGTGACATCGTGTTCACGTGGACAGTGAAACGCGAGGCCCAGCCCACACGGAAGAGCGCGTTGCCCACTCACGCGGACCCCGTGGCACCGCACCGGAGCCGCATGCGCTCACGGTCGGCGTGGAGGAGGAGTACCTCCTGGTCGACCCGTTGAGCCGCCAGGTGAGCCCGCTCGCCCACAAAGTCGTCGCAGAGGCCGCCGCCCTGGGGCTCGGCGACCGGGCCGGCCCCGAACTGACCGCCTGTCAAGTCGAGGCACGGACCGACCCCCACACCTCGATGGGAGACCTTGGCGAGCAGATCCGCTCGATGCGCACCCAGGTCGCCGAGGCCGCCGGCCGGCACGGCCTGGCCGCCATCTCGTCCGGCAGCCCGGTGCTCTGCCGTCCGGACCCGCCCGTGATCTCGCAGGGGGCACGCTACGCCCGCAGCCTCGCCGCCTTCCGGGCCCTGGACGACGAGCAGATCGCCTGCGCCTGTCACATCCACATCGGAGTGCCCGACCCGGACACGGCACTCCAGGTCAGCAACCACCTGCGCGTCTGGCTTCCCGCGCTCGTCGCGATCGCGGCCAACTCGCCCTACTGGAACGGCCGCGACACCGGCTATGCCAGCTGGCGCACCATGACGCAGGCACGTTGGCCCGTGGCCGGTCCGCCGCCCTACTTCGCCTCGGCTGCACACTTCGACGAACTCGTCACCCGCGCCATCGAGACAGGCGCCGTCCTGGACCGAGGCGGCGTGTACTGGGACATCAGACCCTCCAGTCATGTACCGACCCTGGAATTCCGCGTGGCCGACGCCACCGCCACCGCGGCCGACACCGTCCTCCTCGCGGCGATCACCAGAGCCATGGTCGCCACCGCTCTCACACGGATCACCGCTGGTGAACCGGCACCACGCCCCCAGCGCGAGATCCTGCGGGCGGCCCACTGGCGTGCCGCCCGCGACGGCCTCGCCGGAGCCGGCGTCGACCTGCCCGCCAGCCGGCTGATCCCTGCGGCAGCCCGGATCGAGAGCCTGCTCGCGTGGATCCATTCCGCGCTTGAACGGCTCGGCGACGGTCCCCTGGTCCGGGACGGCTGGTCACGGCTGCGTACCCATGGCACCGGCTCCGACCGGCAACGCGCGGCCTACCGGAGCCGGGGCAGCCTCACTGACGTGGTCGATCACCTCGTCACCACCATGTGCCAGTGACTGCGGCGGAGGCGCGGAGCGGTTGCTGTCGGCGCCGGCGGCCACTGCCGGGGGCCACGACAGCGCCCGCGTCTCCGTCCGTGACGGCTCACGAGCGCGGGCGGGCTCCCGCGCCCAGCCGGGCGGTGACGTCCTTGGGGGTGAGGACGGAGTGCTCCGCGGAACACTGGACGACGACGCGGACCGGAGCGTCACAGTCGGTGTGGCGAACGTCCAGCAAAGGGCCCTCGGGGCCGAGGGCGTACGCCTCGCCCCACTGGCTCAGCGCCATGAGGACGGGCCACAGGTCCCAGCCCTTGCGCGTCAGGCGGTACTCGTTGCGGGCGCGGCTGCCGGGCTCCTGGTAGGGCACGGTTCTCAGGATGCCGGCCGAGGTCAGCTTCCGGAGGCGGTCGCTGAGGACGGCCTCCGACAGACCGATATGGCGGTGGAAGTCGTCGAAGCGGCGGACTCCGTTGACGGCGTCGCGCAGGATCAGCAACGTCCATTTCTCTCCGACCACGTCGAGCGTGCGCTGGACGGGGCAGTTCTCCGTGCTCGCCTCAAGCCACTGCATCCCACCACCCTAAGGGGCTGGCTTCGTCATTGACAGTCAGGTGAGGGGGCGGCTAGCTTCGCTCATGAAAGTCAGACGGGGAGGCGCTGGGCCGTGGGACGAACGCGTACGTATCAATGGGATGACCCCGCACTCCTGGCGGAAGCCGCCGGACGCTCGTCGGGCATCGATTTCCTGCGTGACCTGCAGGCCGGGCGCCTGCCCGGACCGCCCATCTGCCACACCCTCGACTTCACCTTGGACGAGGTGGAGCCGGGCAGAGCGGTCTTCTCTCTGACCCCGGGCGAGGAGCACTACAACCTGATCGGCAGCGTGCACGGCGGCGTCTTCGCCACCCTGCTCGACTCGGCGGCGGGATGTGCCGTCCACTCGACGCTGCCGCGGGGGATGGCGTACACATCCCTCGACCTGACGGTGAAGTTCCTGCGGCCGATCACCGTGGACACGGGCCCGGTGCGCGCCATCGGCACAGTGATCAGCAAGGGGCGCCGGACAGCCCTCTCGCAGGCGCAACTGGTCGACGGGACGGATCGTCTGCTCGCCCACGCCACCAGTAGCTGCATGCTCTTCGAGGTGCCGCCCTCCGAAGGGTGACCGTCGCAGTCTCCGAGTACACGGGTGAGCGTGAAGATATGATCGCGTGATGCTTGATCTCCACGCTCGAACCGCCGTGTTCGACATCGACGGCACGCTCTGTTTCGACGGACGCACCATCGATGACCGGATCCTCGCGGCGATCGACGCGTGCGAACGCGACGGCTGTCAGCTGGTGTTCGCGTCTGCGCGGCCGGTTCGAGACCTTCTGCCCGTGCTCGACGGCGCCTTCCCCACCGCCACGCTGATCGGTGGGAACGGCAGTCTCGTCTCTGTCGACGGCACGGTGCGGGCCAGGGCCGCGTTCGGCCCGGTCGAACTCGGAGCGCTGATGGAGGCGGTCGAGCGGTACGAGGCGACCTACCTCGCCGACGGCCCCTGGGACTACGCCTACACGGGACCCGCGAGCCACCCGATCTTGGGGAGGGTGGATCAGGGCGGACTCGCCCGCAGGGTCGATCTCGCACAGCTCGACCAGGTCGTGAAGCTCCTTGTCGTCGGTGCGTCGGACCTGGCCGGGGTCGCCGACGCCGGCCGAGGACTCGGGCTGATGGTCAACCACCATCTCGAAGAGGCGGTCGTCGACTTCGCACCGGCGGCGACGACGAAGTGGGAAGCCCTGGTCTCGCTGGGCATCAGCGAGTACGTGGCCTTCGGCAACGACATCAACGACGTCGAGCTGCTGCGCGGCGCCGAGCGAGCGGTGCGCGTCGGCGCCCACCCGAGCCTGGTCGACGTCGCCCACGTCACCGTCCCCGCGGACCCGGAGTCGGTGGCGGCAGAGATCTCCCTCCTGACTCGGGCGGGCCGGGCTGCGGCCTGACGGCGACGTGTCCTCTGACGGGGCGCCACCCGGATCAGCGACACCGAGCCGGCCATGGCCGACGCCTACGAGATCGGCGACTGCGCCCGCGTCTTGATGACCCTGTGGTCGGGAGGCCGAGCGTGGGCCTACCTGGAGTGCGCGGGCGGGGTCGGTCCGTCGTCGTCCTCTTCCTGGTAGGAGTAGCGCTGCTGCTGCCAGGGGTCGCCGAGGTTGTGGTAGCCGCGTTCCTCCCAGAAGCCGCGCCGGTCCGCGGTCATGTACTCGATGCCGCGCAGCCATTTCGGGCTCTTGTAACCGAATAGGTGGGGGACCACCAGACGCAGCGGGAAGCCGTGCTCGGCGGTGAGGGGTTCGCCGTTGTGATGGGTGACCATGAGGGTCCGCGGCGAGGTGAAGTCGCTGAGGCGCAGGTTGGCGGAGTATCCGTACTCCGCCCAGGCCATGATGTGCGTGACTCCGGGCGCCGGCGGGACCAGTTCCAGGACCGTGGTGGCGGGGATGCCGTACCACTCGTGCCCGGTGGAGGTGGGGCCGCTCGCGCAGTGCAGATCGGCGACGACCGTGACGTGCGGCAGCTCGGCCAGATGGTCGAAGGTCCACTCGTGCGTCTCGCCCGAGGCGGTGGCGCCGAAGACACGCAGGTTCCAGCGCTCGGGGCGGAACCGGGGAACCGGCCCATAGTGCGAGACGGGCCAGCCGTGCACCAGGCGCTGCCCGGGAGGGGCCAGCCCGGCAGTCCCGGGCCCGGAGGAATGCTGATCTGTCACGATCCGCACCCTGCTCTCTTCCGCTCATCATTTCGGCCTGCTTGCCCCCGCAGGGTAAGCGCTCACTGCCCGTGATGTCGTGGCCGGGGCGCCCGGGCGCGTGCGGGGCCGGCGGTGGTGGAGCCGCCTTTGTGCAGCAGGTTGTAGCCGGTGGTGGGACTGGCATCACACCCGCGCAGCACGGAGCCTCTCCAGGGCCGAAGACGAAGAGGGTGGAAGGCCGGTGCGGTAGACGGGCGGTGACCGACCGGCCCGGGGACGACGGCCGTACCGCGTCGCCCCACTCGGAATGCCGCTCCGGGCGGAGCAGTTGGCGCGGATATTCGGTAGTGGTCGGCAGGGCGGTCAGGAAGAGGGATCCTGCCCCTGTTCCTGACCGCCCTGGGGTGGGTGGGCTTCGTCAACGTGCGCTTACGCGGTTGACGGTGAGGAACTGCAGCCGGTCATGCCTCAGTTGCAGAAGTTGAGGAGGTCGAGGATGCCGTTGCCGCACTGGTTCTCGTCCTCGCCGCCGTGGCCGCCATGGCCGTAAGCCGGAGCGGCCTTGGTGGCGACGTGCGCAGCGGGCGTCGCGGCTACGGCGGATGTGGTGGTCGCCACGCCTGCCGCACATGCGACGCCCACGGCGGCACACACCGCGAGTACTCGCGGAATCCGGGAAACCGTCTTCTTGGGGTGAGGTGTAGTGATCATGAACTCACCATGCACACCCACGTGGCGAGTGTCTCGCCGAGCGCATCCGAGCGGGTGAGTTGCCCCGGAAAGCACGCTCCAACGTCTCGGCGACTACCTCGTGGGCAGCGGCGGGAGGTGTCTCGAAGCTCACGTGGGAGTGCACCCTGCGACACAAGGCGGTGTGGCCGTGGCACGGACCGGCTCGGGCGACACATGATGTCTCGACGTACCGGACGAAGTGGTAGCGTCCCGCCGGAGGCGCGGACGTGCCTGCCCCGGACGAGATGTGCGCCGTACCCGGCCCGCCAAGACGACGCACATGCGGAGGCATCGTGGACAGCGGCACACATCGCATCGACTTCGCCGGCGCCCCTCCCGCGCCGCGTCCGCTGGACGTGCGGTGGATTCACGGCTCACCGTCGGCCAAGCACAACACGGACCCGGACATCCAGGTCCACGCCTACGACGACCACACGTTCATCCTGCGGCAGAACATGGCGGTCCACTACGAGGCGCCGTTCCTGTTCCTGCTGTGCGGCAACGAGCGGGCGGTGCTGATCGACACCGGCGCCACCCGGTCTCCCGAATTCTTCCCCCTGCGCCAGGTGGTCGACGGGCTCCTCGCCGAGTGGCTCGACCGGCATCCCCGGGACGGCGACTACCACCTTCTCGTGCTGCACACCCACGGGCACGGCGACCACGTCGCGGGCGACGGCCAGTTCGCGGACCGCCCCGGCACGACCGTGGTGGACGCCGAGCGCGCCACGGTATGGCGGTACCTCGGGTTCGACGCGGATCCGGACGGTGTCGCCCACGTCGACCTGGGCGGCCGTGTCCTGGAGTGCCTGGCCACCCCGGGCCACCACGAGGCGGCCGTCACCTACTACGACCCGGCCACCGGCCTCCTGCTCACGGGGGACACCGTCTACCCCGGTCGGCTCTACATCCAGGACGTTCCGGCCTTCACCCGCAGCATCGAACGACTGATCGAGTTCGCCGACCGCCGGCCCGTCACCCATGTGCTCGGCTGCCACATCGAGATGACAACCGAGCCGGGTGTCGACTACCCGGTCCGTACCACCTACCAGCCCGACGAGCCCCCGCTCCAGCTGACTCCGGCGCACCTCCGCCGGATCCGGGAGGCGCTCGCCCGACTCGGCGACGACGGCTCCTGGAGCGCCCACCACGACTTCGTCCTCTGCCCGGTCTCGCAGGAGGAGTAAGGGATACCCGTCCGGGAAGCCCTTGTTAGATACTTAGCCAAGATGCTAAATATGTGTCATGGCAGGTACTCAGGACGAGACGGGAGTCTTCCGGGCCCTCGCAGACCCGACGCGGCGTCAGATTCTCGAGGATCTCAGGGGCGGCGAGCTCGCTGCCGGGGAGATCGCGGGCAGGTTCTCGATCAGTGCGCCGTCCATCTCACGCCATCTGGGCGTGCTGAAGGGCGCCGGGCTGGTCACGGAGCGGCGGGAGGGCAACCGGATCCTCTACTCACTGGCCGAGGATCGTCTGGCGACCAGCGTAGGACGGTTCCTCAGCGCCGTCTGCCCTGAGCAGATCGTGCTGCGCCACACCAAGTGGCGCCCCGGGACGGAGACGGCGGGTGAGGGATCATGAGACAGCCACGGCTGTCCAGCGTCATCGAACGACGGATTCTGGTGAACTACCGGGTCGCCCCGGATGCCGCGGCACGTCTGCTACCCGAGCCACTGCGCCCGCAGCTGGTGCGCGGCCACGCGGTCGCGGGCATCTGCCTCCTGCGCCTGGGCCATGTCCGACCCGCCTGGGCACCCGAGGCGTTCGGGCTCCGGAGCGAGAACGCGGCACACCGGATCGCCGTCGAATGGGACGGACCGGACGGCGTCGAGACCGGCGTCTACATCCCCCGCCGCGACACCGCCTCGCGTCTCAACGCCTGGGCCGGAGGCCGGGTCTTCCCCGGTGAACACGGCCGCGCCGACTTCGAGGTGTACGAGACCCCCCGCCGGATGCATGTCGCCATGGCCGCCCGGGACGGTGCCACCCAGGTGGATGTCACCGTCGAGCCGGCCGACGAGCTGCGAGGCAGCGAGTTGTTCGGCGACCTCGCAGAGGCTTCCCGGTTCTTCCGTGAGGGGAAGAAGGGCCTTTCGCCCACCACGTCGGGCCTTCACCTGGACGGCATGGAGCTGAGGACCGACGCCTGGCACGTGGAAGCCGGCAGGGTCCGCTCTGCCGCGTCGTCCTTCTTCGACGACCTGGAGCGCTTCCCGCGGGGGACCGCTGCCCTGGACTGCGCTCTGATCATGCGGAACGTCCCCGCCGACTGGCGGCCACTCCCGAACACCACCGCGCACGGGGACGCTCGACTCGCCGACTGAAGCGCGAGGTCACAGGGGCATGGCAGGAGCCTCCTCGCTGTCTCCCCACGGATTCTGTGTCATCGGTGCGAGCGTCAGCCGACGAGCCGGATCCGCAGTTTCAGCAGGGTGCCCGCGTCCAGGCCGAGGCCCTTGGTCAGGAAGCCGCCGAAGCTGCCGTAGTCCTGCACGGCCTGGGCCCGAAACGCGGCGAGGTAGTCGCCGCTCACCTGCTGGAGGGGGATCAGCAGGTCGGGGTTCTGCATGTAGCCGGCCGCCTTCAGCTGGTCCCGCAGTGCCTTGTCCGAAGCGGCCCGCAGCTGGTTCGACAGGAGATAGTCCTGTTCGGAGGTGCTGGCCGCGACGCCGACCGCGCGGAGGATCGTGTCCGCGAGGACACCGGTGCGGTCCTTGCCCGCCGAGCAGTGGAACAAGACCGGCTTCGAGGAGTCCGCGACGGCCCGGACCGCGGTGCCCAGCGCCGTCCGGTTGGCGGGGTCGGTGACGAAGCCCCGGTACAGGGCGATCATCCGCGCCTGCGCCCTGCCGTCGCCGAGGATCGATTGCTGGTAGACGGGGTCCTTGCTGGCCACCGCCTGCCCGATGAACGCGTACAGGCCCGTGTCGTCCACCGCGTCCGCGACCGGCGTCACCCCGGAGGGCAGTCTGTCGGTTCCGTCCGCCTGGATCTCCGGCGCGGTCCGCAGGTCGATGACGCTGCCGAGTCCGAGCCGGGCCAGGGCGGCCGTCCCGTCGGCCGGTATCCTCGCCAGGCTCTCCGACCGGTACAGCGCTCCCCACCGGGTCGCCCTGCCGTCGTAGGCCAGGTAGCCGCCGAGGTCACGGGCGTTGACGGTGCCGGGTACCGGCAGCACCCGGGCTGCCGACAGGGCCGGAGCGGTACCGGACACGGGCCGTGCGAGGGCGTCGGGCGCGGCAGGGGCGGCCGATGCCGCGGGTGCGAGCGAGCCGGCAAGGGCCAGCGAGAGGAAAATCGTACTGACGGCGCGCGTTCTGGGACGCATGCGGCAGTTCCCTTCTGACGGCGATTCTCACCCCTCGCAGGACGGTGCAAGGCGGACTTCCCCGAAGTGGGGACGCGGGAAGCTAGCACCGGCGATCGAAGATCAGAAGACGCGCAGCTCGACGATCAAAGATGCGGCTCGGCGGGTCCGGCGGCGGTCACGGACCCTGCGGCGGACGACGCCGCCGAGTCGGCGCGGGCCCGGGTCTCCGCTCAGTCAGGTGCGCCGGCCGCTCGGGTCAGGGCCCGACGGGCGGGTTCTCGACCGGCGTGCCGTACTCGACCGCCGACGCTGCCGGTGCGGATCGGTCACGCCGGGACCGGCACCGGCTTCCGCTCAGGGTGCGCCGGGTCGAGGGTGAAAAGGGTGCCGTCGGACGCGGCCAGCACCAGGGCGCCCCTGTTGAACCACACGGTGGGCAGGAGCCCGTTGTCCAGTACCTCGGCGCGCGCCGAGGACTCCCACAGCAGGGTGCCGTGCGCCGCGTCGAGGGCGGCGACCCGGCCGCTCCCGCCCGCGAGGTACACGGTGCGGCCCTTCGGGTCCACCGAGACCTCGCCCGGGGTCTCCAGCGTCGTGTGACTGCGCCACAGCCGGGCCCCCGTCTCCGGCGAGACGGCCGTGACCAGGCCGCTGGAGGTGGTGAAGTAGAGCGTGCCGTGCGCGAGCGCCGGGCTCCCGCCGCGGTAGTGCTCGGGCAGATCCGTCACCGAACGCTCCGCGGTGTGCGGGTCGACGCGCACGATCCGGGTGTAGATCTGGTCGGGGCTGTTGGTCACGGGCCGGTCGTCCGACTCCACGAAGAACAGCTGTCCGTCCAGGACTCCGACGAAGCTTCGCTGCTGGGCGGGCGAGACCAAGGTCCGCGCTGAGCCGTCGGCGGGGTCGACGACGAGGAACCTCGACGAGTGCGAGCCCTCCTGCTGGGCCGCGCACTCCAGGTAGGGAAGGTCGCCGGCGGCGAGCGGTGAGCAGTCGTACCCGGTGGGCAGGGGGATGCCGCGGAGCACCGTGCCGTCGCGCGCCGAGCGGACGGTCACCGCACGGTCGCCGCCCTCCTGTGTCAGCGTCACCCCGGCGGCGTAGGCCGAGCCCAGGCTGTCGGTCCTGACCGGGTGGGACCAGAGCTTCGTGCCGTTCGCGCCGTCGAGCGCGAGGACGGACTGCGCCTGCCCGGTGCCGTCCGCGTGCGTGATCGTCAGCTCCACCAGCACGACACCCTCGTGTGTGCCGAGCACGTTCGTGATGTAGCGGTCGGCCGGGATGCCGGCGGGTGCGATGCCGGAGCGCCACAGGGTGCGGCCGGTGGTGGCGTCGATGCGCTCCGGGAGGATCGCCGTGCCGGCGCAGTACAGGGCGCCGGCGTCCGGCAGGCAGGCCGGTGCCCTGTTTCCCTCGTAGCCCGGCGCCTCGCGTACTCCCCGCTCGGCCCTCGCGGACGCGGTGGTCTGCCACGGTTTCCAGCCGGTGGGGAGCGGGTCCCAGCGGGCCGCGGTCGTGGAGCCGGCCCGCGCCGCGCCGTCATCGTTGCGCAGGCCCAGCAGCCCGTAACCCGTCAGCGCCACGGCCAGCACGCCGGTCGCGGCCAGCAGCTTCCGCGCCCCCGGCAAGCAGGTGCGGGCGCGGGGGCGGGAGCCGGTGGCGGTCGTCAGGCCGCCGGGGGAGGTGTCGCCGGAGTACGGCCGCAGCGGCAGCGTCCCCTGCTCGCCGGGGCGCGGCTCCGGCAGGACCTCGGCGAGCTCCCGTATCAGCTCGTCGGGTCCGGGGCGGTCGGCGGGATCCTTGGCCAGGCAGCGCTCCAGCACCGCGCGCACGCCTCCGGTCACGTCGTCGAGGACGGGGTCGTTGTGGACCACCCGGTAGCCGGTCAGATAGGGGCTGTCGGCGTCGAAGGGGCCGCGGCCGGTGATGCAGTACACCAGGAGCGCGCCGAGCGAGAAGACGTCCGAGGCGGGACCGACGGTGCGGGCGTCGGTGAACTGCTCGGGAGACATGAACGTGGGGGTGCCGATGACCTGTCCGGTCTCGGTGAGGGTGTGGTGGCTCTCGGCCGCGCGGGAGATGCCGAAGTCGATGACGCGGGGGCCGTCCGCCGCCATCATCACATTGGCCGGTTTCAGGTCACGGTGCACCACCCCGGCCCGGTGGATGTCCCGCAGGGCCTCCACCAGGCCCAGCGCCAGCGGCCGTAACTCGGATACGCGGAGCGGGCCGTGGTCGCGGAGGCAGGCGGCGAGCGAGCGGCCGGGCACGTACTGGGTCGCCATCCAGGGCGGCGTGGCCTCGGGATCGGCGTCCACGACCGCCGCGGTGAAGGCGCCGCTCACCCGGCGGGCCGCCTCGACCTCCTGCCGGAACCGGGCCCGGAAGACCTCGTCGTGGGCGTACTGGGCGTGCACGACCTTGACGGCGACCTCGCGCCCGGAGCGCGATCTGCCCCGGTAGACCCGGCCCATGCCGCCCGCGCCGATCCGGTCGAGCAACTTGTAACCGCCGACGGATCTCGGATCGTCCCTGTGCAGCGGCACGCGCGCACCCCCTCAGTCGCCTCGCGGATCGCGGTCCCAGCATACGGAAGCGGGGCGGCCGCGGCGTCGGGCCCCGGGCCCTCGGACGTGTCGGCGGCACTTCCGCGCCTCCGGCCGGCGGCCTCAGGCGGTCGGGGCGCCGGTCACGCGGCGCTCGCCGCCGTTGCGTTCCTGCCAGAAGCGGTAGATCTCCACGGCGTCCGCGCGGGACTCGTAGCGCATGGGCAGGCGGCGGTCCTGCCACGGCTTGGCGAACTCGTCGTAGAAGGTGTCGAGTTCGAAGTACTTGCGGTCGTCCACGTAGTGCGGCTCGTAGGCCTCGCGGGTGGTGAGGAAGACGACTTCGTCCGGCGAGCAGTAGTACAGCGAGCCAAGGCACATCGGGCAGGGGTGGGCCAGCACGTAGATGGTGGTGCCGGTCAGGTGCTCGGTGCGCAGCTTCCTGCACGCCTCGCGGATGGCGAGGATCTCCGCGTGCGCGGTGGGGTCGTTGGTCTGGGCGACCTTGTTCGGGCTCTCGGCGAGGATCTCGCCGTCCTTGACGATGACGGTCGCGAAGGGACGGCCGCCCTCGGCCACGTTCTGCCGGGCGATGTCGATGGTGCGCTGTACGAAGTCCACGGAAACTCCTCGTGAGGCAGTGCGGCGGGAGAGGCGGGGGAGGGGCGGGCCGGTGCGGCCCGCCCCGGTGTCAGGTGTGCCGCGCGGGTCAGAACGGCTTGGTCGGCAGGTACTTGCCGTCCAGGGTGATGACGGCACGCTCGCCGCCCTCGGGGTCGGCGACCTTCTTCACGTCCAGCTTGAAGTTGATCGCGGAGATGATGCCGTCGCCGAACTCCTCGTGCACCAGGGCCTTGAGCGTGGTGCCGTAGACCTGGAGCATCTCGTAGAAGCGGTAGATCGTCGGGTCGGTGGGGACGCGGTCGGGGATCGAGCCGCGGGTCGGGATGGTCTGCAGCAGCAGTGCCGCGTCGTCGTCCAGGCCCAGCAGCTCGGCGACCGCCTGCGCGGCGCCCTCCGGCAGCGGGTGCTGGCCGAGGACGGCGGCGGTGGTGAAGGCCACCGACAGGCCGGAGGCGTCGGCGATCTGCTGCCAGGAGAGGTTCTTGCGGGTCTTGGCGTCGACGGCGGCGGCGGCCAGGGCCTGGCGGGCGGTCGGGTCGAACTGGGCGTGCACCATGATCGGTACGTCCTTCTTTCTCTCAGGGGTGGGCCACTTCACGAGCAAAGAGGGAAATGGCGCGTGGGTGGTGGAGGGGGTTCCCGACACGCTGTCGCGGACGGGAACGGGGATCCGGTCGGCGGGGTTCGGTCAGGCCGCGTGTGCGGGGCAGGCGGTGGACAGTTCCTCGATACGGCCGGTGGCGATGTCGAAGACCCAGCCGTGCAGGGTGACCTCCCGGTGCGCCAGGGCGCGGGCGATGGAGGGGTGGGTGGCCAGATTCGCCAGCTGCGCGAGTACGTTCTGTCGCACCAGGGCGGGAACGTCACCGGCGGCCGTGCGGGCCTTCGAGGCGTCCGCGTGCCGCAGCCAGGCGGCGACCGCCGGGGCATCGCTGAGGTCGTGGCCCTCGGCGAGGGCGGTCATCGCGCCGCACGCGGAGTGGCCGCACACGACGATGTCCTTCACGCCCAGTGCGGCGACGGCGTACTCGATGCTGGCCGCCACCCCGTCGGCTTCGGGGCCGTAGGCGGGTACCAGGTTCCCGGCGGTGCGGATGACGAACAGGTCGCCCGGCTCGGTGCCGGTGATCAGCTCGGGGACGACGCGGGCGTCGGAGCAGCCGATGAACAGTGTGCGTGGCGTGTGATGCGTGGCCAGGTGGGCGAAGAGCTCCGCCTTGGCCGGGAAGACGTCCCGCTGGAAACGGGCGACGCCCTTGGTGAGGTCCTGCATGGCTCACTCCCTTCGGTGGCGGCCGGCCCGTGCGGGCTGGTGAGATCCACCATGCATGACCTGTGTCTATAGTGTCCAAGAGCTGTTATCCATAGCACCTAGTGGTCACATCTATAATTGTCTTCATGGCTGCCCTCGAACTGCGTCACCTGCGCTATCTGCTCGCCGTCGCCGAGCATGGCAACTTCACTCGCGCCGCCGAAGACCTGCATATCTCCCAGCCCACGCTCTCCCAGCAGATCAAGCAGCTGGAACGAACCCTGGGTGTGCAGCTGCTCGACCGCAGCGGCCGTGCGGTACGGCTCACCGACGCCGGGACCGTCTACACCGACCACGCCCGGCGTGCACTGCGCGACCTGGCCGCCGCCGAACGCGCCGTCCACGACGTCCACGACCTCTCGCGCGGCCACCTGCGGCTGGGCGTCACCCCCACCTTCACCGCCTACCTCGTCGGCCCGCTCACCGCTGAGCTCCACACCCGCCACCCCGGCATCAGCCTGGCCCTGGCGGAGATGCCCCAGGACCGCATCGAAGCGGCCCTGCTCGCCGACGATCTCGACCTCGGCATCGCCTTCAGCGGCCCGCACCCGCCCGGGGTCACCGCCGCCCCGCTGTTCACCGAGACCCTCAGCCTCGTCACCGGCACCCAGGGCACCGGCACGACGCCGGAACCCCTACCCGTACGGGCGCTGAAGGACAGACAACTGGCCTTGCTCAGCGGCGACTTCGCCACCCGCGGCCATATCGACGCCTACTTCGCCGACCACCGCATCGCCCCTCGCACCACGGTCGAGGCCAATTCCATCCAGGCCCTCACCGAGATCGTCCGACGCACCCCGCTGGCCACCGTCCTGCCCGACGCCATCACCCACGACCACCCCCACCTCACCCCCGTCCCCCTCGACCCGCCCCTGCCCGCCCGCACCGTCACCCTCCTGCATCGCGAGGGCACCTATCTCAGCGCCGCCGCCCGCGCCTTCACCCGGCTCACCCACGACCTCGTCCGCACCCGCGGCTACACCCCGCCACCGTGATCTGCGCAGGCGGATCACCGGCCGGCGGCACCGTGCTCACCCGCCTCGGTGGGGACGCCCGGGCCGGAACCGGACCCGCGGTCACGGTCGCGCGCCTCCGTCCGGAGCGGGGTGCTGTGCGGCGCGCTCCGCGTGCGCCACACAGCACCCTCCTCGCCGGCGGGTGAGGTGGCACTCCATGAGCTTGAGCATCCGCAACCAGATCCGGGGCGCCGTCGTCTCCGTGACCGCCGGAGAGGCCATGGCGACCGTCAAGGTGCGCCTCCTCAGCGGTCAGGACGTGACCGCGGCGATCACCACCGAGTCCGTGAAGGACCTCGGCCTCGCCGAGGGGGCCGAGGTGAAGGTTTCGGCGGTACGCCCCGAGTGCGGCGGTGAGAAGCCCGATGGAGCGTCCTCGTGTATCCCCGTGACCCGTACGGGCCGTGCAGGTGCCCCTGTCGTCTTGACTAGCTCTGGGGCCCGGGGGTCGGACCGGGGTAGTTCTCCAGGATCGTCTGGGCGCCGGCGGGGTCGTCGTTCAGCGCTTTGTCCACCACCTCGATGGTCTGCTGGACGTGGTGCGTCAGCGCCCGGGCGCGCTCTCGCAGGTCACTCGGCACGTCGTCGCGTTGTGCGATCTCGTCCACGAGGTGCCCGGCCCCCAGGAAGTACTGCTGAGTCGTGTCCGTGACGATGGTCGACAGGTCCCGGTTGGTGCCCCCGACGGTGAGCGCGATGCTCTTGATCTTGTCACCGCCGTTCTTGACCAGGTCCCTCAGCTTCTCGATCTGGAGCTTCTCTCCCGGCCCTGGTACGGAGGCCGGGATTCCCTGCCAGCGAGCGGCCTCTCCGGAGATGTAGCTGTCCCCCAGGGAGACGGAGACCTCGTCCTCACGTGCCATGACCACTTCTCCTGTCGTGTTGCGGCCTTCGGCGACCTGCGAGCCCTCCAGGACTACCCCGCCCGGCGGCCGGGCCATGCGCGCTGCCCGCTCGCGTCGCCCGTCTGTACGCCGGTACGTCTGTCGTCGGCGTCGGCGTCGGCGTCGGTCTCGGTGTCTGCGTCTGCGGCGGGGCCGTCGGACGGCCTGCCCCGCCGCTGCCCTGCCTCCCGGCTCGCTCGGGCCGTCCGTCCAGGTCAAAAGTGGCGGCGTGTGATGCGCTGGCGTGGAATAGAGGAGCGGGGACGAGACGTGGAGGCGTCGTGGGTGTGACACCGCTGACCGAGATCCTCGCGAAGCCCTTCGAGGAGCGCTACGCCGTTCCGGCCATCAACGTGTTCAACGACCTCACGCTGGAGGCCGTGCTCGCGGCCGCGGTGGAGAACGCGTCGCCGCTCATCGTGCAGACCTCGGTGAAGACGGTCAGGTCCATCGGCAGCGATGTGCTCTACGCCATGTGGAAGTCGATGACCGCCGGCATCGAGGTACCTGTCACCCTGCACCTGGATCACTGTCCGGAGCGCGAGGTCATCACCGAGTGCCTGCGGCAGGGATGGAACTCGGTGCTCTTCGACGCCTCCAAGCTGCCGGTCGAGGAGAACATGAGGCAGACCGTCGAGGTCGTCGCGGAGGCTCGTGCGTTCGGCGCCGCGGTCGAGGGCGAGATCGAGTCGATCACCGGGGTGGAGGACGGGGTCGGCAGCGACATCGCCGCCGAGCGGCAGGACCTGGCGGTCGCCCTGGAGTTCCTGAGGACCACACAGGTCGATGTCTTCGCACCGGCGATCGGGAACGCGCACGGGACGTACAAGCAGGCGCCGGTGCTCGACGCGCAGCGCGTGTCCGACATCGTCGCCGCCTACCCCGTGCCCATCGCGCTGCACGGCGGCAGCGGGCTCTCCGACGAGCAGTTCCGCGACCTGATCTCCCGAGGATGCGCGAAGGTCAACATCTCCACCGCCCTCAAGGAGACGTACATGAAGTCGAACCTGGCCTTCCTGCGCTCGGCGGAGGAGCGGCAGAAGTGGGATCCGCCCTCGCTCTTCCGGGCCGTCCGCCAGGACGTCGTCGAGTTGGCCGGTTCGCTGATGAGGCTCTTCGGCAGCGCCGGACGGGCGGGGTAGCCGTGCCCGCGCTCGTCTTCGACTGCGACGGCGTCCTCGCTGACACCGAACGCGACGGCCACCTGCCCGCCTTCAACCAGACGTTCGAGGAGTTCGGCCTGCCGGTGCGGTGGAGCGACGCGGAGTACGCGGAGAAGGTGAAGGTCGGCGGCGGCAAGGAGCGGATGCGGACGCTGCTCACCCCGGAATTCGTCGCCGCCGCCGGACTGCCCGCCGACCGGGCCGCACTCGACGAGCAGGTCGCGGCCTGGCACCGGCGCAAGACCGAGATCTATACGGAGATCATCCGCAGCGGCAGCATTCCGCCCCGGCCCGGAGTACGGCGGATCGCCGCCGAGGCCGACGAGGCCGGGTGGACGCTCGCGGTCGCCTCCACCTCCGCCGAGGCGTCCGTGCGCAGTGTGCTCGAACTCGCCATGGGCCCGGAACTCGCCGCCCGCTTCAGCGTCTTCGCCGGAGATGTGGTCGAGCGCAAGAAGCCCGCCCCGGACATCTACGCCTTCGCCCTGCACCGGCTCGGCCTGGACCCCGCGGACGTCGTCGTGATCGAGGACAGCCGCAACGGGATGCTGGCCGCGCTCGGCGCCGGGCTCGCCTGCGCGGTCACCACCAGCGCCTACACGGGTGAGGAGGACTTCACCGGAGCCTCGCTGGTGGTCACCTCGCTGGGCGATCCGCCGCCGGACGAGGTCGTCAGCCGCGTGCTGAGCGATCCGCTCGGCGTTCACCCGGGCCCCTGTGTGGTCCTCGCGGACCTGGCCGCCTTGCGCGGGGCCGGCGGCGACGCGAAGTCCGCGCCCGCTGGTACGACCGTGGCCGGTGGCGACGCGAAGTCCGCGCCCATGGACGGCGGCGACGCGGACTCCGCTCCCGCCGGTACGTCCGGGGCCGGCGGCGACGCGGACGCCGCCCCCGCCCGTACGCCCGTGGACGGCCCGCTCGACCCCGGCCCGTCCGGTCCCCGTCCTCGACCGCACTGAGCTCGCGGCAGTCAGGAGAGTCATGCCACCGCCATCGACGCCCGCCGACGACCTCGCCTTCGTCGTCCGGACCGTGGCCCGGACCGCGGTCGACAACGAGAGGGCCTTCAGCGACCTCGACGCCGTCGCGGGAGACGGGGACTTCGGATTCTCCCTCGCACGCGGTTTCGAGATCGTACTCGCCGACTGGGACGACCTCGCCGCGGAGCCGCCCGCCGAACTCCTCAAGAAGGTCGCTCTGGTGATCTCCAAGCGGGTGGGCGGCACTTCGGGGCCGCTGTGGGGCACCGCCTTCCTGCGGGCCGCCGGGGCCGTGAAGGACCGGCCGGAACTGAACGCCGCGGACGCGGTGGCCATGCTCCGGGCCGCCGCCGAGGGGATCAAGGCGCGCGGCAAGTCGGACCTCGGTGACAAGACACTGCTGGACGCGCTCATCCCGATGACCGACGCACTGGAACAGCGCCTGACCGGCGGTGAACCGGAGGCCGACGGTGCGGAACTTGCCGCCCTGGCTGCCACGACCGCCCGTGCCGCGGCCGACGCGACGGCACCCATGCAGGCCCGACGAGGCCGCCAGAGCTACACCGGTGAGCGCAGCATCGGCTCGCCGGACCCGGGCGCGGTGGCGGTCGCGGTCATGGCGGAGCGCGTCGCCGCCGAGTGGGACGCACGCGACTGAGCGCGCGGGCACCGGACCGGGCGCCCGGACCGCCTCCCGGCACCCGGGACCGGCAGGACCAGGAGGAGTTAGGGCATGAAGAAGTTCGTCAACGACCCGAAGGACTACGTCGCGGAGATGCTGGAGGGACTGGCCCTGGCCAACCCCGGCACGCTGAAGTACGTGCCTGAGTACAACCTGATCATGCGTGCCGATGCCCCGAACGAGAACAAGGTCTCGATCGTGCAGGGCTCCGGATCCGGTCACGAACCGGCGCATGTGATGACCGTCGGCAAGGGGATGCTGGACGCCGCCTGTCCGGGCGACGTGTTCGCCGCGCCGCCCGCCGACTTCGTCTACGAGACGGTCAAGCTGGTCGCCTCCCCGAAGGGCGTGCTGCTGTTGGTGAACAACTACACCGGGGACCGGATGGCGTTCGAGATGGCCGAGGAACTGTCCGAGGCCGACGGAGTGACCGTGCGTACGCTCTTCATCGACGACGACGTGGCCGTACAGGACTCGACGTACACCGTCGGCCGGCGAGGGGTGGCCGGCAACTTCTTCGTGATGAAGGCCGTCGGCGCCGCCGCCGAACGGGGTGCCGACCTCGACGAGGTGTACCGGATCGGGGAGAAGGTCAACTCCGTCACCCGCACCATGGGCATGGCACTCACCGCCTGCACACCGCCCGCGAAGGGTTCGCCGCTGTTCGACCTGCCCGAGGACGCCGTCGAGATGGGTGTGGGCATCCACGGCGAACCGGGCCGCAAGCGCGAGAAGCTGCAGTCGGCGGACGCGATGGTGCGCGAGCTGGTCAGCGCCGTCGTGGACGACCTGCCGTTCTCCTCGGGCGACCGCGTCGCGCTGATGGTCAACGGCCTTGGCGGCACCCCGATCGGCGAGCTGTACCTGGTGTACGGCCTGGCCCACAAACAGCTGGCCGAGCGCGGCATCGAGGTCGGACGCAGCTACGTGGGCGAGTACTGCACCTCGCTCGACATGGCCGGCGCGTCCGTCACCCTTGTCCGCCTGGACGACGAGATCTTCGATCTGCTCACCGCCCCTGCCGAGATCCCGATCCGGGTCTTCTGAGGGACCGGAGACGCAACTCGCCCGACTTGTCGGTCCCGGCACCGGCGCCCGCGCTCTCGGCCGTCGACGCGCCGTGCCATGCGATCCGAGGAGTGAGCCGGGCCGAATGGCCCGGCTCCTCGGTCGTGGGCCGGTTCCCGGAGGGCCGGCGGCTCAGACGGGTTCGGAACGGGTGGGAAGGGTCAGTGCCGAGTCGGTGTGGAGCGTGATGTGCGCCGGTGTGAAGGTGGTGGCGTCCACGGGCGGCTCACCGGTGCCGGGATTACGGGCGTAGCGCGGATGGGCGCCTGCGCTGATCTGCCAGCGTATGCGGTGGCCGACGGGGAAGCGGTGGGCGGTGGCGCTCATCGGCACACCGATCTGCGAGGGCGTCTGTCCGGTCGTGCGGAGCCGGCCGAACCCGTCACAGATGTTGACGGAGCGGCCTTGCGGGTCCACGTCGCACAGGCGGGTGAAGACATCGGCGTGTCCGGTGTCCGTGGAGACGCTCAGCCGTGCGGAGACGGCGCCCAGGATGTCCATGGGCTCGGTCAGCGGTGGGCCGGTGAAGGTCAGGACGTCGTCACGGGCTTCGAGGGTGGCGTTGTCCCTGGGGCCGGCGGTGCGGGAGAGCAGCTGGCCGCCGAGGGAGGGGGTGGGGTCGGCCGGGTCATAGCGGAACGCCGTCACCGGGGTGCGGTCGGCCGGAGCCTGCCGCGTGAGATGGCCGCCGGTGATGGGGTACCACGAGGTGGCGGCCGCGGGCGGCGGCCAGTCGTCGAGGTCCCGCCAGGTGTTCTCGCCGCCGACGTGCACGCGTACCGCGGTGGGGCGCAGGCCGGAGGGATCGCCGTGCAGGTGGGCGCGCAGCCACGCGAGGCTTTCGCCGAACACCTGGGGCCACCCTTGCTGCAGGGCGGACGTGTGGGTCCAGGGACCGACGAGCAGGGCGGTCTCGCGTCCGGCCGCGCGCAGCCGGGCGTACTGCTCGAAGGTCTGGTCGGCAAGCGCGTCCTGCCATCCGGTGACCAGAGCCGTGGGCACGGCGAGGCGTTCTGCCACTTCCGCGAGCGAGGCGCCGTGCCAGTAGGGGTCCTTGGCGTCAGGATGCGCCATCACGTCGTCGAGCCAGGGCAGTTCGCGCCCCAGGGCCGGCACGTACGCCCGGCGCAGGGGCCGCGCGGCGGTGGCGTCGCGCAGGCGGCGCCGCAGCCGCAGCGTCGCCTTGAGGAACGGGGCCATGCCCTGGTGCTGGTAGGTCATGCCCACGCCGACGGCGAGAAGGTTCTCCAGGCGCAGCGCGCCGTCCGTGTGGAACAGGGCGTGGGGGTCGTGCAGGCCCACTTGCACCACCATGGCCTTCAGCTCCGGCGGCGGTTCCACGGCGAGGGCCCATTGCACATAGCCCAGATAGCTGGGGCCGACGGTCCCCAGCGTTCCGTCGAACCAGGGCTGCTCGCGCAGCCAGGACACCGTGGCCCGGCCGTCAGCGGCCTCGTTGCGCCACAGGTCGAAGTCGCCGCCCGAACCGCCGGTGCCGCGGCAGCTCTGCAGGACCACGTGGAAGCCCTGTTCGGCGAAGAGCAGGCCGTACTGAGGCGACCAGGGCAGGCCGCGGCCGTACGGCGAGCGGACAAGGAGCGTGGGGAAGTCGCCCTGGGCGCGCGGAAAGTAGTGGTCGGTGATCAACGGGCTGCCGTCGGCGGCCGGCACCTCCAGGCCCGGCTCCCAACCGGCCTCGTGCCGTTTCGCGGGCAGACCTCGCCAGGTGGCCCTCAGCATGCGTGCGGACAGCGGCGGTTTTCCGGCGGGCGGCACCCAGGCGGGCCTGGCCACGGCGTCGGGCGTGCGTGATGGCATCGTTCCCCTCCTCTATTCTCGTACGACGTACGAGAATAGAGGATGCTTGGATGACCTTTGCAAGCCGACAACCAGGGGAAGGAGCGCGAGGCCTTGTCGAGCGACGGAAAGACCGGTGCCGCGGGCGTCGATCCCGAACGGCTGTGGCTGCGTCCCGCCGAACGCCGCAAGGGCCGCAGGCCCTCCTTCAGCCGGGAGGCGATCACCGCGGCGGCCGTCACGCTGGCGGACGCGGAAGGCATCGAAGCCGTCACCATGCGGCGCGTGGCCGCCGAGGTCGGAGCGGGCGTCATGTCGCTCTACAGCTACGCCCCCGACAAGGAGACGCTGCTGGAGCTGATGGTCGACCACGTCAGCGGCGAACTCACCGTCACCGACCCGCCCAGCGGCGACTGGCGTGCCGACCTGAAGACCGTGGCCCACCTGCAGCGCGCCCACATGCTGCGCCACCCCTGGCTGCCCGCCGCCTTGACCACCCGCCGCGTTCCGGGACCCAACACGCTGGCCTTCCTGGAACACGTGCTCGCCCTCCTGCGGCCCACCGGGCTGGACGGCGCGGCGAAGCTGGAGGTCTTCGCCCAGCTCACCGCGTTCGTGGCCGGGCACGTCGCCCACGAGATCGCCCAGGCCGCGGTCTCCCGCTCACCGGACCGGGTGTCCGCCGAGGGCCGCTACCTCGCCGCCGTCGCCGCCGACGGCAGCCACCCGGAACTCGCCGAAGCCCTCTCCGCCCCCGGACGTCCGCTCACCCCCGACGCCACCTTCACCCGGTTCCTCAACCGTCTGGTCGACGGCCTCGACACCGACTGATCCCACCCGCCCTGCCATGACGTCCCAGCACCTGGCATTCGATGCCGGGTGGCGGGTACACGCCGTCCATGCACACGACACTCGAGCAATTGGCTGCCGCCGGTTCGACGGCGGGGGCCCTGGTCATCGTCGTCTGCGGCGTGCTGGTAGCGGCCGCACTGGTGGGAGCGGTGGCTCTCGGTATCCGGGTGCGCCGCCGGGAACCGGCGCCGCCGCGGCGCTCCGAACAGCCGACAGTGCCCCCGTCGGGGCCGGTGCGTGAGGAGAGCGGCCTGCGTGAGCCGAACGAGGTGCCCCGGGCGGGGGACGACGGCGACCGCCTCACCCCGCACCAGCTCGGGAACGCCCCGACCAGGCCCGGCCGGGACCAGGCACGCCCGCGCTGGGAGGGCGGCTCCGGTGGCTCGTTCGGCAGCGGGGGCAGCGGCGCGAAGTGAGGGGGGCACCGGCTTCCCGCCTCGTCTCGCCCGGGACGCCGGTGCCGAACGGACCGGGGCCGCGCCGAGCCGAGGGCTGAGCCCCAGCAGTTGGGCATCACGGCTTGGGCCGCCGGAATTCACGCCTGGCGGCGTTGCCGCTCCTGCTCCCGGCGCTTCACCTCGTCCAGACGCGCGAACAGCGCCTTCCACTGCTTGCCTGCCGCGGCCTTTCTCTGCTGCCGGTCCGGCTGCATGGTCCTGGCCGGCCTGCCCCGCTTGTCCTTCGGGCCAGCGTGATCACCACTGGTGAGCTGCGCACGCTTGGCGGATCCATCGCGGCGCTGCCGGTCTCCGCTGTTCATGCCCCACACCGTAAACCGCAGCTCAGCGCGGCGGTAGTAGCGGACGCCGGCCGTTCCGCTTGCTCGGGAACAAACCCCAGGCGCCGGGGCGGCAGACCGCCGGCTCTTGTCCCCCCTGGAGAACCCGGTTCGCCGGGGTGAGGTCGCCCAGGCAGGCCAAACGCCGGGCGAGATTTGAACCATGCTTTGCGTGGCGCGTGCAACTACGACCGCGCCCCGTCCGTCTGACAGGAAGTCGGGCCCGCCAGGGCCGTGGAGCGAGAGATCGGAGCAGGTCGTGGGTCGGCGCAAGGGCAGCATACGGATAGCCCTCGTCACGGGTGCGATGCTGGTGGGCGCGAGTGCCTGCGGCGGAGGCGGAAGTGACAAGGCCGGCGGGGACGACGGAAAGGCACCGGGCAAGCCGGCCCCGAGCGCCTCGCCGTCACCGACGAAGCCTGCGGGCCCGCCGATGCTTCTGGAGACGATCACCCCCCAGACGGGCACCACCGTCGGGGTGGCCATGCCGATCTCGGTGGTCTTCACCAACCCGGTGTCGGCATCAGCACGGGCCACGGTCGAAAAGCACCTGAAGGTAAGCGCCTCGCAGCCGGTGGCCGGCGCCTGGCACTGGTTCGGCGACAAGCGCGCCGACTGGCGGCCGAAGTCGTACTGGCCCTCCGGCACCAAGGTGAAGATCGACGCCGACATGAAGGGCGTCAGCAACGGCAACGGACGCTACGGCGTCCACAGCTACACCCACACCTTCACGATCGGCGACGACGTACGCGCGGATGTCTCGGTCACCGGTCACACCATGAAGGTGACCCGCAACGGCAAGGCGGTGCGCACCCTGTCGATCAACGCGGGCAGCGCCCAGTATCCGACCTGGAACGGCACGATGGCCGTCATCGACAAGCAGGAGAAGGTCCACATGACCTCCTGCAGCGTCGGTATCAGCTGCGACAAGGGCAGCCCCAACTACTACGACCTGACGCTGCCCTGGGACGTGCACCTCACCCAGTCCGGCACGTACGTGCACTACTCGACCGGCGACCCCAATCCGGGGAGCGGCAGCGCTCGCGGCTCACACGGCTGCGTCCACCTGTCCCTGTCGGACGCCAAGTGGTTCTACGGCCAGGTCAAACAGGGCGACCCCATCACCATCACCGGCTCGCCCCGCGCCAAGGCCCCGGCCGACAACGGCTACGCCGCCTTCAACCTGAGCTGGGACCAGTGGCTCGCGGGCGGCGCGTCCGGGGAGGGGACGACCTCGACGCTGTGACGCGCTGCCGCGGCGGCAGTATGGCTCCGGCACCATGCGCCGGCACCAGGCCGCGCTCGCGCCCGGATGAATCGGGGCGGGACCACTTGGTGGTCGTCGGCATGGCGGTCCGAACCGGCCGCGCGGCAACCGGAGGCGGGCGGCGGCCACGGCTACCGCCGGCCGCGGACCAGCAGGTACAGGAAGTACGGCGCCCCGAGCACCGCGGTCATCAGCCCGGCGCGGAGCTCGGCCGGTGCGATCACGGTCCGGCCGAGCGCACACCCGAACGGACCCGAGCAGCACCGCCACCGGGACCCCCGCACGTGCCGGCGACCCACCAGCGCCCGTGCCGCGTGCGGGGCGACCGGACCGGCGAAGCCGATGGTGCCCGCGACGGCGACGGCGGTGGCGCTGAGCAGCACACCCAAGGCGAGGAACCCCAGCCGCCCGTGCGCCGGATCGAGCCCCAGCACCCTCGGGGTGTCCTCGTCGAGCGACGCCGCGGGGCCGCCAGGGCGGCGACCCGCTTCTCCGGCCGTTCGACCTCGCCGACCTCGACCTCGACCTCACCGAGTTCACCGAGTTAGGCGGTCTGGGTGCGATCTTGCTGGTGGCGTGGGCGCTGATGTACTCCGGGCGGCCACGGTCGGCGCCGCGTCCTCGGACCGAACTCGGCCGTGCCGCTTCGGACCGTTGACTCGGAGGGATCCGACCACCATAGTTACCGGCCGGTAGAGGATCGCTGTCGCCGTCGGCGGCCCGACAGGGGGAGCGGAGCACATGACCGACCACGCCCGCGCTGCGCTGGAACTGCTCCGCGAGAACAGCCACTTCCAGTGGTACGTGATCCCGCTCCTGCTCCTCGTGATCTACATCTACGCCGCGGAAGTGGAACGGCGTAACTGGAACGTGTTCTTCGCCGGCCTCGCGTTGTGGGGGATGGACTGGTTCAACGAAACATGGAACGCGCTTGTCTTCCACTTCACCGGACGGGCCCCGGTCTGGGGGGCGTCGGGCAGGACGGCCTACCAGATCCTCATCGGGCTCAACATCGAGATCTGCTTCATGTTCGCCGTCATGGGTGTCGCGGCGGCGAAGCTTCTTCCTCCGCGGGACGCACGTGTTCTTGGGGTCCCCAACCGCCCCGTGCTGATCGCCGTGAACTCGGTCGCGTGCGTGCTGGTCGAGATCTGGCTGCACCACGTGGGAGTGCTCACGTGGGACTGGAGCTGGTGGCAGGCGGACGTTCCCTACCTCATTCTCCTCGTCGGATACGCCCCGTTCTTCCTGGTCGCCTTCCTCGTCCACGACATGCCGCGGGTGCGGGCCAAGGCCATGACGGTGGGCGTCATTCTCGGCATCGACGCCGTCGCCCTGTTGGCGTTCGGCTCGCTTGGCTGGCTCTGATCCCGGCGGCCCCGGCCGGCCCGACCCGCCGGGAGCGGGGCCGCCGCGGCCGGGCACCGGAGGGCCGCCCCGGAGCGGGACGGGCGGTTGGACTGCAAAGCGGAAGACGGGTCCGGACCGCGTGTCATCTGTCCCGGCCCGCGCAGTGGGCGTGCGTGGCGTACCGGAGTCACGCGACACATAACCTCTTCCTGTGTCAACCTTCCGCCGGCATCGCGTTGCCGTCCTTGTGCTCGAGGGTGCGAAACCGCTCGATGTCGGAATTCCCGCGCAGGTGTTCACGACCCGCGCGAGCATGCCGTACGAGGTGCGGGTGTGCGGCGCCGCACCCGGTCTCGTCACGGGCGGCGATGGCCTCGCCTACTACGTCGAGCACGGCCTGGACGCCCTTGAGTGGGCCGACATCGTCTTCGTCCCCGGCTACCGGTTCCCGGACCGTGACGACCCGCCGCAAGCCGTCGTCGACGCGCTGATCGCGGCCCACGGCCGGGGCGCGCGGCTCGCCGCCATCTCGACGGGCGCCTTCGCGCTCGCCGCCACAGGGCTGCTCGACGGCAAGCGCGCCACGACGCACTGGCACTACACGCGGGCACTCATGGCCAGGCACCCGCTCGTCCAGGTCGACGAGAACGTGCTGTTCGTCGACGAGGGCAGCGTGCTCACCTCGGCCGGCGCCGCCTCCGGCATCGACCTGTGCCTGCACATCCTGCGCGGCGACCTCGGAGTGGCCGCGTCCAACCACGCGGCCCGGCGGCTGGTCGCGGCCCCCTACCGCAGCGGCGGCCAGGCCCAGTACGTGCCGCGCAGCGTCCCCGAGCCGCACGGCGAGCGGTTCGCCGACACTCGCGAATGGGCGCTGCACCGGCTCGGCGACCCCCTCACCCTCGACCTGCTGGCGCGGCGGGCGGGGGTCTCGCCGCGCACGTTCTCCCGGCGCTTCGTCGAGGAGACCGGCTACACACCGATGCAGTGGGTGATGCGCGCCCGCATCGACCTTGCCCGCGAACTGCTCGAGCGCTCGCAGCGCAGCATCGAACAGATCGCCGCCGACGTCGGGCTCGGCACCGGCGCGAACCTGCGCCTGCACTTCCAGCGCATCCTCGGCACCACACCGAGCGAGTACCGGCGCACCTTCACCCGGGGCGAGTGACCCGCCCGCCGGGGCATGGCGGGATCCTTTTGAACCGTGGCGATCCCGCCACTGTCGGCGGCGCCGGCCGCGGACGAGCATGGTGGCGAAGGGAAGGGACATCACTCATGACTCGCATCGCCATCAACGGATTCGGCCGCATCGGACGCAATGTGCTGCGCGCACTGCTCGAACGCGACAGCGCCCTCGAGATCGTCGCCGTCAACGATCTGACGGAGCCCGCCACTCTCGCCCGGCTGCTCGCCTACGACAGCACGGCCGGCCGGCTCGGGCGCCCGGTGACCGTCGACGGGGACGCACTCGTCGTCGACGGCCGCCGGATCACGGTGCTGGCCGAGCGTGAACCGGCGCAGCTGCCGTGGGCCGAACTCGGTGTCGACATCGTCCTGGAAGCCACCGGTCGCTTCACCTCGGCGAAGGCCGCCCGCGCCCACCTCGACGCGGGCGCGAAGAAGGTACTCGTCAGCGCGCCCTCGGACGGCGCCGACGTCACGCTCGCGTTCGGGGTCAACACCGACGCCTACGACCCGGCCGTGCACACGATCGTCTCGAACGCCTCCTGCACCACCAACGCGCTCGCGCCGCTGGCCGCGGTCCTCGACGAACTCGCCGGGATCGAACACGGATTCATGACGACGGTGCACGCCTACACGCAGGAGCAGAACCTTCAGGACGGTCCGCACCGCGACGCCCGTCGCGCCCGCGCCGCCGGCGTCAACATCGTGCCGACCACGACCGGCGCCGCCAAGGCGATCGGCCTGGTGCTGCCGAACCTCGACGGCAAGCTGACGGGCGACTCGATCCGCGTACCGGTGCCCGTGGGCTCGATCGTCGAACTCAACACGACCGTCGCCCGCGATGTGACGCGCGACGACGTGCTGGCGGCATACCGCACCGCGGCGGAAGGGCCGCTAGCCGGCATCCTCGAGTACTCGGAGGACCCGCTGGTGTCATCCGACATCACGGGCAATCCCGCCTCGTCGATCTTCGACTCGGCCCTCACCCGCGTCGACGGCCGCCACATCAAGGTGGTCGCCTGGTACGACAACGAGTGGGGCTTCTCGAACCGCGTGATCGACACGCTCGAGCTCCTCGCCACCCGCTGACCTGGCGCCGGGGCGGCACCCCGCCTCCGGCGACCGCGCCGCGCGGCACTTCCTCCGGACGCTCTGGTTGACCAGTGGGGCAACCAGAGCGCCCGGCTGAGGACCGTCCCGGCTTCGAAGGGACGGCCTCGCCCTACTCGCTCAGCCCCACGATGCCCCAGCCTCGGCGGGCGGCCTCGGTGAGGACGCGGCCCCACTCCGCCAGCAGGTCCGTGAACGCGCCGAAGTCGCCGACCCATCCTTCGGGATCGGCGGCATGCTCGGCGAAAGCTTCTTGCATCCCGCCAAGGCGAGGCCGCACCCGCTCCCAGGCCGCGGCCAGCTCCCGCACGCCGTCCGGTGACCGTGCGAGCAGCAGCCCATGAACACCGGGATCGTCGCTGAAGAAGCCAGGATCCGTGTGCTGCGCCTCACCGTCCAGGCCGACCCAGATCAACTCGCGCAACAGCGTGTCCAATTCGGCCCGCACCAGAGGATCAACATGGTCGCGGACGGATTCCCACCGCTGCCCGGCCCAGAAGTGCGCCTTGAACGAGCCGCAGGTGTGCAGGAACTCATACACGGCGAAGAAGGCGCTGTTGGGTCCCCGTGGCCACTCCCAGTCGCCCTCGACCGTCGGCGCGTCGTGATCCCACAGCCCCGTCTCATCGGCATACCAGGCGCTCCTCAGCCGCGGCAGCCGCTCCCGGGGCGGAACCTCCCCCAGCCATGACCAGTCCGCGATCATCACCGTGATGTCCAGCCCCATGGGGCCAGCGTACCGATCGCCCGTACGCCGAGGCGGCGGTCATCGACGGCAGCGTCGGGTACCGCGGGGCCCAGTGCAGATCCGGACGATCTTGTAGGTGCGGGCGACGGTCAGATCGTGGGTGCGGCCCGGCACGGCTGGCGAGATCCACAGCAATGCGCCAGCGGAGTCGGTGACGACCTGGACGTTCCCGGCATGCCGACCGTGCTTGGCGGAGTAGTCGGCACGGCTGTCGCCAACGCAGTCGGACTCGACGAGCGTCCCGTCCAGCAGGACGAAGTCCGGACCGTGCTCGCGCAGCGTTTTGGGAAGGCCCGGTGCGCGATCGGCGAGCCGTCCGGTGGCGGCGGTGACGTAGGCGTGGGCCGTGCCGACGGATATCCCGAAGCCGGCCGCGATGCGGGAGGCGGATTTGGTGGCGCAGATACACGAAAGCGACGAGCGCACGCCGGTGCGGCGGCAGTTTGCACCACCGGTCACCTCCACGGGTGACGATGAGCATCTTGACTGACTCGATCAGGGCATGCGGGAGGTCGAGTGCGGCAGAATGCGGAACCAACAGGGCTCCCGTGCCGATGGGTTGCGACTTCGAACACCACCCTCAACGGCACGGAAGCCCTGTGCGTTGTGCCCCCTCACCCCGGCTCGTCACCCCATCAGCGGCCACGCTGAAAAAGACTCACTGCGTCGGGGCGAACGTGGTGGGACCGGCCTGGTGAGGGTGGCTGCGCGCAGCACCGGGATGATGCCCGGCGCTCTGTCCGCCACTCCGTCAGCCTCGGACCCGCCGATTTCACAGCTTGCCGAGAAGCACTCCACGCCAGGTCCACCCCGACTTGAGAACGGCCTCACGCAGGGGGTCGCGTAGATCCGCGCTGTCGAAACGGAATGTCTCCCTTGCCGAGAGGCGGCCGCTATCGCCACGTCCGATCGTCCATTGGCGAGTGACCGTTCTGTCCGGTCCGCGTGAGTACTCGGAGGCGATTTGAAGCCGCGGCGGATTGCCGACCCGGCTGACCTCGTGCTGCTCCTCGACCGTGCGCACCTCATGATCCCTCTGAACCAGGCGCATCCGGATCCGAACAGTGTGAGTGAGCTGGGACTGGATGAACAAGGTCTGCCAGGCGGGCTCCGTAATCCGCCACTCAGCTACCAGATCGGCTTGATGTGCGGCGCCGTACCGAATGACGTACGGGACCTCAGGCTGATTGAGACCGAGCAAGACCGCACGGACTTCATCGGCTGAACGCGGCGCCACTCCCTCGGACGGGCGCCGGGTTCCGGTCAATTTGTCGAACAGGCCCATGGCGACAACCTACCTTGCCGGGTTGCCACGACGCTGCCCGCCGGCCGGGCGTACAGTGCGCACGAGGTCTTTGAAGTCATCCAAGACATGGGGATGCTGAGACGACGCAGAGGTGAGGACCAGGCGGATCACCACCCTCTTGTGCGGGTCGGTGACGTCCAGCAGAGACAGGTACACCTGGGACTGGACGAGATCGTGGGTCGTTGCCTCGGCGAGAGCTGAGAAGGCTAGCGTCTGTGTCAGACCTGGCGCATCCGTGGAACCTGACTCGGTACGGTCGATGAGCGTGACGGACGTGGAAGCCTGGCGCAGGTGCTCCATCGACTCGTCAGCCATTTCCGCCAGTGTCGCCGAGTCCGGGCGGTATTCGCCGTCAATAGTGATGTTCGCGGTGAATCCGGCAGTGGAGGGCAGATGAATCGCGACGAACGCCGCGCCGGATGCACCGACTTCGTCAGGGGGTGCCGTACGCCAACCTTCCGGTAGGTCGAACTCGATCGGGAGCGGCAGGTTCGTTGGCATTTCGAGTCTTCCTTCCATGTCACTACTTCCATGCAGTGGGTATGAGAGTGCCGATCAGAACACGCTGCCGATGGCGTGGCCAAACGAGCTCACACCATCGCCCACCGCGTCAGCCAGGTCGCCCGCAGTGTGCACGACCTTGTCCGGATCGACAGTGAACTCAAGACCCAATGCGCCGCCGACGGCAGGGGAGAGGCCGACCTTGGTCTTGAACTCCCACGCGCCCTGGCTGTTCTTGCCCATGTCCAGATTTGCCTCTGCGCCCGGACCCGCCCAGCCCTCTGCCGTGAAGCCCGCACCGATTCCACCGACGTCTGCGCCGAGGGTGCCACCCCCCTTGGCGCCCGCGAACACCTCACCCCCCAGGTTCACGCCTTCCAGACCCGCCCCGGCATGCGCATTCGCTTCACCGCCGGTCATAGCCTCGGTACGTCCGTAGACGCCGACCGGACCGAAGTCAGCGCGGCCCGCGGCCGAGGCCTCGCCTCCCCCGAAGGCACCCGCTTCGCCTTCGATACCCTCGTGGGTGATGCCGCCGCTCGCGGAGCCCTTGACCCCGGCGTAGGCTTCAGCCTCCCCGGAGAGTTTCCACGGCCCCTTGGTGAGCGATCCCTCGGCACTCGCACGGCCTAGGTCGGCGTGTATTTCTGCCTCGGCCAGCTTGCCAGCTCCGATGTCAGGTCCCTTCACCTCTCCGCCGACATCGGGTCCGGATGCCTCCGTCTCGCCCTCGGAGACCCAGCCGTCGGGTTTGGTCTGTGTGCGCTTGGCTGCGTCCTCGTACGTCTTGATGTCGCCATGGGCCTGGCCATTGAAGCCAGCGAGAGTGCCATCGCTGGTGTCCATGTCGATCACCACCGACGTGAGGGCGGTTTCGACACCGCTGTCTGCGGCAACTACGTCTTTCACGGCTTTGTCGATATGCGCCTGCCAGGAGGCGACAGCTGTGTTTACGGAGTGCTGATAGTCAGGGTCGTGATGCAGAGCATTCAGCTCGCCGCCACTGAGTTGTGCGGTGTCGTACGCGACAACGCCGGCTTCTGAGACCTTCATGCCCGCTTTGATAGCGTCCGCACGGGCCGATTCCAGCTTCTTACGTAGATCCGTGAACTGGCTGTGGGCGTCACGCAGCAGGGAAGCGATCGCCTTGGCCTCGACCTGAGCGCTCCGGAACTGATTGAGGGTGTAGTCGAACCGTCGGCTGGCAGCATCTGCGCTTATCCCGGACCAGTTTCCGCCGATCGAGATCCCGTGTACATCCCGCTTGTAGGCGGCTTCCTGCTTGTGGAACTCTTTTGCCATCCCGTCCCATCGGTCCGCGGCCGTCGTCAGCACGGACAGGTCGGTCGTCATGATCTCGTGATAGTTAGGCATCGGTTCCCCGTTGTCCACACCTATTGATCTTTTTGGAATGAGATTCGTTGCCCGGCTTGGCAGTTGGGTTGCGTGGCGGCCGAGTACTTCATGTGTAGGACGATCATGTGTCTGATGACCTGTGGGAGCGCGTCGTGCTGCTACTGCCGGGCCGGCTCCGCGGCATCGGCGGCAGCGGGCGGACGACTGTGCACCCCTGCCGACAGCGCCTACATCCTGTGCGAGAGCATGCTGGGGAGGCGGCCCGGCGGAGCAGACAGGATGCGGCGAAGTGATGGCCTGGCGACGGCTGCGGGACTGGACCGACGCCGGTGTCTGCCCCGCCGCCGCGCGGTCCTCCGCGCCAAGCCGCGCAAGGCGGGTTCGTCTCGCGCCGACACGCCATATTGCCCGTGCGCGGACGGGTCGGCCTGCCCTGCAAACGCCCCGACACGTGTTCGCCGACCGCAGCCACGACTTCGGCAAGCACCGCCGTATCCTCAGGGGCCGTGTCCTCACACCTAAGGTCGCCCGAAGCGGTGCCCCGAAGAGCCCGGACTGGACAAGGCTGGTGGGTCGGCGAGAGGGCCGACGCCTGACTCCATCAGTTCAAGCGCCTCCGCATCCGCTACGAGACGCATGTCGGGCTCAATCTCGACTCGATTCAACTCGTGAGACATATCATCTTCATGAGAAAGATCCGAGCCTTATCCTGAAGAGATATGTTGGCGGGTCTGCTGGCTCTAGGCGGCAGCTCAGGCTGAGTAAGCCGGCAGTCGGTCAGTACCCGGAGAGCGCTGACGCAGAGCGCAGATCTGCCCCTGTCTGGATGTCTGTGCTCTGCAGCACGGTGTTAGCGCTCCGCAACGCTTCCTTGTCCGATGCGAGCATGTTCATAAGGTTCTTGACCTGCTTCCCCCACGTCTCGTGGGCCTTCTTCAATGCCCCTGAGGTGTGCCATCCATCGCGGAATTCCTTGACGGCCGTGTTGGATTCGGAATCAGCCCATTCGCCAGCCTTGCGGGTGTCAGGTTCGATGTCCTTCTCGATGGCGTTAGCCGCAGCCTGTTTCTCGGCCGGCGAGGAAGCGAGGTCTTTCTTTCCGCCTGCCAACACCGGAGGCCCATAGGGTCCTCCTGCATCGCCCGGGAGTTGGTTCAATCGCATCCCGATAGAAGATGTCGTCACGTTGCTCCCCGAAGGCGCTGTTTCACTCATGGCCTAGTCTTTTGCTTACCGTATGGCGCAGGCAACTGTCTGAACCGGGCAGTTTCAGCCAAAGGTGGCGGATCAGTTCGCGGGAGGGGAAGCCTTGTCGTCGGCCGCGAAGTCGTATTTGATCTGGCCGTCGTTGACAGAGGTCACCTTGACGGACACGCCCAGAGTGCTGCCGTCGTCTGCTGTGAGCTCGCAACGCATGGTGGTGCCGACTCTCCCGGCAAGGTCCTTCGGGCACCTCACTTTCGGTTTCGGCTGACCCGTTGCTGCGGCAAGCTTCGCGGAGAGTGTCGTTTCCAGCTTGTTCGCAGAAATCTTAGGCGTGGATCTATCCACCTTGGCCGAGACTGAGCAGCCGACGAGCAGGGAACTGAGAGCTATGGCCGAGAAGACCGTATTTAGCGTGGACAACCGGGATGTAGGCACTATGAACTCCGGTTTAGCCGAACGTGACAGGAGGATGCGCAGAGCATACTCGACAGGGATGTGTCCCGGCATGTTGAAGTCGTTCACAGGCGGCAGGGGTGTGCCCGAGCGCACCGGTTCTTGCATAGGTGACACGGGGATGGCCTGCGGCTGACTGGATCTCGGCCGAGGGCAAGTGGTCGACGGCACTTCATGTGCGCCTCGAACCATCTGCCGAGAACCTTCGCACGATCTCCCCTCCGAGACTGCGCCGGTATGTGGATATTCGTGCATTTGCGCCGCTTCCTATCGGCACGTGCTCCGCCGCAGAGATCGCCGTCTTGCCATAAAACCCCATCTGCGGTGCGGTGTGAGGCGATGTCGTGCCTTCTGGGTGTGACATCCCCTATGTCTGGGATGCGTAAATCCCTCAGGCCTCATTGTCGGGCGGCGGACCCTTCTCGAGAGGTGCTGCATCGCAGAGCGAGTCGGACTTCGTCGGCTCGGCTGAGCCTCGCAACGTGGTGCTGGATCAGTGAGTCTTCGCCAACTTGAAGACGCTGGTCAGGGGGCTGGCGTGACCGGTTCTAGGGGTGCTCATGCTGGTCGCGGCCGGTATTCCGCGGAGTAGATCGTCTGGCGAAGTGGTCGGTTCACGCCGCGGCCACCGCGGGTCGCTCACTGTGGCCGGGCAGCCTTCTGCGATCCGGTGCATGGATGCCGATCTGCTGGAACAGATCACCGCGCGGCGCGCGGACTGGACGAAGTCGAGGAACAGCTGGCCGAGCAGCTGGCGGAAGGACGAGGCGGAACTGGACGAACTCGCCGCCGCGGAACGGGTCTTTGAGCGGGTGAGCGAGCAGCTCGCCGACGAGCGCGCCTCGGCCGCGCCACCGCCCGGGCAGGTGGGTGGCCGGGCGGTGATGCTGATCCCGCACCGCGCGCCGGATGTGGAGGAGAACATGCTTCCGCCGGACTACCGCGCGTCCTCGCCGTCGTGCGGCAGGCGGCCGGGCCGGTCATGGCCCGGCAGGTCGGCGAGATGCTGGGGGTGGACGTCAGCGTACGGGCCAAACTGAAGCCGTTGCACGGGAAGCTGGTCAGGCTGGTTGACCGCGGCTGGCCGCAGTCGTCGCGGCGAACTGATATGAGGTCGAACCCGTCATGAAGAAGAACATCGTGAGGGTCGGTTCTCCGGCTCCCCAGGACCGCCTCGCACGCATCTCGCGCCGCATCAGCGACATTTGCTCCTGCCTGCTGCTTCTCGTTGTCTGTAAGAGACGACAGTCAGTAGCCGATATCTCAGTCCGTGGAATTTGGTCGACGTGCGACCGTTCAGTGATCAGCATGGCGGCCATGGTGGACACTTCCCTGTACGCGGCCTTCTTGGTCGCCGCATTCGCTCTGTGCCTCACTCCGGGGCCCGACATGATGTTTGTCGTGGCCATGGGTGGACGCGGAGGGCCGACGACAGGCCTTATGGCGGCTCTGGGGGTGGCATTCGGCGCCCTGACGCATACTGTCGCAGCCGCACTAGGCCTCTCGGCGCTCTTCACGTCACTGCCAACGCTCTACCACGTCCTGCGCTGGATCGGTGCGGCCTATCTTCTGTACCTGGCGGTCAGGGCGTTCCGTGACCGTTCCGGCCTCGGACGCGATGAGGCTGCGGCCTCCAAAAGCCCTGATCCGGGGAGGGTCCGGGCGTTCCGGCAGGGGGCCGTCACCAATCTGCTCAACCCGAAGGTAATCTTCTTCAATGTGGCCTTCCTGCCGCAGTTCGTGAACCCGGCTCTCGGGCACACAGTGGGGCAACTCCTGGTCCTAGGGCTCACGCTGGTACTTGTGGGCCTGGCCGTTGATGCCTCGATGGGTCTGCTCTCCGGCCGGCTCTCGTCGTTGTTGCGGCGCAGTCGCCGCGTGACTCGCGGTCTGAACGTCTTCAGCGGCACAGTCTTCGCTGGACTCGCCACTCGGCTGGCCTTTGGATCCGACTAGAGCTACTTCAGGCGACGTTTGCCCTGTCGACGACGGCGCGTGGGCGCCGGCCGTCGGCATGGCGGTTTCGCCAGATGATGAAGCGGCGGACCATGGTGCTCTGCTCGTCACGCTCGGCGTGGTCCGTGCTGTCGGGGAGGGGGCTGCGCAGGGCCGCCAACTGAGTCTCTATCCGATTCAGCCGGGACGAGTTCGTCGGCGTGTAGGCGATCTGGACGTTGTTCGCTGCCGCCCAGGCCCGACGCGTTGGCATTTTCTTCATGGTCAGGTGCGGGAGAAAGTCGTACAGCGGTGCGCGCCATCGCCCGGGGTCGTGCGTGTTGCCCCTGCGGGTGGCCCCGTGCGGCTCAAACTAGGCGCGCGAGGCATCGGGGGCACGAGTGGGCGCCGGGCACCCCCCTTCCGCACCACCGCACGCTGGTGAGGCGCGACCGGTGTCGGGCAGGAACTTCATGGACCTCGACAGAAGGGCCGACCGTGGCAAGTGAGTTCCAGCGCGTCAAACTCGCCAACATGTTCCGCGCGTTCGACACCGACGACAACGGCTACCTCGACCAGCGAGACTTCCAGGCTCTCGCGGAACGGTGGAGGGGCTTGCCCCGCGTGCGTCCGGGATCCGAACTGGCCGCACGGGTGGACACGGTCATGCTGGGCTGGTGGGACCATCTCGCGGCCCAGGTGGACACGGACAAGGACGGCATGGTCGACCTGGACGCGATTCTCGCCATGGTGGACCGGCTGCCCGCGATGCGCGAGGTCGTTGCCGCGACCGCCGAGACCATTTTCGACGCCGTCGACGAGGACGGCGACGGCCGTATCTCCCCTCCCGAGCACCGGCGGCTGGTCGACACGTGGCACGGCGAGAGTGTCGACATAGCCGACGTCTTCGACCAGCTCGACCAGGACGGGGACGGCTATCTCAGCCGACCTGAGTTCACCGAACTGTGGATTCAGTTCTGGATCAGCGACGACCCGGGCGACCCGGGCAACCAGCTGTGCGGCCCGATACCGACCCGCACGTGACGACCACGGCCTGAGCTCGGCGCAGACCGAGGCGGCTGAGGCCGGGGGCGAGTCGGGGCAGTATGACGGCGTGGGAGCTGAAGGTCCGTGCCGCCGTGCGTCCGCCGCATCCCCCGACCCGACTCGTCCCGTCCCGTCCCGTTCAGGCGCCGTATGGACGGGACGGGACGGCAGCGGGTCCTCAGCAGAAGGACGACGTCGCCAGGACGACGCGGGCAGAACGACGCCGGAGGTCATTCGGGTTGCTCCCGGCTGCCGTGTCTCCGCGTGCCCGAAGAACCGAACACGCGCTCGCGCGGGTGGCCACAAGAGGGCTGTCAGTGCCGGCGATGGAGGATCTCCGTGGCGTCCACGGCCAGATAGGTCTCCGGTGTCGTGGACTCCAATGTGCCCGGCGAGACGGTGAACTCTGGGTTCCCGCCCACCCGCGACGTCCACGGCTGCTCGTCGGCCTCGGTGAACGCGTCCCGCACCTGGCGCTGGAGCCGGGGCCGCGCGTCCTCCTGGCGCTCACGGTACTCACGCCGGGCAGCCGTCACCCTTTGATCGATCTCACCCTCGCGCAGCTCGGCACCCCCCAGGTCCTCGGCGCGCAGACCCGGAGTGCGCGCGGCGATGTCCCGGTCGGCCCAGTACAGCGACTCGCAGGCGGCGTAGAGCCGTCGGGACATGCCGAGGGTGACCTCCGTGCCCGGAATGCGGGCCGTGAGGAACGCCTCCAGCCCCACCTCACGCGCCTGCTCGTCGGAGGGCTCGCCGGACCGTTCGCGCAAGGCGTCGCGGCGTTGGAGGGTCGCTTCGTCGGCCTCCGTCAGGGTGAGCAGGCCCGCTGCACGCCGGCGTTCCGCGCGGTTCCGGGCGACCGGCACGAGACGGAGCCGCGACGAGGAGGCGATCCCTACGGCCCGCAGGGAGAGGAAGAGCAGCATTTGAGAGCGGGCGACGTCCAGGAGGCGGACACCGCTTACGTCCTCGTCGAGGTCGTCCTCCGAGGAGCAGGGCGCGGGGGAGCCCGGCGAGCTGTCGGGCGCCGGGCTGGAGGAACCGGTCTGCGTACCCGGGTGGTGTTCGTGTCGGATCGTGACGAACAGGTCGTTCCTCGGGGTCGTGTGACGCAGGAGACCCGTCCCGCACAGGACCAGGCGGTGGTCGAGATCGTGGGGGTGAAGCACGGTGCAACCCCCCTTCAGTTGATCCCACCCGCGATCCAGCCTGTCTGGTCGGATGTCGCCTCCCTTGGCCTCGATCAGCCAGTGGCGGCCCTCGGCCTCGTGCCGACCCCATAGGTCAGGCCGCGGATTCTTCTTCCCCTTGACCGGCTTCGTGTGCTGCGCGGGGTCGGTGATCCCCAGCGGCCACTTGTCCTCGATGTGCCAGGTCTGGCCCAGGCCCATCAGAGAGCGGCAGGCCCACTCGGCCATGGTCATGCCCATGCGGTAGGAGAAGGCGCCGCGGGCGCTGGACTCGGTGCCTTCTTGCAGGACGACGTTCGAGGTCAGGCGCCGGCCCGAGTTGCCGGAATGGAGCTTCGGGCCATCGTGGAGGTCCAGGTAGGTGTTCATGGGGGCGATCCGCGCGCGGATCTCGCGCGCGGCGTAGTGCGGGCGATCAAGCCACGGGGACAGATCACGGCCCACATCGACGGCGGCCTTGAGGATCTCCCGCCACGTGGTCGTCGGCAGATACCACCCGTCGGCGTCGGGAAACCCGGTGCCCTGCCATGAGGCCAGGTCGTACCGACGCCATTCCTGATTGGTCCGTCCGCCAGGACCGTCACGGAAGAGGACGGGTATGTCGACGGCGTCGGCGGCAAGCGGAGACGGCTGGTCGTGCTTTTTCGTCTGGGACACGAGAGCCTATTCTCGCGCGCTGCGCCACCGTGATGCGAAGGCCCAAGGCGGGGGATCGCCGCAGCACATGAGCCCAGCCGGCCGGTCGGGTCGATACATCAGGGCAGCGGCCTGCGAGGACTCCCGCCTCAGGCGGCCGACCAGGGGACTGGAGTCCGCCAACCACTACCGTGGGCGCACCTGGTGATTTCCATCTGCCACGTCCAGTGCCAGGGCGCGCGCCGCAGCCTCGTGGAGGAGGCACCCGATCTGCCTGCGCACCCGTACCCGGGCCCTCGGCTCAGAGACCTCTGGCCGACATGACGCTCTGTTCGGCCTGCTCCACGTCGAACCGGGCGGCCGGGTCGCCGTTGCCGCGCTCCACGGCACCGCGCACGAGGGCGAGGTAGAAGAGGGTCGGTGCACAGGGCGTCCACCTGTCCTCCGGCTTGTCCGCGATGAAGCCGAGCACCGACTCCGGGTCCGCGTCCACGAATTCGAAGCGGTCGTGTTCCCATTTGTCGGTGACGCCTCGCGTCCAGCGAAGGCGCAGCGCCGCCTCGTCCAGATCGGGCAGGACAGCCCGGAAGAACCCCGCCCACTGGTGGTTGACCAGGTCGAGCCCGAAACCGAGCAGCTCCAGGCGAAGCTTGTCCGTGCTGTGAACGGCGAGTTCCTCGTGCAGAGCGCGACGGGCCACCGCGTGCAGGCTGATCGGGCTGCCGTCCTTGGGCAGATCGTGCTCACGGGCCAGGCCTTCGTTGGCCGAGGAATTCCACCGTGCGCTGTTCGGACCCGCCACCTGCGCACTGCGCCGGGAGAACAGAATTTTGCCGTCCTTGCCCGTCTCCAGGGCCACATTGACACCGAAACTGCAGTTCATCCAGGCCGGTGCCTCGGCCGGATCCTTGTCCTCGAGATACTGCTTGCGCAGCGTGAGGCCGTTTTCCTGCTGCCGCTCCAGATTGAGCGACGTGGTGAGGAAGTCGAAGTAGTCGGCGTCCCGCAGGGAAAGGGAGACCACGGGCTCCTCGGCCAGATGAGTGCGAGTCACCACGAACCGGTCGACCGCGAAGCGCTCGTTGTTCCAGCGATGCGGCAGCCCGCTGGCCTCCTTGCGTTCCTCCTCCGCCTCGATGGAGCGCCGCCAGGCCCCGATCTCCTCCGGGAACTCCACCCGCTCCGGGGTGTATCGGATGCGGACATTCTCCTCGTGGATGGGCCGCGTACCGTCTCCTTCGAAGAGGTGACAGCCTGTTGCCCGGCCGACCATGGTGAATCTGTCACGCATCGTCAACTCCGTTGTGAATAAGGTTGCGTGGGATGATGCGGTTGTCGTCGACTACATGATACGGAGCGACGTGGGCGATCAGCTGACGCTTCTGAAGACCGAGCGGCGCTCCTCTGCCCTGGTGGGCACCATCGCGGTGTCCGACTACACGCATCCCGACGACGGCGCACGACAGCGGCTGTGCCGCCCGCGGCTGGCCCAGGTGCGGCGCCGGTTCACGCGGACCGTGCGCGAGGAACTGGGCTTCGGGGAGAGCCTCCCCGTGGACGGGAGCGGTGCCACCCGGTGGCAACTGCTGTCCGGTCTGGAAGAGTTCCTGGCCGCCAGCGCTGAACGCAAGATCCTCTACTGGACGGGCCACGGCGTCCAGCGCGGAGACGAGGGCTACTTCCTCGCCTGCTCCGATTCCTGGGAGTCAGGAGATTTCCAACCCGAGCGAGCCGTCTCCCTGGTCGAACTCGTGGGCTGCCTCCTGCGGCCCGAGTACGAGACCGACACCCTTCTGATCGTCGACGCATGCTCCTCGCACGGCTACAACTCCCTCAACGAGGCGCTGCGCCACGCCCTGGACCTGGAGCGGAATACGGCGGTGTACAGGGCGAGGCAGACCCGGCGGGCGGGTTTCGCCGTCATCGGCACGTCGGGAGCCGATGCGCAAGTGCCCGAAGGCCGCTGGGTTCAATGGCTGGAGGAAGCACTGGCCAAACCGGACTTCGTGGCACCCGACCACGCGCGCCCGTTCGAACCGTCCGCCCTCTACCTTCCCCTGCCCTACCTGCGGGACGCCGTCGACGCGGAGGCAGGGGCCGCCGGCCTCGACGACCCCGCGCAGCGACCGGGCTACATCGAGGTACGCGCGCTGCCGAACAACTTCCTGGACAACCCGTACTTCCATGCGTCGGACCGCCCGGAGTACAGGCCGGCCGTGATGACGCGACGGAAGCCGTGGATCGAGGCCGAGCAGTTCGGTCTGGAGGAAGGAAGTCATCTCAGCCGCCACTTCGCGGGCAGACGGGACGCCCTGAGCAGGATCGTACGGTGGATGGAAACCCACCCCAAAGGGCTTCTCGCGGTGACCGGCCTGGCCGGGACGGGGAAGACGGCACTGCTCGGCCGGCTGGCCCTCACCTCCCTGCAGAGCTGGCGGGAGACGCTCGGTCCGAAGCTCGATCCCGCGACGCTGCCCCGGGCAGGTACCGTGCACGCTGCGCTGAGTTGCAGAGGGCAGTCTGCCCATTCGCTGGCCGCGTCCCTTCGCGAGGTGCTGGCGCACGTCGACGGAGCGCCCCTCCTGCCGGCGGAACGGGTGGCATCGAAGGCGTACGCCGACGCGTTCAAGGAACTGGTCGACCGGGCCGGGTCGGTGAACCTGCTCTTCGACGCACTGGACGAGGCCCTCCCGGACCAGGCTCACGACATCGCCCGCCACCTGCTCAACCCGCTGTCCGGGCTGCCGGGCGTCCGCGTCATCGTCGGTACACGCGCCCAGCCCCGAAGACGCACCACCGCGCCCACGGAGGAGGAGTCGCTCCTGGACACACTCGAACAGAGCGTCGAACCCGTGGTGCTGGGAGACGACGCGGAGGCCCGCGCGAGCATCACCGGGATGGCGATGTCGGTCCTGGACACGGAACACTCTCCGTACCGGGGCAACGGCCGGCGCACAGAGGACCGTGAGTGGACGGCCGAGACCATCGCGGCGCAGAGCCAGGGATCGTTCCTGGTGGCCCGCCTGGTCGCGACCGAGCTCGCCCGTCGGACCCAGGTCGTCACCGAGGCCGGACTCCTGTCGTGGATGCGCAACGGCGGCATGGACCTGCGTACGCGACTGGCGCAGGAGACAGGGCATCTTGAGGGCCAGCCGGGCGCGAAGCGCGCCCGCGAGGTGCTGCGGGCGCTCGCGGTGATCCAGGGACCCGGGCTGACACCGGATTCGACCTGGCTCACCCTGTCGAACGCGCTGCGCGACGTCGGCACACCCGAGCTGACTCCCGAGGACGTGCGGCAGGTCTGCCGGAACGCCGACGGCGGTATCGTCGCTACGCGGAAGGACGGCGGCGGACGGGAAGCGGCGAACCGTGTACGCCACCAGCTGGCCCATCCCAGTTTCAGCGACTTCTTTCTCACCGATGCCGGACTGAGCACCCGAGAGGCCCACCGCAAGGTGGTCGAAACCCTGCGCGCCCAGGCCGGAAGCGACTGGAGCGAGGCCGACGACTACACCTTCGAGTACCTGGGGGCCCATGCCGCCCAGGCCGGGCCGGCCGCCCTGCGCGAACTCTTCCAGGACGTGCGCTTTCTCATGGGGACGAACCCCGATGTCATGCTGCCGCTCGCGGCGGGCCTCGCCCGGGACTGCGACGGCGCCGCGCTGTACGGCCGGGTCGCGGGCTCGTTCCCCCGCGCGTCCTCGCCGCTGTCGCCGCCTGCCCTGCTCGCACGGAAGGCGCTGACCAGTGCCACGGCCTTTGTCAGCCACCGGGATGCGACCTACCGGGAACTGCAGCACATCGACGGCTTCCTGCCCTGGCAGGAGTACTGGACCGATGTGCGGCCGGCACCTCCGGAATGGCGTCGTGCGGCGCCCCTGGGAGGAGCGAGAGCACTGAGCTGGCGCGCGGCGGCCGGAGCGGCGGCGCTGCCGCCCGCGGACACGCTCACGGCCGGCGGACTGGGTGAGATCCAGGTGCTGCATCCGGAGTCCGGCGCCCGGCTGCTGACCCGCCGCCTTCCCCGGTCCGGCGGCGAACGCGGAAGCATTCTCAGCGAGGTGCGCGAGGTGGGCACCGGACCCCACTGGGCCACCGTCGCCCGTGACGACCAAGCCGTGTACTTCTGGCGCGGCGGTGCCCGCGTCCCTGATCAGGAATACCGGTGGGGCGGCGCCGTACGCGCCCTGGCCACGGCCGAGATGGCCACGCAGACCATCGCGCTGGCGGCCGACGGGTCCCGTATCTGGGTGTGGTTCTGGAAGAGCGGCATGCAGCAGCTGGGCACGCACCTGGCGGACATCCGCACGGTGGACGTACGGCATCTCGCCGCTCTGACCCTGGGGACACGCCTGTTCGTCCTGGCGGCGGGGGAGCGTGCCGAACTGTTCGAGGTGGACCGATCTGTCAACCGAGTCGGCGGTCTCCGTGCCGAGCAGGTGGAACTCGGTGCACTCGACTATCCCGCGCTGGCTGCGGCCGCGGCCCGCACACCACGCCGCGGTACGACCCCGGAGCGAGGCTGGCTCGCCGTGTCCGACGGGCACCAGGTACACGTCTGGTGCTGCGAGAGCGGCGACGCCGTCCACGGCGCTCCACCCGCCGTGCGGCGCGTCGCCCGATTCCGCTCGAAGGCACAGGGACTGGCCTTCGGCCGCCACGGCGACGAACTGCTGCTCGCCGGCTACGAAGAAGTCGTCGTACGGATCTGGTCCGTCGGCGAACCCGGTCGTGAGGCGGCGTTCCAACTGGACGCGCCCCGGCAGGGAGCCATGGCCTTCGAGCCCCGCGGACTCGGTCTGCTCGCGGTGGCCGACGGGCCGGACATCCGTTTCGTGGATGTGGTCGCGGCCCTGGAGGCGGGCCACGAGACGCTCCGGCGGCCGAGCAACGAGCGCCCGGCGATCGCCCTGGCCCCGGCGCCCGGCGGCCCGCCCCTGCTGTGCCGGACCTGGGGCGACCGGGTCCGGGTCTCCCGTCCTGAGCGGGACGCCCCGGCCGGCCACCCTGCCACCGAGCTCACCCACGAAAGAATGGTGACAGCAGTGGATGCCGTACGGGTGGCGGACGGCTGGGCCGTGGCCGTCGCGGCAGGACGGACCGTACGCCTGTGGCGGCTCGACGCGGACTTGTCGGCGGTGGCCCACGAGGACATCACGCTGGGCGGTGACGCGGGGCAGCCGGCCCGCGCGCTGAGCCTCGTCCATGACCCGTCCCGGGCGACACTGCGTGTCTGCGTACCGGACGGCCGGCGCCTGACCCGCTACGAGATCCCGGCCGGGGTGTCGTCTGCCGAGAACACGACGAGCGAGATCCGCACCGACTCCGGCTTCTGCGGCATCGACGCCAGGATCATGAGGGACGGCACGTACTGGCTCGCCGGAGACCTGGGAGACCAGCTGAGGGTGTGGCGGGAGGACGAGGACGGCGTGGAGCAGCGCATCCGCATGGGCGCCACTCCCACCTGTCTCGCCCTGGGGGAGCTGTACGACGAGGAGGACGCCGAATCCCTGCCCCTGCTGGCCTGGGCGGACAGCGGCAGCGTGTATGTGAAGGACTGCTCCGGACAGGGCCTGCACCCGCCGGAACGTCTCGAGGGATTCTTCCCCCAGGTGACCTCGCTCGTGTTCGCGGGTCCCGTGGAGCGGCCCGTGCTCCTGCTGTGTACCGAGCGGACGATCTCACCCGCGTGGGACGTCTGGTCCAGGAGATGGCTGGACGGTCCCTGGATCCCCTCGCGCGGCTACGACGTCCAGGCCGTCGACACCGCTCCTGACCCGGAGGGCCTGGTGGTGGCGCTGCAGGGCAACGACCGATGCGATCTGATCCGGCTGCCGCACACCTTCTTAGCGGCCGACGCGCGATGACCGAGGGCCGGACGGCAGCCGTGCGGCGACAAAGGAACTGGCCAGGGGGAGAGAGCAGTGGAACATGACCTTGTGGTCTTCGTACCGGGATTTCTCGGTACCCGGCTGTGCCGCGACGGCCAGGACGTCTGGGCGAGATGCAGCCGATCCCTGATCCATTCGCCGCCCGCGGCCGGGACGCTGGCCGAGGTGGCCCTGCCACCGGGCCTCGGCGACGCACTGCCCGAGGACCGCTTCCGGCTGGACGCCGGTGACCTGCTCACGTCCCCGGACTCGGTACCCGGGCTGACGTCCTGTATGGGCTATCCCGATATCCGTGCCGCGCTCGGCGACCCGGTCACGGAGCAGTTCGTTCCCTTCACCTATGACTGGCGACTGTCCCACCGGTTGGCCGCCAGGCAGTTGAGGGCACGGCTGGCGAGGGAACTCGACCGGTGGAGCGAGCAGGTCGACGCGCATTACCCGGACCGCCTCGACGATCCCGGAGTCATTCTGGTCTGCCACTCGACGGGCGGCCTGATCGGGCGTCACTACCTGGAGTGCGAGGACGGCCGGAGGACCGCCCGCGCCCTGGTCACGCTCGGCACACCCCAGAAGGGCCTGGTGCAGGCCGCCCGCCTTCTGGCCGGTCACGCGATCCCCGGCACCGGCGGCCCGGGTGCGGACGCACGTGCCAGGCTGAACGAGGTACTGCGCGACTGGGCCCTCGACCTGCCCGCGGTTGCCGAGATGCTGCCGGTGTACGCCGCCGTTCGGGCCGAGGGGAAGAGCCGGCCGCGGACGGTCGCCGACCACCGGTATCCGGTTCCCGGCCTGCCTGCCGCCGCGGTCCGTGATGTCCTGGGCTTCCATGAGAAGTTCAGGTCGGCAACGGACGGGAACCGTCGCGCCGACCCCGAGGGCCGGCTGCCCTACACGGTGCACTGCCTGGGCAGCGGCGACTTTCCGACGCCCGAGGCCATCACGCTGTCCTCCGACGGGTCGTACCTCACCTCCGGCGAGAACAGCGCCCTGGGGCCGGGCGACGGAACCGTGCCACGACTGTCCGCCCTGGCGGACTGGGCCGTCGGGGAGCACAGCCCGATGCTCTGGACCGGTTTCCGGAACGCCGACATGGCGAGCTCCGCCGCTCTGCGGGACGTGCTGATCGCGGTCCGCAGGGGGAGCCCTCCGGGCAGCATGCTCGCCGGCGACGAGGGCATCGCTCTGCACTTTCCCGACTCCGCCGCCGTCGCCGGCCAGCCGTTCGCGGTCGAGCTGCTGGGGCACAACCTGCTGGGGCGCAATCTGCGGACCTTCATGTGGCGGTCGGGCAGGGCGGCCAAGCAGCCCGTCGTCTTCGAGGAACACGGAACCGACCGGTACCGGGCGGAACTGGAAGCGCCACCCGGCCGCTGGTGGGTCGAGGCCGTGGTCGACAGCCCGAAGCGCTTCGACCGCAAGGACGTCACCGTCTTCGCCGCGTGAGACAGGAAGGGAGCAAGCCATCACATCGCTGACCGAGGCCGGCGCGCACGCCGCTCCTGCCTGGCCGCAGTGCGAGCACACCGACGCCGGCACGCGCTGCCGGGGCCGCAGGGTCGGGACGCACACGGCCTGCCTGGCACATCTGGACGCCGAAGAGCGGACCGCGCACCTCGCCGGGCTGGCTCCCGGTGCCGACATCGACCACCGTGGCACTCTCCTCACACAAGGACTTCTGGATGACGTGCTCACCCGGCTCCGGGAGCCGGCGACGGGACGTGCTCTGCTCGGGCAGGCGGAGTTCGACGGGGCCCGGTTCTCCGGTGATGTGACGTTCGAGCAGATCGACTTCTCCGGCTTCTGCTCCTTCGGCACGGCGGTGTTTGACGGCAGCGCCTATTTCCGCGACACGCATTTCCGACAGGACCTCAGGTTCGGGAACACCGAAGTCGCCGACGACCTGTGGCTCGAAGCCACCGTCATCGGCGCCGATGCCTGGTTCTACGGAGCCCGCACCGGGGGCGCGCTCCGATTCTGCGTCGACCGCGTCGGCGGCAGCGCGATGTTCAAAGGCGCCACCGCCGGGGAGGCCCACTTCACGGGGGTGCGCTTCTCGGGCGCCGCGCGCTTCGACGGGATGGTCGTCAACGGCAGGGCGTATTTCGACAGCGCCTACTTCGAGGACGGCGCCGATTTCGAGAAGGCGGTGATCACCGGCCCTGCCTGTTTCGAAGGGGCGCACTTCCACCAGGGCAGAGCCTGCTTCGACGGGGCGGAGCTGGGTGAGGAGGTCCTGTTCTCCGAGGCTCATTTCCAGACAGGCGCCACCTTCGCCGGGATGAAGGTCGGCGGCGATGTGTCGTTCAGCCAGGCCCGCCTGGAAGGGGACATGAACTTTCGGAGAGCGGTATTCCGCGGCACGGCCATGTTCGGCCCCCTGGTCTGCCCGGGCCGGGTGGACCTGTCCGACGCGGTGTTCGAATCTGCTGTGACACTGGAGGTCGCCGCGGACGATCTTCGTTGCCGACGGACACGCTGGGCGTCCACCGCCGCGCTTCGGCTGCGCCACGCCACTGTCGACATCAGCGACGCCGTACTCGAGTTCCCGGTGACCGTCGCGGGGCGCTCCGGCCAGTTCGTCACCCTCCTGGACGAGCGGATCGACGAGCCGGGCCTGACCGACGCCCCCGTGCGCGTGCTGTCGGTGAGCGGTGTGGACGTCGCACACCTGGTGCTGGCCGACGTCGATCTGACGGCCTGTCGCTTCATGGAGACCGTCCACCTGGACCAACTGAGACTCGAAGGCCGGTGCGTTCTGCCGCCGCCGCCCGAACGGATGTCCCGGCGGGGGTGGTTCCCCGTGCGGTGGACACGCCGCCGGACCTTGGCCGAAGAGCACCACTGGCGCGCGACCCGGTACGGCACCGCCGGGTGGACGCCTGCCCCGGAGGGTGTCGAGACGCACCAGCCCGCCGCTCTCGCACCGGTCTACCGGCAACTGCGCAAGGCGCTGGAGGACGGCAAGAACGAGCCTGGCGCGGCCGACTTCTACTACGGCGAGATGGAGATGCGCCGGCACGACCTCGAAGCGCCCCGCGGCGAACGGATGATCCTGGGGCTGTACTGGGCCGTGTCCGGGTACGGCCTGCGGGCCTTCCGTGCTCTGGCATGGCTGGGCCTGGCGATGACGGCCACCGTGCTGGCCATGATGCTGTGGGGCCTGCCGCGGAACGATCCCGACCTGGTGAGCAAGGGCAGCATCGACCGCAGCGAAGTGACCCTGACCACGAAGCAGCCCGACCCCGTCAACCCGGAAGGGCCGTACCATCGGCGCCTGTCGAACGAGCGGTTCGAGAAGTCCCTGAGGGTGGTGGCCAACTCGGTGATCTTCCGCGCCTCCGGACAGAACCTGACCACCACCGGAACCTACGTCGAGATGACCGCCCGCCTCGTCGAGCCGGCTCTGCTCGGGCTCGCCGTACTCGCCGTGCGCAGTCGCGTGAAGAGATGACCAAGTGCCGATCGAGACCCGGGCCGTCATCGGTCAGACCGCCCGGCGAGCCGCGCTCCTCGTCACGGCCCGTCAGCGAGCCAGCAGGACCGCGGCGGCCGTCATGACGATCACGGATGCGCCGCAGAACGCGAGGTGCGCGCGAGGGTAGTCGTATCGCTCGCGTGTCACGCCCTGATTGATCTCGTGCGCCCACTCCGTCAGCAGTTTGCGAGTCGGGTACATGCCGATCGTCAGTCCGATGAGCGCGAACGAGCACACGACGAGCATGTTTTCCAGAGTGAGGCCACGCCACGCGCCGTACGCGACTGCTCCGGTCCCGCACACCACCCAGATGAACGGGTACACCGTCCAGAACCTCTGGATCGGTATCCATTTCGCCATGGCGGAGCAGTGGATCACGAGGGCTGCGATGGCCAACAGCCACAGCCACTCCGTGGCAACCGACGTGAGCAACGGACTCCCCCCTGAGTCATTGGAACCCGCCGAGAGTAGCAGCGAGGGGAGAGGCAGCCCGTACTAGCCCTTCGTCACCGCCGTGTTCGCCCGCCGGAGCGAGCGCAATCAGCCCGCCGAGGACCGTGACGGAGTGGAGAAGGACAACGAGCGTGGGGCATCTCGGTGCCCTGGACGCGGAGGCAGGATCACGCGGTCGGCTGGCTCGCCGGGCCGGCTTGTGTTCGCAAGGTGCGAGCGCGCTCGGACGGGTCGTAGTGCGGACCGACGCCTTCGATCAGCACCAAGTCGCCCTCCACGTGGTCGGTACGCAGACGCAGGATGTCCCGGTAGGCGGGGGAGTCGGACGAGATCACCGGGCTTCCGAGCCGCCGCTCAGCAGGGGGCGCCTGCCGCGCTTCCGTGAGCGCGCTGGGGCAAGAGCGATTCTGCGCGGCGGCGTCAGGGAGTTCGGCTGCCCGGGTGCCTGAGCCTGGTTCGCCGCGTTCTCGGTGGCGGTGATCGTCTGGCGCAGCAGGCGGCGGGCGGTCTCCAGATCGGCGGCGCGCTGGTCGAGGACGCTCAGCTGGTCGCGGAGACTGGTGAGGATGCCGGGGCAGGGACGCAGGCCGGCCGTGTCGTAGGTGCAGGGCAGGACCCGCCGGATGATGCGGATGGGGAGGCCGGCGGCGAGCAGGGCGCGGACGCGGTGCACCGTGTCCACGGTCTGGTCGCTGTACTCGCGGTAGCCGTTGGCGCGGCGTTCGGCGTGGATCAGTTCCGCTTGTTCGTAGTAGCGCAGCAGACGTTCGCTGACTCCTGTTCGGCGTGACAACTCCCCGATGAGCACCGCTTCGCCCTTTCAGCTTGACCTTCCAACGGTGTCAAGGAGCAACAGTGTCCTGACCGGCCGCATTCCGGCCGCGTCCAGTCGGAGGGAACATAGAAGTGATCATCGATGCGCACAGCCACGTCCACGACCCCGTCGAGGCACATGTGGGGCTGCTGGACGAGGCCGGGGTCGACCGTGCCGTCCTGTTCGCCACCCGGCCGCACCCGGAACGGGCCGGTGACCTCGCCGCACTGCGCCGCGAGATGGCCGTCCTGGAGAGGGCCCTGGGAGGTCAGGCCGGCACGGTCGAGGCGTACCGCGGGGCGTGGCGGGAGTTGGACACCGCACTTGCCGCGCATCCGGACCGGTTCATCGGCTTTCTGTCGGTGCCGCTGGGCCTGGGACCGGAGAAGACCGCCGTGATCGTGGAGCAGGAGGTGATCGGGCGCGGACTGCGCGGAATCGGCGAGCTGACGCCGCCACCGGGAGGGGCGGGGCTGGTCGAACCAGTGCTCCAGGCCGTAGCGGACCAGGGCCGCCTGCCCGTGGTCGTGCACGGTTCCGCGCCGACCACGGCGGAGGACCTGGCGACGCTGGCCGCTCTGGCCGGCCGCTATCCCGACGTACCGCTGGTACTCAGCCAGCTGGGCGGACAGCACTGGATGCAGGCCATCGAACTGGTCCGGGACACACCGAACATGTACCTGGAGCTTTCCACGGCCACCATCGTCTTCGCCGTCCGATTGGCCATCAAGGAGATCCCGGACCGGACCCTGTTCGGCTCGGACGCACCATACGGCGACCCGGTCCTCGCGCGGGCCCTGGTGGAGCGGATCACCACTCCGGGAGAGGTACGCGACCGGGTCCTGGGCGGGACGATCGCCGAACTGCTCGGTCTCGGCTGACCTGGCCGCCGACCGACCCGAAGTCCGTTTCCGCCCGCTCCTCCCAGCCAGCCGGATCCCGCGCCGGCGCGGCCCCGCCCCGCCCTCGGATGCGCACGGCTCTGCCGGAGACGCCTGGACTCATCCCGAGAGAGGTTCCTGTAGAGGTTCCTGCTCCGACACGGCTGGTGGCAGCGGTTCACGGGCGGCGTGCCAGGCGGGGGGCAGGGCAGCGACGCCCGTGCGAGCAGCGATCACCCCGCCCGCGATAGCGCAGGTGGTGTCGATGTCGCCGCGCCCGGCGACCGTGAACCACAGGCCCTCGTGCAGGTCGTCGAGGTGCCCCGCCGCGCACCACAGGGCGTACGGGACGGTGTCAGGCCCAGACAACCTGTAGCCGGAGCCCAGGACCTCCGCGGCGTGCCGAACCGAGGTGTGCGCCGGCATCCGGGCCGCGATCCGCACTCCCGACCGGACGTCGCTGTCAGGGAGTCGTTCTGCGACTGCCTGAAGGAAGTCCGGGCGTGCCGGGACAGGCCCGCCCCGGCTGCGTGTCGCCAGGGCTGCGGCAAGGGCTACCGCCACCGCCGCGGCGATCGCCTCCGGGTGGTGGTGCGAGACCACGCTCTGGCGGGCTGCCTGCTCGGCGACGACGTCGAGGTCGAAGGCGTGCCAGGCGCCGAGCGGAGCGACGCGCATGGCCGCGCCGTTGCCCCAGGAGCCCTGGCCGCCGAACTGTTCGGCGGCGACCTCCCGCCAGGGCTCGCCCGCGCCGATCCTGCGCAGCACGTCGTGCATCGAAGGTCCGTAGCCGCGGTGCGTGTCCTCGGCGTAGGCCCTCGCGAGGCCCAGGGCGAGGCGGTCCTGGTCCACGGCGCCGCCCCCCTCGGCGAGTTCCCGGACGAGAACGAGAGCCTGGGCGGTGTCGTCACTCCACCGCCACAGCGGCTCCGGGGGCAGCGTCCGCGCATCGAGGGCGGTCGAACCGTCCCGGCGCAGGATGCCGAACCAGCGGTCACCGAAGGCGTCGCCGAAGGCAAGCCCCTGCAAGGAGTCCAGCGCGGCTGTCGGAAGCTTGATCATCGGAGCAGTATCACAGCGCGACCGCGCTCCGGCACACCGGTTTTGGCGTCATCGCCAGGCCAGTGCAGTAGTCGGCCCGTCAGGCCGACTACAGCGCTCGCCGTGACGGCGCTCGCCGTACGGACGACGCACCTGGCGCACCCCGCCATCCGTGTCAGGCGTTTTGTGGACGGCTGACCCGCGACGAGCTCGTCGCGGCGGTGTCTGCCCTCGACGCGCTTCAGTCCAGAGACTCGGAGACCTCGTCCCAGAACGCTGAGTCGTCCGTGTACGGCTCCCGGCCGATCATGCGCTCGCGCAGTTCGGTGATCGCGGTCGTGCGTACGGCGTCGTCGGTTGATTCCAGGGCGCTGCGCGACTCGGCGATCAGGACGAGGAGGACGGCCAGCGTGAGCAGGTCATCGGCTGCCGGTCCTTTCCACCCGGCCCCGTGGTCCCACCCGTTGGGGTCGGAGTGGGCCGATCGTGAGCAGGAACTCCCTCGACCTCTCATGGGTCAACTCGGCCGGTCTTGTCCTGGGGTGAGGCCGCGCCACTGCTTGATGCGCGTTTGCGGCACGCCACGGTGTCGCACGGCCGCCCGGAGCACCCCGGAACATGGAGGTCAGGGCTTGATGAGGACCTTGAGGCTCCTCCGGTCGGCCATGTCCTGGTAGGCGGCCGGGACGCCGTCGAGGCCGGTGGTGGCGTCGAACACCTTCCCCGGGTCGATGGTGCCGTCGAGGATGTCGGGCATCAGCTCCTCGATGTAGGCGCGGACCGGTGCGGGTCCACCGGCCAGGCGGATGTTGGGGCCGAAGAGGGTGCCGAAGTCGACCGGCGCCTGCTCGTACTGCGGGACGCCGACGCGGCTGATGACGCCGCCGGGGCGCACGACCCCGATGGCCTGTTCGTAAGCGGGCATGTGGCCGACGGCTTCGAGGACCACGTGCGTGCCGTGCCCGCCGGTCAACTCGCGGACCCTTTCGATGCCTTCCTCGCCGCGGGCGGCGACGACGTCGGTGGCGCCGAACTCCCGGCCGAGGTCGGTGCGCTCCCGGTGGCGCCCCATGAGGATGATCTGCTCGGCACCGAGGCGCCTGGCGGAGAGCACCGCGAGCAGACCGACGGCGCCGTCACCGATCACGGTGACGCGGGTGCGTGCGCTCACCCCGCCCATCAGGGCGGCGTGGTAGCCGGTACCGAAGACGTCCGAGAGCGTCAGCAAGGACGGGATGAGGGCGGAGTCCGGGGCGACGGGCAGTTTGACGAGGGTGCCGTCGGCGAGCGGGACGCGGACCGCCTCAGCCTGGCCTCCCTCGTCGGGCTCGCCGTCCCAGAAGTTGGCCTGCGGGTGGGCGCAGGAGGTATGCAGACCCTCGCGGCAGAACTCGCAGGTGCCGTCGGATATGGCGAACGGGGCGACGACCAGGTCGCCGCGCTTGACGGTGGTCACCTCCGAGCCGGTGTCCTCGACGATGCCGATGAACTCGTGCCCCATCCGCCGTGCTGGTCCGTCCTCGGGCTTCATGGAGCCGTAGGGGTGCAGATCGCTTCCGCAGACGCAGGAGGCGGTGACACGGACCAGTGCGTCGGTGGGCTGCCTGATGACGGAGTCGGGAACGCTCTCGACGCGGACGTCGCCGGCGCTGTACATGAGTGTTGCGCGCATCAGTGGTGCTCCGAACTGGCGAGGCGGTAGGAGTCGGGGACGGTCTCGATGGTGGTGCCGTTGGAGGTCAGGCTGTCGACGGTGGCCGCGCAGAGGCGGGGGGCCGGCGAAGGACTTTGTCCAGGCGACGAACGACCCGTTGGAGGCGATGACGACGCTGTTCTTCTCCTCGCCGTGATCGGCGCGTGGCGGTCGCCGGCGAGGCTTGACCGAGCAGGCGGCCGACGCTGCCCTCCACACGGCCTGCCGCATGCTGCGGCTTCGGCGACGGGCGCGACACCTCGCGGGCGCAGTTGGGCGGTGCCAAGGGCGGCCGGGGGTGATCATGTCACCAGGCGCAGTGACGTTGCGGCGATGCCAAGTCGGATGCTCTGTCCCCAGGTCAGCTCCAGGGCGTCGGTCTCCATCCCGTCTCCGAAGACCACCATCCGATCCGACTCCACGGTCAGTCTCAGTTCCTGTCCTCGCTCCAGTTCACCGGCGACCTTCGATGTCCCGGTCGCCGGTGATGGCCAGGCCTCGCGCACGAACCACAGGAGGCGCGGGTCGCACGGCGCGGGCATGGGCAGGGTGCTGCCGCGCTCCACCCACAGGGAGCGGAGCCAGCCGGTCGCGCCGGTGCCGGTGCCGACCAGCACTCCGGAGGAGGCCTGGGCCTCGCCCGGGTCGCTCCCGCCGGTGTCCAGGTGGTAGCGGGCCGTCTGATGGCCGGGTGGGCCGAGGTAGATCTCGTTGAGCGCGAGGAGGCGCTGGGTGTCGTCGGTGACGGCCTCGACCATGGTGAGTTCGTCTGCCCGCTCGGTACCGGTTGCGGTGCGCAGCAGGTGGGCCGTGTCGGCGCTGCGATGACGGACCAAGACCCCTGGATTGCGTCCAGGGTCGGTGTCGATGCCCACCACAGGCTGTCCGGAGAGGTATTTCGCGGTGTTGGCGACCAGGCCGTCCTGGCCGACCACGACCACCACGTCTTCCGGGGCGAACAGGAAGCGGTCCAGGTCCGCCCGCTCCACCCTGGAGCTGCGCCAGGTGAGCGGCACCGCCGACGCGACGTTCCGCAGGGCCTGTTGGGTGTGGTCGTGGCGGCGGGCCACCTCGTCGATCGAGCGGCCCCGGCTGGAGAGGAAGAAGGCGGCCTGTCCGCGCGTTCCATGCCGGGCGAGCAGTTCTTCGTACTCCGTCCTGCGGTGCACGATCACCGCCCGCGGTGCCAGGCTCACGCGTCCGCCTGGCTCTCCGGGCGGCCGAGTTTCGCCAGGAGCCCGGTGAGCACGTCGGGGGAGAGCGTGATGCTCTCGATCCGCGGCAGGTTCTCCGCCAGCCGGGTCGCGGCCAGGACGTGCAGCGTGGCCGGGTCGACCTCGCCGTGCACCCGCAGCCAGGCGGCCTGGGCCTCCGCGCGTGCCGCGCCCGTCGCGCGGGCGGCCTCGGCGTCCGCGCGGGCCAGGCGGACCTTGCGGGCCGCCTCGGCCTCGGTCCGTACGCCGTCGGCCGCTGCCTTCTCCTCGGCCTCACGGCGCGCGTTGGTGCCGCGCTGGTCGACCAACTGCTCCTCGCGCCGGGCCAGTTCGATCTGGCTGGCGAGCTCGTTCTCGGCGATGGCACGCTCACGCTCGACGGCGACGGCCCGACGCTCGTAGGTGGCCCGGTCCGCCTCCTGCTGGATCTGCTCGCGGGCCGGGGTGCGCAGGGCGCGCTCCACCTCGGCCTCGGGCCGGATCGCCACGACGCGCACGGCCACCACGTCGATCCCGGTGGCCGGGAGGCGAGGCTCGGCGGCGAGGCCGGTGGCGACCCGTTCCCGCACGGAGGCGACGCCGTTGACCAGGGCGACGGCCAGCGGGGTGCGGGCCAGTACGTCCAGCGTGTGCTGTTGCGCGGTCTCGGTGAGGAGGGTGGCGATCTGCTCCAGGGGAGTGCCGCGCCAGTTCCCGCTGTCCGGGTCCACGGAGAAGTCGATCCGGTTCGCCGCCTCGGCCGGGTCACTGATCCGGTAGGTGACGGTGGCCTGCACGGTGACGTCCTGGAAGTCGGCGGTGCGGGCGTGGAATGCCATGGCCAGCTCCCTGTCGTCGACCGGCACTTCGGAGAGCGCCGCCGACAGCGACCGGTACCAGAAGCTGAGTCCGCGTCCGTCGTGGGCGAGCTGCCCGCGCTTGTGGTGGCGTATGTGCGCGGTGGGCGCGGAGCGCAGATGGCGCCATCCGAAGCGCCGGGTGATGTCGGCCATGATGGCCCCCCTTGATCTCGTCGATGAGACGGTAGTAGAGGGCAGCCGATATCGTCAATAAGACGAAAACAGGGTTCCGTGGGATCGGGCACCCGCCTGTGGCGCAGGCCCATCGGATTGCCCTCGGCGGTTGCCCGGCCTGCGCAAGCCGGTACGGCTCGTCCAGCCCCCGGTCGGGACGGTCGCCGACGGACGCAACGTCACCGATGCCTCCAAGTGCTGGTCCGAGAACGGCGCCTCCCGTGCCGCGCACCGCCGCTCGTACGGTCGGCCGGCCCGAGCACCCGGCGGATCCCGGGGTGCGCCGTCCACGCGCAGCACGCTCACCCCGGGCGGCAGCACCGGTGACGACACCCTCAGGCGCCCTGGAGGTTCCAGCGATGAGTTTCCGGCGGTGGTGCTGTCTACCTGTCGACGAAAGGAGCGCTCCATGCGCGAGATCATCGTTTGCACGTTCCTGACGCTGGACGGCGTCATGCAGGCCCCGGGCGGACCGGACGAGGACGCTGAGAGCGGCTTCGCGCACGGTGGCTGGCAGAAGCCGGTGGACGACGACGAGGTCGGCCGGGCCATCGCCGGCTGGTACGAGCTGTCCGACGCGATGCTGCTCGGGCGCAAGACGTACGAGATCTTCGCGTCGTACTGGCCGACCGCCGATCCCGGCAACCCGTTCACCGATCGGATGAACAGCATGCACAAGTACGTGGCGTCTCGGACCCTGACGTCCGTCGAGTGGCAGAACTCCACGCTGCTGGAGGGTGACGTCGTCGATGCCGTGCGCCGGCTGAAAGCGACCGACGGCGGCAACATCAACGTCGTCGGCAGCGGCGACCTCGCCCAGACCCTCATGCGGCACGGCCTCGTCGACGAGTACCGGCTGACCATCCATCCGGTGATCATCGGCACCGGCAAGCGGCTGTTCGCCGACGGTGCGGTCCCCACCGCGTTGGAGCCGGTGAGCGTCTCCACGACGAAGGGCGGCACCATCGTCGGCGTCTACCGGCCGAGCGGCAAGCCCAGCTACGACAGCTACTAGTCAGTGGTACTAGTCAGCGGCCGGAGAGGACTTTTCCGTCCCGCGCGTGCCTCGGTGGTGAACTGCGCGAGTTGGTCCCGAACCGGTCGTGATCGGCCGGTTCGGCCGGCGCGGAGTCACCTCGATCGTCTCGCGGTCGCCGGTGCACCCCGCGTCAGCCCGGCGGTACGCACCAGGTCCTCCGCGTCGTCCCAGTCGGTGAAGAGCCGCAGCCTCGTGTCCAGCAGGGTTCGGCGCGTGTTCTCCGCGTACTTCGCGCGCAGTGTTCCCATGCGCCGTGGAAATTACCTACGTTGCGTATGCCAGATGCACTCTGTATGAGCACTCCGTGCGAAGGGTGGGCGCGATGGAGAAGTCGGCGGACGTCGTGATCGTCGGAGCCGGGGTGGCGGGCCTGGTGGCCGCCCGAGACCTCGTGCGGAACGGAGTGGACGTACTGGCCCTGGAGGCGCGCGACCGCGTCGGCGGCCGGCTCCTCAACGGAGCGCTGCCCGGCGGCACCCCCATCGAGGTGGGCGGACAGTGGGTCGGGCCGACGCAGCAGCATGTCATGGAGCTGATCAGGGAACTGGGCCTGCGGACCTACCCGACGTACGGCGACGGCGAGCACATCGGCGAGTTCCGCACGACCCGCTCCCAGTACAGGGGCCGGATCCCCAAGCTGAACCCCCTGGTCCTCGCCGACATCGGGCAGGCCCAGTACCGCCTGGACCGGATCGCCCGCCAGGTCGCCGCGACCGATCCTTGGCGTGCGCCCCAGGCCGAGGCGCTGGACCGCCAGACCTTCTGCACCTGGCTGCACAGGACCGCGCGCACCACGGGCGGCCGGGACTTCTTCCGCCTGATCACCGAAGCGGTCTTCTCCGCCGAGCCCGAGGACATGTCCGCGCTCTGGGCCGCCTTCTACGTCGGCGCCGCCGGCGGCCTCGATCAGCTGATCAACGTCGCCGGCGCGGCCCAGCAGGACCGCGTCGTCGGCGGAACGCAGCGCATCGCGCTCGAACTGGCCGAGGAACTCGGGGACCGGGTCGTCCTCGAAGCCCCCGTCACCGACATCGACTGGCAGCCCGCCGCGACCTCGGGCGTGCGCGTCACCACGCGCAGTGGCCTGACCGTCCGTGCCGGGCGGGCCGTCGTCGCCGTCCCGCCGCCGCTCGCCGCCCGCATCCGCTTCACTCCCGGCCTCCCGGGCGACCGCGACCAGCTCGTCCAGCGGATGCCGATGGGCCGGGTCATCAAGGTCAACGTCGCCTACGACGAGCCGTTCTGGCGTCGTGCGGGCCTGAGCGGCCAGGCGAACAGCACCCACCGCCCCTTCGGCACCGTCTTTGACAACACCCCCCACGACGGCTCGTGCGGCGTACTCGTCGGCTTCCTCGAAGGCCGCCACGCCGACGCCGGCTCACGCATGAATGCCGACGAGCGCCGCGCCCAAGTGATCAACGACCTCGTCGGCTACTTCGGCCCCAAGGCCCGTAATCCCATCGCCTACATCGAACGCGACTGGGCGGAGGAAGAGTACAGCCGCGGCTGCTACGGAGCCTTCGCCATGCCCGGCACCCTCACCCGCTTCGGCCCGGTGCTGCGCCGTCCGGTCGGCCCGCTGCACTGGGCCGGTACCGAGACCGCCACCCGCTGGGCGGGTTACATCGACGGAGCCGCCGAATCCGGCCACCGCGTCGCCGACGAGATCCTCCCCAGGCTCTCCTGACCCCTCGGCACACGTGCGAGGCCCCCACCCGACCCCGCCACGCGGCAGCCGCCACCGGGGCCGTCGCCGACGCATACGCACACCCCTGCTCCCACGGGACCGGGCGCAAGGTCACAGCAACCGCTCGACCAGCCCCTCGACGTACTCCGCTTCGAGCGGCCCCATCCCGAACAGCACCCGGATGTACATCGGCGCCAGCACATGATCCAGCACCTCCAGCGCATCCGGCGCATCCTCACCGCGCTCGCGGGCACGATCGAGCATCGACTCCAGCTGCCGGGCACGCGCGTCCCGGATGGCGTCTCGGGCCTGCACCCCCTGCTCGCCGTGGCCGCTCAGCGCGACAGCCAGGTGCAGCACCGCCGGCCCGTCGGGCCCGGTGATCTCGCGTGCCACCTGGGCCGCGTACGTCCGCAGGTCACCCGCAAGACTCCCGGTGTCGGGCATCGGTGACCGGGTGTTGAGGCGGTTGAGCGCCACCTCGGTGAGGAGGTTCTCCAGGTTGCCCCACCGGCGGTAGACGCTGCTGTCGGCCACGCCCGCGCGGGCGGCGACCTCGCCGACGGTGAAGTTGCCGTAACCGCGCTCGCTGATCAGGTCGGTGACGGCCTGATGCACCGCCACGCCGACGCGGGCGCTGCGTCCTCCGGGCCGGCGGGCCGGCTGCCGCTCGTTCATGTCTCACACCTTAACGCAGTCAGTGCTTGCGTTTGTGGGGCGCACCAGCTTACAGTCCACTAACGCAGTCGCCGACTGCGTTTAGGGTGCTCGGGTGTACCACCGGCCAGGGCCGCCACCGCCAGAGCCGACAGAGGGGAATCCCCATGACTGAACCGCCCGCGGCCGCAGGCAGCCGGCCGCACCGGGCCTTGCTGCTCACGGTGACCTGCCTGGGCCAGTTCATGGTCCTGCTCGACAACACGATCGTCGGGGCCGCACTGCCCGACATGCAGCACCGCCTGCACACCGAACTCACCGGCCTGCAATGGATCGTCGACGCGTACGTTCTGCTCGTCGCCATGCTGCTGCTGTCGGGGGGCATCTTCGCCGACCGCTTCGGCCGCAAACGCGTCTACCTCACGGGCGTGGTCGTGTTCACCGCCGCCTCCGTGCTGTGCGCCCTCGCGCCCACGCTCGGCTGGCTGATCGCCGGCCGGGTGCTGCAGGGCGTCGGCGCCGCGGCGCTGAGCCCCGCCTCGCTGGCGCTGCTCGCCGCGGCCTGTCCCGATCCGCGGGAGCGCGTCAGGGTGATCGGGCTGTGGGCGGGTTTCAGCGGGATCGGCCTGGCCGCGGGTCCCGTGGCCGGCGGTGTGCTGACGGAGGCCTTCGGCTGGGCCGCCATCTTCCTGGTCAATGTGCCGATCGGCGTGGTCCTGCTGCTGCTCGGCCTGCGCCACCTCGCCGAGTCCCGTAACCCGGACGCCCGCGCGATCGATGTCCCCGGCACGGTGCTGTCCGTCCTGGCGGTGGGCGCACTCACCTACGGCCTGATCGAAGGCGGCGCCCGCGGCTGGACGTCACCGCTCATCCTGGGCAGCTTCGCCGCCGCGCTCGTCCTGCTCGCCGCCTTCGTCACCGTCGAGGCACGCCGCGACGCACCGATGCTGCCGCTGCGGCTGTTCCGGGAGCGCCTGTTCACGGTCTCCAACATCGCCATGGTCATGGTCGGATTCGCGCTCATGGGCTCGACGTTCTTCTTCTCCCAGTTCTTCGTCTACGTCCAGGGCAGCTCGATCCTCCGCGCCGGCCTGCAGACCCTCCCTGTCTCCCTCGCCATGGTGATCGTCAGCCCGTTCGCGGGCCGGCTCGCCGCCCGGTACGGCTTCCGCACCGTGGTCACCACGGGCCTGGCCCTCGCCGGACTGGGCCTCCTGGCGCTCGGCACGGTGCACGCCGACACCGGCTACGGCAGCGTGTGGTGGCGCCTCGCCCTCGCCGGCACCGGCTTCGCGCTGACCCTGTCCCCGCTGACGGGAGCCGCCATCCAGGCGGTCAGCCCGCAGGAGGGCGGACTCGCCTCGGGCATCAGCAGCACCACCCGGCAGATCGGCGCCGTACTCGGCGTGGCGGTCCTCGGCGCCGTCGTCCGCACCCGGCAGTCCGGCGGCGCCTCCTTCGAGACCGGCCTCGACGGCGCCTTCCTCACGGCCGGCGCCGTCACCCTGGCCTCCGCCGTCTTCACCGGCCTGTGGCTGGCGAAGTCCGGGCCCGCGAAAGCCCCGGCGCGTCCCGATACGGCCCCCACGCCGAACACGGTGTCCGCCCACAACCGTTAGTCCACCGGAAAGGAACCGCCGCCACGATGCCACCCGTCCCCGCCGACCCCACCGTTCTCCACCCGATGCCCGAACACCCGCGCGTCGTCCTCCTCAAACCCCTGGTCAAGTCGCCGCTCATCGACGTCGGAGACTTCTCCTACTACGACGACCCCGACGATCCGACCGCCTTCGAGACCCGCAACGTCCTCTACCACTACGGCCCCGAGCGCCTCACCATCGGCAAGTACTGCGCCCTGGGCACGGGCACCCGGTTCCTCATGAACGGCGCCAACCACCGCATGGACGGCCCCTCCACCTTCCCGTTCCCCACCATGGGCGGCTCCTGGGCGGACCACTTCGACCTGATCACGGGCCTGCCCGGACGCGGCGACACGGTCGTCGGCAACGACGTCTGGTTCGGCCACGGCGCCACCGTCATGCCCGGTGTCCGCATCGGCCACGGCGCGATCATCGCCTCGGGCGCCGTCGTCACCACCGACGTCCCCGACTACGGCATCGCCGGCGGCAACCCGGCCCGGCTCATCCGTACCCGCTACGAGGACGCCGACATCGCCCGGCTCCTCGCCGTCGCCTGGTGGGACTGGCCCGCGGAACACATCACCCGGCACGTGCGCACGATCATGTCGGGAAGCATCGCCGATCTGGAGGAAGCCGCCGCACAGCGCGACCGGGCCTGACACCGTCCCCCACGGGAGAACTCGAGTGGCATGCCTTCTGTGCGTCGCACCGGGTCTATTCGGCCCAGGCACGCTCCAGCAGGGTGCCGAAGGGGGCGGGCTCTCGCCCGATCAGCTCGGACAGCGTCGAGTCGACGGCAGTGAACTCGCCATTCCGCGCCGCGGCGAAGATGCTCAGCAGCAGATCGGCGATCGGGGCCGGGGCGCCGTGCGCCAGGGCCTGCTCGTGGAAGGCGTCGTCGGGGACGACGGTGCGGGTGAAGGACCGGCCGGTGGCTCGGGACGCGATCCCGGCGATGGTGCCGAAGTCGAGCGCCGCCGGGCCGGTGAGCGGCGGAGTGGGCCCCTCGAAGCGGCCCTCCGCGGTGAGGATTGCGGCTGTGGCATCGGCGAGGTCATCGTGGCCGGTCCAGGCGACGGGGCCGTCGGCGGGGAGGGCGATGTCGCCGGTGTGGCGGGCGGACTCCAGGAACTGCAAGGCGCTGGCCGCGTAGAAGCCGTTGCGCAGTGCGGTCCAGGGCAGGCCGGTGGCGCGGAGCAGGTCCTCGGTCCGGGCGTGGTCACGGCACGCCTGGAAGCGGGAGTCGTGGGCGGCGCCCATCTGACTGGTGTAGAGGATGCGGCCGACGCCTGCTTTCACGGCGGCCTCGATGGCGGTGCGATGGCCGGTGACGCACTCCTCGCCCGTGCGGTCGAGGGAGACGAGGAGCAGCTGCTCGGCCCCCTCGAAGGCGTGCACGAGCGAGGCGGGGTCGTCGAAGCTGCCCTGCCGGACACGGACGCCGCGGTCGGCGAGCTCCTGGGCCTTGCGGGGGTCGCGGACGCTGACGCCGACGCGGTCGGCGGGAACGCGCTCCAGGAGGCGTTCGACGGTGCGACGGCCGAGCTTTCCGGTGGCTCCGGTCACGATGATCATGGAATCTCCCGACGATGTTTCCAGTGGAATCGCTTTGACGTTAACACTGAAATATCGATGGAACCAAGACCTCGATATCATCGGTTCATGGCTACGCGCGAGATCACCGACAGCCCCCGTCGCCGCATCGTCGAGGCGGCCGTCGAGCTACTGGAGAACGGCGGCCCGGACGCGGTGAGCACCCGCGCGGTCGCCGCCGCGGCCGGAATGCAGCCGCCGGCGATCTATCGCCTCTTCGGCGACAAGGAGGGGCTCCTCGAGGCCGTTGCGGAGCACGGCTACGCGCAGTTCCTGGAGAGCAAGCGCGCGCTGCTCGATCCCGAACCGCAGGACGCGGTGGAGGACCTGCGCCGCGGCTGGGACACGGTGGTGGAGTTCGGGATCTCCCGCCCCGAGCTGTTCGCGGTGATGAACAGGGCCACCGGCCGGGGGGCGGACATGGCACACCGCGCGGGCCTGGAGATCCTCCATGGCCGGGTGCGCCGGCTGGCGGCCGGAGGGTGGCTGCGGGTGGACGAGGAGTTGGCCGCCCAGATCATCCAGGCCACCGGCCGAGGCGCGGTCACCACCTGGCACTCCACCCCGGCAGAACGCCGCAATCCGGCGCTGCTGACCGTCCTCCGCGAGGCCATGGTCGCCGCCGTCACTCGCGCCGAACCGACGGTCCCCGCCGCGGAGACCGGCCCCGCCGCGGCGGCCCGCGCGCTGCGCGCCGCTCTCCCCGACGACGCCGACGTCCTGAGCGACGCCGAGCAGCACCTGCTGCGCGAGTGGCTCACTCGCCTGGCAGCGGACGGTGGTGCTCCGCGTTCCTGATCGGGCGTCATAAGCCTTCGTGGAGGGCGGACCTTCCGAGGAGAGATCGTTCGACGAAGCGGCGTCCACCGAGAGGGGCCGCGGGCGGCCACACGGCTCCGGCCGGTTTCCCCTCGTCGGCACAAGTCCCCGCCAACCTCGCCACGGATGCTCCGCCAGACCGCCGCCTCGAGTTGACCGGACCTCCCAGATCGCGGACGTTCCTGCCAAGGGGTTGGCACGCGCATGCCGTAACCGTTCGGGGGTGGGTACAGGTGTGGGGCGGCCCTGGAACCAGGGCCGCCCCACACGCGGCTATTCACCGCCCTCAGGGTCGGCCGGTGTCCTTGAGGGACTCCTTGGCTTCGCGGGCGTTGCCGGCGGCCTCGGCCGCGTGGCCCTTGGCGATCAGTTTCCGGTTGCCAGTGGCTCGTCCGGCTGCCTGGGCGGCCTTGCCGACGGCCTGCTCGGCTTTGGCCCGGGCCTTCTCGCTGGCGGCCATGCTGTTCACCTTCCTCGGTGCCGGTTTCAGATGCTGGCTGTGCGCATGACCCGTCACCGCGCCGGTAAACCAGAGGCCGGTGCCCCACATGGGACGGGTTCCGGGCCGCCGTCTCGGCTGACGCAGAAGTGGTGGTGCTGCGCTCGCGTCGCGGTACCCAGATGGGACCGGCGTTCCCGGAGATCGCCGCCGGGTCGGCACGCTCTCCGGGGAAGGTGGTGTGGCGCGAGGCGGATTCATGGGACTTCACGCAGATCAGCGCCGCTTTCCTCGACGCTGGCACCTGCAACAGGTGGTCCGGTATCGCTGGTTCGCGTGAAGGGCCTTGGGCTTCCCGAACGGATCGCGGCAGACGCCCGAGGATTCGTGAACTGGTGGAGAAGCCGCACTCGGCTGCCCTGCTGCCCTGCTGCCCTCAGCGTGCGAACTTCTCGATGGCGGCCGGGGTGACCGGGGTGAAGAAGTTGACGAGATTGCCGTCGGGGTCGCGGAACAGGAGTGCGCGGTTGCCCCAGGGCATGGTGGTCGGCTCGTTGACGAAGTCCTCCACGAAGCCGCGCAGGTTCATGTACACGCTGTCTACGTCGTCGACGAGGAATTCGAGGATGACGCTGTGATTGTCGGCCGGGCGTGCGGAGCCGGGCGCGAACAGAGGGACAGTGCGGGTGCTGCCGATCGCGAGGGTGGCCGAGGCGGTCCTGAGCTCGGCGAAGTCCTCGTTGGCCCAGGTGGCGGACACCTTGGTGGCGCGCTCGTAGAAGTCGACAAGGCGTGCGACGTCACTCGTGATGATGCGGATGGAGACGAAGTGCATGGGTTTTCTCCCCTGGCGGTTCCGGTGCTGACGACCGCACGCTACGACCAATACCGGGCGGAACTCGCCCGGTATATGCGCGAGACTTCTGGTCATGTCCCGACCTCTTGCGCGCGTCCTCACCCTGCTGGAGCTCCTGCAGTCGGGCGGCGTCCGGAGCGTGCCCGAACTCGCCGACCGGCTGAACGTCGACGAGCGCACCGTACGGCGCTACGCACAGCAGCTCGTCGAGCTCGACATACCCGTCGAGTCGGTGCGCGGCCGATACGGCGGCTACCGGCTCGCTCCCGGTTACCGCATGCCTCCGCTCATGCTGAGCGACGACGAAGCGCTCGCCGTGCTGCTCGGCCTGCTCGCCGGTGGGCGATCGGGCCTGACGGCTATGACGGACACGGCGGCCGAGACGGCGATCGCCAAGATCCGGCGAGTGCTGCCCGAGCGGCTGCGCCGCAGGCTCGACGCTGTGCTCGGCTCGCTCGCCTTCACAGAGCCGCCCGGCAAGGCGGCAGCTGCCCCGGAACCCGCGATCCTTCTCCCGGTTGCCGATGCGGTGCACCACCACCGGCCCCTCTCGATCCGGTACACCTCCGGCGACGGCCGGTGCAGTGAGCGCACCCTGCACCCGTACGGGGTCGTCGCCCACTCGGGCAGGTGGTACGTGACGGCCGCGGATCTTTCGTCAGGTGAGGACCGGATCTTCAGACTGGACCGCATCACCGGTGTGCGCACCCTGTCCGGTTCCTTCGAACCACCCCCCGGAATCGATTCGGCGAAGCGCGTCCTGACAGGGCTCGCCACGGTTCCGTACCGGCATGAGGTGACCCTGCGAATCCAGGGGACGGTCGAGCAGATCCACACCCGGCTGCCCGCCGGCATCGCCACCGTGGCGGAACTGCCTTCCCCGGTCGGCGCGGACCCGGTCACGGAGCGCTGGTGCCGTGTCGAACTGCGTGCGGACCGGCTCGACTGGCTGCCTGCCGTACTCGCTTCATTGGATCGCCCCTTCGTCATCGAACGCCCGGATGAACTCCGCGGCCTCGTAGACGCTTTCGCCGAACGGCTCGCGGACTTCGCCCGGCGTACCCCACCCCCATGAGAGATCGGTTGTGAGCCGGTGCGGGACGTCGTGAGCCTCGTACTGCTCCGGACCGGTGCTCGGCGGACAAGACCCGCGAATCGGTCGGCCAGGGCATCGCCAACATCGTCACCGGTTTCTTCGTGGCATGGGCGGCTGCGCCATGATCAGCCAGACGATGATCAACGCGGAGGTATCCGGCGCCCGCACCCGTGTGTCGACGTTCGACTGGCATTCCATCGCGCCGAAGACCCTCAGGCGGATGCCGGCAGGGGAGATCGCCGTGATGGTGATCACCGTCGCCTGCGTGGTGGCCTCCCCAACCTCGCCATCGGCGTCGTCGTCGGCTCGCTCACCGCCATGGTCGTCCTCGCCAAGCGCGTCGCCCATCTGGCCGAAGTCACGGCAGTGACCGAACCGGACGGCAGCACGGTCGTCTACCGGGTCACCGGCGAGCTGTTCTTCGCCTCCGCCAACGACCTCGTCGGCCGGTTCGACTACGGCTCCGACCCGAAGAGGGTCGTCATCGACCTGAGCGCGGCGCGTGTCTGGGATGCCTCCTCCGTTGCCGCCCTTGACGCCATCGAGACCAAGTACGCCCAGCGTGGCAAGACCGTCGAGATCACCGGCCTCAACCAGCCGAGCGCTGCCATCCACGGCAAGCTCACCGGGGAGCTTGCAAGCCACTGACTCCCTCCGGAACACTTGCCGCAGCACCGCCCGCAGGGTTACTCCCGGGAGAGGTGTGGGGCAGGGCGACAGCGCAGGAGATCAGGGCAGGTGCCAGCGAGGGCGAAGCCCCCCCCGAGTCCGTCCGTCAGAGGACGGTCGATACGGCGCTCGAACGACCTGGGCGCTTTCGAGCACATGGCGATGCACGGACTGCCAACTCCGTCGGTGCGGCGGCTCCTAGCCTCATGGCGCGACAGGACTGATCCACCCTCAATCGGGAGACTCCGGGAAAACCGTGCTGAAAAGAATCTGCTCCGCCTTGCTGACCCTGGCCATCTCCATGGGCCTGGTGACGACACTGAGCGGTACCGCGTCCGCCACCAACTACCAGGTGATCGACTGGCACATCTCGAACATCACCGCCGGCGGAAACACCCACCACCAGAACTACTGGAACCTGATCGACGCCATCCACCGGTACACCTATGGTGATCCGACCGGCGTCAACAGCGTCACCGAGACCACCACCGAACGCGGCCGCCTGATCCAGGTGCGTGTCCTCGACACCAACAACGCCCACCTCGCCTCCGTCTACCTCTGGGCGAACGACCTCTACGTCGCGGGCTTCTATGCCCCGCAGACCAATACCCACTGGGCGTTCCAGGACCGGATCAACGAGTTCCAGACCGCGCTGGGCGTGACGGTGCCCGCGAACCGCCGGATCGCCAGCGGTAACTACAGTGACATCCCAGGCGGCAACGACCGGGGATCCCTCGCCCCCAACCCCGAGAACATCTACAACGCCATGCGCACCCTCGGCCGCGCGGCGACGTACAACGACGCGACGGGGCGCGCGGTGCTGATGGCGACCCAGATCTTCTCGGAGGCGGCGCGCTTCGGTGTGGTCTTCGACGTCGTCCGGGGCAACATCCAGACCCCCACCCGGAACCGGCCGCTGAACTACTTCGACCCACAGCGCGGAAACATCCTCGCAGCCAACGTGGAGAACCAGTGGGGCGCCATCAGCAGGTTCATCCGTGAAGCGCGCGCCAATCCGTCCGGCCAGACCATCTCCATCATGGGCCACACCGTCACCACCATCGCGGCAGTGCTCTACTACATCGGCTTCATCGAGACCAATGGGGGCATCATGCACGGCTCGTCATGAGACGGAGCCCGGATCTGACCTGGCTGAGCACTCCAGTCGGTACCACGTGCCAAGTCCGCCGCTTGGCCGGTAGCGTACTCGTGGGCTGACTATCGCGCTCAGGCAGACTTACGGCGGCCGGACACGTATGCCCGGCCGCCACCGCGTAACAGGCTCCTCGGCCGACGGTTGGTCGGCTGGGCGGCCAGCCTCACGGCCACTTCTTCCCTGCGAAACATCAGAGGCATGACGCGGCACGTGCGGATTTCCTGGACCTGAACCGGACGGCGCCGAGCCCTGAAGATCTCGATGCGAGTCAGCCGCAGCGGCTTTCGCGTTGCTCGACGGAACCCACCTGTTTCATGCGCCGGATCTCGTGCTCTGCCGCTTCCAGGTGCCCGAGGTCGAGGGCCATCGCGGCGCGCCCGGCGACGTAGAAGATGTCCTGGCGGATCCGGCAGTCCAACTCCGGTTGACGGCACAAGGCCAGGAATCGCACTTCGAGACTGAGTTCGATGCGGCCCATCTCGTCCCGAACGCCGACCGGGAGTGTGGCGTGCCGGAGATCCTTGGCGTAGTCGCGCGTCTGTCGGTCGGCCTCGTCAGGCCGGGCTTCTACGGGACGATAGGGGTGATCATTCCACTCCGTGTCAGCCCACCGGACGAGTTGGTCCAGAGACTCCGAGGCGGTCTCCAAATCCGCGGGGGAGGCGGAGAGCGCCGTCTCCGCGTCGGCAACCAACTGGGCGAGACGGCGTCGCGCGTCGTCGTCCCCCGCCACGCACATCGCGACGAAGCCCGACAACACGTCGAGCCTGCGCGACACCTCCGCCAGCTGCCAGATCTCGTACAGGCCCGCCATCCACCATTCCCTCGCTCGCCGACCGCGTCTCCGCGCCCCGAACTCTATGACGCGCCCCCGCCAGCGGGGCCAACGGTTTTCCCGGGCTCAGCGAACGAACCTCATGTCCGTTCGCGGGCACGCAGGTCAGCAGATCACTGGTCCTGCCGCCCCACGGCCGCCATCCTCCGATCGCCGCCGGCGTCACCGTCCGCTTCCCGATCCGCACGGCGGCGAAGAGCAGGGCACCGTCGGCCAGGGCCGCGGCCGGGACTCGGATCACGGGGTGTCGAGAACCCTATGATCCTGGGAGGGCACGTCATCGGCTGCGGCGTCCTCGGCTTCCCAGCGAAGCAGGTCGCCCGGCTGGCACTCGAGCACCTCGCAGAGCGCGGCCAGCGTCGCGAACCGCACCGCCTTGGCGCGGCCGTTCTTGAGTACCGCCAGATTGGCGGGGGTGATCCCTACGCGGTCCGCGAGCTCACCCACGGACATCTTCCGCCTGGCCAGCATCACATCGATGTCGACGGCGATCGGCATCAGATCACCTCGTCCAACTCGGCCTGCATCTGCGCCGCTTCGACGTCGCGCGCGACGGCCTGGGCGAGCAGCATCCGCAGTACGAGCACGATGAGAGCGACCCCCAGGATGGCCACGCCGACCCCGCCCATGATGACGGTGACGCCCGGGTCGTCCCGCTGGCCCGGCGCATTGGTGATCGTGATCGCGAACCACACGAGGGCGGCCGCCACGATCGCGCCGATCACGCCGTCCACGTACCGGAAGGCGGCGTGGGAGAACACGGTTCCGCGTCGCACCATCGTCACCAGCCGCCATACGCAGACCAGGGCGACCTGGACCGACACCATGCCCAGGATCGTGATCACGCGCAGCGCGGTCAGCGGGAGCGACCCGTCCTCCGGGTCGCTCCCGCTGACCAATGTCCAGACCATCAATGCCTGCACGCATACGGTGCCGGTGAGCACCACCACGAGCACGGCGCGCAGCGCACGCACGGTCAGCTTGCCCATCGCCTATCCTTCCATCGAACTACGATGGAAATCTATCGAGATTCGATAGATCAAGCAAGCCGGTATGTGTTTCCGGCCGGCTCGTGGGCTCGTGGGCTGGTCGGCAGGAGCGAGTGGTGATGGCTGCGGAGCGCCGTCCCTGAATCCCGGCCGCAAACGACCGCCGGGCAAGTCGGGGGTCCGCCGACGGCACCACGGATCCCGTCTTCCTGAGAGGACTCAACCTCTGATGTCCGTATGGCCATCCATCGTTGCCGTGCTCGGTACCCTCGCCGGTGCCCTGACCGCCGGACTTCTCCAGCACCGTTCGGCACGCACCGTTCGGCGATGTTCCATCGGGAGTGGCTGGCTCTGTCCGAGGCGGGCACGGAGCACCAACTGGAGGCTCAGGCAGGGTCGCACGACACCCGGGCGTCGATCGCCGCTCCCCAGATACGCCTCCAGGTCCTGGTGCCCGAGCTGGCCGGTCCCGCGCAGCGGGCCGCAGATGCCACGTACGCGCTGCGCAAGGCCACCACTCGCGCCGAACTGGACGCGGGGCGGCATGCGGCCTAGGAAGCGTCCGTGGCCTGCGTCGCCGCGGCCGCTACGCTGCTGGGCCCCGACAGCCGCTGACTGAGGGCGGCCAAGGTCGCCCTCCGGCCCTCCCCGCCCACCGGCTACGGCGCGTCCGTTCGGGCGGAGTGACCGGTGCTCCCTTCGTAGGGGTACGGCAGTGACGGAGTGCGCCCCGGATGCTTGTCCGGGGCGCACTCGCTTCTCGCCGGGTGCCTTGCCTGCCCTGTGAGGGCACGCCCGTCAGCCGGTCCGTGCTCGTGGGGGCTCAGCCGCTCGGCCTCGCCTGATCGCGCGACTCGGGTGCGGGCGCTGTCACGGTCGTTGCCACCGTGCAGCCAGGCGCGGCGACGTCCTCCGGGACCGCCGCACGGACATCGCCGTCACCCGGGCCAGCTGACCCGCTGCGTGCGGAGCGGAACTTGTGTGCACCGCTGCGTCGCAGGGACCAGTCCGTCGCCGCAGATGCCAGGTTGTGGCGGGGTCGTGACCGGCTGGCGTGAGGTGTGGTGGCAGTGACCGTTGGGTGAAGGAGGGGTGGGGGAGTTGTCGTATCTGGCCGTTGCGCGTGGCGCGGCGGGCGGGGAGTGCGGTTTTGTCATGTGCGCATCTCCAACCCCCCACGGTTGACGGAGACTTTCATGTGCCGTTTCCATTCCGGCCTGCCCGCGGCAGGTGTGCTCCTGGTCGGCCCCCCGGCCGCGCCGGCACCCGCGCTCGCAGCCGTGCTCGCGGAACCACCGATGCCGCCGCCCGTCGCGACCGCCCGCACCGGGCCGGCCGCCGCCCTCGCTGTCGCCACTCCCGGTGGACGGCTGCGGCCGGGACGCGTTCGGTATCCGGTCGAAGCGGTCCGGCGGCTGCACGACCCGCCTGGACGCCCCGGCCTGTGACAGCGAGGACGTCCAGATTGGGTCCGGCGGCTGCCGGCCCTCGTCCGGCGCCGTCGATGCCGGACACCTGCACGACCTGACACACACGCGTCCATTCCCTACGGGCAACCGCGGTGACGCCGTACAACCGCCGGCCCCGGCATGCCGGGGCCGGCGGCGCGCACGATTCGCTGACGCGGCACGTGTCGGCCAAGGCAGTGAGGCCGGCTCGCGCAGAGCCGACCGCCTCCGGCCGTGGCGACGCGCGCGGCTCCTTCGGTGTGCCGTTTTCCCTGGTGGGAGTGGTCGGCCGAATCTCAACCAACATCACGCAGCGGGGTAGTGACATGTACATGCCATGCATGGCAGTCTCTGTTCACCCGCTGTTCGAGCACCATCCATTCCGCAGCTGTTCGGGTCGGCCCCATACCGGCCCGGCTGCGTTCCCCCCACAACAAGGAGCCTTTGTTCGTGAGCCTCCTCAACGTGCGCCACAAGCGCACCACTTTGGCCATCGCGACCGCGGTGGCGGCCGGAGCCCTGCTGTCCACGGGTCTGGCCACCAGCGCCACGGCACAGACCCCGGCCGGTTCCGCCGCCAGGACGCCGGCCGCCGCGCCGGCCACGCTCTCCGCCGCTGCCCGCACCACCCTGATCCAGCAGGCCCAGTCCGGCGCCGCCACCACGGCGCGGCGAATAGGTCTGGGTGCCAAGGAGAAGCTGGTCGTCAAGGACGTCGTGAAGGATGCCGACGGCACCGTCCACACCCGCTACGAGCGCACCTACGCCGGCCTGCCGGTGCTCGGCGGCGACCTGATCGTCCACACGGCGAAGTCCGGCAAGACCGAGGGCGTCACCAGAGCGACCACGTCGGCCGTCAAGGTGGCCTCGCTCAAGCCGCAGATCACCGCCGCCAAGGCGGAGAAGCAGGCCGTCTCCGCGGCCAAGACCCTGGGCTCGGCCAAGGCCGTGGCGGACGGGGCCCGCAAGGTGGTCTGGGCCGGCTCCGGCAAGCCCGTCCTCGCCTTCGAGACGGTCGTCGGCGGCCTCCAGGACGACGGCACCCCCAACCAGCTGCACGTCATCACCGACGCCGCCACCGGCAAGAAGCTCTTCCAGTACCAGGGCATCGAGACCGGCGTCGGCAACACCCAGTACAGCGGCAAGGTCGACCTGACCAGCACCCAGTCAGGATCGTCGTACACCCTCACCGACGGCACGCGCGGCGGCCACAAGACCTACAACCTCGACCACGGCTCCGACGGCACCGGCACGCTGTTCTCCCAGGACAGCGACACCTGGGGCGACGGAAAGGTCTCCAACGCGGCCACCGCAGCGGCGGACGCCGCCTACGGTGCCCAGGAGACCTGGGACTTCTACAAGAAGACGTTCAACCGCAGCGGCATCAAGAACGACGGTGTCGGCGCCTACTCCCGTGTCCACTACGGCAACGCCTACGTGAACGCCTTCTGGGACGACAGCTGCTTCTGCATGACCTACGGCGACGGCACCAACGACGCCGCCCCCCTCACCTCACTGGACGTCGCCGGCCACGAGATGAGCCACGGCGTCACCTCCAACACCGCGGGCCTGGAGTACTCCGGCGAGTCCGGCGGCCTCAACGAGGCCACCTCCGACATCTTCGGCACGGGGGTGGAGTTCTACGCGGCCAACTCCACGGACGTCGGCGACTACCTCATCGGCGAGAAGATCGACATCAACGGCGACGGCACCCCGCTGCGTTACATGGACAAGCCCAGCAAGGACGGCGGCTCCGCCGACTACTGGTCGGCGGACGTCGGCAACAAGGACGTGCACTACTCCTCCGGCGTCGCCAACCACTTCTTCTACCTCCTCGCCGAGGGCAGCGGCGCGAAGAAGATCAACGACGTCAGCTACGACTCGCCCACCCAGGACGGCTCCACCGTCACCGGCATCGGCCGCGACAAGGCCCTGCAGATCTGGTACAAGGCGCTGACCACGTACTTCACCTCGACGACCGACTACAAGGCCGCCCGTGAGGGCACCCTGAAGGCGGCAACGGACCTGTACGGCGCGGACAGCACCGAAGCCAAGGCGGTCGCCGCGGCTTGGACCGGGGTCAACGTCAGCTGACCAACGGATCGCACAGGGTGCGCCCCAGGGGCTCCAGCCCCTGGGGCGCACCCGCACTCCTCGCCCGGAGATGCCGCGTGAGCGGCGGGCTCGGTGACGGGACGGTCAGTCCTGAGCCGGCATCAACCGGGTCACCTTGCCCTTGAGGTCGGCGTTCAGATAGCCGGTGACGTGGTCATCGCTGAGATAGACGGCCAGTCCGAGCGTCGTGTCGAACGTGTCGTCGGCAGGGCGAACCAGGATGTACCGCGCGGTCGGCCGTTCCACGTTCAGGTCCTTGTCCGCCCGCTTCAGCAGGGCGGGAAGGACGTTCCAGTCGAAGTCGTCCAGACTGAAAGGGCGCTTGCCGCCGATGATCGCGCCGCTGATGATGCCCTTCTCGACGCCCTGGCCCGGGCGGTAGGTGTAGCTGTCGTACTTGGTGTCGCTGCCCTTGACCATGATTTCCGCGGAGACGTAGTCGGCGTAGACAGTCAGGTCGCACGCGCGGTCCGTTCCGGTCGTGGCTTTGATCTCCTTGATCGCCGTCCGGATTCCTTCCGGGGTGAGCAGGCCGGCCTTCGCATCGGCTTCCTGATCCGGCCCCGACCGGGACGCGCTCGGCGCCGCGGACGTCTGAACGCTCTTCCTGGTCGAGGCCGAGCCAGGCGAATCGACCGCCTTTCCCGCGTCCTTGTGGCCTCCGTCCGGTGCCATGGACCACACCAGGACTCCGATGAGCACGGTCCCGACGACGGGCAGGGCGACCGCGGCGACCCGGCTCTTCGAGCGGCGGCTCGTTCGCGACGGCGCCGGCCCGGTGGGGCCCACGGGATAGGGGGTCGCCGGGCCGGCCGGGCCGGGTACGGCGTCGTGCGAAGACGACGGCCCGAAGCCAGAAGAGGAAGCGGAACCGGCTGCCGTGGCGGGTGGGAACGGAGCCCCGGCCGGGGGCGCCAGCGGGTACGAGGTGACGTCGCCCGCCCCGCCGGGAGGACGTGGAGCCGGGCTCCGGCCCTTGGCCGCGTCCGCGAGCATCCGGTGCGCGCTCTCCACGTCCAACCGGGCGGCCGGGTCCTTGACGAGTACGGCGTTCAGGAAGCCGGTCAGCGTTCCGGCCTGACGAGGCGGCGGAACCTCCTCGCTCAGCAGAGCCGCCAGGGTCGCGAGCGTCGTGTTCCGGCGGAGCGGGTGATGACCCTCGACGGCGACGTACAGCATCATCGCCAGTGACCACAGGTCTGAGCCCGGGCCTCCCTCGGCGCCGGATATGCGCTCCGGCGCCATGTAGTCGGGCGTGCCGATGACCGATCCGGTCGCCGTCAGGGCGGTCGACTCCCTGATGGCCGCGATACCGAAGTCGGTGAGCACCGGGCGCCCGTCGGGCCGCATCAGGACGTTGGCGGGCTTCACGTCCCGGTGCTGAATGCCGGCGTCGTGTGCGGCGCGCAGCGCGGCCAGCACCTCGTGGCCGACGTGGGCGGCCTCGACGGGCGTCAGCGGCCCCGAGGCGAGCCGGTCGTGAAGGGAGCCGCCGGCCACCAACTCCATGACGAGCCACGGGTAGGTGTTCTCCCCGCCGTCCACCACATGGTGGATGGTCACCACATTGGGGTGGTCTACGCGGGCGAGCGCCCGTGCCTCGCGCAGCACACGGGCTCGGAGCAGAGCCGCGCCCTGCGGGTCGTACTCGGCGAGACCTGGATCCGGCGGCCGTACCTCCTTGAGCGCCACCGCTCGGTCCAGGACCAGGTCACGCGCCCGCCACACCATGCCCATACCGCCGCCGCCGAGCCGCGCCTCCAGCTCGAAGCGCCCGTCGATGACCCGTCTGCCGGATTCCCCGTCGTTCATGGCCAGAAGACTACGAGACGCCGGTGACACGGCCCCGCGCAGGTGACTCCGCCAGCACACCGGGCCAGCGCGTTGCACACTTGCCGCCTCGTGCAGCCTCGTTGCCTCGTCGCCTCGCTGGGCCGTGCCGCCTCGTGCAGCCTCGGAACTAGCCGCCCGACGGCCGCGGTTCGCCAGCAGCCTGTCGTCCCCCACGGCCGTCGCCGCCGGCACATCGAGGACCGCGGAACCCGTCGGGCCTTCACGCGCAGCTAAGATCACCGCGGCGTTGCGACCGCATCGCCGTCGGCCGCCCCAACAGAAAGCAGAAGCAGGCGTGTTCCAGGAAAATCCCATCTTCAGCCGCCTCGTCGCCGAGCGCGGCGACGTCCCCGCGCAGGTACGCGGGGACGCCGAACGCATACACCACGACCTTGCCCAGGCCATGCGCTGGGCGCCCGCGCCCCATATGAGCACACCGCGGAACCTGCCCGCCCTGGGGGCCCCTCCGAACACGCTGTGAGGCACTGGGCGCCGCTGTCCGGCTCCGCCGACGGGGTCGAGCTGTTCACTCAGAAGGCCGAAGACGAGGCCGAGGCCGTCGCCGGCGCCGTGGAGAAGCGGCGGCGGGAGTTCGGCCCGGTCCGGCTGTGCGCGCGGCGGGCGCCGGCCCGGCTCGGTGCGGCACCCCGGCCGCTCGCGCCCACCGGGAGCGGACCGGGTTGGGCCCGCCGGGTACCGCGCCGGCCCGAGGGCGTCGTCGGCAGCATGACCCACTGTGCGGAGTAACCGGCGGCCGCCGTCGCGCCCATCGCGGCGCTTGGCGTGGACGGAGAGCCCGACGAACCCGTCTCCGAGGGCGTGCGCGAGCTGATCACGGTGCCCGGGGAACGGCCCGTACTCGACCGGCTCGGCGCCGCTCACCCGGGCGTGCACTGGGACGTCGGGCACGGCCAGGTCGTGACCGCCGTGGTGGTCCCCGCTCCTACCAGTGGGCGGGGCGGCTGAGCGCCGGAGGCAGCACGGTGGCCGCGTCGCCCTTGGCCGCGTTCAGCTGCGCCTGGGTGAGGAAGAGCGCGCCGGAGAGGTCCGCGCCGCGCAGGTCGGCGTCCCGCAGGTCGGCCCCGATCAGGTCGGCGTCCCGCAGATCGGCCCCGCTGAGGTCGGCCGCGACCAGCAGGGCGCCGCGCAGGCTCGCTCCTCTGAGATCGGCGCCGGACAGCTTGGCCCCGATCAGATCGGCTCCGCGGTGGTTCTTCTTGCGGCCCGGGACCTGGGCCCGGGCCAGCTCGCTGGCCCGCAGCAGCAGTGTGTTGACCTCGCCGCGCAGGGCGTTCACGTCCAGCTGGGTGATCGCCTCGGCGCTGCCGCGGGTCAGGTCGTCGATGTCGGCCAGCGCCCTGCGCAGGTCCTTGTGGACGGGGCGGGCCGGTGCGAGGTCGAGAGCTTCGGTGACGTACCAGAGCAGCTCATGCAGCTGCCTCATCACGGGGAAGACCTCGAACATGGAGCGGGCCGTCTTCGGGGCCTGACGCCAGTCGGTGCCACCGAAGGTGATCTGGGAGACCTTCTGCCCGGCGCCGAAGCAGTCGAAGACGGTGCAGCCCGCGTAACTTTTGTCGCGGAGCTGCGCGTGGATGCCGCAGCGGAAGTCCTGCTGGAGGTTCGAGCACGGCTGGCCTGCGGCCTTGTTCACGGCGAAGTCGGCGGAGCGCGCGAAGGGCAGGGCCACGCAGCACAGGCCGAAGCAGTCGGCGCAGTCGGCCCGCAGCTCCTTGCGGTCCTCGGCGGTCCTGCCGCTTCGTGCCGCCGACTGCTCGTCGCGGGGGGTATTGCTGCTCCGGGGCGCCTTGCGGTCGTCCCGGGACGGTCCGCGGTCCCTCTTCTCGGGCTCCGGGCGCTGCTTGCGGGCCGCCCGCTCGTTCCCGCTCTGCCGGCTCGTGCGGTCCTGGCCCGCTGTGCCGCCGTCCCGGTGCTGGCCGGCGGACGGACGCTTGCGCTCGCCGGCCTGCGACGGCCGGCCCTGCCCCCCGGCGGCGGACGACCGGCGCCGGCCCCCGGCGGAGGACGGCTGCTTGCGGCCTTCGCCCGAGGAAGGGCCCTTGCGTCCCCCGGAGGAAGAAGGGACTCCGTGCTGTGGCGACACCGTGCGTGCTCCTGTTGGGCGGCGGGCACCGCATGCCGCGATACCCCGAGATCGGCGTTCATTCTCGCAGACGCGACGCGCTGCCCGGCCGGACCTCGACGGCCCGGAGCCGCCGGGGTGCGGGCGGCGGCGCACGCCCCACGGAGCGCGTCACCCCGTCCTGGACCGCCATCGCCGCCAGCACTTGGAGCGCGGTGAACGCCTCGGTCTCGGCGACCACCACACGCGACCCGGCCTCCAGCGAGGCCGGGTCGGCGCGGCGCCCGCGGAGGACCACGCCGCCCGTCGAGACGACGCTGAGCACGGCCGCCTCGACAACGTCATCGCCCTCGATGTCGGGCCGTGTCTCGGTCACCGCGTGCCCGATCCACTCCAGCACCTTGCCGGCGTTTCACCGCGACCTCGGCGACCCGGGGATCGACCGGGACACCGGACCACGGCGTGGTGGCGAGGGCCACCCGCAGCCGGCCGGGGGCCGCCCCGCCGAACTGGTGCGTCGACTGCTGGACGCCGGGCACATGACCCCCAATCAGGCCGACCTGGCCCGCCAGGTGCCCCGTGCCGTGCCCCTCACCTCCGACCTGTGCGTCGCGGCGACCCCACCGGTCACACCGACGCCGGCAACGCCTACGTGCGGATGCCCGCGATGAGCGAGCTGCGCGACCGCGTCACCCGGGAGGAGGGCTACGCCGAGCCGGTCCCGCCCGGTGCCGCCGGCGGCACCGGCACCCCGCAGGCTGCCCTGGCCGCGTTCGCGCTCCGCGCGGACTTCATCGTGACCGGGTCCGCCAACCAGTGCACGGTCGAGGCGGCGACCAGCGCGAAGCGTCAGGGACCCGCGGGTCCCAGGGGACCGGACCACCGAACGCGGTGAACTGCCCGCCGCCCTCGCCGGGCACAGCCTCGGCGACTACTGGGCGCTGCATGAACGCTGTCCAGCAGGAGTTCGCCGTCCACCCCGCCGGCTTCGACCTCGCGGAACTCACCCTCCCCGTCGAGACCGCCCGGCACCGCGGCGGGCCCCCGCCGCCAGCCGTACCCGCCCCCGCACGGGCAGCCGTCGACCTATCCTTGCCCGCCGTGGACGGGCCGCACGGCCGGTGCCCGGCACGGGCCCGAACACGCTGCCCGCGCCGGGCACGTTGCCGCAGCCGCTGCCTGACGTGTTCCCGGACGGCTCCGGGCCCCGAGTCAGGGCCGCGGAGCGGCTCCCTCGTCGACCGGCAGTGCGACGGGTTCTTCGGCCGGGAGCGCCTGCGCCCGGCCGGCCGCCGTACCCGTGCCGTCCGTCTGCGCCCGCCCGGCTGCCGTATCCGTCCCGTGCGCCTGCGCCGCCCGGTTCGCGCGGCGCAGCGCCAGGTGAAGGACCGGGATCAGCACGCAGGTGACGGCGGCCGACTGCCACAGCAGGGCGTCGAGCCGACCTGCTGCCAGAAAGGCGCCCGCTGCCACCGCGGCCACGGCGCACACACCGCGGTCCACGATGCTCTCCACCGACAGCAGGGTGGCACGCGGAGCGTCCTTCGGGATCGCGTCGTTGATGAGTTTGCGTTGTACGGGGTAGCAGAAGCCGGTGATCGCGGCGAACGCGCAGAGCAGCCCGGCCACCGCCCACGGGCCGCCGACGGTGGTGCCCGCCAGCGTGGCCGCGAGGGCGACGCTCAGCAGTGACACCCAGGCCGTGGGCGACAGCCGTGAGCCCAGCCACTGCGGCCGCGCGGAGGCGACCGCCTCGGCGATCGTCATCGCCGCGAGCACACTGCCGTGGCTGCCCTCGCCGATGCCGTGGTCCAGCAGCACCGGTTGGAAGAGGTTGACCTGGCAGATCCGCGACAGCGTGAACACCGCCACGCCCTGCACCATGAGCAGGACGAGCCTCGGTGACGACCGGAGAGCCCGCAGCGCCGCGCCGGTGTCGCGCAGCGGCGCGGCGTCGCGCCGCCCGGAGGCCCGCGCCCTGCCCGCGTCCCGCGGAGCGAGCCGTGGCAGGGCGAGGGCGCAGCCGAGCGAGCCTGCCGCGCTCACCGCGCTCAGCACGTACGGAGTCTGCGGCGCCAGCACCATCAGCGGTCCGACGAGCGGCCAGCACACGACCTTTGCCGCCAGGCCCAGCGCCCGAGCCGTACCCTCCGCGCGGAGGTAGTGGGCGTCCGCCCCTTCCGCGCGCAACCCGTCGTACAGGCAGGCACTGGCCGCGCCCGACGTCAGGGAGCGCCCGGCGGCGATGGCGAGGAAGTGGAGGAGGAAGCCCGTGTAGGAAGGGGAGAACACCGGCACCAGGTTCGCCGCTGTCATGACCACCGCGCCCGACCACAGGCAGTTGCGTGCGCCGATGCGGTCGGCGACGAGTCCGGTGGGGATCTCGAAGAGGCAGAAGGCGATGTAGTAGATGCTCTGGATGCCGAAGATCTGGCTGTCGGACAGGCCCGCGTCACGCTGGTAGGCGTAGAAGACGGGCATCCACCACAGCAGGTTGAACAGCAGCTGGAACCCGTTGTTGAGGCGGATCACCCGGCGGGCCGCCGGGGTCAGGTCCTCCTGTGGAGCGCGGCGCCACAGAGCGGGCGTACGGCGCCTCATCGGGCGTACGGGCGGACCTGGACCAGCTGGAACGCCCCCTCGTCGGTCATCAGCCACTCGATGTCCAGGGCGTCGTCCGGGTCCTCCTTGCTGAAGTGGGACTGCAGCAGGCGTCCCGCCAGGGCCAGCCCGGCCAGTGCCTCCCTCGTGTCCGCCGGCAGATCCGTGCCCGAGGACCCGACGGCCACCGTACGGCCACCGCCCTCGACCGTGTTGTACAGGTACTGGTGGGGCAGGACCGTGCCGTCCACCACGCGCTCGGGCGAACCGGCCGTGCAGTTGAGGTACACGTTCCGGAAGTCCTCCCGACGCGTCGGGTTGCAGGTGACCAGCACGCCCCCGAGGGCGGCCGGCGTGTACTCCTGGATGATCACCCCCATGTAGGTGTCGTCCAGCGAGATGCCGACCTGGTGCCGCATCCGCACGCTCCGCGGTGACAGGAGCGACGCCCACACCTGGACGACGGCCTCCATCAGCTGATCCGCGCCGCGAACCGTCGTCACCGAGTCGTAGATACCCGCCGCCGAGAACCCCGGCAGGTCCTCGGCGTTGGAGGAGGAACGCACCACCAGCCGGCGGCCGTCGGCCAGCAGCCGCGGCACGGCCGCGGTGATGGCTCGCGCCACCTCGTCGGGCATCGGCGTGCTGCGCATCAGGTGCTGGAGATCCAGCGAGAGCGAGTCGATCATGTCGAGCGCGTCGAGCTCGAGCGCCATCTTCAGCTTGCCGATGCCCTGTTGGAGTGCGGGCGACGAGGTGAGGTAGAGATGATGCAGATGGAACGGCAGCGCCACGCCCCGCGGAGCCAGGACCGTCCGGGCCACGCGTTCGGCGGCCGAGAGCCGGAGCCGCTCCAGGGGTGCTCCGGGCTCGCCGAGCCGCGCGCCGAGATGGGCGAGCAGATCCGGCCGCGGCGGGCGCGGGCGGGCGTGGAAGACGGTCAGGTCCGCGGTGCGGCTGTCCAGCACGTGGTGCAGTTCGCCGAGGTGCGCGGCCTTGGTGCCGTAGCTGTCGCGGTCGTCGAGCCGCAGCCGGTGCAGTTCCAGGATCGGCGCGTCACCGATGAGCGGCGCGTGGATGTGGATGCGCTGGGTGTCCCAGACCGGCCGTTCCAGCGCCGGGGCGCAGGACAGCGGTTCCAGGGTGACGGCATCCTCCTGCACCCGGTAGCGGACCCAGGCGTCGTCCAGGCCGTGCCGCTCCACGAGAGCGTCCAGGTCGCGGACGATCGCGTTCGGGATACCCCAGCCCGAGGCCAGCACGTTGGTGTGCGAAAGCGGTGTGGTGGGGCGGGTGTTGATGAATCCGGCCACCCGTGGCACGTCGTCGGGCAGGCCCGCCATGGCGACGATGTCCGCCCAGCCGAGATCCGCGGCGCCGGCGCGGTACTCCTGCGGACTGCGGAAGTACCGCAGACGCCCCTCCGCCACGCCCGGGTTGAGGCAGGTGCGGGTGCGGTTGCCGAACAGCTCCTGGCTCAGGATGCGCGGGATGCGGGCGTCGCTGACCGGGGCGAGCTCGTGCTCCTGGCCGTGGTTCGCCGGCTTCAGCAGCAAGGGGAGGCGCCCGTCCACGCGGTGGCGGACGTAGTCGTAGAACTCCTGGAGCAGGGCGCCGTGCATGGTGTCCGCCTCGGTCGTCTCCAGGACGAGGAAGGGCCGCTCGGTGCCGTCGGACTCCTCGTCGCTGTGCAAGGAGAGAATTCCCAGCAGGAAGCGGCGGTCGGCGGCCATGTACACCGAGGCGTTGAACGCGTCCAGCTCCGCGTCGAGTTGCTGCGGCGTCATGCCGAGCACGCGCGTGGCGATGTAGTCGACGTGGAAGGGGTGCACCCGGGTGTCGAGCAGGTGCCAGGTGTTCTCGGTCCGGTCCACCACGACCTTCAGGTACGGGTGTCCGGCGAGCACGCCGGACAGCGTGCGGAACAGCGGCAGCGACAGGTTGACGCCGACCGCGGTACGGTCGCCCGCCGCGTCCGGAACCTCGTCCGGTACGGGTGTCATGCGTGTGCCTCCTCGGCGGCGTCCAGCTGCAGGATGTCCGGCAGCGCGTCCACCAGGGCGGTGAAGTCGCGTACCACGGACTGCGGCCGGTCGGCTGACAGCAGGCACAGCCCCGCCATGGTGTTGGCACCGCCCGCGGGGTCGTAGACGGGGACCGGCGAGCCGTCCGGGAGGGAACTCTCCCGCACCACGGACAGTGTGCTGCCGGCACTGACCGGCGCCTTGCGGATCACCGTCGAGGAGTCCCACCGATGCCGCCGCGGCCACGGCGTGCCGTCGCCGTTGACCGCGAGCACCACCAGGGAGCCCGCCGCGCCCTCGGCGTCCGCCGGCGTCAGGGTCCGCGCGGGCCAGGCGGGTGAACGGCCGAGCAGCTGATCGGTGAACATGCCGACCAGGTCGAGGCCGAAGACCTCCTCGATCTGCGGCACGGTCATCGCGCCCCCGAACCGCGCGGCAGTCTCGATGACCCACATCCGGCCGTCCGCGCCGAGTTTGATCTCCGTGTGGGTGCCGCAGTTCTCCAGTCCCAGAGCGTCCACGGCCTGCCGGGCCAGCTCCACGATCCTGCGCTGGGCTCCGCTTTCGACGGCGGCCGGAGTGATTCCGGCGCGCTCGGTGAACGGCCACACCGTCGGCATGCGTCCACTCAGGCAGACCGGCCGGAACTCGCCATCGACGACGACGCCCTCGACGCTGACGTAGTCGCCCCAGCCGTCGCCGTCGAACCACTCCTCGGCCCGTCCGGTGACGATCTCCTCGACGATGAAGTCCTCCGACGCGCCGGGTACATGCATTTCGGCGAAACCCAGCTGTGCCGAATCCGCCATCGCTTGACGCGAGCGGTGCCAGGCGGCCCGCGCCTGCCCGGGCTCCTCGATGATCTGGTGCGCGGTCGAGCCCGCGCTCCAGGCGGCCTTGAGTAGTAATGGGCATGACAATTCGATGGTCGCCCGCTCCAGCTCGGCGAGCCCGGCGACGGAGCGGAAACGGGGCTGCGGAACACCGTGACGGTCCCACGTGGCGCGCATCAGCCGCTTGTCACGGGCGAGTGCGGCGGCCGGCCCGGCACCCCTCAGGCCGAGCCGTCGGCACGCGTCGGCCACCGCGACCACCGCGTACTCCGAGAAGGTGAGGACGGCGTCCGCCCCCACCTGGCGGGCGCGAGTGGCGATCAGCTCGACGAGGTCCCGGTGCTCCGCCCGGGGCGGCGTGACCACCGAGGCGCACAGCCGCGCCGCGTCGTCGGCCACGCCGTCGGGCAGCCCGGTCAGCGCCAGCAGGTGCACCGTGGACCTCCCGGCCACCCGCGTCAGAGCGTGACCCACTGGGGGCCCGCCCTTGGCATGCACGTACAGCACCTGGCTCACGTAGACCCATCTCCTTCGATGTCGCGGCACTTGATGTCGGGAGCACTCACACCCGCCGGTTCTCCTCCTTCAAGCGAACCAGTCCGAACTCGCCTCCCGGCGGCTGCCCCGCGCGATCCACTCAGGCAAATGCCCTATCCCCTCGTGCGATTGGCGTCATGTGAAGGTGTCGTGATGCGCTAGCGCGCGGATGGTGCGGAGCCTGAGCGCGCCCGGTCCTCTCGTCTTCCCTGGGTGCTACGGATTACGCACGGCGTGTCACCCAACGTCATATCGTGCAGTATTGAAGGAGTAGGGCCGTGGACGAGATGGAATACCAAGCGTCACCGGACGAAGCGGCCGGTCCGCCCGGCCGCAACCCGTTCGGAGCCCTCGCCGAACTCACCCCGGCCGCCGCGTTCATGCGCGACGGCACCGGCCGCTATGTGTGGGCCAATCACGCCTACGCCCACCTGTACGGCACGACACGCGACGCGGTGATCGGCCGCCACCTGTCCGACCTTGACGGACCCGCCGACGCCGGCCGCTTCCTCGCCATGGACCGACAGGTCCTGACCGACAGCAAGCCCGTACGGCACGCCCTCACCTACCGCCGCCCTGACGGATCTCCCGCACACGCGGCGGGCTATCGGTTTCCCGTCCGCTGGGGTGGCGAACGCTGCGTCGGGGGCATCTACGTCGACGTCACCGACTACGTCCGGGCGATGGACCAACGACACCGGGCCGAGGCGGACCTGCGCGCACTCCGCGACCACAGCGGACTGGCCTGCGTCCGGCTGACCCCGGACGGACGGGTGACCGAGGCCGGCACCGCCACGGCCGAGATCCTCCGCGTCCGCCTCTCCGACCTGACCGGTCTGCGCGCGGTCTCTCTGCTCGCCGACACACCCGAGCGCGGTGCCCTGTTGCGCGTCTGGGACGACCTGATCGCCGGCCGGCGCAGGAGCGCCCTCGCTTCAGTGATGCTCGTCGACGGGGAGGGCTGGCAGCGCCGGGCCCGGGTCCGGCTGACCACCGTCGGCGCGGCGGCGCCGGGCGTGACCGGCGTGTGGGCCGTGGCCACCCACCTGGGCCGACGCCAGCAGACCCAACCCGCCCTGACCGCGGCCCAGATACGCATCATCGCCCTGCTCGCGGCCGGCCGCAGCAACGCGGACATCGCCGAGGAACTTCATCTGTCGCGGCAGACCCTGGACTACCACCTGAGCCGGCTCCGCGTCCTCCTCGAAGCGCCGACTCGCCCGGCACTGGTCGCCCGGGCCTACGTCCTCGGCATCCTCTCGCCCCAGGCATGGCCGCCCCGCTCGCCCACGGCGGCCCACCCCTCCAGCCCGGTGTGATCGCCCCCGCGACGCGCGCGGCCCGAAGCCGTACGTCCTGGACGAAGGCATCGCCAACGCCGACGGCTCCCCGCGGCCCGATCCGGGCGCCCCGGTCTCCGTACGGCGACGCAGGCCCGACCGGTGCGGGATGTGCTCGACGGGGGTGGGCCGGCACCAGGTCTCCACCCACGGGCCGGGGCGACTGCCACCGCCACGCGGCGACTGCCTGGCGCCGGCCGAGGCGGCCGGCCGCCCGACGCCGTCCTGAGGCCGCCGTTCGCCGCGCCAGGTCCGCGGTCCGCGGGACGTCACGCAGGACCCGGACCCGCCGGGCCGACGGCTTGCCGGCGCCGTGGCCTTCTATCGCCAACCTGCGTCGTTCCTAGAATGGCCGGGTGAAGGACATCGACGCGATCGCGGCGCTGCAGGACCCCGTGCGCCGCCGCCTGTATGAGTATGTTGTGGCCCAGGGCCGTGAAGTCGGGCGCAACGAGGCGGCCGAGGCCGCCGGGGTGGCGCGCACGCTCGCCGCGCACCACCTCGACCGGCTCACCGAGGCCGGTCTGCTGGACAGCGGCAGCCGTCGGCTGACCGGGCGCTCCGGACCGGGAGCCGGACGCCCTGCCAAGGTGTACACGCGGGCCCGGACCGAGAGGTCCGTCTCCCTGCCGGCCCGCGATTACCGCACCGCCGCCGAACTGCTCGCCGAGGCCGCCGAGCAAGCCGGACTGGACGCCGGGCTGTGCGCGGCCGCCCGCCGCCGCGGCGAGGCGCTGCGCGGGGGTGCCGCCCCTTGCGCCGGCCTCGACGAGGCCATGGCCCTGCTGGCCGACCGGGGCTACGAACCGCGCATCGAGGACGGTGACGACGCCGGGGCGGCAACGGCGGCCGCTCCCGTCGTACGCATGCGCAACTGCCCCTTCCACGCCGTCGCCGAGCGTTTCCCGCCGCTCGTGTGCGCCATGAACCTGGCTCTGCTGGAGGGGTTCCTGGGTACGGACGGCCCCCTCCGCGCCCGCATGGACGCCCGGCCCGGAGAGTGCTGCGTGATCGTCGAACACCTCTAAAAACAATATTCGTTGACATAGAAAGCCGCGGCTGCTGGGATGACCCCATGACCTCGACCGCGCCCGCGTTCCACCTCGCCCAGCTCAACGTCGCCACACTCCGCCACCCGCTCGACGATCCGCGCATGGCCCCGTTCGTCGAGATGCTCGACCCCGTCAACGCCGCCGCCGACACCACACCCGGCTTCGTCTGGCGGCTCGTGGAGGAGGGCGAGGGCGACGCCACCGGCCTGCGGCCCGCGGGCGAGGACGTCATCGTCAACATGTCCGTATGGGAGAGCCGCGAGGCGCTGTGGGACTTCACCTACCGCAGCGGCCACCTGGAGTTGATGCGACGCCGGCGTGAGTGGTTCGAACGGCACGTGGAGGCGCACCTGGTGCTGTGGTGGGTGCCCGCGGGACACGTCCCGACCGTCGCCGAGGCCCTGGAACGGCTGGCCGGCCTACGGGCCGACGGTCCGTCACCCCGCGCTTTCACCTTCACCTCGTTCCACGCGGCCGAGGCCGCCCGAACAGCCGCCTCCCCGGCACCGCTGGGCGAGCAGCCGAGCTGGTGACCGCAGAGTGATCCGGCTGGAGGCGCGTGCGCTGAGTCCGGGCGGCGGAGGAAACCCGCCCGGCTCGGCACCGCCCCGGGGCAGTCAGGTGCTCGTCCTGGACGCGGCTCGTGCCGTATGCGCGGAACAGGCTGCTGCCGCCGCCGCCGCCGCCACCGTCACCGCCCCCGCGTCCGCCACCGCCACCGCCACCGCGTCCGCCACCGCGGAGCGGGCGGGTGTCGGTGTGGGCGCCTTCTACGCGCCACAGAGCCGGCGGAGCGGTTCCTCCGCCGTGGCATCGACGACCGGACCGTACGCGAGGACGTGACGACTCTGGACATCACGCACCTTGTCGGAACGCTCCTGCCCCGCCGCCACCCGGCCCTGAGGCGCCCCCCCTCCGCCTCACGGTCCTGCGCATCACCTGGCTCACCGGGCGCCGTACGAGCCTCCTCTGGATCCCCGGGCGCGGGGTCGGGCACTGGGCGACCGGGGCCCCGGCGGCGACCCCGCCAGCCTGTGGGTGCTGGAACCGACGAGGCCGGCGCAGATCGCATCGGTGATGGCCGTCAGGCAGGTGTCTGGCCCTTACCCAGGCGGCGGGAGGCGAGGAACGCGACGGTGAAGGTCACACGCGAGACGACCGGACAGGCCTCCTGGAGCCGAGAAATGTACGTGCGACGTCTTCCAGTGATCCGAGCAGCGGGTTCGGGTCGTCGGCGCGCGTGACGAGTACGACCTCGCAGGGATCGGCGTCGATGACGGGGACCAGGGCGATGTCCTCGCGCACAGCGGCGCGTCGATCGCCGGCAGGGAAGACCGCGACACAGTGGCCGGTGGCGATGAGTTCCAGCTTGTCCTCGTAGCTGTCGTCGATCGCCGGCTCAGGCGGTGCCGGGCGGCCGGCGACCGGCTTGGGCGTGCTCCAGACCACCGGAGTGCTGACGCAGGCCACCAGTTCCTCGGCCGACAGAGCCCGCAGGCTGACTGCTTCCTCGTTCGCCAGAGGATGACTCACCGACGTGACGAGAACCCGCGGTTCCTCATGGATCTTGGTCACCCGGAGGCCGTCCGTGGGAAAGGGCAGGGGCCTGTACGCGACGAGGGCGTCGACCCGCCCCTCGGCCAGTGCGCGCGTGTCCCGCCAGTCGAGGTGCCGGGTCCGGACCTGGCCGTCGGGGTGCCGGCGGCGCAGTTCCTGCACGCAGGCGGTGATGACCAGCCCTTCGGCGTAGCCGAGGGTGACGGTGCGGGGCTGGGCGGCTGCTCTGGCCGTGCGAGCGGCTCGTTCGGCCTCCTGGAGCAGGATCCGGGCCCCGGGCAGGAATGCCTGGCCGGCGTCGGTGAGGCTGGTGCCCTGTGGCGAGCGGTCGAACAGCCGGACGCCCAGCTGAGCCTCGAGTCGCTGGATCTGACGGCTCAGCGACGGCTGCGCCAGGTGCAGTCTGGTGGCGGCCCGGCCGAAGTTGCCGTACTCCGCCACGACCGTGAAATAGCGCACGAGTCGCAGATCGACGTCCATCCGCTCAGCGTACGTCGCGCGCCGCCATACGCCTGGGACATGACGGCATACGGAACAGGTCTTGGACAGAGGGGGCGGGTGGATATTTGGCTGGAGGGCATGACCACTTATGACGGCAAGAAGATCGTGATCACGGGCGGAAGCAGCGGAATCGGCCTGGCAACGGCCCGGTTGTTCGCGGACGGCGGGGCGCACGTACTGATCACCGGCCGCAACCGATCCACCCTGGACGCCGCGCTGGAGCAGTTGGGGAACAAGGCGATCGCCGTCCGGAGCGACGCCGCGTCCCTGAAGGACATCGAGGCGCTCGCCGGCACGGTCAAGGAGCGGCTCGGCGCGGTGGACGCGTTGTTCGTCAACGCCGGAGTCACGGCGTCGGCGCCGTTCGAGTCGACGACGGAGGAGATGTACGACGAGCTGTTCGGCATCAACACCAAGGGCCCCTACTTCACCGTGCAGGCGTTGGCGCCGCTTCTGCGCGAGGGAAGCGGCGTGGTCCTCACCACGTCGGTGGTGAACGTCCTCGGCCTCGACGCGCTCAGCGTCTACTCGGCGAGCAAGGCAGCCTTGCGGTCGATGACGCGCACCCTCGCCCGCGAGCTGCTTCCGCGCAAGGTGCGGGTCAATGCCGTGAGCCCCGGCCCGATCGAATCGGGCATCCTGGACCGCTCCTCGCTGCCCGCCGACGTCATCGAGGCGATGAAGGACACCTACCGGAGCACCAACCCGATGCAGCGGCTGGGGACGCCCAGGGAAGTGGCCGCCGCGGTCGCGTACTTGGCGTTCGACGCGACTTTCTCGACGGGAACGGAGTTCCCTGTCGACGGAGGAGCTTCACAGCTCTAGCTGTGCTGTCCAGGACGTCGGTGACACGCGGGCTGCGCGCCTGAACGAGGTGAGGGCCCTCTGGCTCGGCGGGGATCGCGACATCTACCGCCGATACAGGAGGCCCTCATGATCCACCGCAGCGTCCGGCTGACGCGGGCCGCACGGCCGCGTCCGGCCCGGTGCGTCGTGGAGCACGGCGGGCCACTTCGCCGAGCCGCCGAACGGTTCCAGGTCGGTCACACCACCGCTGCCCGCTGGGCCGGGCGTTGCCGGCAGGCGGGAGCCGCGGGGCTGTACTGCCGTTCCTGCCGCCCCATGCCACCGGCGTCGCCGGTCTGCCGCCACGGTGGGGGACCACGTCGTGCGGCTCCGCTGAGAACACCACATCGGCCCCGTCAGGCTGGCCGCCCGATTCGGTATCGCGCCGTCGACTCGGCGGGGCACGGAGGATCTCCTGAGCTTCGCCGGCGCCCCCGATCGGGCAGAGGGGCTGCGCTGGCAGGGAGTCCGCGTATGGTGGCGGTGCACGTGCCGGCCGAGGCAGGAAGTCCCTACGACGGCTGCCCACAAGCGACTAGATGTGCTGTCCGGACAGGTCGGTGCCGTAGTCAGCTGGTGTGAGACCGTCGATCAGCCGAGCTTCCGCAGCACCTCGGTGATGGTGGACCGGTACGTGCGCAGCGCTCGCAGTCCGGCGGTGTAGCGGTCGCGATGCCGTGCGATGTCCGCGGCCTGTCGCCGTGCCCGTGCGGCGTGCCAGAGTTCGGCCGTGTGGTGGCGGCGCTTGCAGGTGACGTCCGCGACGGCGGTGGCCCGTTCCCGGCGCGTGTGCCGGGTGTTGCCGTCACTGCCGCGTTTCCAGGCGGTGTCCGTGTACGCCGCGACGGGGTCGGGATAGCGCGTGAATCCTTGTGCTGCCACACAGCGGGACCACACGTCCCAGGCCGCGCGCAGGCGTGGGTCGCGCTTGACCGCCTTGTCGACCTCGACCGTCCGAGTGCTTGCGTAGAGCCAGTCGCGCTTGAGGTCGATGCCGCGCAGCAGCCGCTGGTTCGCCTCAGCGTTGCAGGTGGGGAAATCCGCGTACTCGGCATTGGTCATCCGTCGGCCCTTCGGCCGGAGGGCCAGGGACTTGGCCGGGTCCCAGCCGTAGCCCCAGCGGCGGGCGGTGGCGAGATCCAGGGCGCCGTAGTCGGTGCTGACCGCGGAGGCGACGATGGGATCGCTGGGGTAACGGGGGTCGAGCGGGAAGTTGCGGTGACCGTGCTCCGCCATGCACTGCCGGACCAGCAACGCCGACGCCCGCTGCGACCGCTGGTAGTCCTGCGGTGTGTAGTCGTAGCGGTCGGCCGGCAAGGGGCCGGGGTCCGCCGTCGTGCGTATGACCTCCGGGCGCTCCGCACCGGAGACGCAGATCGCCGCCAACACCGCCACGACACCCAGTCGCAACCCCCGCCTCGTCATGTGAAGGGATGCTAGTGGGCGGCGTGTTGCGGGTGGGAGGGGCCCCACAGTTCGGCGTCGACGCCGGCACTCTGGCTGCGAGCCCTGAAGGTGCGGATCCAGCCGTGGTTCCGGCCGTGGTTCCGGAAAGCCAGCCACGCCTGCCTCGGTACCGCGCCACCCTGCAAATCTCTTGCGCTCGCCATCAGAAGACCTGATGTGCCCGGCCCGATGGCCGACCGTGGGGAGAAACTGCCTGAGTCGTCCTTCGCCGGCGCCGACGACTGCCTGCCGCGTGTCCACAGGTGTGCCGGGCACACCGCTGCCGACCTCGCCCCGGACGACGTCATCGAGTAGCAGCATCCACCGCCGATAGGCCGTCAAGGGATCCGGAAGCCCGCCATGGCGCTGCTGTCGGCATGGATGTGCCTCCTGTCTTCGAAGCCTGCGGGAAGGGGCGAAGCGTGATCTACGACCTGCGGGATGCCGGTGCGGCGGAATCGAGTGACCTTGCTGGTCGCAGCCGAGCCTGCCGATGAATACCTCGGCGAAGTCGATGTATCCGGAGTGCCTCGAGTCGCTGAAGTGCTGGACGTGATCGCCGCCGTGGGCCGGTGTGTGTCTGAGCGCGGAGCGGGGCCGGTGCTACCTCTCCCGAACCACGGAAGCAGCCGGATTTCGTCATCGCCCTCTCCTGGAAACGCTCGATCGGTCCTGGTGCGCGAGTAGCCGTAGAGGTCACCGAGTACCCGATCTCCGAGCAGGCAATCTGATGTGTGCCGGGCGGCAGGAGCAGGTGCGGAGAGGGCGCCCGTCGACGCCTTCGGCCGCCCTCGGGAAACGTCCGAACGGAGATCGGCGGTGGCGGAGCGATCTTGGTTCCGGTCGGTGACGTACCTGTTCTGCATGCTCAGCGGGTTCTGCGGTCCGCGGCATGCCTGTTGAGTACTTGGCTGCTGAGCGAGAGAGCCGCTACGGCCGGTTCATAACGGAACCATCCCCCGGGGGAGCAGGAACAGTTCTCGGTGCCGATGTTGTTCGCCAGCTGTGACGACCGCGGGCAGGAGTGAGCGTCAACAGACACGAGGGACAGCAGGACGCTGATCCCTCTGCGGGCCGGTCGGCGCCTTCGTTCTTGCCGTGCCTGCTCGTGACGGCCGTCGGCCGCGATGTCCGGCCGCTCTCAGATGGCGCTGATCGGCGCCGGGTTCTCGGGGAGCTGCCAGCTGCCACCGCGGTCCTCCTTCGAAAAGCGCGCGACGAGGTCGGGAACGTGCAGGAAGGAGGCCAGCGCGGTGGCGGCCTGGAAGGCGTCGATCGCACGCTGGGTCATCGGCATGCCCAGACGTAGGAGGCGCGGATTCACTTCGCCCTGGATCTCGTCGGCGAAGGGCCGCAGCACGCTGTCGTAGTTCGCCAGCGCGGTCGGCAGGTCGCCCGGGTGCCGGTTGATCTCACCGGCGAGGACGTGGGCGCCCACCAGGCCGCCCGAGACGCCCATCCCGCTGTAGGGGGAGGCGCAGTGGGCGGCGTCGCCGGCGAGGACCACACGGCCCTTGGACCAGGTGTCGGTTCGGACCTGGACGATCTCCTGGGAGTAGAAGAAAGGGCTCGTCCGCATGCCGTCGATGAAGCGCTCGGTCTGCCAGCCCGCGTCGCGGAACCTGCTCGCCCAGAACTGCCGCTGGCGCTCGACGGGTTCCCGGTGGATCGCCGAGGCTTCCTCGGACTCCTCCCGCAGCACGAAGTACACCTGGGTCTCGGTCGGGTTGTGGCTGCGGCGCATGATCTGACGACCACCCGGGACCATGTAGGTGTCCCGGATGTTGCTGTCGGACTCCGTGCGCGGGATGAACCAGTAGGCCATGTGGATGCCGACCCGCCAGTACGGGTCGAAGCCCGCGGGGAGGATCGCCCGGCGGATGCGCGATCCCTGCCCGTCCGCGCCGATCAAGAGGTCGAACTCGCCGGAGGAGCCGTCGGAGAAGTGCGCGATGACCTTCTGTTCGTCCTGTTCGAAGCCGTCCACGCTCACACCGAAGACGTACTCCGTGTCGTCCTTCGACGCGTCGTGCAGGATGCGTACCAGGTCGCCGCGCATGATCTCGTACTCGGAGGTGAGGGTCTGGCGGCCGCGGCCCGAGGTGTTGGCCATGATCGTCGCCTTGGCCCGGCCCCGGGCGTCGACGAAGGCGACACCCACCTCATCCACGAGCCTGCCTCGGACTGAGTCGAGAAGCCCCATCCGCTTGATGGCCTCGATGCCCTGCCCCCGGAGGTCGACCTGCGCCCCGGTGGCCCGCAGCGCCGGAAAGCGTTCGGCGACCGTCACGCGGTGGCCGCCCCGCGTGAGCCAGAAAGCCAGCGCCTGGCCTGCTATCCCGCCGCCGGCGACGAGGACCCGTAGGGGGCGTGCTCCCGATCCGTAGGGCATGCCCATCACTACTCCCCAGGAAAATCTATCAGTGAATGATTCCTCTCCAGGGTCATCTATCAGTGATAGATTTGTCAACGTGACCAAGGTGAACCGGGAGATCGTCGTCTCCGAAGCGCTCGACCTGCTCGACGAGGTCGGGCTGGACACGGTCAGTACGCGGCGGTTGGCGAAGCGGCTGGGTGTCGAACAGCCCTCGCTCTACTGGTACTTCCGCACCAAGAAGGACCTCCTCGCAGCCATGGCGGAGGCGGCAATGGCACCGCATGCGGCCGCTCCGCTGCCCACGCCCGGCGACGACTGGCGTGACTGGTTCCTGGACAACACGCGAAGCTTCCGGCGCACCCTGCTCATGCGCCGGGACGGCGCACGCCTCCACGCGGGCAGCACCCCTGCCAGCGACCTCGACCGGATCCGCCGCAAGATGGACTTCCTGGTCGCCTCCGGAGTGCCGGAGCGGGACGCGCAGATGGCGATGCTGGCCGCCGGCCGTTTCACGGTCGGCAGTGTCCTGGAGGAACAGGCGGACGCAGGCCCCGGCGACGGCTCGGGTCCACCGGCGGACATGCCGGTGATCGACCACGAGTCGGCATTCGAGGCCGGCCTGACCCTCATCCTGGACGGCCTGGTGCACCGCACCGCGAGGCAGGCCGCCTCCCTGTCGACAAACGATCTTTGACGACAGGCGGCCGACGCGTCCAATGAACCCGTGCAGTCCGGAGGTCCGGAGGTTCTGGGCGACGCGAATCCAATCAGCTCCGATGGTGGTTGCTGACAGGGTTTGACGGCAGGTGGGGTGCCCAGTCCTCCATACGGAAGGGGCCCCGAGCGCCTCCAGCGCGAGCTGATCTACGACGGATCGCGCGCCGCCGAAGCCAAGGGCGGCAAGGGCGGGCGCCGCCCCGCCGCGGCGGCCGACGCGCCCGAGGCCGTGCGCACCGCGTACCCGGAAGGCCGGTCCATCGCCGCCCCCGCCCGCGAACACGGCGTCAGCCGCGGCGCGATCCGCACGGCCGTCGCGGACCTCCTGTCCCACGATGCCGCCATCGAGGAGGACTCACCGGCATCGGAGCTGCCGGTCACCCTCGACATGCCGGGCAAGGACACCGGCGGTGCACCGCTCCCGCAGCGCCGCGCACAGGAGAAGGCGTTACGCCGATACGCCTCGGCAGGGCAGGGCGGTCCTTCAACGGGGCTGGTCCTGGACGAGCTGATAGGCCAGGCGGCGGGCTTGGGCCAGCAGCTCGCCGTGCGTCGCCAGCGCGCTGGAGTCGTTGCGTACCGTGTCGGACAGCTTTCGGTGGAGTTCGTCGAGGCTGTGCCGCAGTTCCTCGGCCGCCTGTTCCCGGGCAGCTTGGGTGACCGTCTCAGAACCGGTCTCCGGGAACCGGGCCTGGCCGTAGAGGCCGATCGCGCGGCCGACCTGGCGCAGGAAGCCGGCGTACGGGCCGGTGACATGCTGCCCCGGGCGGTCCGTCTCGCCGTGTTGGCCGGCCATCTCCAGCACGGTGCGGGTCACCCCCGCGATGTGCACGGCGACATGGTCGAGGACGGCCAGCGCATCGGCGTACGCCTCATCAGGCAGGGATACGCCACGCGAACCGCGACCGCGGTGGTTGCCCCTCATGCTTTCGCGGCTCCAGCCGATCGCGGAGCGGGCCTGCTCGACCAGGCGCCCCAGGCGCAGTGCGCGTGTGTGCCAGTCCCCGGCCGAAGACTCATCCCATTCCCCCTGAGCGAGGCCCTCGGCCACAGCGGAAAGGATCTCCTGTGCTTCCCAGGCGGCGTCCCGGAGGGCGGCACGGGCGTCACGCAGATACACGGGGGGCCGGATCACCGCGTTGACCGTGATGCCGACCAGCGCGCCGAAAACCGCCTCACCGATGCGCGCGGTCGACGTGACGAAGGTGACCTGGCTGCTGGTCAGCACGAACAACGCTCCGGTGGCGGCGTAGATGCCCTGGCTGCCCAGGCGCTGCCAGTGTGCCAGCAGTAGCACTGCCGGAAGCACGACAGCCATCGCGATCATCGTGCTGTCCAGCGTGAACGCGACGAGCGTCGCCATCACCGTGCCCACCGTGATCGCCGCCAGCTGTTGCAGACCGTGCGTGAGCGAGCGGTACACCGTCGACTCCACCAGCACGACGGCCACCCATGGAGCGACGAACGCCGCGGGGGCCCGCAGCCACCATCCGGCCACCGCCCATGCCAGACAGGCGGCCACGGTCGCTTTGCCGGCCTGTACCGTCAGATCGCGTTCACGCCCTGGCTCGGTCCATGCTCGCCGCACCGCCTGCACAGCGGCTCCGCCCTGTCGGCGGGCCGCCGCCGGTACCGCCCAGCTCAAACACTCCATAAACCAGCCAGTGCCACGTCAAGCCCGCCAGATGCGCCACTGTGGGCACCGTCACGGAGATCAGGCGCCGGCGACGAGCCGACTGACACCGGCTCGCACAGCGCGGCCACGAAGGAGAGCGATCACAGCCGTACGGTCGCCGCGCCGAGCGTTCTGCCCGTCACCCTGCGGCGGCCTCGCCCATCCTCATCGCACGGTGGATGTCCGGGCCGCGAGGAGGAGGTCAGCCGGCTTCCGCCACGACCCGTAGGGTCTCCAGCCGCCGGTTGGCCGCGTCCGGTAGGAACATTTCGGTCCCGACCCCGTGACCAGGTAGTTCGACGCCGGTTCGATCAGACGTTCGCCGGGCAGGACGGCGGGATGCCGGGTGGGTAGGGGGTGATCATCTCGGCAGCGAGCCGGCCCCGGGCCTGGGCCGTGGAGATCTGCTCGCCTCGCGCGAAGTACGCCTCGTGGGGCAGGCAGCCCTGCTCCATCCGCAGATCGGCAGGGGAGGGGACCACGACGTGAGGGCCGTCGCGCAGGTCGGCGGCCTGGTCGGCCAGGTCGCGCAGAGCTGTGCGGAGGCGCGTGGTGGCGTCTTCGTCGTCGGCGTGCGTGAGCTGAGTACTGATGGGGTGGAGACCTCGCCGGTGACCGCCTGTGATCGTGGTCGAGCCGGCTTGGTCTGCGGATCCGCAGGCACCCGGTGGAGCGGTTGAAGTCGTCGAGCCGGATCTCGGCGACCTGTTTGGGGCGGGCGTCGTAGACAGCCATCAGGGCGAGAGCGAGCTTGTCCTTGATGCCGGGAGCTGGTCCAAGAGCCCCTTGAGGCGGTGGTCCGCCGGAATGGGCCGGGGGACCCTGACGGGCGCGGTCAGGTGCACGTTCCTGGCCGGGGCGCGGAGCGGCGCCCACGATCAGCAGGGCCGGTCCAGGTCGGGTGAGTCGGAGAGCGCGAGCAGGGCCCCGAGTCTGGCCCGACGTCGGCCGTCGGCATGTTCATGTTCGGCTCGGAGCCTTGGGCACGACGACCGCGACCGGGGCTGGACCGCGGTGGTGCCGTGCTGGCATGGCGAGCCCGAGTCGACGCGCGACGGCGTCTGCCTGCGTTGACGCCCCCGTCGCAGACGCCCTCGGCACCCGGCGCCTGGCGTCCGGGTGCACGGGTGCCGACGTGTTCAGGCCTCGGACGGGAAGCGTTCCCAGACCCGGTGAGTGCCGAGCAATTCAACGAGGTGACGCAGGGCGTCGGCGGCACCGTCAGCGGTGACGACGCCGGGGGCGTCGAGCGGAATGCCGGCCGCTTCCAGTGCGGCCTCGCCGCCCTCCGTCGCGCCGATGGCCTTGCCGTGCCGGAACGCCTCCGCCAGCAGCAGTCCTACCCGCGGGTCAAGCGCCGCTTGCCCGGAGGCGGGGAGCGCGGCTTTGGCGTCGCGGGCACCAGAGGTGTCGGCGCCGGCTCCGGGGGCGCCCGCCACCAGGATGGCGTCGAACTCCACGGAGCGTGCGGTGGCGTAGGTCCGCTGGACGGCCAGTGCCCGCCCGCCCTCGCCGAGCGTGCCGGCGGCGGGCGCGATGACGAGCGGGACCATGCGGCTATTGAGTACCTCCTGGCGTACGGCTTCCACGCCCTCGAGGTCCCCGTCGGGGCCCGTGATGATTCCGATGTTCCGCCCGTCGGTGGGCCAGGTACGTCCTACCTGGGAGAGGGCAGGGCTGGGCGCGACGTCGGCCAAGGGCACGGTGGGGTCGGGCGCGGGCAGGCCGAGGCCGGCGGCGACACCGGAGCACAGCTTGGGATCGATGTTGGCAAGCACCTGCAAGGCCCGCTCGCGGATCGTCTGTTCGTAGCATTTGGCCAGCTCGAAGGTGTAGGCGCCGATGATGTGGTCGCGCTCCACGGGGCTCATGCTGAGCCAGAACCGTCGCGGTTGGCTGAAGTGGTCGGCGAACGTCTCGGGTGCCTCGCGGACCTTCGTCGCCTCCGGCACTCGGACGGGTGCCTCGATGTACGCCCCCTGGTCCGGGCCGGCCGTGAAGGGACAACCGCCGTCGAGGGAGTTGGGGCGGTACGGGGCCACGCCGCGATGCACGGCCGTCTGGTGCATGCCGTCGCGCAGCATGTCGTTGACGGGGGCGTGGGGCCGGTTGATGGGCAGCTGCGGGAAGTTGGGGCCGCCCAGGCGGGTGATCTGGGTGTCCAGATAGGAGAAGAGCCGGCCCGCCAGCAGGGGGTCGTCGGTGATGTCGATGCCGGGGACGAGATGGCCGACATGGAACGCGACCTGCTCGGTCTCGGCGAAGAAGTTGGAGGGGTTCCGGTCCAGGGTGAGCAGCCCGATCGGTTGTACGGGGGCGAGCTCCTCGGGAACGATGTTCGTCGGGTCGAGGAGGTCGATGCCTTCGAAGGTCTGGTCGGGGGTGTCGGGGAAGGTCTGGATGCCGAACTCCCATTCGGGGTAGGCGCCGGACTCGATGGCGTCGGCCAGGTCGCGGCGGTGGAAGTCCGGGTCGACCCCGCTCGCGATCTGGGCCTCCTCCCACACCAGGGAGTGCACGCCCAGCTTCGGCTTCCAGTGGAACTTCACCAGCGTGGTGCCGCCGTCGGCGTCGACCAGACGGAAGGTGTGGACACCGAAACCTTCCATGGTCCGGTACGAGCGGGGGATGCCCCGGTCGGACATGTTCCACAAGGTGTGGTGAGTGGCCTCGGTGTGCAGGGTGACGAAGTCCCAGAAGGTGTCGTGCGCACTCTGGGCCTGGGGGATCTCGCGGTCGGGGTGCGGTTTGCCGGCGTGGATGACGTCCGGGAACTTGATCGCGTCCTGGATGAAGAAGACCGGGATGTTGTTGCCGACCAGGTCGAAGACGCCCTCGCTGGTGTAGAACTTGGTCGCGAAACCACGGGTGTCCCGGACCGTGTCGGCGGAGCCGCGGGAGCCCAGCACGGTGGAGAAGCGCACGAAGACGGGTGTTTCGACGTCCTCGGCGAGGAAGGCGGCCTTGGTCACGTTCGCCGCCGTGCCGTAGCTGCGGAACACCCCGTGTGCCGCGGCGCCGCGGGCGTGGACCACGCGCTCGGGGATGCGCTCGTGGTCGAAGTGCATGACCTTTTCCCGCAGGTGATGGTCCTGCAGGAGCACGGGTCCGCGGGGGCCGGCCTTGAGGGAGTGGTCGGTGTCGTACAGGCGGGTGCCCTGCGCGTTGGTCAGATAGCTGCCGCTCTGCGCCATCCGGGCTTGGTCCGCGCCGGTGGGCTGGCCGGTCGGCGAGACGGTGGCCGGCCCTGTCTGGTCAGGTTTCGCGGGCAGCGGATCCCGGTACTGGGTCGGTTCCGCCAGTGACGGTGTCTCGGCGCCCGGCTTGCCGGGGATGGCCTCCTGCGGAGCCGGGCCGTCGTTCTGAAGGGCGTCCACTGCTTTGCCCACAGCTCGCTTCAGCGGGTTCGTTTCGCTCATCTGCACAGTCCTTCGCTGGTCACCTAGGGCGAGCCCGGAACGCAGGGGAGGGTAGGGGGAGAGGCCATACGGTGCGTGATCGTTCGGCACGGCACACGACTGGCGCGAACGGCACGACCAAGAGTTCGGAGCGGAGAGCGCGGCCCTCTCCGCATCGCACCGCCAACATAGACGCTGTCACTCGCCCCCGCAGGTCGAAGGGCGGACGGCTGTGCGCTCCATGGCCGGGACGGGGCAGTACCCACCGGTGGCCGGGCCGGTGCGCCGCTGCTGAGCGGGGGTCTACGAGCCTGCCCCCCCGGCTCACTCTGTCCGCCAGCCGGCCGTCCGCCTCTCCCGGGCCGCCGAGCTGGAGCAGTTGTTCACCGTTCGACGGCAACGCTGCCTCACCCATCTCGATGTCTACAAGTCCTACCTCGACCAGCGAGGCAGAGGAACAGCAGCCTGGTGAGCGCCTCGACTGCACTGCTGGCGGCCGCCGGCCTGAGCTGCAACATCGAGGCGGTTCTGACCCGACCGGCCGAGGCCGGCGAGGTGTGCCTCTTCGAACCCGACAACGGCACCATGTCCCAGGGCCTCCCCGCCAAGGAGGCATAGGACTACCGAGGCGCAGAGCACCGCGTCTAGGAAGGAGCAGGTTCTCCTCCTTGCCGCTGCGCCGGCTCCCGCGCCGCGAGCCCTGGTACTGACTCAAGGGCATGTCATGAAGGGGCTTGGTGCGGGTCTCGGGGGCCGGCGGCGCGAGCACCGTTGATCAAGGCGATCGGGCTTCGTACCATCTTCTGATGGGACATACGGACCTTCCTACGCTTGAACTCGCCTTTCCTGGTCCTGAACGCGACCGTGGTGTGGCGGCGATCCTGAGCGGTCAGAAGACCGCGCTCACGGGCCTCCTGGAGATCTATGAGCACGCCGGAGAGGCGGTGCCGCAGACCGGTCAGCGCTTCTCGGTGCTCGATTCCGAGGGTCGTCCGACCGTCACGATCGAGCTCATTGACGTACGGGTCGTTCCCATGAAGGAGATCGACGACGACTTCGCACGCGCCGAGGGGCGCGGCTACGCCGACGTTGCACAGTGGCGGAGGGCCCACGAAGAGTTCTTCCGGAGCGATGGCGTGTGCGAGTTCCTGGGGCGCACCCCCGTCATTGACGATGCCACTCTCGTCGTCGCCGAACGCTTTCGAGTGGTGGCCGAGCCCGACGGCCCGGGTAGTCCGTGACCCGCGTCCGACCCGAAGAGTCCCCGATGAGTCCCCGGAGGATCAGCCGGAGCCGGGAAGAGCGCTGGTCGCCTTGTGATGGAGGGCGAGCTTGTCATACCGCGTGGCCACGGCCCGATGGCGTTTCAGCCGGTTGATCCCGCACTTCACCGCGTGGCGCCCTTCGTAGTCGGCCTTGTCGAACCTGGGTGGTCTGCTCTCGCTTGTGCCGGGGCGTGCGCCTGAGCAGGCCCCGGTGAAACCGCTGATGGCTGGGCGGAGCCGGCTCGGATGCACCCAGATGCCCGCGGCGGACGTGCGTGGACGGCCAGGTTCCGGTGGTATGGCAGTGCACTGAAATCCGACGCCGAATCACCGGCGGGGCGCGGAACACTGGAGGTCCACAGGAGTATCAGCGACCCCACGGGCAAAGGCGGCGACGGTTTCGTGGCCAGCAACACCGCGACCTCGTACGCCGGTGGTGGGGGCCGTGGTGCGGCGGGTTCCGCCGATATGGTGGACGGCCCGGTGGGGGGCGGTGTGCGGGTGGGGTGTGCCCCGGATGCCGCCCCCACCGGGTGGTCAGGCGTCCACTCCGTAGTACTGCGCGAGGAAGCCGGTCACGTCGGCTGTGTGCGGCAGCAGGTCGGGCATGTGGGCGGCGAGGGCGGAGCGGGTGGCCTCGGCCAGTTCGGGCAGGCTGGTGGCGGCGCCCTTCACGTACGGGTCGAGGCGGCGGATGAGTTCGTAGTTGCTCTCCACGTCGATCTGGCGCATGGCCTTCTCCAGCGGCGGCGCACCGGCCGGCGGGACGGCGGGCAGGACGCGGCTGACGAAGGTGACGCGGTGCAGTACCCGCCAGCACGGGGGTTTGCGGTCTGCCTGGCGGGCCTGGCGCAGGGCGGCCGCGTTGGGGTCGTTGCCGTTGGCGAGCCAGACGGGATCGACGACCTTGTGGAAGAAGGTGTCGAAGTGCTCGCTGTCCTCGCCGAGGTAGAAGCTGAGGAAGCGGTAGGCGTCGACCTTTCCGGGGACCCTGACGGGTTGTCTGTCCTGGTCGAAGACGGGCTTGCGGTCCTGGTCGTAGCGCTGGAGGTTGGTGGCGGGGGCGACCTCGACGTCCAGTCCGAACGAGCCGGTGGCCTCCTTGCCGCGGGCCCGGGTGGCGGTCATGCCGCCGCCGGCCGAGGCGTCCAGCTGGGCGCCGATGCCGATGCCGGCGATCTGGAAGGAGGTGCCGAGCGAGGTGCCGACCGAACCGGACAGCGAGTAGGAGCCGGCGGTGGTCTCGCTGACCACGTCGGTGGTCTCGGTGGTCTCGGCGAAGAAGCCGCCGGCGGCCGTCCAGACGTAGGTGTTGACCAGGTCGCGGCGGGAGAAGCCCTGACCGGTGGCGCTGTCCGTGGTCTCCCGCTGCCGCGCGGGAACTGCCTCGGTGCCGAGCGCGCCGCCGAGCACCCGGCCGGCCCGCTGAGCGGTGGGGTCGGGGGCATGGGTCTCGGTGGAGACGGTGTCCTAGAAGCTGTGCAGGCGCTGCCGGTCGCGCTGGATGCGGCGCTTGAGCGCGTACGCCTCGCGGGGCTTGAAGTAGCTGTACTCGCCGCGGTCACGGGCGCCCTGGTAGTCGGGGACGGCGACCGTCCCGCGCTGGTCGAAGCCGACGGTGCCGTCCAGGGTGCCCTGCTTGGTGTAGCGGGGGTTGATCGGGAACGGGATGACGTTCCAGTCCTTGGGGATGTCCGGGTTGGGCTGGATGCGGTACGCCACCAGGGCCCCGCTGTGTGCCAGGCGCAGGGCGAACACGTCGGCGGTCTGCGACTGAACGACGGCGAAGCCGGTGTTGGCCGGGACGTAGCGGCGTCCGGTGGCGGGGTTGAGGAGTCTGGCCGGGTCCTCCCAGTTGCCGGTGAGGACGACCTTGGTGGTGCGGGCGGTGTTCTCGCCCTGGGAGACGGCGGTCTCCTCGGCCCAGCTGTTGGAGAACTCCAGGTTCCCGCGCACGCTCGCGGAGACGCCGCCCTTGGCGATGGCCTTGGCGATGGCCTTGGCGATGCCGAAACCGAGCGGGGCCGTGATCATCCAGACGTCGACATCGACCTCGTTGGAGAGCGCGAAGCCGAAGGCGGCGTCCACGCTGCGCTCCTTGGCGCAGGAGAGCGAGCGGACCACCTCTTCGGCCTCGGTGAGCTGGACACTGGAGGCGCCTTCGAAGGTGCCGCTGCTCGGGTCGGTGAGCCCGGCGGTGAGGTTCTCCGAGGGGACGGGCGGGGCGCCCTCCACATAGCCGACGAGTTGCGGGTCGAACTGGATCTGGCTGACCCACTCGCTGGCGAGCTCGCCGACCTTGTAACCGGTGACCAAGTGCCAGCGCCCGTCGCGCAGGTAGCTGTAGGCGCGCTTGAGGACGCCGAACGCCTCGCCGCGGGCGCCGTACCGCATGTCGGCGTACTCGGCGACCGCCGGGGCCGCTGTCGTCCATCGCGAACGCCACCGTGCTGCCTTGATGCCGCACGGTCGTGGTGTGCAGGTAGGCACGGTCGCTGTAGACCTTCGCCAGATGCTGAATCTCCGTCAACCCTGTGGCCTCACAGGTCAGTGGCGCCGCGCACCCGACGCCCGCGATCATTACCGAGCGTGGCGAAACTCTCGCTGAATGTGACGGACGGCCAGATGCTTTTCCGTCAGCGAAAGCCCGGCACACACTGCACAGGTCGGTCGGCGACTGGGTCCGACCGCAAACGACCGGTCGCGATTGATCCGTACACACTGCTTGAGGGGGAGACCCGCGGCGTGCGCGCCCTTGATGTGCGTCCCGTCAGCCCGCACATCCCCATGACGGGTTCCGCGCGGGCCGGGAGAGGGCGGAGTCCGCGGACCAGGTGGTGACGTCGACCGAGGAGAACCCTGCGGGTGTCTCCCGGTCGGCTCGTTCGTCCTGCGGCGGAGCGGCGTACTTACGACCGTGACGCGCAGGTCGCCGCGTCGCAGCGGCTCCAGGATCCCTCCGCGGCGGGCTTCCAGCGGCCCTCGGTGAGCCGCACGCCCGTAGGATCTCGGCCCGGATTGCCGACGCCCCGGTCGGCACAGCGCACGCAAGTTGCCCGAGCGGTGGAGATCGCACTGCCGGGCGCAGCGCGAGGTGCACTCTGGACACCGGCCCTGAGCCGTGACTATTTCATGAGCGAGTCTGCGTTGACGGTCCGTGTCGTGCCGTCGTCGAGGGTGAGGGTGAGGGTGCCGGTCAACGCGTTGTCGGAGTCGCTGTCCGGCCACCAGGCGGTCCACCGGCCGTAGTACAGCGAGCGGATGTGCCGCACGGTGGCGTGGACGGTGCGCCCGTGGTCGCGCACGGTGATCTCCTTCACGCCGGAGCCCATGGAGCCGACTGCGTAGTGAAACCGAGCCGCGCCGCTGCCCCGGGCGCCCTGCGCGTCCACGGTGATGCCGTCCGCAGGTACCTCGACCGCCGGACCGATGGCCACCGCGACGCCGGAGCCGTCCGAACCGGCCAGGCAGTAGGCCGTGTGGCTGTACCGCGTGACGATCATGGATGCGATGCTTCCGCGGATGTCCACGTTGGTGAGATCGCCGCCCCCTCCTTCCCCGGGCGCCCACTCCCACTTGTCGAGGCACCAGCCCAGAGCGGCGTGACCGGTCCCGTCGGCATCGTTCAAGTCGCCGGCGGTGCCGGTCCAGGTCGCCACTTCCGGTGCCGTCAGCGGTCCGGAGCCTTCCTGCCCGGGCGGATCGGCCGGCACGACCAACAGGGCGGCGCTCGCGGCGAGGGCGCCGGCCATCGTGAACGCAACGCGTCGCACGAGCGGGCGGCGGAACGCGGCGGCGATCGAGCGACCGGGCTGCTCGGTGTCGCTCAGAACGGTCTGCAGCAGCCGCTCCTTGCGGTCCACTTCGGCGGCGGAGAGTTCGGTGCGCGGCGCGGCGTCGGACTCCGCGAGGCGGAGGAGCAGTTCGTGCTTCATGAGGGCTCCTGTCAGTTCGTCAGGGAGAAGGCGGGCGAGGCGGGCGCGGCGGGGTTGAGGAGACGGGCAAGGCGCCGCTTGGCGCGGGTCAGGCGCATGGCGTAAGCGGCGCGGGTGCAGCCGAGTACGGCAGCGGCGTCCCGGGCGTCCAGGCCCTCCCAGACGTGCAGCGCGAGGACTTCCTGGTCGACCGGGATGAGGGACTGCCAGGCGGCGACGAGGTCTATACGGCTGTCCACCTGGTCCGTCGTCTCGCCAGCCGTTCCGTGGCAACCGGCAGACGCGGCTTGCTGGATGTGCACCACGAGTGCGGACTGCCGGCGCATGCCGCGGTCCGCGTTCAGCATCACGTTGCGTGCCGTGCCGAACAGCCACGGGCGTGGGTTCTCGGGAAGCTCACGTCGACGGCGCCACGCAGCGAGGAACGTCTCTCCCACGATGTCGTCGACGTTCATCGGGTGGGCACGACGGCGCACGAACCGCAGTACGTCCTCGTAGTGAGCCCGGTACACGTCCGTGAACTGGGCTTCGGTGTCGATGGGCATGGCTTCCTTCCGTAGCGCCTGCCGTTACATGTCCGTCACCGGCACAAATACAACAGGGCTGACCGGCTGTTCTCTGCCCGCTCGGGTGGTCGGTGGATTCGAGCAGGGTCTGGTTGGGATCGGACGGTGCGGATGTGTGGGAGAGGGGCTTCTTGGTGGCTCGCGGATGTCGTGTCCAGCGAAGGGGAGGAGGCCCTGCTGTCGAAGCTTCGTGTGGTCGCGGTTACCGGGTCCTACCGGTGAACTGTCCGACCAGTCGGGCATCGACGGAGCCGTTCTGGGGCTTCAACGCGACCCTCGACAGCCACGCGTCGCAGCCCGGACGCCCCGGCCAACAGCGTGCTCCTGCGACTGGTCGGCTTCAGGTACACGGCGGAGATTCCCAGCGAGGAGCGAGGTGGCACCGTGACGTTCGAACAGCTCGACACCGACGTCGCTCCGAAGTCCCGCTTGACGCTGATCGAGAAGTTCCCGCCCAAGTACGACTGCTCCCTGTACCTGGACCGCTCCCTGACGATCGAACGGCCCGGCAGCAAGCCGCTCATGTTGATCCCGAAGGACGGGGCGCCGATGCTGATCGGCAAGCTCACCCAGTACCCCCCCCCGAGGGGGGCATGTTCCGGCTCCAGCACCCGGTCGAGTTCATCGACCCGGACAAGCCCGACGACATCGCCGCCGTGCCCGAGAAGCTCCCGGCGAAGGTCGGCGGCCTGCAGTCCCCGGACACGCGAAAGGCAGGGGCCAGGCCGGTCGGATCTGGCCCCTGCATCACCCGAACTCCGGCAGTCCCGTCCAGTGCCCACCAGCCGGGCTCGACCGGAGGAACGGAGCGGCGTCCGGCCAGGGTTGGCGAGACATGGGTCTCGCGCAACGGGTCGATGGGTCGATGAGATCGGAGAACCGTTCCTCCCGGCGGACCCGGGCGGACCCGAGAGGACAGACGCCGGTGCGGGGTGCGGGGCGCGGGATCAGCCTTTCCGGGACGAGCTGGTAGTACGCCTGGCTGAGCGTGCAGCCGCCGACCCGGTCGTAGCCGGTGGCGATGTCGGCCGAACGGGTCACGATGCTCGGCCGCTGGAGTCCGGGCACACATGTACCCATCGGGTCAGGGGCGGCTGCCTCCCGAATTCGGGCTCTGGCTCAACTTCCGTGCAGCGGCCACTCTGAGTGACGTCCGGGCGTCTCTGGACAGCGTCGGAAGTCGCCCGCAAATTAGCCGCCACTAGGGTGGCTGGGCTGAAAGTCCGGGCCGTGGAAGAAGTCGTGCTCCGGCTGAAGGAGCTGTTGTTCCCCTCGGTCGCGGACATCGAGGTGCTGTCGGTAGACGTGAATATCGAGGTAGTGCGCGTTGACGTGCAGTGCACGAGGGTCGGTGCCGCCTGCCCGGGGTGCGGAGCCTGGTCGACCCGGGTGCACAGCTCCTACCTGAGGTTTCCTGCTGACGTACCGAGCGCCGGACGAAGGGTCGTGCTCCGGTTACGGGTTCGGCGGTTCCGCTGCCGCGACACTGTGTGCGCTCGGCGGACCTTCGTGGAACAGATACCCGGCCTCACCCGCAGGTACGGTCAGCGCACCGAGCGGCTGCGCTCCGCTCTGGCCGCGGTCGGTCTTGCCCTGGCCGGACGAGCCGGCGCCCGGCTGGCCGCCGTCCTCGGCATGTCCGTCAGCCGGAGCACGGTAATGCGCCTGGTCGATGCCCTGCCCGAGCCGGAGGTGCCCGCGCCGCGGGTGGTCGGCGTCGATGAGTACGCCACCCGCAAGGGCCGCCACTACGGCACCGTGCTGGTGGACGTCGAAACCCGTCGGCCGATCGATCTGCTACCGGACCGGGAGGCATCAAGTCTGGCCGCCTGGCTAGCCCAGCGACCTGGTGTCGAGGTCGTCTGCCGGGACCGCGCACCGTTCTTCGCCGAAGGCGCCGCTGCCGGAGCACCGCAGGCGGTGCAGGTCGCCGACAGGTGGCATCTCTGGCATAACCTGAGCGAGGCCGCCGAGCGGAGTGTCGCCCAGCACCGCCGCTGCCTGCGTGTCCTGAGGCCCGCAGCGCCTCAGCCCGACCCCGAGACCGCCCCCGCACCGGCCCCGGACCCGTCCGCGTCGCCATGGCCAACAGGTCACCGCTTCGCCGACCGAACCCGGGCCCGGCACGCAGCCGTCCACGCCCTGCTGGAGGCAGGACACAGCCTGCGCTCGGTCCAGCGGCAGCTCGGCATGGCCTGGCACACCGTCAAACGGTTCGCCGACGCCGCGAAGCCGGAAGACCTGTTCACCGGCCAGTGGCAAAACCGGTCCTCGGTCCTCGACGACTACAAGCCCTACCTGGATGACCGCTGGAACGAGGGCTCCACCAACGCGTGGAAGCTGTGGGAGGAGATCGTGCCGCTCGGCTACAAGGGCAGTTACCAGCGCGTTCGCGCCTACCTGCGCGAGAAGCGCACCTCACCACGACCGGTGACCGTCCGGCCACCCTCACCCCGCGCCGTCGCCGGATGGATCCTCCGACACCCGGACACCCTCGCCGAGCCCGAGCAGCTCCAGCTCAAGGCCGTCCGGACCAACTGCCCCGAACTCGACGCTCTCACCCGCCACGTCCGGTCCTTCGCAGTCATGCTCACCGAGCGCCAGGGCGAGCGCCTCCCGGGCTGGCTCGACGCTGTCCGGCAGGACGACCTGCCGAGCCTCCACACCCTCGCCGCCGGCATCGACCGAGACCGCGACGCCGTCATCGCCGGTCTCACCCTGCCCTGGAACTCAGGTGTCATCGAAGGACATGTCAACCGGATCAAGATGCTCAAGCGCCAGATGTTCGGTCGCGCAGGGTTCCAGCTCCTCCGGAAGAGGGTCCTGTTGTCGTGACGAGCAGCTGTGATCCCACGACTGTGATGTGTGCGTATCACTCCGGGGCCCATATGATCGTCGGGCTTGATCGCTTGCCGTAGAGGGGGGAACGTGATGCGCGCCAAAGGGACAGTTCAGGACCTATGCGCGATTGGGGCAATTTCGTTCCTTTTCGGGTGCACGACCGGGACCGGCGCTGAACAGCACAGCCCCACCCAGAGCGATGCGCCTTCGTCTCAAGTCGTCAGAGCCCTGGGCGAAGATCAAGTACAAGCGGTGTTACCGGACTCGGGCGACGTGCCCCCGGGTTGGGAGAAATCTGGCACGCTCCGTCTCCACGGCGCCAACCCCGAAGACGGCGGTACCTTGGCTTACGGCACCCAGGGTTACGCTGCGACTGACCTCGAAGGCACTGTTGGATTCGGTCTCCAATCTTTCCGGACCCGGTCTCAGGCCATCGGCCGGTACACGGAGAGCAAGTCTCAGATGGCAAGCGCCCAAGTTGGGCCCGCGCAGATCCCGGACGTCGACGCTGCGTTCACGGCCTCCTACTGCATCGGCAAGATCCATTGCAGCACTTCGATCACCCTCCGCCTGGGCTCAGTTTTTGCCTACGTGAACATCAACACAGACGGTCCAGCCGCAGCCGATCCCAAGGTTCTTAACTCTGTCACCCGCATGTTTGCCCAGCGCATCCGACAGGCCCAGCAGGGGCAGCCGCCATCGGCAAAGGCAACATGAAACGGCAGGCATCTAACTCTTCGCATTCGTTGCACGGAAGTTGAGCCAGAGCCCGAATTCGTGAACATCGACGGGGCACCTGCCGCGCTCATCGACAAACGACTCCCTTTCTCGCGTACAAGGCCACCCTCCCAGGGTCCATCGCGAAGCGCCGGGCCCCATTCCGCTCCATATGCGGCGAAGATCAGCGGATGTGGGGAAGCGCCTTGTCGGTGTGGGCGGCCTCGACGTAGCGGACCGCGGTTACGGGGCGGATGCCGAAGGGGAACACCAGGTATCCCGGGTCGGCGGTCTGCCGGGCCGCGTCCAACACGCCGTTTTGCTCCACATCTGGAGCGCCGCCCGGTGACTGGAGCCGACCGCTACCCCTGCCATTAGCGGAACGGGGCGAGCCGGCCGGTGCCCGGCCCATGAGGGCTTCAGTTCGGGCGCTCCTGACGTGACGTGAGTTGATGGCTGGATTGGTGGATGCACCCTTCCCGGCTCCTCGGCCAAGCGGTACTCCTTGCCGGGATGCAGGGCGGCCTCAGCCAGGGAAGGGACACTGCGATGGCTCATGCGCGGCACCACGGCCAAGGAAACCTGGAAAGCGCCGCACCGGGAGATTCGGCCGCCGGCGGCCAGACGGACCAGAACCAGAAGGAGATGACGTCATTCGACGAGGTGTACAACCAGCCGGACCCGAGGCACTTCTTCCGCCAGCTGGGCCGCTGGGACTATCAGACACCTCACCATGCGCAATAGGTGTTCCGACGCATGGCCGCCGCCCGCGCCACCGCCCCGGTCCCTGTGCTGGACGTCTGCTGCTCGTACGGGATCAACGCGGTCCTTCTCAACCACGACCTCACCCTGGAGGACCTGTATGCCCACTACACGTCCCTGCAGGCCGCAGCGCTCACGACAGCGGAGCTGATCGAGTGGGACCGTGCCTATTACGCGGCCCATCGACGTCCCGACGGGCACCGGGTGATCGGGCTCGACATCGCTGCGAACGCCATCTCCTACGCTCTCGCCGTCGGTCTGCTGGACGAGGGCTTCGCCGAGAACCTCGAAGCGGCTCCGCCCACCCCCGCTCTCCTGCGCGCAGTGCAGCCGATCCTTCTGGTCACGGTCACGGGTGGAGCGAGCTTCCTGTCCCCGCGCACCTTTCAACCGCTCCTCGCCGCCGCTCGCGAACAGGTGTGGCTCGCGGCGTTCGTTCTGCGTACCGGTTCCTACCGCCCCGCCAGCACACGGGCCCGATCGGAACAGACCGCAGCGGGCTGATCAACCACTTCAACGCCTGGCCGGCAACCGCTGAAGACAGGCCAAGCCGACGTCACGCGAGCGGGACACGATCTGGGGCCAAGGGCCCGGCGTCCAGATGAGCTGCGATGCGCGTGATGGTCCCGGGCGTTGTCCTCGAAGAGGTGTGCTTGCATGCCTGCCGCCCGGGCGGCCTCGACGTTGACCTCGACATCGTCGATGAACAGGCAGTTTTCCGGCCGCACGTGCAAGCTGGCGCATGCGGCCTCGAAGGCACGCAGGTCGGGCTTCTCGATGCCGATCTCGTGGGAGTAGACGATCTGCTCAACCACTTCGTCGAAGTGATACAGCGTCGTCTCTCGCTCGCGGGCGCCGACGAAGCTGTTGCTCAGGATGCCCAGCCTGCAGCGTCCCTGCAGCCCCCGCACATAGTCGATGAGGTCCTCGTTCGGCGTTCCCAGATACTCCGCCCAGAGATCAGCCATGAAGGCTTCACTCTGGGGAGCGTCGAGACCCAAACGGACCGCCACCTGCTCGTGCACCTCTCGCTCGCTGATGCTCCCGACGCTCCCAGCCCGCCACACGTCGCGCATCCGCTCATGGACAGTGCCCAGTGGCAGCTCCAGCCGCTCTTCCCACCGTTGCACCCATCCAGTTTCCGGCGTGATCTCCAGCACGCCGCCGATGTCGAGAATGACGCAGGTCGCGGTCACGCGAACTCCCCCTCTTCGTCCTTGACCAGCGAGCACAGACCGCCCGCTCATGTAATCGACAGAGACACTGTCGTCTCCCCCTCTGGGGCAAGGTCACAAGGAGAACCTCGTGCAGTCGGGACCACACACCGGCCTCGGTCCACTCGGCCAGGCGCCGCCAGCAGGCCATGCCCGACCCAAAGCCCAGTTCCTGCGGCAGGTGCTCCCAGGAGATCCCGGTGTGCAGCACGAACAGGATGCCCTGAAACACCAGCCGGTCCGGATGTCGCGTCCGACGCTCGACCCTGGGCAACAGCGGCTCGATCACCGCCCACAGCTCGTCGTCAACTGCCCACGGCTTCGGCCGAGCCACCCCGCACCCCCAGATCACCGGTCCCGGAGCGATCCAACCACTTCGAAGATTAGTTCGTTAGGAGTTCTAAGGGCTGTCCCGCTACCGCGGACGGACCGGGCGCGAGGGAAGGTCGGTGGGACCTGAGAGACTCTGGTCCGTGCTGATCGAGGGATACGACTTCGGGCCGTTGGTCGAGGGTGAGCGGCTGCTTGAACGCGCCGGGTTCTGGTCCAATCACCTCCTGGCCATGTGCCGGTTCGTCTCGGGCGAGGCCCGGCCGGCACCCGAGTGGTTCGGTGACGACGGCGCGGACACCGACGCCCTGGCCGAGGTTCTTCTGGACGACCAGGCCTGGCCGACGTTCCGCATCCCGTTCGAAGGCGGTCACAGCGCCGTCGTCGTGTACCGGAACCTCGTAGGTGACTTCGGGGTCGACTACCTGCTGACCGGAGCGGGCTGGCTTCGGGCAGAGGAGCTGGCCAGCTTGGACAGCGACTGGTACGGGCCGGGCTTGTCCTGGCGCGACATCATGCACATCGCCGAGACGCCCGACCTGGCCGCCGTCGGCGTGCATGACACCGCGGGCCCGACTCCTGCTCCTGTTGCCGTTGCTCGCCGACGACGAGTTGCCGCTGGCGGCGCCAGCACGCGTGAACGCCGCGCTCACGGCGATCGGAGCACCCGACGACAGTGCCCAGGACACGGCTGACAATCTCCTTGGGAGCAGACGGCCCTGGAGCGGGGCGCCGTGGTGGCGCCGACTCCCCGCTGAGCGGTGGCAGCCACCGGCACGCCGAGCCGGACTCGGACGAACCGACGGTATTGTGGGCGACGGTGCTATCCAGGACGGCTCCGACGCCGTGATCGCACCAGCCACAACAAGATCACAGCATTGGCGTTATCGGGCCCGCGGGCCGGTCCACGGTCAGGACACGGAGGTCACCGCTCCAGCTCTCGCAGCGGACGCTTCCCGATGGGAAGTCCAGCTCAAGCGCCACGTGCCCTGTTGTGGGCTCCCACTCCTGCCGGACGCCGAGCAGAACTTCGCCGAGGTGGGGCGTCAGCGGTGTCTCGTCCCGTACGGGCAGGACGTCGATCCTGCCCCAGTCGCCCATGTCGACGCCGTCATCGGGCCGGGAGGAATCGACCATGAGGCACCAGTCGGTGCCGCTGGCGATGTTGGTTGACCTGCCCCGATCGTCGATCAGCTACATCTCGACTGGGGCATCGCTGGGGCGCCCGTCGTATGTGTGCCAGCACGCCAGGACCTCGACGAGCCGACTGCCGACCAAAGACGAGGGGTCGATGCCGGGTCCGTGCAGCGGGCAGGCGGGGTTCAAGAGCTCCACCAAGGGACCGTACCGCGACCGCCAGCGCCACCTCACCTGCTTAAACGGGACAGCCCTTCGCGAGGGAATAGTGCATGGTCGGAATAACTCCCTCCCGCCAGTAGTCCGGGAACTGGCCCCGGACTGCGCGTTCACCGAGGACGGTCCGGACGGCCGTATCCGCCACAAGCTGCGCGGCAGGGTCTTCAAGGGCCGCAAGCTCACCGGTGAGGAAGCCGAATGGGTCGTGCTCGATGTTGTCCACCAGGCCGTCGCGCTGCTCGCCGCTGTCAACGACGACCCGACCCACCTGTTCGGCCACAAGGGCATGACCAGCAACAGCCTTGTCCTGTTCGGGTCGGTCAACAGGCGCCTGAACGACTTCCGTGACCACCTCAACGAGCTGTTCAGCACCCCGGACACCCCCTACGTGCCGCTTCACATGGCCGCACCGGCGCCAGATAACGACACGTCCGCTCATGACAAATCGCAGGGTGAGGAAGGGGAAGACGAACCTGTTCCGTGGCGGCTGAGCACCCGGCAGTACCGCCGCACCCTGGCCTGGCACATCGCGCACCAGCCGTTCGGCGTTGTCGCGGGGGCCCGGCAGTACCAGCACGCCGAACTCGCCCTTTTCGAAGGTTATGCGGGCACCTCGGCCTCCGGCTTCGCTGCCGAGGTCGCCATCGCCCAGCTGGACTATGTCGAGGACCTCTACCGCGACTGGAACGACGGCCACGGCGCCAGCGGCGGCGCCGCCGGCCGCGTGAACGCCGAGTTCGACCGGATCCGCCGGGAGCTGGGCGATCTGCCGGGCATCATCGCCAGTCCCGCTCGGCTGCGCACCATGCTGCAGCACCTGACGAAGACCCTTCACCCAGGCGTCCTGAACGACTGCTTCTACCAGCCCTCCACCGCTCTGTGCGCGAAGCGGGCCCAGCACACGGGCCGCCTCTTGCCGCTGCTGACCATGTGCCTGACCTGTCCCAACGGCCGCCGATCCAGCGTCCACCTACCCCGTCTGAGCACCGCCCGCGCCCAGGCCCAGCGCCCGCTGGACGCCCCGGCGGGACTGTCCCGCCTCCAGACCGCCGCGCTGACCACCCACATCGCCGAACTCGACCACGCCATCGCAGAACTCCGCACCCCACCGGAAGCCCCGACGCATGAGTGACCCCGCCGCACTGTGGCTGCGGCATGCCCTGGAACACGCCGGCGTTCCTGTACGTCCGGGCGTCGATCAGGCAATCGTGTATGCCTTCGAGCGGATCATGTCCGGAAGTCCCGAGCGCACCAACGGCGGTTTCACCGTCACCGCCCTATGCATTGAGGCTGGTATTTCTCGTGCCACCTGCTACCGCTCGCCTCTGGCCCAGACCCTCACCGGCCTTCTGCAGGCACCGGACACGCCTCGCTCGCAGGACGCACCCTGACCGCCGAGATCACCCGTCTCAAGCGAGCCGATCGTGCCCTGCGCTCCAAGCATGCGGCCGAGCAGCGGGAGATGCGCGCCACCATTGCCGCCTACTCCAACCGCATCGAGGCTCTCAGCCTGCGTAACGCCGAACTCGAAGCGGAAAGTGCCACCCTACGCGAGCACCTCGGCCAGGCCGGTGGCTCGCTCACGTCGCTCTGGTGACAAACCATCGTTGCAGTGGCTGGCCTCAATCCGAGCTGGTTGGTGGGGCGAAGAGGTAGCGATCCATCATGAGTGCCGCGTCGGCAAGAGTCTCCGTGTCCCCCATGGGATCGTCGCGGAAGGCGAGGTCGAGGAGGGTGCTTGCGACCTCGACAGCGAGCCGACCACGTCGGCGTGATTCGTCAGTGTCCGGCATCGCATAGCCGCGGACGAGGGCCCGGTGAACCCGGTCAGCGATCTCCCGATCGGTGTGCTGGGTGTCGGCTCGCAGTGACGCGATGCGCGGTCCGTGGTACCAGATCCGACGGTAGCCGGGCTCTTTGCGGAAGCGGTCCGCGTACGCGGTGATCAGCTTTTCCAACAGGTCCTGTGAGCGTTCAGGGACCGGCTCGGCTGTGACGCGTTCGGCGATCTGCACATCCAGCTGAAGCCAACTGCGCACCAGCGAGGCGACGATCGCCTCTTTGTCGGCGAAGTACCGGTACAGCACGCCGACCGAGACTCCGGCCTCGGCCGCGATCAGCTTGGTGCCCAGATCGTCGTAGGAAGTCGTCTCCAGCAGAGCAGCTGTCACCTCAAGGATGCGGGCGACCTTCTCTCGACTGCGTTGCTGCTGCGGCTCATGCATCTCGGCCATCGAACTCCTTGACACTCCTCCAAAACCTGAACCAGAGTCTAGTTCATGTTTTTGTCCAGAGGCATCAAGCACACGAAGCTCGGGCCGGATTTCCAGCGCGTGTGGGGCTCGGTGACCGTCTCCAGCCTCGGCGACGGGATGCGCTTCGTCGCTTTGCCGCTGCTCGCGGCTCAGCTCACCTCTGATCCTCGCCAGGTCTCCTTCGTCTATGTGGCCGAACAACTGCCCCTGTTGCTGTTCGGCCTCCTCTCGGGCGCCATAGCGGACTGCTTCGACCGTCGCCGCATCCTGTGGGTCGTCGACGCTGCCCGAGCCGTGATCGTCGGGACGCTCGCCGTCGCGGTAGCAGCCGACGCGATGACGGTGCCTCTGCTGGTCGGCATCGGTTTCCTTCTCGGGCTTGGACAGACCCTCTACAACGGAGCCTGGTCAGGCATCGTGCCGACGCTGGTTGCCTCCCCGGAACTGACGCGCGCCAACGCCCGTCTGCAGTCCGGTTCCCTCATCACCGACACCCTCCTCGGCACCCCGCTGGGCGCTTTGCTCTTCGGCGTCTGCGCCACGCTTCCGTTCGCCGTCGATGCGGTGTCGTTCGCAGCTGCTGCCGTACTGGCCCTGACGCTGAGCGGCGACTTCCGTCCACGGCCGCAAACCACACCAAACCCTTGGAGAAGGTTGCTCGACGACACGACTCAGGGGGTGCGCTGGCTCTGGCAGCAGCAGTTGCTCCGTCGCCTCTGCCTGATGTCTGGGATCACCAACGTCGTAGGCGGGGGTCTCATCGCCATTCTGGTGCTCTACGCCCGGCACACTCTGGGCCTGACCAATCTCGGATTCGCCCTTTTGGTCGCCTCCTTCGCGATCGGAGGCGTAGCGGGGGCGATGGCGACCCCTCGCCTGAACGCCCGTTACGGACCCCCTCGAGTTCTGCGGCTGACTGCTGCGATCACTGCAGGTACCGCAGTGGCTGCCGGCGCGGCCTCCTCGGGCCTCATCGCCGGCGCGTGCATCGCTGCGTACGGAGCGGCGAACCTGACATGGAATGTGACCGCAGTGTCCCTCCGCCAGGCACTCGTCCCTGCTTACTTACTGGGACGCGTCGGCATGGCCTACCAGATGGTCATCGGCGGCGGAATCACGCTCGGCGCTGCCCTCGCGGGTCTTGAAGCCGACTTCTTCGGGCTTCGCGCTCCCTTCTACATCGGGGGAGCTCTGCTACTCGCCGCAAGCTTGATCAGCATGCGTCCTGCCAGCAGCGACACTCCAATACCACGTGGCTCAACCGGATCGAGGGTTCATACAGTCCGACGACGCACTGGAGATACACAAGCGACTGAGCCGGAGCGCGACCGATGAACCGCATCGGGAGAGGCGTGCACCCTTGGCGGCCCAGTGCAGCGCAACGGACCATCCGCGACCGCGGGCTACAACGCCGAAACCGGCGAGATAGCCGTCGCTTCGTCCGGCTGCGGATACTGCGCAGAGCGTAACGTCATCAACGCCCTTGGCGGTGATGCGAATCCCGTGATGCTCACGCGGGCCCTCTTCTGGGACCGAGGAGAGGAGATCTGGGATGAGATGCCTATCTGCCGGATCTGTCAGACCTACCTGACTCCAGAGGATGTCGAGCCGGGTGCTTGGTACATGCACCCCGGTGAGTGGGACGACAGATGACGCGTCTGTACGGTGTTCCTGAGCAGCGAGCAGCGAGCAGCGAGCAGAAAGCACGAGAGGTGCAGGCATGACCGTCAGGCCGTCGTTGATCCAGGCTCAGCGTGTGGACTGGGCTTCGTTGCGCTGTGGATGCGGCAATACGGGCACGCATATCCCTGAGACCTTCGCGAGTCTGCTCATGGCCAGTACCCCGCAGGAGTTGGCAGACGCATCCCTGGAAGGTCACGTCCACATTCAGTCGCTCCTTTTTGAAGTGGCGGTGCCGGTGACATCGATGATCGTGGCGGCGCTTGGCGAGGAGACATCGGAGGCGGTGCACATCCGTCTACTCGATGAACTCATTTCCTGCGTCGGAGGAGAGTCTCACTGGAGCGAGGTCGAGGCGGGTGCTCCGGAACTCGAGACCGACTGCCAGATCGCGGCGCGCGAAGGGATCTTGACACTCTATCAGGAGTATGCGACCGGCCGTGCGTCGATGGCTCGGATGATCCTTGACGCGGTGGACACCGACCGCGATCGGTTCGCGTACTTCGACTCCAAGTTGATCGACAGAGTCAGGAAGCGGGCGAAGGGGCGTTGAACTGCAGGTGACAGGTGGCCGAGGACTCCGAACCGTCTTTCCCGGCTTGAGGAGCACGGTTCGCCGACAGCTGTCTTAATGCCGTGGGCGGGCGCCCCCCGGCGTTGCGCGCCGCCTTCATACGGGCATCGCAGGCAGCCTTGGCCTCGGCGGACGTCGTCTTCGTCGTGATGGCGGAAGGTGTTGGCACGTCTGCTGAGACGGCGCAGGCCGTCGGCGATCTCGGCGAGCGCGGCCGCGGCCCGGTCGCGGTGGTTTCCGTCCATCGGGTGCGTGGAGTAGCGGGCCTCGCGGAACAGAGCGGTGAGCGCGGCGGCTGCCCCCGTGGGCAGGCCGCCGGCGACGGCCCGCTCCAGCGTCGCGCCGGTGAACGCGCGCTGCGGCTGGGCATGTTGGCCGTCGTCGCACTGGCCGCCGCACTGGTCACCGGGCGCCCTGGGTACGTGCTCTCGCCGCCGCGCCCCTTGTGCTGCTCGCCCTCGCCCTGCCGAGTGGGCAGTCCGTGAGGCTGGCGATCACGTCCCACCAAGTGGAGTCACTGGTCGAGCTGATTCGGTTCCGGTGAGGGAAGCCGGAGGTCATCCCCAGTCGGTTTGGGGTTGAGAGGTTCGGCCATGGAGGCTTCGGAGAGGTAGCGGCGGTCGAAGACCTGCCGTTCGTCATGGAGCTCGGCCAGGACCGCGGCGGCCAGCCGGTCCAGGGCCGCGGAGTTGGGGAAAACCTGGACAACGTCGGCCCGCCGCTTGATCTCCCGGTTCAGCCGCTCCAGCGGGTTGGTGGACCAGATCTTCTTCCAGTGGGCCGGAGGGCAGTCCGCGAACGCGGTGAGGTCCGTTGCGGCGTCCAGCAGCATGGCCTTGACCCGGGGAAACTGCCGTCCGAGCATGTCAGCCACCACGTCCAGCTGGATGCGGACGGCCTTGGCGGTGGTCTGCGCGAAGATGGTGCGGATGGTCGCCGCCACCATCTCCCCGGGGCCCTTGTCGATCACGCTGAAGACGTCTCGGACGAAGTGAACCCGGCACCTTTGCCAGGCTGCGCCGAGGAAGGCGGTTTGGATGGCGCCCACCAGTCCGCTGTGGCTGTCGGAGATCACCAGCTGGACATTCTCCAGGCCACGGGCCCGCAGCGAGCGCAGGAACTTCGTCCAGAACGGCTTCGACTCACTGTCGCCGACCATCAGCCCGAGGATCTCGCGGTGGCCGGTGGCGGAGACCACGGCCACTGGCGGCCGGTGCGTAGGTCGGGAACGAAGACGTCCAGGATGACGCGGCGAAAGCGTCGGCGCTGGGCGGGGGTGAGGTGCTGGAGGTCGGCGGTGAAGTGGGGGCAGGTCTCGAAGGTGGGCACGGTGGTCTTGGCTTCGTAGGTGAGAACGGAGAGCGTATGTCGCCGGGGTCTGGCAGCGGTTCTTGATCGAGGCGCCCGGCTATGTCGATGAGAACTGGCAGCGCCCAGAGGGCTTGGCTCGGGCGTGTCGGCACGGACGGACATAATGCGGCTGTGGACCTGAGACCGGAGTTGTTGCCCCCGCCCGTGAGTCGGCAGCGGCTGGACGACTTTCGCGGCGCGTCGAGATCCGCCCGCAGCATTGCGTCGATCAACGGCTTGAACGGACCCAGCCGAGTCGCCCTCGGTAGAAGCGGCTTCCGCGGCTCCGGCCAAGCCGACGACAACGTCTTCTGCACCGTCAGGAACCCGACGCCATACTTCCGCTGAAGAGCACAGGCCCTGACGCGCATCACGGCGGATCGCCGCGTACAGATCGACCTTGGACTTCGGCAGCACCCGGCCCCCTCGTTGTGCAGAGCACAGCCATGGTCCCGACGCAAGCATCCAGGTGCTGTGGTGGATCGGTGTCTCTCCCCAGGGCATGGCCCCGTTGAGGGCGACCGGCGCGGACATCGCCAAGAAGGTCGGGATGACCGCCGATGCCGTCGGCAAGATCAACCGGAAACTGCTCAAGCGGCGCATCTTGATCGAACGTGGCCGGATCGGCAACTACAGGCTCTACCGGATCAGCCCGTACATCGCTTTTCACGGGACCGGGATCGAGCAACGGGAAGCGATTAAGTCGTGCAACCCGCCGGATATCCCCGGCTTTGACAACACGTCCCCTTCGTGGTGGGAGGCCCAGTGAACAACGATGACAAGCGGAAGTTCCTGGATGTCCTCCACCGCACCGCTGGCATGACCGCCAACCAGCGCCTGGTCGTCATGCTGTACGCGATGCACCCCACCGACGCGCCGGCGCCGTCGTTGAAACCGGCGCCAACCTTGCCAAGCTCGTCGGCATGTCCCCGACGGTGTTCTCCCGCACCCGGCGCCGGGTTGTGGAGGCCGGATGGCTGGAGGAATCCGAGCGGCTGGCACACATCAGCTACTACCGGCTCAGCGAGAAGAGCACCGGCGAGGACGGTGTCATGCCTCTGCGCCGCGCAACCTGAACGGCTCCAAGAATCAGAACTCATGAACGTGAGGTCAATGAGGACTAACTGATGGTTTCAGAATGAACTTCGCCTAGCAGGTTGTGAGTTGGGTGGTGTGTCGGCAGGATCTGCTGTGTGGCTGCTGATCTCGTGCCTGATGACTTGTGGGAACGTGTTGGTCCACTGTTACCGGTTAGGCCGCCGCGGCGGCACCGGTATCCCGGTCGTTTGCCGGTGGACGACCGTGCCGCGCTTCGTGGGATCGTCTATGTGTTGCTCAAGGGTGTGAGCTGGCGGGACCTTCCCGCGGATCAGGTCGGCTGCAGCGGGGTGACGGCCTGGCGGCGGCTTCGGGACTGGACCGAGGCGGGGGTCTGGCCCCGCCTGCACGAGGTCCTCCTGGTGGAACTCCGCAGGGCCGGCCTGCTGGAGATGGATGACGCCGCGGTCGACGGCTCACACGTACGTGCACTCAAAGGGGGGCACACACGGGACCGTCGCCGGTCGACCGTGCTCGTCCCGGAAGCAAGCACCACATCATCGTCGACCGGCACGGAACCCCCCTCGCTGTCTCGCTGACCAGCGGAAATCGTCACGACGTCACTCAGCTCATGCCGTTGCTCGACGCGATTCCCCACATTCGTGGCCTGCGAGGCCGGCCACGGCACCGGCCCCGGCGGCTGTTCGCCGACCGCGGCTACGACTTCGACAAGTACCGGCGCCTCATCCGCGCCCGGGGAATCACGCCGAAGATCGCCCGCCGAGGCACACCACACGGCTCGGGCCTGGGTAAAACCCGGTGGGTGGTAGAGCGGACTTTCGCCTGGCTCCACCAGTTCAAACGACTCCGCATCCGCTACGAGATACGCGCCGACCTCCACCTCGGACTACTCCAACTCGCCTGCAGCATCATCTGCTTGAGACGACTCAGAACCTCATTCTGAAACGATCAGTAATCCCAGCGCCGGTGCTCATTGACCTCACGTACATGAGCTTCCCGTGTTCGAGCAGCGAGGGAATTAGCCAGGCCCCGGGTCAGGCTTTCTTCGCCGGCATCGAGCGCTGTGCCTGCCGAAGGTGCTCTCGCAGCAGCGTGCGCAGGTGGGGCAGTGGACCGCGAGCGTCCAGAGCTTTGAGGAACTCCGACACATTCCATGTGATCAGAGCGCCCTGACGGGAGAGGTAGAGGCCTACCCGGTCGATGCCGTGTGCGTCGTCGTAGTCGAGGAGCAGATACCCGGCGAGCTGCTGTACCGCAGTGCGGCTGATCGTGTGGGGGCGCGTGGTGGCCTTGCAGTCGATCAGCAGGCCACCGACGATGAAGTCCGCATCGGCCCCGCCGAGGTCGGCGCTGCCGGCGAACACCGGCCCGCACACCCGCTGCCTGTCCGGCAACTGCCTGAACGGTGCGAACGGGCGCTCGGCCAGCTCCATCTGTTCGGCGATGTCCTCCAAGACGTACGACGGCACCGCCGCGGTCAAATGGTCTACGGTGGTGTGCGCGTCCGCGAGGGCGAGCAGGTTCCGGCGCCGGGAGAAGATGCCATTGCGGTAGACGGTCTCGTAGAACCCCGCCACGTGACACAGCCGGGTCAGCTCCTCCTCGTCCAATGCAGGCGCGCCTTCCACGTGCTTGTGGAGACGGGCGAGCAGCTGGGTGCCGGCCGTATGCAGGGCCCTACGCACCTCAGGGGCGGGAGCTCCTTCGATCGGGAGCCGGCTGCCGAGAAGCCGCACGCCCGTCGCGACCGCGTCTCCAGGGCCGCGGCCGAGGCTGAGCCGCAGGCGGTAGTCGATGGTGTGCCCAAGGGCCGCATAGTCGGGGCGCCTCTCATCCATGGGCTGTACCGCAGGGGGAAGTCCGCGCGAGTGCTCCAGGTATGCGCCGACCACCCGCTCGGTGCGCGGCAGGTGCCGGTTCAGGAAGACGGACATCGGCGAGCGGGGGTACTGGAGCTGCCCTGTCAGCGGCAGCGCGGCCAGCGGCACGCCGTCCGGAGTACTCGTCACAGCCGTACGCGAGGCGTGCCGGATCTGAGCTTCAGCCCATTGGATTCCCGTCGTGTCCAGCACCTCGCGAGCCCGCGTCACCGCCTCGTAAATCAGGCGCGCCTCTGCTGGATGCACTCCCTGTGCTTTCGTCTCATCCGCTGGCGGCGTGAATCCGTCGCCGATCCGCACCCGCCTCCACTCCCGACCCTTGGCCTTGTGGACAGTCGAGACCACCACCCGCGCCTGGTCCTCATCGACCATGCGCTTCACCGCGGCGATGATCTGCTGCGGCCCGTAGGTGTCGACCAGTTCCACGATCGCCTTCAGCTCTGCTGCCGAGGAGTCTTGCTCCGCGTACTCCTGCACCTCGCCCCAGGCGGAGAACAAGAACAGCTCATGGTGTGAGGTCCGTCGGCCCGCCTGCAGATCGATCGCCGCCTCGGCGATCTTCAACAACGGACTACCGCCCCCGGCCAGCGCAACCGGCACGCCCTCCTCGATGAAGCGCAGCACCTCAGCGAGCGCGTCGGCGTTTCCACGGCACAACACCGCATCGGGGACCTCGACCCGCGCCAGTCCCGAGGCCCCGACGGCATGCCCGGTCAGCTGCATCGTCGACGCCGCAGCTCGCAACCACCGATTCGCCACCTCAGCGATCGCCGGCCCGAACCTGAACGACTGCGTCAACTCCAGCTGCTGCCCAGGGAAACCGCTCATGATGTCTTTGGCATGCCGCCATTCATAGATCTGCTGTGCCGGATCCCCGACACACACGCGCTGAGCATTCTGCGCCAGGAAGATTTCCTCAAGGACCGGGTTGGTGTCCTGCGCCTCGTCCAGCAGGACGAAGTCTGCTGGCATTCTCGGTCGCGTCAACGCCCACATTTTCAGGTAGTGGTCGTGCTGGAACGGCAACTTCCCCTCGGGTGAGCAGATGTCCTCCCACGCCCACTGCGCCCTCTTTAGTACTGCAACGGTGCTTGCCGTGACTGATGGCCAGGTCAGGGGCTGTGTCCGCGTCGTTTGTAGTGACTGGTGCGGGCTTGGTGTTGTCGTCGTCGGCGCCAGGTCGACCAGTGCAGGATGTGTTCGGCGGGGGTGGGTCGGCGGTCGCTGAGGCGGGTGATCAGGCGTCGGATTTCGGCGAGGCTGAGGTGGATGAGCTGGGAGGATCCGTTTCTGCTTTGTCGGTGTCCAGTTCGCGGGCTCGCAGGATGGTGAGGCAGGCGTGGGCGGCCATGGCGAGGGTCACGTGGCGGTGCCAGCCGGGGTAGCGGCGGACCTGGTAGTCGTCCAGGCCGCATTCCTGTTTCGCGCTCTGGAAGCATTCCTCGATGGCCCACCGGCTGCCCGCGACACGTATCAGCTGGTCCAGGGTGGTTTCTGCGGGGCAGTAGGCGATGTAGTAGCAGATCTCGTCCGGCCTGCTGACGCTGCGGCGGGCGATCACCCAGTGCCGGCGGTCCTCGCGGTGCCAGGGCCGCACCTCGACGCGGGCCCAGTCGTAGACCCGCTGGCCGTGGGCTCCAGCCCCGCAGGAACGACGCTTCCACTTCTGCCGGGCCAGGCCGGTGAACAGGTCGTGGACGGGATGGTCCATCGCCCAGCGGGTGACCACGGTGTCGTGCCGGGTCGTGGCCATGACGTGGAAGACATCGGCCCGTTCGAGTTCCGAACCGGTCTGGTCACTGATGCCGGCCCGGCGGCACCGTTCGCGGTCGTCCGTCCAGGACGTGGGCAGATACAGACGGCGGTCGATCAATGTCCTGCCCCGCTCGGTGGCATAGCCGAGGAAGACGCCGACCTGGCAGTTCTCCGTCCGCCCGGCCGTGCCGGAGTACTGCCGCTGAACGCCGGCCGACCGTGTGCCCTTCTTCAAGAACCCGGTGTCGTCCACGATCAGGACCGCCTCGGGATCCCCGAGCTTCTCCACCACATAGGCACGGACATCGTCCAGGACCCCGTCGGCGTCCCACTCGATGCGGTTCAGCATTCGCTGGATCCGGTCCGGACCGTCATGACCGGCCTGTTCGGCCACAGTCCAGCCGTTCTTGCGCTGCAGCGGAGCGATCAGTCCCCGCATATAGGCCAGCGCCGACTCCCGCGGCTCCGACCTGCTGAAACGATGCACGAACCGCTCATGCACCGCGTCCAGTTCACGCGCCCACAACCTGACATCGGAAAGGTCCCCACCCACAACCAACCAACGACCGACCTGACCATCAGTCACGGCAAGCACCGTTGCAGTACTAGGCGACCTGCCCGGCATCATCGCCAGTCCCGCTCGGCTACGCATCATGCTGCAGCACCTGACGAAGACCCTTCGCCCAGGCATCCTCAACGACTGCTTCTACCAGCCCTCCACCGCTCTGTGCGCAAAGCGAGCCAAGCACGCGGGCCGCCTCTTGCCGCTGCTGACCATGTGCCTGACCTGTCCCAATGGCCGCCGATCCAGCGTCCACCTACCCCGTCTGAGCACCGCCCGCGCCCAGGCCCAGCGCCCGCTCGACGCCCCGGCAGGGCTGTCCCGCCTCCAGACCGCCACGCTGACCACCCACATCGCCGAACTCGACCACGCCATCGCAGAACTCACCGCCACCAGAACCCCCGACGTATGAATGACACTTCGGCACTGCGGCTGCGACACGCCCTGGAACACGCCGGCACTCCCGTGCGGCCGGGCACCGACCAGGCTGTCGTGCACGCCTTCGAGCGGATCGTGACCGGCAGCCCCGAACACACCAGCGGCGCTCTGTCTGTCTCCACGCTGTGCACGGAAGCCGGCATCTCGCGCGCCACCTACTACCGCTCACCCCTGGCGAAGATCATCACCGGACTGCTCCGGACACCGGACGCGCCCCGCCCGCAGACGGACACCCTGACGGCGGACATCGCCCGCCTCAAGAAGGCCGACCGGACGCTGCGTTCGCAACACGCGGCCGAGCAACGGGAGGCGCGCGCAACCATCGCCGCCTACGCCAACCACATCCAGGCTCTGAGCCTGCGAAACGCCGAACTCGAAGCGGAGAATGCCACCTGCGCGAAGCCCTCCACCGCGGCGGCTCCGTGGCCTCCCTCCCCGTGACGCCTCGAATGCTGCCGCCGGAATGACTGCCGCGCCTCTACTTCCTGCGAGGGCTTCTATGCCCTTGATCAGGGAAAATAGGGCTGCCTTGAGGCCGGGTGCCGGGCAGTATGACGGTGTGGCTGATCTCCTGTGGGATGACGTGAGGTGCTTCTTCGATGCGGACCTGATGGGATCGCTACCGGACGTGAGTGTCCCTGATGCCTTGAGGAATGACTGGCAGGAGGTACTGGATCTCGTCGTGGAGAAGGGCTGGAAGTGCCAATACTCCGAAGGAGAGAGGGTGCTTCCCCTGCCCGGGGCGGAGGCTGCACTGTCTCGACCAGCGGATACGGAGTGCCCGAGCCTGCGTGTCTGGCTGAGAGCTGATGTGCTGGCGATCTTCCGCTTCTACTCAGACGAGGAGATCGATTTCGACGTTGATCTGCGCGAGTTGCAGGGGCAGGAGCGACTTGAACTGTTCTGCGGCTTCTTGCGGGAGATCGGGCGGCGGTTGGGTAAGCCGGTGCTGATGCACCCGGAGGGTGCCCATGGTCATCCGGTGCTCGGATTCGATGTCGAAGCAGATCGAGTCGTCCTCCTTGCGGAGCCACTGGTCAAGTGACTGCGGCTGAGGGCCGGAGTTCGTGGAGAGTGCGGAACAGCACCCGGTTCAGCCTCCGAGGCGGTGTGCAAGGTTGAGTAGATCTGGCGCGTGCAGCACCCGTCCGTCGAATCCTGGTAGGGGGACACGGAGCGGTTGGGTCCAGCGGGCGGGGATTGCGTCCAGCCCGTAGTACGCCCCGGCGAGGCCTCCGGTCACCGCGGCGACGGTGTCCGTGTCACCGCCGAGGTCGATCGCCGCGCGTATCGCGTCTTCGAAGCTGGCGGTGGTGCGCAAGGCCCAGACGGCTGAGCCCAGACAGGGCCAGACGGCACCGTTGAACTCGGTCGCCTGATCGGGGTGCCAGTCGGGCGCGAGGACGGTGGCGTAGCGGCCGCGGTGGTCGGGGTGGACAAGAGCCAGGACGTCCGGGAGCGCGGTGAGGGGGTCAATGTCCTCGAACGTGACACGGATGAGCTCGTGGAAGATCGCGGTGCCTTCCCAGGTCGCGCGGTCCCCGTGGGTGAGGGCAGCGATACGGCGGGCCGCCTCCATGGTGGCTTCTTGGCCGGCGGCCGCGAAGTGAACTGCGGAGGTCGACGCCCGCATCAAGGAGCCGTTTCCCGCCGCTCGTTGGTTGACCTGGAAGTGGATCGCGGCGGCGAGGTCCCAGGGCATGCCGTTGGTCAGGACGTCTTCGGTCTGCAAGCCGATGTCCTTCGGCTCTGATGCCGCCCACCGCTGGAAGCGGGCGAAGATGTCCGGCAGATCCAGCCCGGCCCGCTCCAGCAGCGACTCCGCGACCAAGACGGCCATCTGCGTGTCGTCAGTGGCCTCGCCGGGGTCCCAGCCACCACCTCCGCACATCTCGCCACCGGCACCAGGCGCGGGAAACCGCGCAGAGAACGCTCCCTGGGGGCCAAATTCGAAGGGGGCGCCCAGAGCGTCGCCCACCGCTGAGCCGACGACCGCGCCGGCCGCTCGCTGAATCCGCTTCATTCGCGCAGGTTATCCGGGCCGTACCGACGGCCGCACGGCCCGATTGCCTTCCTCGGCTTCCCGAACCAACGGAGCCGAGCGCGCCGGTCCTCGCGGCGCCCTTCACGGCCCGAGCGCCGCCGGGACGCGGCGGCCCGGGCGGTGCGCCGGCGTGCCGCGGCCAGGTCGGCCGCCAGGTCCAGGCCCTCGCGGGCCGCGATGGCTTCAGCGGTGTCGGTCGGTGCGCCGGTGTCGGCGGGGGCGAGGAAGACGTAGATAGCCTGCAGTTCGGGGTCGGTGAATCGGGCACGGGTCATGGCGGATCTCCTGGCAGGGTGCGGGCATGCCGAAGGCCCCGTTGCCGGTGGGCAACGGGGCCTTCGAGGGATGCGGATCGTGGTGGTGTGGGGCAGTCCGTGCCTGTGGCTCTCAGCGGAGCAGGCGGGGCATGAGCGGATTACCCGTTCTGGAGACGCGGGGGTATACCCCGCACGTAAGCGGGCAGCTTAGCCAACAATCACGGCAAGCACACCAGTTCGCGAGAACCGCGCGATCGAGTTTGAACTCCAGCCGCACCGCTGCCGCTTCGTGCCAGCCTGACCTGACAGAACTCGACAAAAAGGGGAGCAGGCGGCTGGCGGCGCTGTATCGCAGCAGCTCGTTGTGCGCACAGGTCATGGCCCCTCAGCAGCCGGACCAGCCGCCCAGCTGATTGTCTTCTCGCGCCGGTCCGTAGTCCGCGCCGCCGCGGCAGCGGTCTATGCGTCACGGTTCAGCGGAGCGACGCTCATGTACGTCACGTTCATCTGGTCAGCGCTGAGACCGGCTGCACGATGAAGGCCCGAGGCGACGGCCTCGGCCGGAATGAGCGCCCCGAGCCCCCGAAGCAGGGGATCCCGCAGCCACAGCCCTTAGAGTTCCTCACCGCCCCGCATCCACCCGTGTCCGGCGAGGGCGCGACCCAGGCAGACCGGTGGCGACGGCGTCCATGGCCCGCCGCGACCCCGTGACGGTGGTGGCGTTGTCGGACCCGTCTGCAAGGGTGGTCGGTGTGCGGCAGGGTGCCGTCGGGCGGGGCGTGGGAGGCGACATGGGGACGGGACCGGGGGACGGCTGGGAGGGCGGCGTCTGCTGGGAGGGCTGGCTTGACCACCGGGACATTAGGCGACGGCTCGACCAGGGCGCCGATCCGGAGGCGCTGCCGTGCGGGGAACGGCCCCTGCACCGGGCGGTGGCGTTCGGCTCGCCCGAGGTCGTCGCGGAGCTGGCCGGGCGCGTCGCCGACGTCGACGCGCTGGAGGACGGTACGACCGCGTTGTGGGAGGCGGTGGTCGGGCACCGGCCTCAGATCGCACGTGTCCTCGTCGCCGCGGGAGCCGACCCGTGGCGGTCGGTGCTGGCCGGCTGGTCACCGGGGCGGCTGAGCCTGGCCGGGCCGACACCGGAGCTGTTTCCGCTGCCCGAGGGTGAACGGGGGCTCAGCGAGGCGGAGTCCGCGGTGGCGCGGGAAGGCCGGCGGCGCATCGCGGCCCTGGCCGACGTCGGCTACTACGACGGCACGGGACTGGCCTGCGTGGCCGGCATCGACGCGCAGGAGGCCGTACGGCGCCTGGCAGCGGTGCCGCCGGACGCCGGGCTGCTCGCCGAGCTCCTGGACGACCCGTACGGCGTCGACACGGACGACAGCCTGCGCATCGTCGGGGTGACGACCGTACCGGGCGGCTGCGTCGTCACCCAGCCCTGGGGGTACGGGCCGCAGATGCCGGGCGTACAGGCCCTGCTCTCCGCCGGCACCGTCTGCTACGGCATGTACGCCAACCCCAAGAGCGGCAACCAGGGCAGCCTCGTGCGCGACGGTGTCGTCGAGGGCTGGGACCTGCACCCCGGCGGGGGCCCGGACACCGGTACGCCTCCCGAGGAGGTCCTCACCGCGTACATCTACGGCTCTCACGCGATCGCCGAGTGCTGCGCCCACGCGGGCCTGTTCCCCGCCGACCCGCGGCCCTTCACCGGGCCTCCCGACCTGTGGGTGGAACTGCCCGAGCGCGACTACTGGCAGCACTGACCGGTGCCCCTTCCGGGGGCGCTCCCGCGTCGGGCCGGCAGGTGCGCGCAAGTCGCTGCCTGCCCGCCGTCCCCGGATGCGGCGGGCGGTGAACGAACCGGGATACGTTCGAGGAGACCGTGCAGCTGCTGGAACTCTTCCTGCACCGCGAGGGCCGCGCTCCCGCCGCCCGGGAGACACGACCTCCGGTGCCCCGCCCCCGGCGCCGTCGGCGGACCCACCATGGGCGTCGACGGCGGTGAGGAGGGGCCGGGAGCCTTCCGCGTGCATGCGGGCCGTACGGGCGTACCCCCCTCGCCCGCCGCAGCGCGGATGGCCTGCTTGCGTGCACGATTACGCGTCATAAGGGGTCTCGTCTCCGGCGCAGCCCCACGTCCCACGCCTGATACGCATCACGTGCAGGCAGAGGGTGTTCACCGTGAGATTCGCAGAACCTTGTCCACCAGGCCGTGGGCCACGCGGGGGCCCGCAGACGGGAGTCGGGGGATCACGGTCGCCGCGACGAGGGCAGCGCGGCGAGTTTCCAGGGCTCAACGCCCTTGGTGACAGGAGCCGTCCCAGCGCTCGAAACCCGAAGCGACCTGATGCTCGGCGCCAAGAACCTCCCTGCCCTGACCCCGAAGGGGGCCTACCTGAGTCGGGTGGCGCACGGCACCATGCTGCGGCGCGGCCTTCACGGCGACGGCACCGAACGCGGCGGCGGCGACGCCGATCACCACGCCGTTCGCGACACTTTCCTGACGGCCTTCCTCCCTCGCCTCAGCCCTGATCTCGTCGAGTTCGGCTTCGGCCGGGTAGAGCACGGCGTGTCCAGCGAGCACGTGAGCGGCGTCCCGCAGGAGGGCGCTGATCCCACCAGGACTGCTCGAATCCGCCTGATCTCCAACGGCCGAGAACTCCTTCTGTCAGTACGAGGTGGCATGCTCCCCGCATGAACAAGGAGCAGTTCTGGGAGCTCATCGCGGAGGCCCGCGACCGGGCGATCAACCCACACGACAGCGAAGCGATCGCCCGCGAAGCAACCTCCCTGCTGGCCGCCCGGCCGGTCGAGGAGATTGTGGCCGCTGAGCAGGTGCTGTGGGACCTGATGGTTGATTCCTACACCAACCCTCTATGGGCCGCTGCCTACACCGCCAACGGCGGATGCTCTGACGACGGCTTCGACTACTTCCGCGGCTGGCTGATCGCTCAGGGCCGTGAAGTCTTCGAGCGCGTCGCCGCTGATCCTGACGCCCTGGCGAGACTGCCCGTAGTCCAAGCCGCCGCAGCCGCCGGCAGCGACCTGGAGGGCGAAGACATGCTGGTCATCGCATGGAACGCGCACGTCACGGCAACCGGTGAACAGCTTCCGCCGGGCACATTCACCATCTGCTACCCGCAGCTGGACCCTGCCTGGAACTTCGACTTCTCGGACTCAGACGAGATGGCTCGCCGACTGCCGCGTCTGGCTGCTCTCTACCTGGAGTAAGTCATGCAGGATCCACACCCACCGAGAAGCTCTGTGAGTGATCGCTGTTCGAATACCGCAACTGGTGGCATGACGAGTCAGCACCATGAGGTGTCTCTGGGCGGTGTGCTCCCGCCGTGCTACGACTCGGCTTATGTCTGACCGGAGTTGGGCTCAAGGCCTGTGGTGGAAGTGCCGGAGCCGACTCGTAGTCTTCCTCAGATGACCGACACTGACACGTCTGACGAATCACAGTGGACGCCTGCGCACAAGGCCGTGGAGACCAGCGAATACGAGACACTCACCGTTCTTCTTGCCTCCGGGACGGATCCGAACGAAAGGTGCTTCGGGCACACGTTGCTCACCCACGCCCTCGATGTCGAGGGCGACAGTCATCTGCAGACGGGATACCCGCGGAACACGGCGGCCACGGCTGTTCTGCTGGCGTACGGTGCAGATCCTCAACTGCCCGCTGACGACAGGCAGACTCCCATGCAGCTCGCTGAATACTACGGTCACGTCATGGCCCAGGCACTGCTCAAGCGTTTCATCTCTCCGCGCTAGCTTGCACAGCCGATGGGTGATCCGGGAGTCCTGCGCTCGCCGGGACACGATCGTGCGCGCGCCGGCCCGTGCTCCGAAAAGGCTGCGCTGATCTATGAGCGCGCACGGACCACGAAAGTTGAGTCACACCCCGTTCTCGCTTGCCGCAGCCAACTGGTCCTGCTGAACGAGCACTTGCGAAGGTTATTCTGCGTCAACGTGCAACCTTTCGGCCCCACTACCTGTCTCCTGTTCGGTGGACCCCACGCGTCACTCGGGAGACTTTCAGCGAGCGACGTGGGGCCCCAGAGAACCAGCGGCCACGCACCCCGTGTGCCCGCCTATTGACCCCCCTGCCTGCGCGATCACAAGGAGCCCCGACACTCATGCCCGTCCGCGCAACGGCTACGCTCGCCACCTTCGTGGTAGCGGGCCTCATCCCCCTCACTCTGCCCACCGCGGCAGCGAGCGCCGCGCCCGCGCGGCACGGCGACGACTTCAACGGCGACGGGTACCGCGACTACGCGTACTCGAGCTTCAGCGCAAGAGGGGGCGGCGGTGTCACCGTGGTCTTCGGCACTGCCACCGGGCCCGGCCCCAAGCAGCAGCGCATCACTCAGGCGAGCCCTGGCGTGCCCGGATCCGACGAGGCCGACGACATGTTCGGCGAGGTGCGGGCCGCCGCGGATTTGGACGGCGACGGTTACGGCGACCTCGCGGTGTCAGCGATCGGCGAGAACCATGCTCAGGGCGCCGTGACGATCCTGTGGGGGTCCCCCTCCGGCCTGTCCACGGGTACGGCCCTGCCGAACAAGAACCCAGGTCGCAACAACTACATGGGCAAGGACCTGGCGACCGGCGACTTCAACGGGGACGGCAAGCAGGACCTGGCCCTGATCAACGAGTCCATGACCTACGTCTATCGCGGCCCCTTCAAGCGCACCGGTACCACCGGTACCGTGACCAAGCTCGACAAGACGTCGTCCTTCTACGCCACCGCGCTGATCTCCGGCAAGGTCAACGGCGACAAGAAAACCGACCTCGCGATCATCGGTGACGTGGTCAGCCGCGAATACATCGCGTCCGACGTCTGGTTCATCAAGGGAGGTGCGAGGTCACTCACCCCGGGCAAGAGCCTTCGCCTGGAGTCGGAATCCGGCAACGGCGGCAGCTCCGAACGCGGCGGCGACGGTGTCATCGCCGACTTCAACAAGGACGGCTACGGCGACATCGCCGTCGGCACCTCCCTCTATTCGAAGCACAAAGGCCGAGTCAGCGTCTGGTACGGGTCGTCCGCCGGCCCGTCCCGGAGCACCCGCCTCACTCAGTCGACCAGTGGCGTCACCGGATCTCCCGGGAACTGGGACGAATTCGGCGCATCCATTTCGGCGGGTGACGTCAACGGCGACGGCTACGCGGATCTCGCAGTCGGCGTGCCGGGCGAGGAGATCGATGACCACGACTACGCGGGCGGCGTGCACATCTTCAAGGGGCGGGCGGGCGGCCTGTCCGGTGCCGGCTCCCAGTGGTTCGCCCGCAACACCCGAGGCGTCCCGGGTGCGTTGACGGCCGACGAGCAGTTCGGTGGCCTGGTACGGCTGCGCGACACCGACGGTGACGGAACGGCCGACCTGTACGTGAGCGGTGCCGGTGCTCTGCGGCTGCCCGGTTCAGCCAGCGGCATCACCACCGCGGGCGCGACGGAATACCACGCGGCACCCATCGACAGCTTCCTGCAGTGATGTGGCGTAGCTGACTCGTGTGACTGCACCAGCTGCTCCCTGGCCTCGCTGATCAACTGCTCGACCCGGGAGCGGTGTTCGGCGTCCACCGTGGCCCGCCACCGGGTGCCCGAGCCGCCCGACTGCTGCTCGGCCGCCGTGACGCGTACCTGGCCGGCCATCGTGGCGGCTGCTGCTCCCGCCTCAGCCGCCACGGATCGCCCCGTCCCGGCGGCCCGGCCTCGGTTCGACTTCTTCGAGACTGTGGCCGACTGGCCGTGCTGTCAGGTCGACGGCTGGTGGTATCCGTGCCCGGTCTGCCGCTGGCCGATGCGGGTCCTCCGGTGCGGGGCGCAGTTCGACGTGCGCTGTGAAGCCCACGCGGCCCGGGGCATGCACTACCGGCATACGCCCAGCGGAGGGCCGGGCCCGGGCGAGCTGACCGGGACCGGGAAGGCGGCGGTGCCGGTCATGCCGCTTCCGGCCAGCTCAGATCATCTGGCCGTGAGCCGGCCGGTGTGGCGCTACGGCACCCTTCCCGTGCTCCTCGAACTCCAGCTGTGCGACGCAGTTGTCGACCTGCCGCACGTCGAGCTGGTGATGTGGCCGGGGGAGCAACGGCCGGACGAGTACGACCTGCACATCACCGTCGCGGTACCGGGCAAGCGGGCGCGGCACTGGAGAGTGGACGCCAAGGCGTGGGAGTCGGTCGTTGCGCTCGGCAAGGCGCTCACGAACCGCCCCGCGCTACGGAAGGGGCTGACGATCGTCCTGCCAGACCACCAACACAGTGAGCAGCACTTTCTCGCCGCCCAGGTGTGCGACCGCGGCGTCAGGGTGACCACGGTGAGCCGACTGGTCAGCGACATCGAGAAGGCATGCGGAGGCTGAGGTGAGGCCGGAGGACTGGGAGCTGCGCCGCCTGGCCGTCTCCGCGGCGCTGGCCGAGGAGTACTTCGGCTTCCGCAACGCCGACGGTCAGGTGGTCGTGCCGCTGGACCAGGCACATGTTTTTGCGGCTGCCCGCGTGGACCTGTGGGAGCGCTGGCCTCAGGTCCCGCGACACGTCAGAGGGCTGGCTGGCCGGTATTGGCATGTGCGGCCGGATGACCTGGCCGGACGCGCCATGTTCGAGGCGCTCGCGCGAACCTTTGCGACTCAGGGAAGAGGCCTCTACCGGCTTCCGGATGATGTACCGCCCCGTGAGGCGACCTATCTGCTGGCCGCGCACGCGCACCAGCCGCTGGAACTGGTCCGGCAGCTGGTGCGTGAAGCCGAGGAGTACCACTACAGCACTCGTGGGCCGCTGCCCGTGGCCGGCCCCGGTCGATGGCAGTTCGGAGGATCGACGCCCTCGGTGGTGACCATCCCCGACACCGAAGAAGACGCCCATGTACGGCCGCTGCGGGTGATTACCGCCCCGTACGCGGCAACGACGACCGTCATGCGCAAGAAGATCCTGCGCCTGGCCCGGCGCCAGGCCGCGGCCGGGCCCGGCCGCCACGGCTGGAAGCCGGGCGTGCTCGTCTCCTTCATGGACCGGCTCCAGGACGCCTCCGGTGACCCCGCCACCCGCCTGAACCTGCCGGCCGGGAAGCACACGGTCGTCAACGCGCCGACAGGTGTGGGCAAGAGCGTGCTGATGAACGCCCGGGCCCCGCTTCTGGCCGACCGGGACCAGGGTCCCGTCGCCATTGTCGTCAGCACGATCCACGACAGCCTGACCAATGCCGAGAAGATCGAGGCGGACGACGAACTCGTCTTCCAGGTCACCGCCCAGCTCGCCCGGGCCACCGCCCGCCAGAAGCTGCGCTGTGTACCGCTGGTCACGACCCGGATGCCGACACCGCCGCACTGGACCGGATGCACGCCACCAACTATCTCGGCGTGATCGCCGTCATCCGGGCCGCCTCCCGAGTGCTGCGCGCGGGCGG